>SUZG01000001.1 GCA_015060015.1 Rikenellaceae bacterium | reverse complement strand
TTTGTGGCTCCATTTATGAGAAGTCCAATGCCCACGGCAAACAGGGCAATACCAATTAATGCAGTTGCAAGAGTTTCGTACTTACCATGTCCGTATTTATGATCATCATCTTCAGGTTTTCCTGAGAGCTTTACAAATACGATTACTATAATATCTGTGATGAAGTCCGACAGGGAATGTACCGCGTCTGCAACCAAAGCCGAGCTGTGTCCTATAATTCCGGCGATGAACTTTAACACTAATAGAAGGAAGTTTACTATGCTTCCTATCCAGGTTACTCTGTAGATTGATTTCTCTCTTGTATTAAATTGTGACCTATGCATAAATTCCGATTTATGGATGTGAAGATATATTAATCAAAAATCTACTTCTTCTGCAATCTTAACCAGTCGAGCATAGCCTTCTGCCACTCCTCACGATAGGGGAAGCGGCTGCTCATACCCCAGCCGTGCCAGCCGTCGGGATAGATATGCAGCGAAGCCTCGATACCCGCCTTTTTAAGGGCGTTATAGTAGCGTGTGCTGCTGATGGGTGGCACAATCTTATCGTCATCCGAGAGCATCAGCAGTGCCGGTGGCGTGCGAGAGGTAACGCGATTCTCGGGCGAATACTCGGCTCTGTCGGCAGCGGTATGGCCCGCACCCAGCAGATTGTTGAACGTACCCTCGTGCGTGAGGCCCCACTCGCCTGTGATGACGGCATACATCAGGATAGAGAATGCCGGCTCCTCGCCAATGGGTGCGAAGGTAGAGGTGTAGGCCGCAAGATGTCCTCCGGCCGAGTAGCCCATAATGCCCACCTCGTCGGCCGAGAATGACCACTCGTCGGCGTGGCTACGCATAATACGCAGAGCCTCGACAGCATCTTCCAGAGGTACCTCGCGATGGCCATTCGGCATACGATATTTCAGCACACCACAAGTGATACCGTTCTCGGCCAGCCAGCGTGCCGCATCGGCTCCCTCGTAGGTCATACAGACAGCTTCGTAGCCACCGCCTGGGCAGATGACAATAGCCTGTCCCGTAGCCTTCTCGGGCGAAGCCTTATAGATGTAGAGTTCTGCCGACTTCGACCAGCTGATAATGCCCTTATGGCTGCTCTCCTCCTTATCCAGCTCGCTGGAATGGGGTGCTGTGGCATTATCCCAAATCTTGATTAGCAAATCCTCCTTGTAGTCATACTCCTGTGCTACGGCCGGCATCACAGCCAGCAGGCACAGCACGATAAAAAATCTCTTCATAATATGGTGTGTTTATAGTTTTCTATCTACAAATATAGGGAATTTAGCGATGGGAACAAAACATAACGGCAACAGCGTCAAAAAAAAAGGCGTATCCCCAACGAGATACGCCTCATAGTTTCAAAACACCTTACCCTACTTTCTGTACCACGTCTTTGCTACGCCAGCGTGCTCCAGGAAGTAACGCTGCGACTTCAACAGGTTACGGGCCTGCAAGACCATCGTCTTGGTCTCACTCATAACCGTCAGGTAGAACATACTTGCCGTGGTGTTGCCCACGCCCTCGTTGATACGCTGCAACTCCGACTTCATTGTCTCAGCGATATGCTCGAAGAGTTCATCACGCATAGTAAGCACCGTATCAATCTCAGCAAAGTCGTTCTTTGTAAGCATACGATTCACATTGCCGTAAATATCGGCCACAGCATCGTTGATATGCATCAAATCGTCGGTCTGCTCACTTGACAAGCCCTTGTGGTTGTTGTCGATATGGTCGTAGGCAGGACGAGTGATATGTACCAACGCCTTGGCTATCTCACTCAGATAATCAACCACCTGAACATAATACAACGAGAGTTCCAAACCCGAATCCTTAAGCTTACGCAGCGTAGGCATAAGGGTATATTTGAGCTGGCGGCTCGCCTCATAGCTCTCGTTAGACTCGCGAACAAGCTCCTTCAAAGCTTTTCTGTCCTCCTTGAATACGGCAACAAGCGTGCGGTCGTAAATCTGTGTAGATACCTTCATCATCTTGCAGACCTGTGCGATAACGCCCTCGATAGAGTCCTCCTCGGTTGCAGCCTCGGGCATAGCGTTTTTCTTCTTGGCATTGAGGAAGTTACTCTTGATGAGCATATAGGCACACGCCACCGTTACCACAGCAAAGGCAATCGTACCGCCCCAGATAAGCAGCAGACCCACACCAATAGCGATGATGAAAGCACCAATACCTGTAACGAACCAGCCCATAACGACGGTCATAACGCCCGTAATACGATGCACAGCCGACTCTCGACCCCACGCCTTATCAGCAAGCGATGAACCCATAGCCACCATAAAGCAGACATAGGTGGTAGAGAGAGGCAGTTTCAACGATGTACCCACCGAGATAAGCAGAGCCGCAGTGGTAAGATTTACAACGGCACGAATCTTATCGTACGGGGCTCCGTTATGCTCCACATCCTCATACTCGAAGCGTTTGCCGACAAACTCCTTCACCCTCTCCGGCACTACTCTGTCGAGGAAGTTGGAGATGCCCAGCGATGCACGCACGATAGAACGCGAGAAGACATTCGAATCGAGCTCGCCCGAAATCATATCGTCACCCTGACCTGCCAGCGAAATCTCGGTCTGCGACACATTCATCGACTTTGTTGAGGTCCACAACGTAACAACCATAATCACACCCGAGAGCAACATCCAGATAAACTGTGCGGGGAGGTTTTGATTCAGGCCCTCCATCAAAATCTCGGTTGAGCCAGCAGCCTTGGCTATGTTGTATGAATCCAAACCTGCAATAGGCACACCGATAAAGTTCACGAGGTCGTTACCGGCAAAAGCCAACGCCAAAGCGAATGTACCCGAAAGGATATTGATACGCAGGATATTGATACGGAAGAGCTGCAAAAAGGCGAGTAATATAGTACACACAACCCAGCAGAGAAGCAGCGAGATAAGCAGATTATCACTAATCCACGCATATACCGCCGTACCCGCCAGCACGCCCTTCAAAGCCTTGAAAACAGCGAAATAGGCGATAGCCGTAAACGACATACCACACCATACGGCTCCCATCTTACGGAACATCTTGAAGTAGCGGAACGAGAACAAGAAGCGAGAGAGCCACATGATAATCGTACCGAACACAAACGCTATAATCACCGAGAGCAGGATAGCCGAGATAACTCCCATAGCACGCGAGGTGTTGATGAAGCCACCGAGAGAGCCTAACGAGAGTTCGGGGTTGCCCGCAATCTTGAACAACGACACGGCAATAGCAGCACCCAGCAAGCTGAAAATCAACGCCACAGTGGTTGATGTGGGCAGACCCAGCGAGTTGTAGATGTCGAGCAGGATGACATTGGCGAACATCACACTCACATACAGAATCATAATCTCGTGGAAGGTAAAGAGGCCGGGGTTGAACATACCGCTACGGGCCACCTCCATCATTCCGCTTGATGTGAGCACTCCTAAAATGATACCTACTGATGCTACGGCAAGAATGGTTCGCATCTTGGCTACCTTTGAGCCGATTGCCGCGTTAAGAAAGTTTACAGCGTCATTTGTTACGCCGACATAAAGCCCCGATATGGCCAGAATTGCCAATACCGCAAGCATTATAGTGTATAATTCACTCATAAAAGTTGATTTCTGCCCGACCAATGGTCATTTTGGGCACATTTTCAGCATCAAAGGTAATACCTATCGACCCTATAAAACAACACAACAGGCAATCCTTAACGAAAAATTAACATTCAACCAAGTACCGCGGACTCCACATCCCGACCCAATAGGACAACAAATATCCATAACATTCGTTATGTTTTGAAAATATTGTCTATCTTTACCCTTTGAAAAAAAGCAAACGAACTTAAAAAAATAAAACTATGAAGAAAATTTTGTTTACCATTGTTGCTGCCTGTATGGCTTTTACCGCTACGGCAGATGAGGGTATGTGGCTTCTGCCCTACCTCCAGAAGATGAATATCAAGGATATGAAGGCCAAAGGCTGCCGCCTCTCGGCCGAGGATATCTACTCTATCAATCAGTCATCGTTGAAGGACGCTATCGTCATCTTTGGTGGCGGTTGCACCGGCGAGATTGTATCGGACAAGGGTCTTCTTTTCACCAACCACCACTGCGGTTACAGCTCTATCCAGCAGCTCTCATCGGTCGAGCACGACTATTTGAAGTATGGTTTCTGGGCATCGTCTTACGAGGAGGAGCTTCCCGTTCCGGGCCTTGCAGTGCGTTTCGTGCGTTCTATCGAGGATGTTACCGCACAGATTTTAGGTAATATCCCCTCAATCGCTGCCGGCAAGGAACGCGAGGAGATGGTTTTTGCCAACGTGAAGGGTCTGACCGAGGAGATGAAAGAGGCGAACAAGGGTCTGAGTGTTCAGATTGTGCCTTTCTTCGGTGGCAACCAATACTTTGCATTCACATTCGAGGTCTTTACCGATGTGCGTCTGGTGGGTACTCCTCCATCGTCAATCGGTAAGTTTGGTGGCGACACCGACAACTGGATGTGGCCTCGTCACACGGGCGACTTCTCAATCTTCCGCGTATATGCCGACAAGGATAACAAGCCTGCGGCCTACTCAAAGGAGAATGTCCCCTACAAGGCTCCCCGCCATTTGGAAATCTCTCTCAATGGTGTCGAGGAGGGTGACTTCGCAATGATTATGGGCTTCCCCGGCTCTACAACCCGTTATATGACATCTTACGAGATTGACCATATGCTTCAGGTGGATAACCCACAGCGTATCTACATCCGTGGCGAACGTCAGGCTATCCTCTGGGAGGCTATGGAGGCAAGCGACGAGATTCGTATCAAGTACGCATCGAAGTACGCCTCATCATCGAACTACTGGAAGAATTCAATCGGTATGTCACGCGGCATCGAGAAGCTGGGCGTGAAGGCTCGCAAGCAGGCCGAGGAGGCTGCCTTCCAGAAGTGGGCCGACGAGAACACACTGCCCGAGGAGGGCTTCCAGACCGCCCTGCCACAGATGAAGGAGGTGATGGAGAAGATTGCTCCGCACGCAGCTGCACGCCAGTATCTGAGTGAGGCATTCCTGCGAGGAGTGGAGCTTATCAGAATTGCCCGCTACCCCAAGGCTTACAAGGAGGACTACAAGGATTACGATGCCGATCTGGACCGCAAGGTTGCAAAGCGTATGTTCCAGATTGTTCGCGAGAATATGAAAGCCGAGGATTTGCCATCGGTTTATACCGAGGTTATCGACCCATTGTACGGCGGCAACTCTGACGACTATGTAGATTGGTTGTACGACAACTCTATGCTCACATCGCTGGAGAAGGCACAGCAGATTGGCGAGAACCGCAAGGATGACCCAGCGGCTCGACTGATGAAGTCTGTGATGGAGGTTTATATGCGTCACAACGCTGCTTATGCCGAGCTGAACCCTCTGTATGCCGATGCTCACCGCCTCTATGTTGCAGGTCTGATGCGTATGCAGCCCGAGAAGGCTTGGTATTCGGATGCAAACTTTACCATTCGTCTTACCTATGGTAATGTGTTGCCCTACTCGCCTGCTGATGCTATCACTTACAACCACTACACAACGCTTGACGGCGTGATTGCAAAGGAGGACAAGTCTAATCCTTTGGAGTTCACCGTAGAGGAGAAGTTGAAGGAGCTCTATCAGAAGAAGGACTACGGTCGCTACGCTATGAAGAACGGCAAGTTGCCCGTAGGCTTCCTCTGCAACCTCGATATTACGGGTGGTAACTCCGGTTCTCCCGTTCTGGACAGCCGTGGCCGCCTGATTGGTCTGGCATTTGACGGCAACTGGGAGGCTATGTCGGGTGACGTGGCATTTGAGCCCGAGTTGCAGCGTTGCATCGCAGTCGATATCCGCTATGTATTGTTCGTGGTGGATAAGTTCGCCGACTGCCAGCATATTATGAACGAGCTTACTATCGTTCAGGGCAAGAAAAACAAGAGCAAGAAGTAATCTTCATTGTTAATAAACCGCCAAAAGAGGTTGCTTTCTTGAACAAAAGAGGAAGTGACCTCTCTTTGCGAGAGAGAAGATGAAAGAGAAGTGAATTTAGGAAGTTTAGCGAAGAAGGAAAAAAGTTCAGGCTCAATCACTAAACTCACTAAACTCACTAAATTCACCAAACTCCCTAATAATTCTTAATTTTGAATTTTGAATTATCACATATCACACTTTCGGAGCTTCAACGCCGCATAAAAACGGCGATTGAGGAGGCTATGCCGCTGCCCGTATGGATAGTGGCGGAGATATCCGAAGTGAAGGTAAACCGCACGGGGCACTGCTATATGGAGCTGGTGGAGAAACCCACCGACAACCATACGGCAAACACGCAGCCTGTGGCACAGGCAAGGGCCGTCATCTGGCGTCAGCAATGGGCGATGCTCTCGGCATATTTTCGGGCAGCGACGGGCAGTGACCTTATGGCCGGAATGAAGATTCTGGCAAAGGTCATCGTGTCGTACCACGAGCTGTATGGACTGTCGTTGCAGATTACCGACCTTGACGCCTCATACACTCTGGGCGAGGCCGAGAGGCAGAAGCAGCTCACCATCGAGCAACTGAAAGCCGATGGCGTGTGGGATATGAACCGCGAGGTGGATATGCCCCTGCTGGTGCAGCGTGTGGCCGTTGTGTCAAGTGCTACGGCGGCAGGCTATCGCGACTTCTGCAATGAGCTGCGAGAAGGTGGCTACGCCCTCCGCATAGAGCTTTTTGAGGCGATGATGCAGGGTGCAGCGGCCGAGGAGTCTATATGCGGAGTGCTGGACGAGATTGCCTCTCGCAGTGATGAGTTTGATGCGGTGGTAATCATTCGCGGAGGTGGCTCGGTAAGCGATTTGGGGTGTTTCAACTCGTATCGCCTATGCTCATACGTGGCACAGTTTCCGCTACCCGTACTCACGGGCATAGGACACGACAAGGATGTATCGGTAGCCGATATGGTTGCCAACACGCCGCTGAAAACACCGACAGCCGTTGCAGGGTGGCTCACCGACCGTATGGCTCGCCACGAGGCGTGGCTCGACGAGAGCCTCAACCGACTGCACGATATGGCATTGGCTACGACTGCCAACCAGCATCTGCGTATCGAGAGGTTGGCGAGTGAGCTGACGCAGAGCCATAACAGGATATATGAACGACAGCTCTCAAAGCTGGCACTTTGGAGTGAGCAGTTAGGGCTCCTGACCGACCGTATCATAGCGGCCGAGAGATTGCGTTTGCAGAGTGCTGCCGAGGTAGTGGAGGCCCGCAAGCCGCAGAATATACTGCGTATGGGCTTCGCCATAGTACGCCTCGGAGATAAGGTTTTACACTCCGCCGATGGTATATCTGTCGGCGACAGCCTTGCGATAGAGCTTGCCGACGGCAGAGTTATTGCCGAGGCAAAGAGCATAAAGAAACAAGAAAAATAGATTTGTATATGACAAAAAAGAGTATGACATACGCCGAAGCGGTGGCCGAGATTGAGCAGATTCTGGGACGTATGAAGCAGGAGCAGGCGAGCATCGATACGCTGGCGGCCGATGTGAAGCGTGCTACGGAACTTATAGCCTTCTGTCGCGAGCAGCTCTACAATGTGGAGGCTACAATAAAGGAGCAATTGGAGAGGTAGAATGAAACGATTGATACGATACATACTCAATCATATTCCACGCCCCATATTGCAGCGTATGGCCGGCTGGGCAGTGCCCCTGCTTGGGTTGTTCTACATTGGCAAGGGCCGCGAGTGTCCGCTGTGCGGCTGTCGCCGACGCAAGTTCCTGCCCTATGGCTATGTCACGCAGCGTGAAGATGCCCTCTGTCCGAACTGCCTTGCTCTGGAAAGGCATCGTCTGCTGTGGTTGTGGCTGATACGGGAGAGTGATATAGGTCGTGGAGCTATGGCTCTGCCGAAGCTTTTGCACGCTGCTCCCGAGGTGGCTCTGATGCGTAAATTTCGCAAGATGTATGCCTCTGTTCCCGACAGATATGTAACAGCCGATTTGGAGAGTCCGCTGGCGGATATGCACTTCGACATTCAGCAGATACCGCTTGCCGACGGGGAGTTCGATGCCGTCATCTGCAACCATATCCTCGAACACGTCGAGGATGACAGGCAGGCCCTGCGTGAGATTTTCCGCATACTGCGACCGGGAGGCTGGGCGGTGTTGCTCTCGCCTGTAGATTTGGGGCGTGAGCATACTTTTGAGGATGACACGATAACCGACCCCGAACAGCGTACCCGCATATTCGGTCAGTATGACCACCGCCGCATATATGGCAGAGATTATGCAAAGCGACTCGCCGAGGTGGGTTTCGAGGTATATGATGAGAATTATCGCGAGAGATTCTCGGCAAAGGAGCAGAGGCTGTATGCCCTGCCCGATGACCATATTTACATAGTGTATAAACCTAAAACAGTACAATGATTATGGATGTGCTGACAAGATACGAGAGCCTGCGGCGTTTTGTACGAGAGTCATTCTCGCCAACCACGCAGGAGCTGATTGACAAGGCCCTGACATTTGCCGCCGACTATATGCAGGGCACGATGCGTTACGATGGTACGCCGATGATGGACCACGACGTAGCCGTGGCCGAGATTGTCGCCAAGGAGATAGGTCTGGGTCGTAACTCTACGGCGGCTGCGGTGTTGCACGATGTGATGCGTATAGCGAGCAACGAGCATCCCGAGAGTGTGGAGGAGTTGTCTGCCACCATACGCCGCGAGTTTGGCGACGAGGTGCTGGGCATCATCGTCGGCCTATGCAACATTTCGAACATCAAGCTCAAGGTATCGAAGGAGCAGGCTTCGGACTTCCGCGATATGATTGTCAGCTACTCGGAGGATCCGCGAGTGATACTCATCAAGCTGGCCGACCGCCTGGAGGTGATGCGTAGCTTGCAGATGTTCCCGCCCGAGAAACGCCGCAAGAAGAGCTGGGAGAGTATGAATCTCTACGCCCAGATAGCACACAAGCTGGGTCTTTACAACTTGAAAAGCGAGTTGGAGGATTTGGCATTGAAGTGGCTGGAGCCGAAGGATTATGAGTATATATCACGCCGTTTGGAGGAGACCGAGAGTGAACGACAGACCTTCATCGCACGCTTTCTGGCGCCTATCGTCGAGAAGATTGACAAGCAGGGCATCAAATACCATATCAAGAGCCGCACAAAGTCGGTTTATTCGATATGGAACAAGATGCGTAAGCAGAATGTTCCCTTTGAGGGTGTTTACGACATATTCGCACTGCGAGTGATTATAGATTGCCCGCCGGAGGACGAAAAACGCCTCTGCTGGACCATATACTCCATCGTCAGCGACTGCTACACGCCCAACCCCAACCGTATGCGTGACTGGGTAACCATACCCAAGAAGAACGGCTACGAGTCGCTGCACACCACCGTATCGGCAGGCGAAGGTCGCTGGGTGGAGATACAGATTCGCACGGAACGTATGGACGCTGTGGCAGAGAGAGGTATCGCCGCACACTGGCGTTACAAGGGTGTAAATCAGGGAGCACAGACCTCCGAGCAGTGGCTGGGTCGTCTGCGTGAGGCGTTGGAGGAGACGACACACTCACTCTCGCAACGCTTCGACACGAAACCCTCGTCGGGAGAGATATTCGTCTTTACGCCCAATGGCGATATTCGCAAGCTGCCCGAAGGTGCTACGGTGCTGGACTTTGCCTTTGATATCCACACCAACCTCGGCTCGACCTGTATGGGCGGTAAGGTGAATAATCGTGCCGTACCTATCCGCGAGGTGTTGCACAATGGCGACATCGTGGAGGTTATGACGCAGAAGAATCAGACGCCCAAGGCCGACTGGCTCACATTCTGCGTGACGACAAAGGCCCGCAGCCGCATCAAGTCGTTCCTGCGTGAGGAGCAGATGAAGTTTGCCCGTCAGGGACGCGAGGAGTTGGAACGCAAGATGAAGAACTGGAAGATAAATGCTCCTATCGACGAGGCGGTGGCCTACCTGTGCCGTCACTTCAAGGTGCGTACCGGTCGCGAACTGTATTCGATGATAGCTTTGCAGAAGGTGGAGTTCCTCTCGATAAAGGATATCCTGCAACGCTGGCTGTCGGGCGAGGAGGAGGACCAGCGTCGTGCCGCAGCAGCCGAGGCCGAGAAGCAGAAGGCCGAGAGCAAGCTGTCAGAGGCGGCATCACAGCCGTCGCGGTCGTCTGACGCATTGGTTATTGATGAGAAAATCAACAATATAGAGTACAAGCTGGCAAAGTGTTGCAACCCCATCAAGGGTGACGATATTTTCGGTTTTGTGACCATCTCATCGGGCATCACCATTCACCGTACAGACTGTCCCAATGCGGCTCGTCTGCACGAGAACTACCCCTATCGCATTATGGAGGCTCGCTGGCGTAGCAATGCCGATGGTGCTTTCCGAGTGACTATCGCCGTCGTGGCATCCGATACCGCAGGTCTGGCCAATCAGGTTACCGAGGTCATCACACGCGAATTGAAGCTCAACATTCGCGTTCTGCACTTCGCTTCAAGGGGCGATGCGACGGTGCGAGGTACGATAAGTGTGGAGGTGCCGAGTGCCGCAGTAGTGGATCTGCTCATACACTCGCTTACGAAAATCAAGGGTGTGCAAAGAGCCTACCGCGTGAATAACTAACACATAAGAGGGTGTCCGAACAAATCGGACACCCTCTTATGTAAATATTGTATCTTCCGCTTATCAATTCTCCTCGGCGTGCGAGCCCTCCTCGTTCTGACGGCTCACGCTGAGTATCATTCCCAGAGCTATACAGGTAAATATCAGCGACGAGCCTCCACGCGAGATTAGCGGAAGGGTCTGTCCCGTCTCGGGGAAGATATTCACCGTAACCATAATATGAGCCAGAGCCTGCCCCGTGATGAGCAGAGCCAAGCCCAGGGCGAGCATCGCCGGAAATCGCTTGGGACACTTTTCAAATATCTCGATGGCTCGGAAAAAGACCCACACATAGAGAGCCACAAGAATCATCGCCAGACCTATGCCATACTCCTCAACAAAGAAGGCAAAGGCGTAGTCACTCTCGGGGTGTGTCATCTCCACACGCACGGTGCTATGACCCGCACCACGCCCCAGAATACCGCCATTGTGTATCGCAATCATTGCTCGTTCCGTATCGGTCAGGTCCTCCGCCGCAACCTCCATACGCGAAGTGGTCCACAGCTCTATCCACGTCGAAATACGGCCTCCCGCCGTATCGCCACGACCTATGCCGAGCATAAAGACCATCGAGACACCCAGAATCGCCCACATTATGAGCCTCCATATCTCGGTCCACTGCACGCGACCGATTATAAGCATCGCCACCGACACCAGAAAGACAATGACCGCCGACGAGGTGTGTGCCGGCAGGATAGCCATACACGACAGCACAATCGGCACAAAGAGAGCCTTGCCGCCATCACGCCACACAGCCCTCTCTTCGGGAGTGTTCCACTTCCAGAATTTAAGTGCCGGGATGATGCGTTGGGTACTTATTGTCTTTTGTCGCTTGGCCAGCTGATGTGCCAGAAAGAGGACAACCGCCACCTTCAACATCTCGGAGGGCTGGAACTGGAAGCCAAAGATAGGAAACCAGCGTGCAGCTCCGTTGGTGGTGTTGTCCGTAAAGTAAACGGCAAGCGTCATAACAATCGACACAAGCCACACAAGGGGTGCGAAGTAACGATACACCCTGCTGTTGATACGATGAACACCGAACAGCAATACAGCACCGCCCACAAGGTATATCAGCTGCGTACGCAGAAACTCCGCCGGCGAAGATGATGAGCTCGGCATATATGCCATCTTGGCCGTAGAGGAATAGACCACCAGCACCGAGATAGTCATCAATGCAATGATGATGACCCACAATACGCGGTCACCACCGAACAGTCGCTTGACAACCTCGGTAAAACTACTCTCCTGCTCAACCGCCACAGCTGACTCCCCGACATCGGCACTCTCGTCCGGGGTGATAACCTCGCCGTCGTCGTCCACGCGGATAACCTGCTTGCTATAATCCTCTTTCTCGGCCATAATTGCCACTATTAACTCTTCTAACTCTTCAAAACAATCTTTTCAACCCACTCCTTGAACAGCTCGCCGCGTTGCTCGTAGTTCTTGAAGAGGTCGAAACTCGCACACGCCGGCGAGAGCAGCACCACATCGCCCTCAACAGCCTCCTCGCGGGCTGCACGCATAGCCTCATCAAGCGACGAGGTGCTTACAACCTTCGGCACAACGCCGGTAAAGGCCTCAACCAGCTTCCTGTTATCGACACCCATACAGACGAGTGCCTTGACCTTCTCGCGAGCAAAAGCCTTCAACGGCTCGTAGTCGTTACCCTTATCCGTACCTCCTGCAATCCACACCGTAGGGCGTGTCATACTCTCCAACGCATACCACACCGAATCGACATTGGTCGCCTTCGAGTCATTTATCCATTGTATGCCATCCTTCTCCGCAACAGGTTCCAGACGATGCTCAACGGGCGAGAAGGCATAGATACTCTTCTCGACCTGCTCCGCATCAACACCCGCAGCCAGCGTAGCCAATGCCGCAGCCATAGCGTTGTAGGCGTTATGCAGACCCTTAATCTGCATCTTCTGCGTGTCGATGGTAAGGCTCTGCCTGCCCACCCTCACCGTAAATTCGCCATCGGGCATAAGGAAGGCATCACCGGCAGCACTTGCCACAGCCGAGTGAGCCGCAAAGGGCAACTGTCGCATACGCATCTCGGGGCGTCGGGCTATCTCGGCAGCGATAACCTCATCATCGGCCGAATAGACAAACGAGCAGCGAGAGTGCTGGTTCTGCGTGATACGCATCTTGGAATCGACATAGTTCTGGAAGCAGTAGTCGTAGCGGTCGAGGTGGTCGGGTGTGATATTCATCAGCACAGCCACATCGGCACGAAAATCATACATTCCGTCCAGCTGGAACGAGCTTAACTCCAATACATACCAGTCAAAGTCGGCAGTAGCCACCTGATAGGCAAAGCTCTCGCCTATATTACCACCCAGAGCCACATTCACGCCCGCATCTCGCATAATCTTGTAAATCAGCGAGGTGGTTGTGGTCTTGCCATTTGAGCCTGTGATGCAGATTGTACGGGCCTTGCCCATATATCGTGCAGAGAACTCCATCTCCGAGATGATGGGTATGCCCCTCTCTCGCAGAGCCTGCACCACGGGAGCCTTCTCGGGTATGCCGGGCGACTTTATAACCTCGTCGGCCGCCATAATACGTTCCATCGTGTGGCCGCCCTGCTCCCACTCTATGCCCCACTCATCGAGTATCTTCGTGTAGCGTTCCGCAATCTTGCCTGCATCGCTTAAAAAGGTCTGAAAGCCCTTTTTCTTTGCCAGCACCGCCGAGCCATAGCCACTGATGCCGCCGCCTAAAACAACAATCTTTTTCATCGTCTATCGCATTTTCAGGGTTACGAGTGTCAAAGCACACAATAATATGGATATAATGAAGAATCGCATAACGATTTTGGTCTCAAACAGACCCTTTTTCTGATAATGGTGATGCAGTGGCGACATAAGCAGGATGCGACGTCCCTCGCCATACTTGCGTTTGGTGTAGCGGAAATAGCTCACCTGCACCATGACCGACACCGCCTCGGCCAAAAAGACTCCGCACATAAGCGGCAGCAGCAGCTCCTTGCGTATGCAGAGTGCAAAGACCGCAATGATACCGCCAATTGCCAGCGAGCCTGTATCGCCCATAAAGATTTGTGCCGGGAAGGAGTTATACCACAAAAAGCCGAGCAAAGCACCTCCCATAGCCGCAGCAAAGACCACCAGTTCCGAAGAGTCGGGGATATACATAATATTGAGGTAGTCGGCATAGATGATATGTCCCGAAAGGTATGCCAGCGTACCCAAAACCATAATTATCGGCACCGACACCGTAGTCAGCAGGCCATCGAGTCCGTCCGTCAGATTGGCTCCATTCGATACGGCCGTCACGACAAGAATAGCCACGAGGATATAGAGCAGCCATGTGAACATCCTGTTGCCCCCGACAAGCCAGCCGTAGTCAAACTCGTTATTCTTGATGAAGGGGATAGTCGTCTTGGTTGTCTTCTCGGGTGTGGGGCTCATAACGGCACGCTGCGTCTGCGTAACGACAGTGTTGCCACTCTCATCAACAACGACACTCTCGGTAGGCTCCGAAATCTTCTCACGGATAACCACATCCTGCGAGAAGCACATCACCGTACCCACGATGATACCCAGTCCCACCTGACCTACAATCTTGAAACGACCCTTCAAACCCTCCTTCTTGTGGCGGAAGGTCTTGATATAGTCGTCAAGGAAGCCAATGACGCCCAGCCATACGGTTGAGACAATCATCAGCTGCACATAGACATTATCCAGACGGCCGACCAGAAGTATAGGCACGAGGATAGCCAGAAGGATGATGACTCCGCCCATAGTGGGAGTACCCTTCTTCGAGAGCTGACCTTCAAGACCGAGGTCACGAATCTCCTCGCCTATCTGATGACGTTGCAGAAGGCGTATGATGGCACGACCGAAGAAAATCGTGATTAGCAGTGCCAGAATAACCGCCACAGCCGAGCGGAACGAGATGTACTGAAACATTCCCGAACCGGGCAAATCAAACCTCTCGTCGAGGTATTGAAAAAGAGAATAGAGCATATTTTTGTTGTGTTTTTCTAATTATCCTGTTTTTTCTAATTTCGCTAAATTCGTACAACCTTATTTATTACAATATATTTTGCGACAAATACCAACCGAAGGTTAATTTTGAATTTTGAATTTTGAATTTTGAATTCCACCAAACGCTGCACGCAACTCCTCCCTGTCGTCGAAGTGCAACTTCTCGGTGCCTACAATCTGGTAATCCTCGTGACCCTTGCCCGCAACAAGCAGTATATCGCCCGCCCTGGCAAGCATCACCGCCGTACGTATAGCCTGCCGGCGGTCGGTTATACGCAGTGTCTGACGGCCGGCCTCAACGCCCGCCATAATCTCATCGAGGATGGCCTCGGGGTCTTCCGTACGCGGGTTATCAGAGGTAAAAACAGCGATATCGGCCTCACGCGAAGCTATACGGCCCATCTCGGAACGCTTCGTAGAGTCACGGTCGCCACCGCAGCCGCACACCACTATCAGGCGTTGTCCCTCGCAACGGATGTCGTTTATCGTATCGATGACATTCTGCAACGCATCGGGTGTATGGGCATAATCGACAATGGCCGTAATGCCACTATCGCTGCGTACAGGCTCAAAGCGGCCACTCACCGAGTGCAGGGCACTCAAATGCTGCAACACCTCCTGCTCGTCGGCTCCCAGCAGAATGGCAGCACCCGCCACAGCCGTAAGGTTATAGGCATTGAAGCGGCCGAGGAAATTGACCCACACCTCGCTACTGTTCATACGCAACAGCATACCGTCGAACAGCATCTCCAATATCTTGCAGCGGAAATCGGCCATCTGACGCAACGAATAGCGGTAGCCCTTGGCACGCGTATTCTGCAACATCACATCGCCGTTTCTGTCGTCGGCATTCACCAATGCAAAAGCCGTCTTGGGCAGCGAGTCAAACAGGCGTTTCTTCGCCTTGATATACTCGGCCATCGAGCCGTGATAGTCGAGGTGGTCGTGCGTGAGGTTTGTAAAGATAGCACCCGCAAAGTGCAATCCTCTGATGCGTTCCTGCACAACGGAGTGCGACGATACCTCCATAAAGCAGTAGTCGCAACCGCTATCAACCATCTCCCGCAGCATAGCATTAAGACGCAACACATCGGGTGTGGTGTGTGTCGAGGGGATACTCCTCTCGTCGATGCGATAGACAACCGTAGAGATAAGTCCCACGCGGTGGCCCATACGGCGATAGAGGTCGTAGAGCAGCGTAGCGATAGTGGTCTTGCCGTTTGTTCCCGTAACGCCCACCAGCGTAAGGTGGCGTGAGGGGTGGTCATAGAAGGCCGAGGCCATATCGGCCATAGCCTGTGTAGAGTCGGCGACAACGATATATGACACGCCCTCGCAGCACTCCTCGGGTAGCTGCTCGCATACAACAGCCACAGCACCCGCCTCCACAGCCGAGGTTATGTAGCGGTGACCATCCACCTGCGTACCTCTGACGGCGAAGAAACAGTCGCCGGCCTTGACCGCACGCGAATCGTATGAGAGGCCCGTAAGCTCAACATCGTGCGATGCGATGAGCTTCACAACCTCAACAGAGGATAATATTTCACTTAGTTTTTTCTGCATAATTCTACTTCAATGTTATTGTAACACTCTCGCCCACCTTGACCTTGCGGCCGGCAGGGATACTCTGGCTACGGACTGCACCACTACCCGAAACCCGCACCGTAAGACCTCGGCTTTCAAGCATATAGACTGCATCCCGCAAGCCCATACCCACCACATTGGGCATAACATCTTCGCCCTCAAAACTGCGAACATCCACATTTTTGAGTGTATCAACCGTAGCCTCGCCCCAGCCCTCACGCCTGTCGAACGAGACGCGTGGCGAGAACTTATCGGCTACCTTACGCACCGAGGCGATATGACCACCCTTCACCTGCGAGGGGTATTGCTTCTCGTCGGAGGGAGTAAGCTCGCGATGCCACTCCTTATTGCGGTAGTAGATGTTATAGACAATGTCGTGCATCACCTGTCCCGTAAGACCTGCTCCATAGTATGAGCCGCCGCGAGCACGACAGGTGAGCATACTCGCCATAATGGTATATTTGGGATTGTCGGCAGGGAAATAGACAACCATAGAGCCGTAGTAGTAGCCATCGCTACGTCTTACACCCTGAACATACTGTGCCGTACCTGTCTTGGCCGCCACGCGGAATGAAGCCGTATCGCGGAAGAATGAGGCCGCCGTACCCGTGCGGGCCGTCTCAACCAGACAGTCGTGGGCAATGGCGATTGTGTTGTCCGAGCATATCTTCTCGACCAAAACTCGTGTCGGAAACTCCTCCACAACACTCTCGCCACGACACACCTCGCGGATAAGTCGCGGAGCAACCATCCTGCCTCGGTTTGCCACAGCGTTGTAGAGTGTCAGCGTCTGCACGGGCGATATCTCGATGGTATAGCCATAGCCCATATTGGGCAGAACGTGTGCGTTCCAGTACGCCTTGCCACCCTTCTTATAGTCGCCGAGGTTGGACTGCTTCTCGCCCATCGCATCCAGCCCCACCGTACGGTCGAGGTGGAGATTGTTGCTCAAAAACTCCACATAGCGTCGCGGATTCTCCTTATAGTGGTCGTAGATTGCCGATGCGAAATAGACATTCGACGACTCGGCAACAGCCGTTTTCAAATCCATCATACCTCCCACATCGTGCGAGTCGGTAATCTTCGGGCCCTTGGGACCCACCTGCACCGGTCGGCCGTGGTTGGCATCATATTGTTTGTCGGGCGACATTCCGCAATCCTCCAGCAGAGCAAGCATCGCCGCCAGCTTGAAGGTTGAGCCGGGCTCGTGGCGACGCGTCAGAGCATACTCGTCACGTTCGCTGTAAACGCCACTGCGGTCGGCCGTCTCGCCGAGGTTTACCATAGCCAGAATATCGCCCGAGGCGACATCCATAACCATAACATTACCCCAGATAGCATTGTTGGCCTGCAACTGACGACGCAAAGCGGCATCGGCGATATTCTGTATATCGACATCCAGCGTAGTGATAACATCCAGACCATCCTCTGCCTCGATATTATCTTCACTCTGCACAGCACTCGAAAAGCCGGGTGCAATACGCTGACGCAGCGTGCGGCCGTTGCTGCCTTCGAGATAGTTGCTATAAACGTGCTCTATGCCGTAATGACCCTTCTTGCTGCTGCGGTCATCGGAGCTGAGGTTGGCCTGCACCATACCCAGCGTACGACGCCCCAGTTCGCCATAGGGATAGACTCGCTGGTCGATGGTTACCAGTCGATAGGTCATTCCCATATTCCAGTTCAGTATGGGGAACTTGCGTAGCTCCTGCCACTCGTTATAATCGACCGGTCGGGGCAGAATGGCTACGGGGCGATGGTCACGCAACGTGTCGTAGAGAGGCACCTTCTTGAACTCCTCGCCGATGAGCATATCCCACACACGCGACATAAAGCCCTCGCTGCGATAGACCATAGTGTCCTTTGCGTAGTTGATTTTATAGTGGCGGTCGTGCTCCTCCAGCATCCTGCGGCGATACTCCGCAGCCGGGCGGTCTCCGAAGAACAAAGCCAGCCTCTTTGCCAGAGTGTCGGCCTGCTCGCGGAACAGCGACAGCGAGTCAAAGCCCTCGCTGGCCATATCGAAATCGACACGATAACGCAATATGGAGGTTGCCAATGGCGAGCCGTCGCGGGCCAGAATAGAGCCACGGCGTGCATAGACCGTATCCATACGGAAGATGCGGTCATCAAGCTTACGGGCGTTGTGGCCAATCTCATCACTTACGGCAAACACCCACACCAGACGCACCAGCACCAATAGGGCTACGAAGACAAAGATGATATGTACAAACTTAACGCGTCGGAACATATCCTCTCTGATATCTAACTCCTTATCTCTCTTATTGGCCATACGGTCTTAAATAATTTTCCAAACAAAAAAACTCTACTCCACAACCTCGGTTGCCTTGCGGGGGTCTTGCAGCGGTATGCCCCTCTGCTGCAACTCGGCCTTGATTGCGGCGTGCGTGGTGGAGTTATATAGTTGCTCCTGCAAACGGATGGAACGTTCTCTGACCAACTGCACCTCCCTCTCCAGACGCGAATAACGCAGGTCGGCATACAACGACATAAACATCACCGCAATACTTATGAAGCACATTACGGCAATGGCTGCGAAGTAACGATAGTTGTCGGCAACACTTTTGTTGATGAGGATATTACCCGAAAAGAGTTGCCAGAAGAGGCGTGAACGCCTCTTCTTTTTGCGTTCCTCCTGCTCCTCCTGCTCGCGGCGTTGCTCCTCTTCCTCCTCTATATCGCGTTCGATATCCTCGTCGGCATCGCCACTCTGTATGCGACGCACCTCACGACGCACACGACGACGAAACTCCTCGTCCTCCTCTATCTGGCGAAGCTCCTCCTCTGTCAAAGGATCAAACTCATCATTATCGGGATGTGGGTACATAATGCAATGTTTTTACTCTATAATTTCACAGCGATACGCAACTTGGCGGAACGTGAACGCGGGTTGCGGGCTATCTCCTCATCGGTAGGGACTACGGCCTTGCGGGTAATGACCTCAAAGGGTACCTCACTGCGACCGAAGAAGTCCTGCTGCACCTTACCCTCGAAGTTGCCGCTACGCATAAAATTCTTCACTAACCTGTCCTCCAGCGAGTGATATGAGATAACCACAAGCCGTCCACCGGGGCGTAGCACCTTCAACGACTGCTCCAACGCCATCTTCAACGCCTCCATCTCGCCATTGACCTCAATACGCAGGGCCTGAAAGAGCTTCGTCAGGAACTTCGACTCGTCACGCTTCGGCGTGCAGGGCCTGACAGCCTCAACAAGCTGCGATGTGGTGGTGATGGGCGACTGCTCACGAGCCCTTACGATGCACGAGGCTATCTTCCACGTGGTATCCAGCTCGCCGTACTCACGCAACACGCGGGCAAGCGTATCGGCATCGTACTGATTGACCACATCGGCAGCGGTACGGCCACCACGCTGATTCATACGCATATCCAGCGGGCCGTCACCACGAAACGAGAAGCCTCTCTCGGCAGCGTCGAAGTGGTGCGACGAGACACCCAAATCGGCCAGAATACCATCCACCTGACCAACACCTCGCAGACGCAATGCACCACGCAAAAAGCGGAAATTGCTCTCCACATAGTTGAAGCGGCTGTCGTCGGGTGCATTTTTCAGCGTGTCGCGGTCCTGATCGAAGGAGTAAAGACGCCCGCCCTCGCCCAGCTCCTGCAAGATGCGACGCGAGTGTCCGCCACCTCCGAAGGTAAGGTCGCAATAGGTGCCATCAGGCTGAATATCAAGCCCCTCGATAGACTCTTCCAGAAGTACCGGAACGTGGTATGTGGTTGTATCTGCTGTCATTTTCACTCAAAAAAGCATATTTGGGTGTAAAGTTACATCTTTTAATTCAAAATTAAGAATTATGAGAAATAATTCTCATGATTTTGATTTTTGAATTCTTATACGTAACTTTGTGGGCAACAAAACCCCATTGTATTATGTCATTCATTGATGAAAGGGTACAATCGATGGGCCTCACCTTCGATGATGTGTTGCTCGTACCCGCCTATTCAGAAGTAATGCCGCGTACAGTCTCTACCGAGACCCGTTTTTCGCGGAACATCAAACTCAACATACCCATTGTGTCTGCCGCTATGGATACCGTAACGGAGGCTCCGTTGGCTATTGCCCTCGCCCGCGAGGGAGGTATCGGCGTGATTCACAAGAATATGTCTATCGCCGACCAGGCTGCACACGTTCGCCGTGTGAAGCGTGCCGAGAGTGGTATGATATATGACCCTATCACAATCTCAAAGGATCAGACCGTGGGTGATGCTCTGCAACTGATGCACGACAACAAGATTGGTGGCATACCCGTTGTGGATGACGAGAATCTGCTCATAGGCATCGTCACAAACCGCGACCTGCGTTTCCAGCGAGATATGGGCCGCAAGATTGAGGAGGTGATGACAAAGGAGAACATCATCACAACACACTCTACCGAGTTGGAGAAGGCTTCGGAGATACTGCTCTCAAACAAGATTGAGAAGCTGCCCGTCGTGGATGACAACAACCGCCTCATAGGACTTATCACATACAAGGATATCACAAAGGTACAGGACCATCCCAACGCCTGCAAGGACTCGAAAGGTCGTCTGCGTGTGGCTGCGGGTATAGGTATCACGCCCGACGCTATGGACCGCGTGAAGGCTCTGATGGCCGAGGGTGTCGATGCTGTGGTGCTGGATTCGGCTCACGGACACTCGAAAAATGTGGTGGATATGCTCCGCAAGATAAAGAGTCACTTCCCCGAGCTGGATGTTGTGGTAGGAAACATCGCAACGGCAGAGGCTGCCAAGATGCTGGTCGAGGCAGGTGCTGATGGCGTGAAGGTGGGTATCGGCCCCGGCTCAATATGTACTACGCGTATCATTGCGGGCGTAGGCGTGCCACAGCTCACAGCTATCTACGATGCATCACACGCCATAAAGGGTAGCGGCATACCCGTCATCGCCGATGGTGGTCTGCGTTACTCGGGCGACTGCGTGAAGGCTCTGGCTGCGGGTGGCGACTGCGTGATGGTTGGCTCAATGTTTGCCGGTACGGAAGAGTCTCCGGGCGAGACAATAATATATAATGGCCGTAAGTTCAAGACCTATCGCGGTATGGGCTCTATCGACGCTATGAAGGCCGGTTCTTCGGACCGTTACTTCCAGGGCGAGCAGAAGGATGCAATGAAACTCGTGCCGGAGGGTATCGTGGGTCGCGTGCCGTTCAAGGGCTCACTCAACGAGACTGTCTATCAGCTGGTGGGTGGCATACGAGCCGGTATGGGTTACTGCGGTGCTCAAAATATCGGCGAGTTGCAGAAGGCGAAATTCGTACGCATAACCTCGAATGGCGTTGTCGAGAATCACCCGCACGACATTACAATCACCCGTGAGACGCCTAACTACACGCGAGGTGAATAACGCTTAACGGCTCGGTACGCTTCGGTGTGCGAGCCGTTTTTTAATTCAAAATTCAAAAAATAAATATATAAAACAATGAAGCAGGATATGATTGTTATTTTGGACTTGGGTAGCCACGAGAATACCGTTGTTGCCCGAGCAATTCGTGCGTTGGGTGTATATTCGGAGATTTACCCCCACGACATCACAGCCGAGGAGTTGAAGGCTCTGCCGGGTGTGAAGGGTGTGATTATCAATGGCGGCCCCAACAACGTAATCGACGGCGAGGAGATTGATGTAAGAGCCGAGATTTACAACGCAGGCCTTCCCATTATGGCTGCCGGCCACGCCAAGGCTAAGTGCGAGGTTAAGTTGGCACAGTTCACCGACGACGAGGAGGCTATCAAGGCTGCCGTTAAGTCGTTTGTATTTGACGAGTGCAAGGCCGAGGCCAACTGGAATATGAAAAACTTTGTTGCCGACCAGGTGGAGCTTATCCGCCAGCAGGTGGGCGACAGAAAGGTGTTGCTGGCTCTGTCGGGTGGTGTCGATTCATCGGTTGTGGCAGCACTCTTGTTGAAGGCCATCGGCGACAACCTTGTCTGCGTACACGTCAATCACGGTCTTATGCGTAAGGGCGAGTCGGAGGCTGTGATTGAGATTTTCGGCAAGCAGCTCTGTGCAAACCTTGTATATGTAGATGCTACGGAACGTTTCCTCACCAAATTGGAGGGGGTAGAGGACCCCGAGCAGAAGCGTAAGATTATCGGTGGCGAGTTTATCCGCGTATTCGAGGAGGAGGCCCGCAAACTCGACGGCATCGACTTCCTGGGTCAGGGTACAATCTATCCCGACATCGTTGAGAGTGGTACAAAGACCGCCAAGATGGTGAAGTCGCACCACAACGTAGGCGGCCTGCCAGAGGATTTGCAGTTTGAGCTGGTTGAGCCTTTGAAGCAGCTCTTCAAGGATGAGGTGCGTGCCTGCGGCGTGGAGCTGGGCTTGCCCTACGATATGGTCTATCGTCAGCCGTTCCCCGGCCCGGGCTTGGGTGTGCGTTGTCTGGGTGCTATCACACGCGACAGATTGGAGGCTGTGCGTGAGTCGGATGCTATCCTGCGTGAGGAGTTCAAGGCAGCAGGTCTGGACAAGACCGTATGGCAGTACTTCACAGTCGTTCCCGACTTTAAGTCGGTGGGCGTGAGAAACAATGCCCGTTCATACGACTGGCCCGTAATCATCCGTGCCGTCAATACCATTGACGCTATGACCGCCACAATCGAGCATATCGACTGGGCTATTTTGGATAAGATTACCAAGCGTATTCTGGCCGAGGTGCCAAACGTAAATCGCGTTTGCTACGATATGTCACCCAAACCATCGGCAACTATTGAGTGGGAGTAGTTATATCATCACAAAAAGAGGCCCGTCTGATATTCAGGCGGGCTTTTCTTTTCTCTGTATTCGGCAACACCGCTACATATTCAGTAATACCGCTACCATTCGGGCCAGACGATGGGAGCCTGAACGGTAACAAATCTCGCACCGTTGCCCTTCTCGGTGCAGACCACACGCACCGCCCTGACAGCCGCACGGGGCGACTCCACTGTTCCGCGACCATCCGTCAGGTCGCACACCCTCTCGAACTGCACACCGTCGTAGCTCACCTCGACATATCCCTCATTGAAGATATAACGCGGCAGCTGCTTATTGCCCGTAGCAACCTCCATACGGCGACATCTGACCGGCTCGGCGAAGGTGTAAAGCACCCAATCGCCCACATCGGCTGCTCGCAAGGTGCGTGATATACGGCCATAGCTCTCGGCTCCGCTATATGGATAGCGTTCACTCTCGGCAATAGACGAGGTAATCGCAACCTTCGGGAAGATATGTTTGAAGGCCGCCTCAACACCCGCCTCGGGGCTGAATGCCGCACCTCGGCAAGCCTTGAAACGATAGTGTTCGGGGGTAGAGGTGGCAATGGGCGAAGTGTAGCGGACAAACTCATCGGAATCGGCGACAGTGTAGTAGATGTCGGCACCATCGGCAGAAGAGGCAGTGAGCAGTCCCGACTCGTACTTTACCTCGGGCGGGAATAATCTGAAATTGATGCCCATAGCCGCCATACGGTCATAGTGATAATCACGCAGACGAGGATAGAAGGCCTCCCAGCGGCCACCGCCCGACCACGCAACCTCACTCAACGCACACATACGCGGATAGGTCATATAGTAGATATAGTCGAAATCCTTTTCACGCTGCGAGAGGTATATCTCGCTGAAAAATGTAGCCTCAAAACCCACTACATTCTGCATCTGCTCGGCCGTAAAGCCCTGCTCGGCAAGGCTGAATGACAGCGTCTTACGCACATCGAAGATAGCCGCCCAGTCGTGCCCCGCCTCACGCGGTGTCTGCTTCATATCGAAGTAGAACCACTGCCCCGGCATCACGATAGTCTGAAAACCCTTTGCCGCAGCCTTCTGGCACGCCTTGACACTCTCCCAGCCATAGACCAGTGCATCCTTCGGCAAGGTGCTGCCCTCCGAAGCCTCGTTCCACACCGCCGTACGCTTGCCATATTTGGCAAGAATAGCGGTCAGGCGTTGTGTGAAATACTCCTGTAACTCACTCTCATCACTCTTGCCCAACTGTCGCATAAGAGCCTGACAATCAGGACAACGACGCCATTGCGAGGCGATAACCTCATCGCCGCCGATATGGATATATGGCGAGGGAAAGATGTCTGCCAGCTCGCGGAAGATATCATCCAGCAGGCGATAGTTATCCTCCTTCGCTACACACAGAGCATCACGCGTATCGTAGCCCAGAGAGGCTCTCGTGTCGGGCTCATAGCGGCACAGCACCTCGGGCATAACACGCGACAGAGTGTGGCTATGGCCGGGGAGGTCTATCTCGGGGATTATCTCTATGTTGCGGCGAGCTGCAAAGGCGACGATATCACGCATCTCCTCCTGCGTGTAGTAGCCGCCATAGCGTTGGTCGCTGTGGCCGTAGCGAGCCGCCACAACAGAGCCTCCACCGCGATAACCACCCCTGCGTGCAAGGTCGGGGTGTGAGAGGATATCTATACGCCACGCCTCGTCGTCCGAGAGGTGGAGGTGCAGGCGGTTGATTTTATGGTGTGCAAGGCGGGCGATAAACCGCTTCACCTCGTCGGCACTCATCCATGTACGAGCCACATCGAGCATAAAACCGCGATAGGCATAGCGTGGCGAGTCCTCAATGCGACAACACGGCACCTCAACGGGTGTAGCCAGACGAAGCGAATAGACCTGCGGCGGAAGCAACTGCAACAGCGTCTCGATGCCGTTATGCACACCCGCCGCCGAGCCGCCGTCTATGGTGATGCCATCGGCGGAAATGTCCAAAACATATCCCTCATCGGCGAGTTTTTCATCCACTCGCAATACAATATTGCCACTCACATCGGCGTTATAGTTGCAGACTAACAGCGGAAGGTATTCCGACAAATATAGAGCCGAGGAGCGGAGTTGGGAATAGTGTGTAATCTGAGTTGTTGTTAGTATGGAAAATGCTCCGCTTCTCTTCTCGGCTTTGCGAGGAGTGGGCAGCACGCCCTCGACCTGCGACATAGCGACATCACACAGCAGCAGCGAGAGCATAAAGAGCACTATTTTAATCGTTTTTTTCATTTTTTTGTGTTTTTAATCCTTACAAAGATAGCATTTTCGCAGGAAAAACCTAACTTTGTGCAGATATAAAACCAACTAAAAAGATGCAAGACAAGAGATTGGAGGGTGCAGCACGATTGCTGGAGGTGATGGATACCCTGCGTGAGAAGTGCCCCTGGGACAAGGAGCAGACCTTTGAGTCACTGCGTAACAACACCATAGAGGAGACCTACGAGCTGGTAGATGCCATTGCCGACGGCAATATGGAGGGTATCGAGGAGGAGTTGGGCGACCTGCTTCTGCACGTTATGTTCTACTCAAAATTGGGCGAGGAGCAGGGGCGTTTCGACTTTGGACAGGTGGCCGACAAGGAGTGCGACAAGCTTATCTATCGCCACCCGCACGTTTACAGCGACATACACGCCGACACACCCGAGGAGGTGACGAAGAACTGGGAGGCATTGAAAATCCGCAAGAAGAAGCGTCAGGGCGGTGGTATTCTGGGCGGCGTGCCCCGTTCTCTGCCGGCTATGGTGAAGGCCTACCGCATAAGCGAGAAGGCGGCAAACTCGGGCTTCGACTGGGAGCAAAAGGAGGATGTCTGGGCGAAGGTCAAAGAGGAGGTCGCAGAGGTTGAGGTGGAGATTGCCCGCAAGGATAAGGAGGCTATGGCCTCGGAGATTGGCGATTTGTTCTTTGCTCTGGTGAATATGTGCCGACTCTACGGTATCGACCCCGAGATGGCATTGGAGCAGTGCAACAAGAAGTTTATCCGCCGCTTTACCCATATGGAGGCAGAGGCCGACGGCCGACTCTTTACCGAGATGACAGCCGAGGAGCTGGATGCATTGTGGCGAAATGCGAAGCAGGAGGAAATTCATAATTCATAATTCAAAATTCAAAATTAACTTTCTAAAAATATATGGCTATAATTAAAGAGGTCCGTGGACATACGCCTATTATTGGCGAAAATACATTTTTGGCAGAGACTGCCGTTATTATTGGCAACACGACAATCGGCAAGGATTGCTCAATCTGGTTTGGGGCGGTGTTGCGTGGCGATGTGAACAAAATCACTATCGGCGACCGCACAAACATTCAGGATGGTGCGGTTATCCACACCCTCTACGACAAGTCGCCCAAGCCCTCGCAGACACATATCGGCAACGATGTGTCGGTGGGTCACAACGCCACGATTCACGGTGCTACAATCGGCGACAGCGTGCTGATTGGTATGGGTGCAACTATTTTGGATAATGCGGTAGTACCCGAGGGTTGCATCATCGCAGCCAATGCTCTCGTACTGTCGGGAGCACAGCTGGAGCCCAACTCGGTATATGCCGGCGTGCCGGCCAAGAAGGTCAAGGAGATTACCGCCGAGCAGCGTGAGACAATCGTAAAGCGTACGGCACGCGACTACCAGCTCTACGCTTCGTGGTACAAGGAGGAGTAGTATCATTTGTCCTGCCCACAGAAAAAAAACAACCATCGTCCGAAGAAAGATAGGGAAACTGCAAAAAGGCGAATAGATGAAGATTAGAAACCTGCGTTCAACGGCTGTCGTCAATCTGCTCATAGCGATTGTGCTGACGCTGATTGTCAATTTCTCGTATCTGCTGTCGCTGATGGTGGAGAAACGAGAGAGCAATGTCCATCGTCAGGAGCAGCGTATGCAGAAGCCCGAACATGAGGGCGTGCTGCAACTCTCGGAGGATGGCTACGGCTATGTGATTTGCCAAAAATCACTCTCTGCGGAGCATCCCGACTCGGTGGTGCAGTACAAGATTTTTGTCAGCAACCGCAAGGCTCGCTGGTACAACCTGCAAGATGGCGACCGCCTGCGTTGTACGGCATTTCCTCCGCGTGGCAAGGGAAACCGTTCGATAGACGAGATATTGTTACAAAACGGACAGGAGCCTGCACCCATAATCTACGACCGCCCGTCGCGAGGCGAGGATATGGCTGTGCAGCTGCTCTACTACTTCCTGCTGTCGTATCTGCTGCTGATGGTTATGACATCGCGTCTTGACAAGCAGAACTTTTCAACACGAAACTATCTGCAACGCTGTACGGTGGTGATTATACTCACCTTCGCCTGCTACTTTCTGGCTCCCTTCATCAACTGGCAGACCGGAAAGGTGATGATGATATTCCAGCACGACGGGCCCTCGATAGACTGGATGGTGATTTTGAAGTGTACGGTGGTGCTGGTGGTGGCTGTTCTCTATGGCCGCATATACGGACTTCTGTCGCAGCGTCAGCAGATAATGCTCGAAAATGAGCATCTGCGTAGTGAAAACCTGCAAGCACGCTACAATATGCTGGTGGGACAGATTAACCCGCACTTCTTCTTCAACTCGCTGAACTCGCTTGCGATGCTCATACGCGACAAGGAGAACGACAAGGCACTGGACTATATCGACCAGTTGTCATACACCTTCCGCTACATCATTCAGAATGGGCAGAACACCACATCGACACTGGCCGAGGAGATTGAGTTTGCACGAGCATACAGCGAACTGTTCAAGGTACGCTATGCCGACAAACTATTCTTCGACATTGAGATAGATGCGGCGTACAGCGACTATACCCTGCCCTCGCTGACCTTGCAGCCACTAATAGGCAATGCCGTGAAGCACAACACTATAACCCGCAAGCAGCCGTTCCACATAGTCATCCGCACCGAGGGTGACAGGCTTGTTGTGTCAAACCGCAAGGCTCCAAAGCTTGAGCCGGAGCCATCGACGGGCATAGGATTGCAAAACCTGCGTAGCCGCTGGCAGCTCATAACAGGAAAAGATATTGAAATCAGGGAGACCGACGAGGAGTTTATCGTGCGTCTGCCACTACAAAAGCCGCAGCTATGATAAAGAAGATTCTCATCATCGAGGACGAGACGGCAGCAGCCGTAAACCTCACAGCCATACTCCGCAAGATAGCCCCCGACTTTAAGGTTCTGGCCACTTTGGAGAGCATCGAGGAGAGTGTCGATTATCTGAAAGACGGCCAGCAGGAACGTCCCGACCTTATTTTTATGGATATACATCTGGCCGATGGCGAGTCATTCCGCATATTTGACAAGGTGGAGGTCGATATACCTATTATATTTACTACCGCCTACGACGAGTATGCCCTGCGGGCTTTCAAGGTCAATAGCATCGACTACCTCCTGAAACCTATCAAGGAGGAGGAGCTGAAGCAAGCCATAGCCAAGCTGTCGCGTCTGACACAGAGTGAAAACACCTCATACACGGAACGCATAAACACGATGATAGCCGACAACAAGGCCGACAAGCAGGATAAGCAGGAGAGGGCGAAGGTCTTTCTGGTACACTTCAAGGACCGCATAATTCCGCTGAATATAGACGATGTGGCATACTTCTACACCTCAAACGAAAAGGTTACAGCTACCACATTCCGAGGCGAGAAATATCTTATCGACCGCACGCTGGAGATGTTGCAGAGCCAACTGCCGGAGGATGGTTTCTTCCGTGCCAACCGCCAGTTTATCATCTCACGCAAAGCCGTGAAGGATATTGCTATATGGTTTGGCTCGCGTCTGTCGCTTAACCTCGTGGTGGAGATTCCCGAAAAAATCATCATCAGCAAGGCTCGTGTTGCCGAATTCAAGCAGTGGCTGACGGCTGTTCAATCATAATATTTAGTCGTTTCACCGCCAAATTTAGACATTTGACCGCCACAGATATAGTAATATTCGGATTTATTTATATCTTTGTAGTCAGGTGGGGTTTCGTTTCAGTCCTATCTTTCAAGGAACCTCACTTATCCATTCAGGGCAGTAATGGAGATTAGGTTGTTTTTCGTAGGGGTGTCAAGTCGCTTGACACCCCGTTTTTGTCGTTTCACCCCGCAAAAGGTTGTTTCAAAGAATAAATGTATATCTTTGTGGCCGATTAGGTTGAATTGGTATATTTTTTATTAGACAGCAAACAAAAATCAAATATGAAAAAGATTGTTTTAACACTGATTGTCCTGCTTTGCAGCGTGGCTGCCTTCGCCCAGAGTGGCAAGGTGAATGTAACCATTGTGGATGCCCAGACCAAGGAGGGTGTCGCAGGTGCTATTGTGGAGATTGCTCCCGCAGACAAGCCCGACAAGGCAAAGCAATACATATCGGCTTTTGGCGGTAAGACGGCTATCCCATCGACACGCTACGGCGAGTATCTGTTCAATGTGTCGTTCATCGGCTACCAGACCAAGCAGGAGACCATCAACATCACGGCCGAGAATCGCGAGAAAATCGTCATCGAGATAAGCGAGGAGGCTACCAAGATTGAGACCGTAGTGATGGAGGTTGAAGCTATCCGTGCCTCAACGAAGGGTGACACGGTAAGTTACAACGCATCAGCCTTCAAGGTGGCTAACGATGCCGACGTGGAGGGTCTTTTGAAGAAGATGCCCGGTATCACCGTAAAGAATGGCTCGGTGGAGGCACAGGGCGAAACGGTAAAGAAGGTATTTGTCGATGGCAAGGAGTTCTTCGGCGAGGATGTATCGACGGCTTTGAACTCGTTGCCCGCACAGTCGGTGAAGAGTGTCGAGGTATTCAACAAGCTGAGTGACAACGCCGAGTTCTCGGGTATGGATGATGGCGAGGGTTACAAGGCTCTGAACATCGTCACACACGTACACATGCGTCAGGGAGTGTTCGGTAAGCTCTCGGCAGGCTATGGCTACCAGCCCGACACCGACGACATCACAAGTGCCCACAAGTATATCGTGGGCGGTAATGTGAACTACTTTACAGGTTCGAGCCGCATTTCGGTAATCGGTCTGCTGAACAACATCAACCAGCAGAACTTCTCGTTTGAGGATATCATGGGCGTCACAGGTGGCGGAGGCCATGGTGGCGGTATGGGCCGAGGTGTAGGTCAGTATATGGTACGTCCGCAGAGTGGCGTAGCAAATGTGGGCTCGATAGGTCTTAACTACTCTAACTCGTGGGGCGAGAAGGAGAAGGTCAAGTTGCAGGCGAGCTACTTCTACAACCACTCACGCACACGCAACCTCTCGGAGCTTATCCGCTGGTATGAGGCCCCAATGGCCGAGCAGGGTACATTGGAGGAGAGAGGCTACTCTGACAACAAGAACTACAACCACCGTCTGAACCTGCGTTTTGACTGGCGTATCAGTGAGAATCAGTCAATTATGTCGCGTACGAATGTCAGCTTGCAGGGCTACACTCCATTCAGCGAATCCACAGGAACGCAGATTGGTGCCGAGGGCAGCGACATCTACGACCTTATAGACAACTTCTCAAAGGGCAAGGGTAACGGCTACCGCGTATCGGAGTTCCTGCAATATCGCGTCAAGTTAGGCAAGCCGGGTCGTTTGCTCACCATCGACGGCCGCATCAATGTAAATAACTCGGATAACGACTCGCATTCGCACTCGGTGGAGAAGACAACGACCGAGAGTGACGCCGAGGGTAATATCGTCGGTGCATTGCCTACGATGCGTTACCTCTCGACAATATCTGACTCGAAGTATATAGGTGCAGGAGGTAGCATAACCTACGCAGAGCCGCTGTCAAAGGTGTCGCAGATTACAGCCCGCTACTCGGTAAACTACTCGGGACAGGACAGCGACCGCGAGACCTGGAACTACGGCGAGGATGGCAACTATATGTATGGCGAGATGGACCCACGCCTCTCGAACTTCCAGACCAGCGACTACCTGACACACAGCGTAGGCCCGGGCTTCCGTTACTCAAAGGAACGTAACACGCTGGTTGCGAATGTAAACTATCAGTACTCGACTCTCAACGGCGACATCCAGAGTGCCCAGAGTCAGCGTATCAAGCGTTCGTACAACGACTTCACATACTTCCTGATGGGTAACTTCAACATCAACCAGCAGAACTCAATACGTCTGTTTGTGATGTCGAACACCAACAACCCACGCATCACGCAGTTGCAGAACATCCTCAACATATCGAATGCACGAAACGTGTCACGCGGTAACGAGAATCTGAATCCCGCATACTCGCATATGGTGAACTTCCACTACAACAACACCAATCTGGAGAAGGGTCGTACTTTTATGTGGATGTTCTCGTTCAACGCTACGCAGGACTACATCTCATCAAGCATCTACACCGACCCGACACTCATCAACGAGCAGTTGAAGGACGAGGGTCTGAACTATACGCCTACGCAGTACTCTACATACGACAATGTGGATGGATATATGAGCATCCGCACACATTTGAGCTATGGTCTGCCGCTGAACTTTATGAAGTGTAACTTCAATGTTATGGCCGGCGTGAACTACTCGCGTACGCCTTCGCTGGTGAATGGTAAGCGTAACCTCACATCGAATATGGGTTATGATGCACACCTCACATTGGGTAGCAACATCTCGGAGAATATCGACTTCACACTCTCGTGGGACGGAACATACAATCAGGCGGATAACTCGCTGGGTCGTGGCAAGAACAACTACTTCTACCACTCGGCATCGGGTAACCTGAAAGTTATCTTCTGGAAGGGCTTCACCTTCACAGCAAGTGCCAGCTACATTCAGAACATAGGTTTTACAAACGACTACAACGACCAGTACACACTTTGCCACGCCTACTTGGGCAAGAAGCTCTTCAAGAACAAGCTGGGCGAGTTGATGATTGGCGTGAACGACATCTTCAACCAGAACACCTCATTTGCCCGCACCGTAGGCTCGGGTTATACGCAGAACTCATGGAACAGCGTCATCGGTCGCTACTTCTCGGTGAAGTTCAACTATAACCTGCGTGTCTTTGGCAAAAAGGGTTCAAAGGAGATTACCGACTATGTGCCACAGGCAGGTGGAGGTATGCGTCAGGGTGCTATGCGTCGTATGGGCCCACCGCACATGCGATAGTTTGAAGAGAGAAAACAAAAAGGCTGTTCCATCGGACAGCCTTTTTTTGTAAATATTGCCATTGGCATTTAATATCTCCGCTCTTTTTTACTCCACATTTCGGCTTTTTAATATTTTTCTTTATCTTTGTTGTGGCCTACGGCTTATGCCGTTGAGCCATACATATTTGATAGGATATTTTTTGACAATTCTTCTATACTGAAACTTGGCGGTTTAGAACTACAAGGAGAATGGCAACAAAATGTCCCGTTAGGTTGTATATCCCTACTACCTTCTTGGTAAGGTATGTGCGATATATTTCCTGCGTGGGTGTTTGTGTTGCTTATTCTTGTAGTGGGCAGCCAAGGCCTCGGTATAGGATAAGTTAATGCAACGCCTGCGTTTTTTTATGGACTTATCTGGAAATAAAGATTTGCTCGACAGAGAGTTAGTAGCATTCTTTGCATCACGAACTTCACCGCCCGAAGCCATCGACCTCGCACGCAACTGGGCTCGCGAGATTGCCCACACCGACAAGATTGTAATCAGCGGTTTTCACTCGCCCATAGAACGCATAGTTTTGGATATTCTGCTCGCCGAGGGTTGCTCGGTGGTGGTTACTTTGGGGCGTGCCTTATACCGCAAGATACCCGCACACCTGCAAGCGGCATACGACGAGGGCAGAGTTCTCTTCGTCTCATTCCGCAACTACTCTCGTCACTCTTTCTCAAACTCGCAACTTCGCAATTGGGCTACAACGAGCTACGCTTCCGAGGTGGTATTTGCTCCATTTGACCCGACGAGCCAGCTCTCGACACTCCACTTCACACTCACACTCAACAGCGGAGATACCCCGTGCCGTGTGTTATAGATAAAGAATAAGGGTAGTAAAAATTTTTACTACCCTTATCCTTTTTATGTTTGTGGTGAATATTCCACCACCTCCACCCTACTGCATATTGGCATTGGTGAGTGGCTTACCCTCAAACTCGCCCGTAAGCGTCTTTAAGAAGGCAACAACCTTGGCACACTCCTCGTCGGTAAGCTCTACGCCCGACTGATAGACAGCCATATCCCGTACAGCCTCCTCCAATGTCTGACGCGTACCATCGTGGTAATAAGGCCATGTAAGCTCCACATTACGCAGACCCGGCACCTTGAAGCGATGACGGTCGCGTTCCTGCTGTGTCTGCTTGTAACGGCCATTATCCTCCTCGGTCAGAGCCAGACCTCTATCGGCGAAATAGTGCTTACGCAAGCCCATAAGCTCGTATGACTCGCCACCAAGATTGACGCCGACGTGGCACGTTGCACAGTTATACTCCTTGAAGAGTTCGTAGCCCTCAATCTCGTCAGCTGTAAGTGCCGCATCGTCACCACGCAACCACTTGTCGAAGCGTGAGTTAGGAGTGATAAGCGTGCGTTCAAACTCCTCGATAGCATTGGTGATGTTGGCCTGCGTGATGCCGTCAGCATAGATTGAGTTGAAGGCCTCGACATACCACTTATCCTTTGCCAGCTTCGCAATAATCTCGTCAAACGATGTGCTTGCCATCTCAACGGGGTTGAGAGGAGGCCCTGCGGCCTGGTCGGCAAGTGTAGCAGCACGACCATCCCAGAACTGAACGAAGTTATAGAGTGCGTTATATACCGTAGGAGCATTCACACCGCCCATCTGTCCGGCTACGCCCTCCGAGTACTGCTTGTTATCGACACCCGCAGTCGAGAGGTCGTGACACGATGCACACGATACGGTATTATCGACCGACAGACGGGTATCGTGATAGAGCTTACGGCCCAGCTCCACCTTGGCAGCATCGGTCTCAACGCTTTGCGGAATGGGACGCACAGGCTCTCCGGCACGCATCTCGGCAGCATCATCGGCATAGTATGCAGCACGCAGCTCACGAGCCCAGCCGACGATGATATCACTCTTGGCCGAGGTCATCTGGCTACCCCAATGCACCAGATAATACTTCGCCATAGGCATACGCTTCTCGATGGCTACCTGCTCAACCTTCGCCACATCGACCATCGAGGGGTTCTCGCCCGCAGCCAGAGCCTCCATAAGCGGCTCGATATTGAAAGCACGATAACCCGAATCGATATCCTGCTGCATAATCTTGTCGGCAACAGGCATCTTGAAGTAGAAAGGCAGTTCCGGCTCTGCCGAGTGGCAGGCGAGGCATCCGCCCTTGTCCAAAATATGCAACACTCTCTCCTGACGGCTCAAATCTTCGGCCGGCGGACGATTCATAAGGGTATAGAGAGTACCCGCTACGAGTACCGCACCCAACAATACGAATAAAATGGTTCCTCTTTTCATACCTGTAAGTTTTATTGGTTTTGTATCTTCTGTTTCGTGGATATACTAACCGTTGAAATACTAATCACTGATATACTAAATATTAATATAGCTCGATATACTCATAACTGTTGCCTACGGCCTCCAAGTAGCGATGGAACATCTCCTGCGAGATGACCACCGTAGCGGTATTGTCGTTGGGATGGAACGACAACGAGGGATAGTTCCTGAGGTTGGCATCCAGAAAGAGATGAACGTGATGCTCGGCATCGTTCACCAGACCGAAGGGCGACACCGAGCCGGGACGCAGTCCCAGATAGCGTTCCATACGCTGCTCCGAGGCAAACGAGAGCTTGCCCTGATGCAGGCGATGCTCCAAATCGTGGATGGCCAGCGACTGCTCGCAGTCAAAGACAACCAGATAGTGGCGGTTGCCCTTATGGTTGCGGAAAAAGAGGTTCTTACAGTGCTTCGAGCCATCCTGATGCCAATACTCGCGGGCTATCTCGATGGTCGGGGCCTCGGGGTGGTCATACACCTCGTACTCTATGCCGTGAGTCGCAAAGAACTCAAACACCCTCTCTCGGCGTAGGCGATTCTCCTCTGTCATAATATCTTCGTTTTATTTCGATGCAATACCAAGCACTCCGCGGCGATCCTTCGCCCACTCATCCTGTGCCCGCAAGGTCTGCTCCACGATGTCCCTGACAGCACCCTTGCCGCCGCCAAACTCCGACACATAACGCGACGCCTCGATAACCTCCGGGCAGGCATCGGCAGGACATACGGGTATGCCTACCCTCTCCATACACTCCAAGTCGGGTATGTCGTCGCCCATATAGATTGTCGTTGCGGGGTCCACGCCAAATTCGGCAAAAAACTCATCCATAGCGGCAATCTTATCCATACAATTGAGGTACATCTTCGTTACGCCCAGCCTCTCCAGGCGTGAACGCAGCAGCGTGCCGTGTCCGCCCGAGATGACGCACACCTTATAGCCGCGACGCAGAGCATAGGCTATGGCGTAACCATCCTTGGCGTTATATTTTCGGATAAAGTCGGTTCCTCCCTCAATGGGCATAATGCCTCCGTCGGTCATCACGCCATCCACATCAAAGATAAAGGCCTTCGTAAGGGCTATATCTTCCTTAAAATTTCCCATATATCGTTTTGTTAAATACTTACAATATACTATAATACTCAACTTAAAATCCTACACCGACGTGAAAACCGAAGCAATCAGAAGCAATGGTCGGGCCTAAAAACAAGTGTAGATTTTTATAACATCTCACTCTGACACCCGGCTGCCAGCCTCCTATCAGAATCACATCTCCGGCTGACTCCTCAATAAGTTCCATTTCCTCGTCTGTGGCAGTGTTTTTATAATATTTGCCGGTAACCTTATCCACCCATCCTGCACCTATATATAAGTCGCTATATATAGCAAATATCTTTCGCTTGCCAAGATGAAAATATCGGCGAAAAGCAACGCCCGTCATTATTGTATATATATCACCGGGTGCGTGGTCTATGTAGGTATCACCACGACCTAACAGCAAAGAGAAAGTACGTTTTTCATCTATTCGGACACCGCCCGTGATAATTGGGGCCGAGGTTGTAAAACCCGACATATATCTAAGCGTAAATTCCGGCTTCCACTCTTTTCGGCCCTCCTTTGAGAAGGCATATCTCCACCCGGCACCATATCCCATTTTTTCGGTTTTCTGTTCTTGTGCCGAGGCACTATAAGCCATAAAGAGCAATGGCAAGATAATGGCATAAAATAGGTTTTTCATAATTTAAGTTTTATTTGTGGTTGTTTTTTATTTGCAATAGCTTTTTTATGTATGAAAGGTTTCAAAAATATATCTGTCCAGCAAAGCATAGAGTTCTCGCTGCACCGAGCCGTCAAGCATACTCTGATGTCGTTCAGCAACAGCCTTATCGCCTCTGACAGCAGGGCCCGTCTGCACCTGTCGGGGATGCTCGGCATCGACAGCCTTTGCCGCAGTCTCAACGATAAGCGGACGCAACACATCGAAAGGCAAGTCTTCACTCTCGGCCAGGCGGTCGGCAGCCATAGAGTAGAGTGCATTGACGAAGTTGCAGGCAAAGACACCCGCCAGATGAATCTCGCGGCGGCGTGCAGAGTCGGCACGATAGACGCGGCTACTCAACAGATTGGCAAACTCCTCGATAAGAGCCGCAGTAGCCTCGTCACTGCCCTCAACAAAGAGTGGCACCTCGGTAAAATCGACCCTGCGACCGGCGGTGAAGGTCTGGAACGGATACAACACGCCACACGCCTCATCGCCCAGAGACTCAACCGATACGCTGCCCGCCGTATGCACGACGATAGAGCCCTCGCGGCGACAGAGCCTCTCGGCCACATCCTCAACGGCACGGTCACTGACGGCTATGATGTAGAGGTCGGCATCGGCAGCCTCCGCGAAGTCGGAGCACCACTCGCAGCCCGCCATTGCGGCAATCTGGGCGGCACGTTCCTCATTGCGGGCCACGACCTGACACAACTCAACACCCCAGCAGTCGGCCACGGCCAACGCCACGGCCTCGGCAACATTTCCGCTGCCCACGACAACAACTCTGCTTATGTTTTCCATATTATTTGTCATCATTCATCAACTCTAAAAGGAGAATATTTTCCGAGCTGGAACGCGTAACGTCTTTCAGTCGTTCCACAACGGCCGAACTCTTGTCGAGGTCGTCGCCCTTCAACTCTATATTATCGCGGCCAAAACCCTTATTATCAACCGCTTCCAGCACATCATACAGACGCAGTGTGGAGATATCGCGTGCCGGAGCATAGCTCACATCGTACTCGCTGTCCTCGCGATGAATCTCGTTGAGCATACCCGCCGAAACAAGCGTGAAGAGGATATTGCTCAAAATACGGGTCGGCAGAGCAAGTCTTTCCCTAATCTCAACGACGGGGACAGCTCCCCTGCCGTCGCGGAAGGCCTTGCCGACGATAACCATAACGGCAACCATAAGCTTACGGCGACAATCGTAGCTCGCCAGCAGCGACTCGCGTTCCTCGTCGAAGCGTTGTATATTCTGAAAGGCAAACGACAATTCTCCGCCCAGAAGCAGTATCTGCCACGAGGTCTGCATCCATATAAGGAACAAGGGCAGAGCCGCAAAGCTACCATAGATGGCGTTGTATGAGGTCATCCACTTCTGCAAGAACACATATCCCCACTGGAAGAGGAGGAATATCGTGCCGGCAATAATCGCCGAGATAAGTGCCGAGCCGAAACGCACCTTCGTATTGGGCAGCAGGACATAGATGAAGGTAAACATCAACCAAGTGATAACCAGCGAGAAGGCCTTTGATGCCACCTGCACCCACCCTACCAATACATCAATGCCGAAAATCTCGTTCACATAGGTACCCGCCGACGAGGCTACAATCCACAACAGCGGAGCTATGATGACAACGGCTATGTAGTCGGTATATTTGCGGGCGATGCTACGCGTAGATTTCACCTCCCAGATATTGTTGAAGGCATCCTCCACCGAGCCAAAGACGCGTATAACCGACCAGAAGAGTGTCACAAGCGAGATGGCCGCCACCCAGCCACTCTGCGTACGGGCAAGCGTCTTTTGGGCAAACTCCACAACATAATCGACCACCTCGGGCATCTGCGGGAAGATGCCGTAGAGGTTCTCCACCAAGCCGTCCAGCAGGCCAAAGCCCTTCACCACGGCAAAGACCAGAGCAACGATAGGCACGATAGAGATAAGCGTATAGAAGGTCATCGCCGCACTCTGTACCATTGTGCCGTGCTGCGAGAGGCCCTGCACCGTATAGAAGAGCAGTTTGTACTGGCGTGCCGCCCATCGCACAACGGGATTTTTGTACTCGTCGGGCTTCTTACGGAAAATCGTGTCGGTAAAGAAAAATATTATCTCCTTAACAGTCATATTACAATAGTTTTTCGTTTGCCACGCCACCTCTCGCCTATCTCTGACATCGCCCACAAAGGGTGTGTCACATCGCACTGACGACCCTCATCAAAAGCAAAAAGCGGACTACGCCGAACGTTCTAATTGCGAAGATAAGAATTTTCTGCGAAAAAACAGCGGCCGAAGGTGGTTTTTATTTCTCGCGGCAAAAAAATCTTCGGGGCAATAAACCGATAATGAAAAACGTATTATAGCAGAGGCATATCACTCCTAACAGAGGGGTGCAAACAGGCGAGATTTTGATTTTTGGGTAAAATTTATCTTTTCTGCAAGGAGGAAATCATAAAAAAATACTATCTTTGTTTTTTGGAGTTTTATGCTTACTTCACAAGCATCATTACCAATGGTAATGGAGTTATTTGACAACAATAATTTTAACATAACAAAAAAACACTATTGACTATGAAAAAACTTTTAATCGCCGTATCAGTACTATCCCTGGCGGCTTGTTCGTGGTTGCAGAAACCCGTTTTTGAGGAGAATTTCAACGATTTGGCACAGTTCCAGAACAACTGGAATACCAAGAAGAATAAAGCTCCCGGCAATATCATCTACACCGCCGACGCAGGTTTGGAGGCTACTGGTTGCGTGAAAATCACCAGCAAACGCCCCACATACCTCTCTGCAAAGTATATGGTTACAGGTTTGGAGGCCGGCAAGCTCTATCGTGCAACTGCTATGGCAAAGTGCAAGAATGTAGCCAATGGTAGCGGTGCCGCATTGTTCGTATCAAAGGATTTGAACAATCAGATTTGGAGTGCGGCCGACGGTTTGTATGACACAAAGGAGTGGCAGGAGGTTGCAGTAACATTCGTCGCTGACGAGAATGGCGAGGCGATGATCTGCTGCGGTCTGGGTGCTCCCTGGGATGGCAACGCAACAATAGGCACAGCGTGGTTTGACGATGTGAAGATTTTTGAGGCTTCTCGCAAGGACGCATACTCGGCAGAGAGTGAGCATCAGGTCGTTGTAGAGGAGGAGCCCGTCGTAGAGGAGGTTGCAACCGAGGAGGCTGCACAGTAATCTACGCCCAAGCCGAAGGCAGAAAGGCAGACAGATGCCGAACAGAGAATTTATTAATCAAAAAGATAGAAAAATGTTGAAAAAATCATTGCTTGTTATCGCCGCTACATTGGTAGCCGTAACAGTTTATGGACAGCGTTGGCAGTTGGATAGCGACAGCAACGCTATCGTATGGGAGGTGGGTGACAACATCCCTCACGATGATCATATCGAGATGACCGGAGAGATGATGTCATTCGTAATGCGTTGGGGCGTGGATGAGAAGGGTGCTTTCCACGGCGAACGTTCGCTGGTGTTCCCCCTGATGCGTACTATCCCCAACAACACACACGCCAGCCTTATGTATCGCGTAGCAACCGACATTCCCTCGTTGCTGGGTGTGAACGGCTTGGTTTTGCAGGCCGAGAAGGTCGAGAAGGTTAAGCTCGACGGAGCTCTTATCGTTGAGAGTATCTGGCACATCGGCAAGAAGAATGTAGGCTCGGCCCGCAAGGCTGCTCCGACACCTGTGTTGAAGATGACGCGTACCATCTTCCCATCACGCCGTATGCCTATGATGTGCGAACGCTATGTATTGCGTAACATCACCGACAAACCCCTCGCAATATCTATCCCTTCGTTGGAGCAGACTGCACAGACTGACCCCAAGAAGGGTGTTGATGGTGCTTACTTCATCCACACATCTATCATGAACCCCGGCTTCTATAATGTTGAGCCGAATGGTGAGATTACTTTCGATGTGGTTTGTCAGGCATATTACGATGGTGACCGCCCCGTAACAGTCGATGTAGCAGCCGAGTTGGAGGCCCGTATGGACTTCATTCACGGCACTATCGACAAGTGCCTCATTCTGGATACTCCCGACGATGTTATCGACCGCGAGTTCCGCTTCGCAAAGATTCGTGCTGCGGAGTCAATCATCAACACTCGTGGCGGCTATATGCACGCACCGGGTGGCGAGTCTTACTACGCTGCTATCTGGGCTAACGACCAGGCGGAGTATGTAAACCCATTCTTCCCGTTCCTGGGCTACGACGTGGGTAACAAGTCGGCTATCAACTCGTTCAAGCACTTCGCACGCTTTATGAACAACGAGGGCAAGCCTATCCCCAGCTCAATCATCGCCGAGGGTGACGATATCTGGAATGGTGCCGGCGACCGTGGCGACGCCGCTATGATTGCACACGGTGCAACACGCTTCGCGATGGCTTATGGCGATATGAAGACCAGCAAGGAGTTGTGGCCTTTGATTAAGTGGTGTTTGAACTACTGCCACAGCAAGCTCAACGCTGACGGCGTTGTGGCATCTGACACCGACGAGTTGGAGGGTCGCTTCCCCGATGGTGATGCCAACCTCTGCACCTCAACACTCTACTACGACGCTTTGGTTTTGGCCGAGAAGTTAGGCGAGGAGCTTGGCGTATCGGATGCAGAGCTCGACACATACCTGGCTCGTCATCGTGCCTTGCGTGCAGCCATCGAGAAGCACTTCGGTGCCGAGATGGGACAGTATCACACATATCGTTACTACGATGGCAACGACGTATTGCGTTCTTGGATCTGCATGCCTTTGGTTGTGGGCATTATGGACCGCAAGGAGGGCACTGTTGCCGCTTTGATGAGCCCCGAGCTGATGACCGAGGATGGTCTGCTCACAGCTGCGGGTAGCACAACATTCTGGGATCGTTCTACACTCTACGCTTTGCGTGGTATCTACAACGCAGGCTATGCTGATAAGGCTACCGACTTCCTGGCACAGTACTCACGCCGCCGCCTGCTGGGCGACCATGTCCCCTATCCTATTGAGGCGTGGCCCGAGGGCTCACAGCGTCACCTCTCTGCCGAGAGTGGTCTCTACTGCCGTATCATCACCGAGGGTATGTTCGGCATCCGTCCCGACGGTATGCGTTCATTCACCATCACTCCCCATATGCCCACCGCTTGGCCGGAGATGAGTCTGAAGCAGATGCGTGCCTTCGGTAATACTATCGATATTAAGGTAACACGCACAGGTGCAGGTAAGCTCACCGTCGTTGTTGCTCCACAGGGCAAGGCCGCAAAGACCTATCGCATCAAGGAGGGTGGTACCGCAATGGTGGATCTCCTGAACTAACAGGTCAGCCCGACCGACATAGGTGCGACAACGCAGTCGCACAGCACAAACCCGTATCAGCAATGGTACGGGTTTCTTGTTTCTATACGGCAAAGAGATGTTTCAATAGAGCCGTTCAGCCATCTTGTTGCGTTTGGCAGAGGTATAAAGCCACGATTGCCGCAGTCGCATTTTGCCGGCACACAAGCTCATGCAGCATTTATCAAGCAGCTAAAATGGCAAAAACGGAATTACACCACTGCTCTGCCCGACATATATATAATCGGAATTATCCATTTTAGGCTTGTTGCTAAAAGTTGCTAAAAATAGATTCTCACGCATTTGTTTTTCGTCACTCTGAGGGAGGCTTGCCGACCGTGAGAACACTGCGAGTAAGTGAGGGCAGAAGCCAAGTCTTGCTTGGATTATGCCGAGCGGGAGCAGGGAAAAACCGACCTTTTGTCGGATTAGTCTAAAAACAAATGCTCAGAATGACGTTACAAGCCTAAACGATATAAGTCCGTATATAATTAATATTAATGTATCGCACGAACGGCCGAAACGAGCTGTAATTGCTATCGGGATATTTGCTTCTACGTCTTCCTTCTTCCCTTCCCTTCACTTCCCTTCACTTCCCTTCACTTCCCTTCCCTTCACTTCACTTCACTTCCCTCTCCTCTTCCTCTTCTCTTCCTCTTCTCCACCCTCTGCATCTCTCTCTTCTTCCTCTGCTCCTAACCTTGCCGCCTCGTCTGTCATCACAAAACATCAAGACTAAAGGGCCCAACCACGCAATCGATTTTCAAAATTTTAATAATATGGCTCCGACTATCGCTTTTCCTGCCCCTCGGTTACGGAGTCATCGCCCCGTTAAACTCCGACAGATTACACAAAACACCATCTGCCGAACAGCCACCTATACTTAATTATCATTTCAAGCCGAAAAGGTTTCAAATTGCAAGCACCAAACCATATTTACGAAAATTTTTTAATAATTATCAAATATCTCTCGACAAGAGCACGAAAAAACGGGCAAAGGAGTGGGAATAGAAAACGACCACACATCCAATCTCCTCCAAAAGCAGAATAATACACCAAGAGTAAAGTTTATAGTCATTATGATAGCAGTTATGCATAAAATGACACGCAAAAGGCTCTTTTTAGGATAAAATCGTACAAACTACACAAAAATCAGACATTTTCACACGGCGTGTATTCTGCACGAATAACTATTTATAGATAAAGTGCGACTTTTACGATGAAAAAAAATAAAAACCACCAAATTTTATTCATTTTTATTTTTCATTTAACTCCCAATTAATTTAAAACTTAAAAAATTATGGGTATGAACCAAACTATTAATCGCTTTCTTAAGAAAGCACTTTTGCTGGTAGCGGCCGTATGTTCGGTTTCGCTGCTATGGGCGCAAACGTCCACAGTGTCTGGCTTGGTGCTCGATGAAGCAGGAGAACCAGTTGTTGGTGCTGTCGTGATGGTAAAGGGTACCACACAGGCTGTTGTTACCAACATCGATGGTCGCTTCACCGTTAAGGCTGACCAGAATGTTACGCTTGTTGTTGAGTTTATCGGCTACGAGACGCAGCAGGTTCCCGCAATGCCGGGCAAAACTGCAAACATCGTTTTGAAGAGTTCAGCTACCGACATCGAGCAGGTTGAAGTCGTTGCCGTAGGTTACGGTACGCAGAAGAAGGAGTCAGTCGTAGGTGCTATCTCGACTGTAAGTCCTCAGTCTTTGCGAGTTCCCGTACGTTCACTCAGCCAGTCTTTGGCAGGTAACGTTGCCGGTCTTGTGGCTTTACAGTCATCAGGTGAGCCCGGTAAGGACGATGCACAGTTCTGGATTCGTGGTATCGCGACATTTACCGGAGACCCCAACCCATTGGTATTGGTCGATGGTATCGAGCGTCCCCTGGAGAACGTTGATCCCCTCGAAATCGAGTCTTTCAGCGTCTTGAAGGATGCGTCTGCAACTGCTGTGTACGGTGTGCGTGGTGCGAACGGTGTTATCTTGATTAACACTCGTCGTGGTTTCGACGGTCCCGCAAAGATCGACCTCCGTTATGAGCAGGGCTTCTCATTCGCTTCAAAGCGTCTTGAGTTCGTAGATGCAGCTACTCGTTCTATGTTGTATAACGAGGCTATCGACGCTACTCCCGGATCTTCTGCTACTATGAAGTATACAGAAGCTGAGATCGAGGCTATGCGTACTCAGTCTGACCCTGAGCTCTACCCCGACGTAGATTGGCAGAAGCTTTTGATGCGTGATGTAACTCTCTCTGAGAAGGTAAGTGCAAACATCTCTGGTGGTGGTAAGTTTGCTCGTTACTTTACAGCACTCTCTTTCTATAACCAGGATGGTCAGTACAAACTTAATCCGGGTCAGTATGATTGGATTTCTCCTGAGATTGGTCGTTTCGGTCGTAACATCAACTACAAGCGTTACAACTTCCGTACCAACGTGGATATGGATATCACTACAACAACTGTTGTTAGCGTAGGTTTGCAGGGCAATGTTATCGAGAACACCACTCCCGTAGGTGACGGTGGCGAGACAATGAACGGCTCAAACAACATCTACCGTGATATCATCAACGCAGCACCTAACGCATTTACTGTTCGCTACCGCGATGGTAAGTTGGCAGGTCGTGATGGTTTGAACAACCCATACAACAACCTTACTCAGCGTGGTTTCGCCAGAACAATGGGTAACTCTTTGCGTGCTAACATCACTATCAACCAGGATTTGAAGTTCATCACCGAGGGTCTTTCTGCAAAGTTGATCTACGCTTATGACTACTCTAACACTACTATCGAGGAACGTTCTCGCGGTATCAACTTCTTTACAGTTGATGGTCGTGATGAGTCAGGTGAGTTGATGTACACAGAGTGGCAGGCTGCTCAGTATCAGGACTTCCTGGGCTATACCCAGTCAAGCTCTGGTTCTCGTGACCAGTATGCCGAGCTTACCATTAACTATGCTCGCAAGTTCGGTAAGCACGATGTTGGTGCTTTGGTAATGGGCTTTGCCAAGGATCACCGTAATATCTCTGCCGGTTTGAACTATATGAGTGCACTTCCTAACCGTTCTATCGGTTTGGCAGGTCGTATCACTTATGGTTACGACAACCGTTACTTGATTGAGGCCAACATCGGTTTCAACGGTTCTGAGAACTTCGCTAAGGGTAACCGAATGGGTATCTTCCCCGCTATCGCGTTGGGTTGGGTTGCTTCAGAGGAGGCATTCTTGCGTGACAGCCGCGTACTTACTTGGGCAAAGATCCGTGCATCAGTAGGTCAGGTAGGTAACGACCAGATTCCATCAGTTCGCTTCGGTTACTTGGCAACTGTAAATGATTCAGCCTCAGGTTTCGGAAGCCTCGGTAAGGATTTCGGCTACAGCAACAGCGGTGTTGGTGAGGGTCGTATGCCTAACGAGGATCTTACATGGGAGGTTGCTACAAAGTATAACCTCGGTATCGAGTTGGGCTTCTGGGATGCTTTGAAGTTGAATGGTGATATCTTCTACGAGAAGCGTGAGAACATCTTCCTTGCTCCTCAGGTATCAGAAGTTACAGGTCTTCCAGCAAACCAGACTACCTATGCTAATATGGGTATAATGGAGAACAAGGGTTTTGAGATCTCTGCAGAGTATGGTAAGCAGATCAACAAGGATTGGTTTGTATCAGTTCGTGGTAACTTCACATTCACTCGTAATGAGGTCGTTGAGGATGGTAAGTTCTATGCTTATCCTTGGCAGGATATCAAGGGTGTACGTTATGGCTTGACATCAGGTTACAAGGCTATGCACCTCTTCTCACAGGAGGAGTTGGACGCATTGCCCGACTACTACACTCAGTTCTCTATGGGTAAGGAGCAGTTGCGTGCCGGTGATATCCGCTACGAGGACTTGAACGATGACGGTAAGATTAACGAGGCCGATAAGACTTGGATTGGTAATCCTTCAATGCCTGAGATCGTTTACGGTTTCGGTGCATCTGCGAAGTGGAAGAACCTCGACTTCTCACTCTTGTTCCAGGGTGGTGCAAGCCGTTCTACATATTTGTCAGGTGGTTGGTACTTCCAGCCTTTCCAGGCAGACCGTGCTCCTAAGTATATGGGTAACGTGATGACAATCTTCTTGGATCGTTGGACTCCTGAGAATCCTGATCCACACGCATTCTCACCTCGTTTGAGCTCTTCTGCTTTGGGTAATAACTACCAGACTTCTACTTGGTGGCAGCGTGATAGCGGTTACCTCCGTTTGAAGAACATTGAGTTGGGTTATACTCTTCCACAGAAGTGGGCTAACAAGATTCACTGCGGTTCTATCCGCTTCTACGCACAGGGTGTGAACCTCTTCACAATCAGTCCATTTATCTCTGAGTACTGGGATCCTGAGACCGGTGCAGCAACATATCCTATGCAGCGTCAGGTATTCGTAGGTGTTAATTTGACATTCTAATATTAATATTTGAACAAGATATGAAAAAGAACATTTTATATATATTGCTTGCGTCGCTGATGATCCTTCCCGGCTGTGCCGATTATTTGGATCAGGATCCTGAGGATTTGAACTCACTCGAGAAGATTTTCTCATCAGACGTACAGACAAGAAAGTGGTATGCTCGTATGTACAGCACCGATTTCTTGGTTACTGATATGCACTATTCTGGCCAGGTTCCTTACTTCTGGACTACCGACGAGGCAGCATACACTATGGAGTCTTTTGTTCGTAGTGTATCTGAGGGTCGTGTAAGCCCCGATAACAACTATGGTTACACTGGTTATAACCTCTATTTCTTTGTACGTTACTATCAGGCAATCCGCCACATCAACCTCTTCTTGGAGAATGTAGATGATTGTAATGAATTGGGTGAGACAGAGCGTCGTCAGTATAAGGCAGAGGCTCGTTTCATGCGTGCTTACTATCACTGGTTGCTCGTTCGCCTCTATGGTCCAGTGCCCATTGTCGAGAAGTCTCGTGCTGCTGACCAGGTAGGTGCTCGTCAGGCTCGTAACACTTTCGCAGAGTGTATTGAGTGGATCGACAGCGAGATGAACTGGGCTTGCGACAATGGTTTGATCGCAAAGCGTCCAGAGTCTCAGGTAGGTTTGCCCGATCAGGGTGCTGCACGTGCTATCCAGTCTCGTATGCATTTGTTGGCTGCCAGCCCATTGTATAACGGTAACACCGTTTATGCAAACTGGAAGAACAACGACGGTACAGTTCTTATTCCTCAGACTTACGACAAGGAGTTGTGGAAGAAGGCTGCTGATGCTGCTAAGGCTGTTATCGACTTGGAGTACTACGATTTGAAGAAGCCTGAGGATGGTGTGATGGTACACTCTGAGGAGGCTCCTTTGAACGCTGATCAGTTTGATGCAGTTGTTACTAACCTCCGCGAGGTTACTACTACTTGGGGTGATGAGAATCCCGAGAGCATTTGGGCAATTCCTAACCGTTTCGACTGGTATGGCCGTTGTGCACTTCCTGCACGCTGGGGTCAGTGGAATGGTCGTTACTCTTTGGCTTTGGAGTTCGTTAACGACTTCTTCATGCTCGATGGTTCTAAGGCTCCTGAGTTCAACACTTGGTTTGAGAACAAGCAGTTCTCTGATGCTGCTGCCGCTAACGGTTCTACTATCGCCGAGACTTTCCACATGTTCGTAGATCGTGAGCCTCGCTTCTATGCGTCAGTTCACTTCCCTAACATGCGAGTTTCTTATGCATTCCCCGATGAGGACCACTCAAAGAACAAGTACACCGACGGAGAGGGTTACGGTATCGTAGACTTCTGGAAGAGTGGTGTATGTAACGCTTCAGGTGCCGGTGATAAGAATACTTCTGGTTTGTCTCCTCGTAAGAACATTCCATTGGATTACTACTCTAACAAGGCAGATGCTTCTGACTCTTGGTGGGAGTATGCAGCATTCCCAATCATCCGTTATGCAGAGATTCTGCTTAACTATGCAGAGGCTTTGAACGAGTACTATGAGGATGGTAAGGATAGCGAGATTCTCGATTGCTTGAATCAGATTCGTAACCGTGCAGGTATTCCTTCTTACACTGGCTCATACACACAGGATGAGTTGCGTGAGATGATCCGTCACGAGCGTAAGATTGAGCTTTGCTACGAGACTAACCGTTTCTTCGATGTTCGTCGTTGGTTCATCGCACACGGTCCTGAGGGCGTGCTTAACAACAACGTATTGGGCTTCGATATGGCTGCTGGTGAGAGTGCAACAGATCCCGCATTCTTTACTCCCGTTGAGGCTGCTATTAAGCGTTTCGACTTGAAGCATTACTTCATGCCTATCAAGGCGTCTGAGGTTATGTTGAACACTGAGTTGGTACAGGCTCCTTTCTATTAGTAGATAGGTTTGATACCGAATAAATTCAAACAAAACCTAAAAAGTATTTATTAAGTATGAAAAAAGTATTTAATATATTGGCAGGTGTTGCACTTATGGCTTCTGTTGTAGCTTGTGATGTGGAGTATGATCCTATCGTGATTATCCCCAATCCCGAGCTCAGCAAGACCGGATTGCAGACTGTCAACACAATTTCAATCTACGACGAGCAGGAGACTGTTATCAATGTTGCACGTACTGCCGGTTTGTCAAAGGTTATGAATATGAACCTCGTTGTTGATGAGGCTCTTATTGACGAATATAATCTTCAATACAATGCTCAGTATGAGTTGTTGCCAGCTGAGTATTACACTCTTCCCGAGGAGATTCTTCTTGTAAAGGACTCGTTGAATATTGATTTCACAGTCATTACCAAGCCAGCAGCTATGGTTGCAGGTTTGGGCCGTGAGGAGGCTTCTAACTACGTTCTTCCTTTGCGACTGGAATCGCCTGAAACAGGTATCGACAGCAAGCAGGACTTGGTTTCTGTTATCTTGCGTCCTGTTATCGACGAGCCAAAGGTTGTTGTAGAGATTCCAGAGGTTATGCCTTCATTGGACTTCCTCTCAATCGTTCACAAGCCACAGACTGTTGAGTTGAACGCTGTTGCAAACTTCAATACTTTGGATCTCAACAAGATTGAGTTCAAGGCTTTGGGTCAGGCAGAGGTTGATGCTTACAACTCTGCAAACGGCACATCTTATGTATTGCTCGACAGCCAGTACTACAAGATGAATGAGTCTTTCGATGCCGAGACTATGACATATAAGACTGCGGTTGATTTCTCTTGCTGGACTTTGGATGATGGCGTAAAGTATCTCTTGCCTATCGAGGCAAAGTCAAACGCTTATGGCATTGAGCAGAGAGAGACTATCTACGTATCTGTTCAGATGTCTCAGCTGACAGTTTGGGTAAGCAATACTCAGATGAATGGTAACAACAAGCAGGTAGAGGTACAGGTAGAGATCAACACAGCTATGGATAACGACTTCGAGTTCGACATCGTTTACGATGCTTCTTTGGCTGCTGCTTATAACTCTGCTAACGGTACTTCTTACGAGACTCTCAATTCAGAGCTTATCACTATTGGCAAGGCAGTTGTTGCGGCTGGTAGCAAGATCGGTAAGGCTGTTGTTGACCTCAATTTGAAGGCAGTTCCTTATGACGAGGGTCGTTTCTTGGCTCCTGTTAAGATCGACACTAACAGCCTCGCAGAGGGTACTCTCACTGTAGAGGGCAAGACTATTACTTACTTGATCGTTTACAACACTATCGTAGGTGTATATCAGCCCGAGTCTGGCTGGCGTTCAGCTTGGAACAACGGCGGTTGCTTCTCAAAGACTATGAGTAACTACGGCGATAACCTCTACGACATCATTTTGGCTACTGCTACTCCTGCTGGTGCAGGTCGTAATGGTCAGAAGTATGCGTCTAAGTACTCTTACAACATGTATGCTTACTTTGATGTAGATTTCTCTAAGGAGATTGATCCCGACTATGCTAACGCACTTGAGGTTGATGGTCTTCCAGCATTTGCAGAGAAGGCTGGCTCAGGTTGCTACGCTATTACCAACGTTGTAGAACGTGGTGATGGCGAGGCAGGTCCCGACCCAACCAAGAGAAACTACTCTTACCTTGATACAAACACAGGTATTGTTTACTTCGACTTTATCATCGAGGGTTACTGGTCTCCAGGAGGTCCTGGTGGCAAGGCAATGCCTGAGGGTTGTACAATCGGTGGCGACTGGTTCTGTGCAAAGTTCACTGGCCGCGTTGATCATCAGTAAAAAATCTTTTGAACCGCAAGCCGGAGGGTTTTGCCCTCCGGCACGGTTCTTTTTTTATGTTTTTGGGGAGGTGTTTTCCTCCTATACCTTAATATAATGTATGGAGTTTATGGGTCAACCATAAACTTTTGACATAAAAAATACGCTGTGTAATACCTTGTGCCACGGGCACACACCAAAATTGAAACAAACCAGCAGTCGATGGGCCAAATGGCCGTCAGCAGACTGCGACCATATATCAACAAATAAGAAAACAAGATAAGAGTATGAAAAGAGTATTTTACCTATTGATGATGCTTTGCTTGGTAGCGACAATCACACCTTCGTGTGAAAAGGAACCAAATCCAGGCACCGAGCAGGGGGGTAATGAGAACAATGGCAACAATAACGGCGAGCCCGAAGAGGAGGAGCCCGAAGAGGAAGAGCCTGCACCCGAGGTGTTGAAAGTGGAGATTCCTAACTGGGACTTCGAGCAGGAGTGTGATTTCACAGGTGCAAAGGGCGTCTGGAAGAAGCAGGATGGCTGGCACGGACATAACGCCGAGGTTACCTATGAGCCCACGGGCGGCTATAAGAGTTCGGCCTGTGTAAAGATTAAGTGTATCAATGAGACAACAGATGTACCCGTAACGCAGACAGTAACAGGTTTGCAGATTGGTAAGCTCTATGAGCTTTCGGCAATGATTAAGACTACCGGCGTTACAAAGGGTTGGGGTGGAAACGTATGTCTTTATGGCCCTAATGTATGGACTCGTTCAGATAAGCGTACAGGCACCACAGGCTGGGAGAAGAGCAGCGTATTGTTTGTTGCCGAGCAGGAGAGTGTATCGTTGGGTATCCGTCTCGGTTTCTCGGCCGGCGACTCAAACGGTACAGCATGGTTTGACAATGTGGAATTGCAGACTCCAACAAATATGTATCATAGAGAGAGTGAGCACGTAGAACTCTTTCTGGATGAGGTTTTGTTCCAGGAGGCGAAGATCACCAACGCCAAGATGGATGCTTGGTTGAAGAAGCTCGACCAGGCTTATGAGGCTTATTGCGAGTTGTTCCCCTTCTTCAAACCCTTCAAGGGCCGTAAGATGATTATCCTCAATGATGAGATTGACGCTTGGGCCTATGCGGGTTATCCTATTCTCTGGAATAGAGACTATGTAAAACCCACTCTTTTGGAGATTAAGAATTACAACAATACCTGCTTCGGTATCCTGCACGAGATGGGTCATAACTTTGCTCCGGGCAACTATCGCGATGGCGAGTTTGCCGAGACCGGAGGTAACTACAACTGCTGGAACTGGAACGAGGAGCTGTTCGCAAACTTCCGTATGTACTACGCATTGGGCAAGCATAACTTCCCGATTTATCTCGATGGCAAAACTTATATGGGCCACGAAATAGACTCGAAGTATAAGGTGGATGCAGAGAACAGCTGGAAAAATAACAACGATCTTGATGGTGCCGGTATGATGTGGCCATTATGCCAGGCAGTGAAGAAGTGGGGCTGGGAGCCGTTCAAGGCTACTTTTGAGGAGCTTTATAATCTCCCACAAAGCCAGTCTGCCGGTGATAGCAAGTGGTCAAAGATTCGCTACTTCTTCAACGTATTTTCAAAGCACGCCGAAGTGGATGATGCTTTGGAGGAGTTGCTCACCAGTGAGCAGATTTCAAGATTGCAGACTTGGAACTAAAAAAAGGTTGAAAAATAATTAAAAATATTGCAGTTATGAATAAGAATTTATTTTTTGCTCTTATGGTAGCAGGTACGTTAAGTTTCTGTGCCTGCGGTGGCGATGAGCCAGGTAATGGTGGCGAGTGGACTCCTCCCACTCCTATTGTCTCTCCTTATTTGGTAGAGTTATCTAATACCAACTTCGAGGATGGCTTGGAGGGATGGACCATCAAAAATTATCATAATGGAGCCAAGACTACCGTGGAGGTTGTCGATGGACAGGGTGTGAAGGATAGTAAGGCTGTAAAGATTCAGCAGTGGCCCGAGGATGGCAAGTGCTGTGTGGCCGTAGAACGTAAATTGACAGGTCTGGAGCCCGATCAGATGTATCGTATGACTGCTCGTTTGCGTTACTCTGATATTTATGAGGGTTGTGGTGCGGTGATTTTCAGCCCTAACTCTGACCAGTATTGGAACTCATCGAAGTATAACTCTGGTACCGATTTGGAGAACTGGAAGACTGCTACCGTAGATTTCCTCTCTGACGATAATGGCGAGGCGACAATCTGCTGTGCACTCGGCTTCTGGCAGGGCGGTCTGGCAAATGGCGGCCGTTCGTCTGGTACAGTATATTACGACAACGTACAGGTTGTAAAGGTGTCAAACGAGATGTATATGCAGGAGAGTGAGCATATGCGTATATGGATTGAGCCAAGCAAGGTTACTACCAGCGATACAAATGTGTTGAAGTGGCTTGAACAGGTTGATGGTATGTATGAGGCTTACGCCGACCTGATTGGTGCTGTTCCTCACGAGGGTCGCAAGCTTGGCATCCTCACTACCCGTGGTATGTATGCAGGTTATTGGGCCTTGGCCGGCTACCCTATTCTTTGGGGTGCTAATGGTAAAGCACAAGAGGATCACTTCAACGAGCTGGCAGAGCTCGGCACAATCAGCTTCGGTCTGATGCACGAGGTTGGCCACGTCTTCAACTTGAATTACACATATAATGGTACCCGTTATTACAGCAACTGGAACTGGAACGACGAGATGTTTGCAAACTTCCGTATGCACTACGGTTTGGAGAAGACTGGTGCCAAGGTTTATATGACTCCGGAAGGCGAGTCTGAGGCACAGCTCTTCACAGGAGCAGAGATTCTTAATTTCTATAAATACTCTTATGATTTGACTCTCCCGACAGGTAAGCTTAACGACAATGGTATCCACTATCTATTGGCAAGTTTCTCGACCTCTATCGGCTGGGAGCCTTACAAGCGTACTTTCCGCGAGATTACAACAAAGTCTTGCCCCGCATCTAACAAGTACAAGAAATTTGAGTATTTCGTAAATACCTTGTCAAAGCATGCAACAGATGTTCACGGTGTGCACTATGACATCTTGAACAATATGATTCCCGATGATGTTCGTGCTGCTGTTAAGAAGCAGTTGGAATAATCTACATACCTCGCCACAATGGCTTGTTGTGGCGAGGTTTTTTACACATATCGGAGGATTTTTTACTCACAAAGAGGGGCTGACACCGACTCAATGCCCCGAAACAAGAACTCTAAAAACCTAAACTAAACCATGAAGAAGAGTATCATTATAGCACTTGCAGCATTGGCTTGTGCTTGTGCAGGAGAGAATAAGGCTATCTTTACAGACGATTTCAACTCGGCAGACGCCTTTCAGACAAATTGGAACATCGAGAACCGCAACGCAGGCGAGATTACCCTTTTGACAGAGGGCGGCATCGATAACAGCGGTTGCATTCAGATTACAGGCGAGGAGACATCTCTCGCAGCGAAGCACACCATCACAGGCCTTGAGGCCGGCAAGCTCTATCGTGCTACGGCAATGATTAAGTGCCAGGACGTGAAGGGCGGCCGTGGTGCTGTGATGTATGTCAAGTATGAGGACAAGACACAGGGCTGGAATGCCTCGAAATTCCTCTACGAGACACAGGAGTGGCAGGAGGTATATATCGACTTCATTGCCAGCTCTACGGGTGATGCGACAATCTGTTGCAGTCTGGGCTTCCCCTGGGGTACATATCTCGGCAACAAGACATCGGGAACAGTATGGTATGACAACCTGAAGGTTGAGCCTACTCCTATGGAGGAGATCTACTACCGCGAGGGCGAGCATATCATCCTCAGCCTCTACAAGGAGAAGGTTAATATCACTGACGAGCAGATGGACACATGGGTAAAGAACCTCGACAAGGTATATGAGGCTTATATCGACCTCGTAGGCGAGGCTCCCTACAATGGCGAGAAGATTATGATTCTCAACACTCCTGGCATTGAGCCCGGCTACTGGGCTTTGGCAGGTAACCCTATCCTCTGGAACAGCAACGTAAAGGTAGAGGATGTTATCAACCGCACAGCGGAGTTTGACGACTGGGGCTTCGGCGTTCTGCACGAGATTGGCCACGACTTCTCACACGCCAACATCAAGGGTGATGGTGCGTGGAACTGGAATGACGAAATCTTCGCAAACTTCCGTATGTCATACGCCTTGGAGGCTTGCGACGGTACTGTTTCGCAGCGTAATGTATGCTACAAGGGTGCTGACGTGATTAACTACTACAAGATTTTCTACGATGAGACTATCGGTGCCGGCCTCGCAAAGAACAACGGCGACGCACTGCACTACACATTCCTGCGTATCAAGGAGAAGTATGGCTGGGATGTATATAAGAAGGCTTTCCGCACTCTTTATGCTACAACAAATGCCGACCTTCCCAAGTTTGAGGGTAGCTACGACAAGTTCCTCTACTTCCTCTCACATGTTTCAGCGGCTGCCGGCGAGGATGTAACCAAGAGTTGCTATACCGAGCAGGAGTTGAAGCTCATCGAGGAGTCTTTGAAGAACTAATATCTTTAACGCAAGGCAAGGATGAGAAAGATTATCACGACAATAGTTCTTACTATGGCTATGGTGCTGGGTGCGATGATGACAAACGCACAGCCCGTACATAGTTTCTCGGTAAAGATTGGTATCGACCACGAGTCGGTAGATTCTCTGGGTGGAAGGAAGAACGTGGAACGACTGATTACAGATATGTTCCGCCGCATCAACAAGGCATTCAATTACGATGCCCGCTTTGAGGCTATCTATCACTTTGAGGTGGATTGGGATGCATTCTACATCTATAAGGGCATATCTACCAAGGAGGTCTTCAAGCCACACCCCAATCACGACTATCTGGTTGTGATGGATGGCTACAAGTCTGACCCCAAGGAGCAGGGCGGCGGCTGGTACGGCGACAAGATTCAGACCGTATATCATGCACGCACACACAACGACCGCTTCAACTCGCCCTTTGAGCCGGGAGCTATTGATGGTATAATCCACGAGTTCGGCCACGCACGAGGCATACCCGATATCTATGCTATGAAGGTGGATGCCGACAAGAACCCCATTAACGGACAGCCGTTCTTAGGTACGCGTTGCATCATGGATTACCCCTATGGCGAGACCTATTGGAGTGATTATGCAGTGAATATGATTAATCTGGCAGGTGGTCGCAACATCGACATCGACGACGTGGTGATGAAGGCCGTACCTGACAATATCGTCATCAAGGCCCGCTGGGCTGACGGCAAGGTGGTGGAGAGTGCCACCGTGAAGTGCTACCCCGTAGGCTGGTACAGCTATACGGTACAGAAGCAACCCGTATTCACTACCGAGATAGTAAAGAAGGGCGAGGTGAAGTTCCAGACAAAGGAGGTTTTCAGCCGCGAGAAGGAGTTTGGCGTGAAGTACAGCAACTGCCTTGTCGAGGTGGAGGCCGAGGGTAAGAAGGGTTATGCGTGGATTCCTCTCTACTACTTGCAGAACTGCTGGTTTGACGGCAAGGATAGCTGCGAGTTGGAGATTACCCTGAAGCGTGATATAAAGCTCACTCGCGATATCTAACGCAGATGCCTAACAATCAAAGAATTAACAATAATTTTAACGATACAGATTCCACTATGAAGATTTTTTCAAAAGCAGCTCTTTTGGCAGTAGCCATCCTCACCGTAGCCTGCGGCACGGAACGTGGTACCGAGTTTCAGGTAACATCACCCGATGGCTCTCTCGTTGTTGAGGTTTCAACAGCTGACAACCTCACTTACAAAGTTACACGACACGGCACTCCCCTGTTGGAGTCGTCGGCTATCGCTATGCACCTGAACGACGGCCGCAGCCTGGGCGTAGGCACAGACGTAGCGACAGCAAAGCGTTCAACAATGCACCGCACGGTAGAGGCTCCCTTCTATCGTCAGAGCAGCGTTACCGAGCACTACAACCAGCTCCTGCTCGACCTGGGCGACGGTGTAGTTGTTAATTTCCGTGTATTTGACGAGGGTTGTGCTTACCGCTTCGAGACCTCTTTCGAGGAGGATATCGTGGTGAAGGACGAGACTGCAGAGTTCAACTTCGCAGGCGACCCTGCAATGTGGATTCCCTATACAAACGGTGTGGCTAACGCCTTCCAGTTCCCCTACACACTCACAAAGCAGAGTGAGGTGGATGGTACAAAGCCTATCATCCTGCCTTTAGCTGTTGATTGCGGCGACGCAGGTAAGGTGCTTATTATGGAGGCCGATATGGAGTCATACCCCGGTATGTTCATCGAGCCCAAGGAGGGTGGCTTGTCAGGTTACTTCATCGAGGTTCCCGACAGCGTATATCTCCACGAACGCCGTCATCAGGAGAAGGTGGTGACACGCCACGACTACATCGCTGCAACGAAGGGTGAACGTACATTCCCCTGGCGTGTGCTGGCCGTAGCTGACGAGGATAAGGATCTGCCTACGAACAATATGGTCTATATGCTGGCAGCCGAGAACCGCATCGGCGACTACTCTTGGGTTAAGACCGGTAAGGTTGCCTGGGACTGGTGGAACGACTGGGGCATCGACGAGAGTGTTGATTTCGAGCCGGGTGTGAATAACGCTACATACAAGTATTATATCGATTTCGCATCGACATACGGCTTGGAATATGTTGTTCTGGACGAGGGCTGGTATGTTCCGCAGTCTGGCGACTTGTATAACATCGTTGAGGAGATTAACCTCGAAGAGTTGATTGCTTACGCTGCCGAGAAGAACGTGAAGCTCATCCTCTGGGCTGTGGCAAATGTAATCTCTGACGAGCAGTGCAAGCACTATGCAGATATGGGTATCGCAGGTTTCAAGGTCGATTTCATTGACCGCGACGACCAGAAGGCCGTTGATTTGGTATATCGCCTTGCCGAGATGACCGCAAAGCATAAGATGGTATTGGATATTCACGGTGTATATAAGCCCACAGGCCTCAACCGCACATACCCCAACGTGATTAACTTCGAGGGTGTATATGGTTTGGAGGAGTTGAAGTGGAGCAACCCCAATATGCCAGAGTACGATGTTACATTCCCCTATATCCGTATGGTGCAGGGCCCCGCAGACTATACTCCGGGTGCTATGCGTAACGCAACACGCGAGGGCTTCAAGATTGAGTACTATACTCCTATGAGTCAGGGTACTCGTGCACATCAGGTTGGTTTGTATGTTGTGTGTGATGCTCCTATCGTGATGCTTTGCGATGCTCCTACCCGCTACGAGGCAGAGCCCGAGTGCACGAAGTTTATCGCACAGATGCCTACCGAGGTCGAGAAGACCGAGATTTTGTCGGGTAAGATGGGCGAGTGGATTGTATCGGCTCGCAAGGCGGGCGAGAAGTGGTTTGTAGGTGGTCTTACAAACTGGGATGCTCGCGAGGTAGAGGTTGATTTCGCATTCCTTGACGAGGGTAAGGAGTACAAGGCTACTATCCTTGCCGATGCCGAGGACGCTAACGAGAATCCTACTCACCACACTATCACCGAGCAGATGGTTAAGGCCGACAGCAAGCTCACTATCGCTATGGCACAGGGTGGTGGCTTCGGTATCATCCTGGAGGAGGTGAAGTAATTTATAGCGTAGAAAATCGTTATAAAACCATAATGCAGAGAGTTTTGTTGTAGTGTTTGTACTCTGCACGAAACTCTCTCTTTGTAGAATAAAATTACTAAACAACAAAATAGAACTATGAAACGTATCGTATTGGCCGCACTTGTACTCCTGATGGCTATGGATGTAGCGGCGAAGGTTAAGTTACCCGCAGTATTGGGCGACAATATGGTGTTGCAGCGTAACACAGAGGTTAATTTCTGGGGCGAGGCCGAGGCTGACGCAAAGATTCGCATCACCACATCGTGGAACAACGAGAAGTACACCACAACAGCCGACGACGAGGGTAAGTGGGCCGTGAAGCTCACAACAGGCGAGGCCGGTGGCCCTTACACCATCACTATCAACGACGGCGACAAGGTTGTTCTGGAGAATATTCTTCTGGGTGAGGTATGGATTTGCGGTGGTCAGTCAAATATGGAGATGCCCGTAAATGGTTTCATCAACCAGCCCGTAGAGGGTGCTGCCGAGACCGTTATGGATGCTGCAAGCTACCCCGGTATTCGTATGTTTACCGTAGCTCGTAACTCTACCTTGGAGCCACAGTCAGACTGCAAGGGCGAGTGGCTTTGCTCTACTCCTGCAAGCGTAGCATCGTTCAGTGCTACGGGTTATTTCTTCGGTTTGCACCTCTATAAGGCTTTGGGTATTCCCGTAGGTTTGCTCACATCGAACTGGGGCGGCTCAACAATCGAGACATGGATGTCAAAGGAGTCTGTTGCCGAGATTGAGAACATCAACCACGATGTTTGCAACGCTTGGCGTGGTGACGCTTCAGAGACAGGTCGTCTTTTCAACGGTATGATTTTGCCTATCGCAGGCTATACAGCAAAGGGCTTCATCTGGTATCAGGGTTGCTCAAACCGCAAGAACTGGTTTGATTACAAGGAGTTGCAGAAGGGCCTTATCAAACTTTGGCGTAAGATGTGGGGCAACGACGAGATGTCGTTCTACATCACACAGTTGGCACCCTACTGCTACGAGGGTAACAACCTCCGTTCATTGCCTTTGGTTATCGAGGCACAGTATCAGGCTGCTGCCGAGTTGGAGAATGTGGCTGTGGCTGCTACTACCGACCTCGGCCATCCCACTTGTATCCACCCCGCAAAGAAGAAGCAGGTAGGCCAGCGTCTGGCTTGGCTGGCTTTGGCTCGTGACTATACGATGGCAGGCGTTCCCGCATCGGCTCCTACCTATAAGTCGATGGAGGTTAAGGATAAGGAGATTATTATCTCGATGAATCACCTCTCTGACGGCTCAGCCAACGAGCCTAACTCACTGGTAGGTTTCAGCAAGACTCACACACTTCGTCTTGAAGGCTTCGAGATTGCCGGCGAGGATAAGGTATTCTACCCTGCAAAGGCTCGTATGCTCTGGTGGCAGAACAAGATTGCCGTAAGCTCTGACAAGGTTGAGAAGCCTGTGGCTGTACGCTATGCATTCAAGAACTTCTGCCCCGAGGCAAATGTGAAGACTACCTACGACCTGCCGTTGGTACCTTTCCGTACGGATGATTGGGAGATTCCCGCAGAGGAGATTGGTGAGATTCGTTAAGAGCAACTCTTATGAATATTAAATCACTGATATTGACAGCCGCCCTGTGCCTTGCACTCTGCGGCTGTCAAAGCAAAGGAGGCGAAGTAAATGTAGCCGACTTCATCGAAAAATATACCTTCGGCGATGACAACACACTGGCATTCCGCCGTGCCGTAGAGCAGGCACGCAAGCAGAAGGCCGAAAGACTCATCATCCCCGAGGGAACATATCACTTCTATCCCGAATTGGCGTTCGAGAAGTATGCCTATGTGACAAATAACTCGGCCGGATTGAAGCGTTTTGTCTTTGACCTGACCGACATGGAGGACTTCACTGTCGAGGGTAACGGCTCGAAGTTTATCCTTCACGGCTTTGTGTCGGCATTTACTATTGACAGCTGCCGCAATGTAACCATTAAAGATTTCACGATGGACTATGCCCGTACGTTCCACTCGGAGGGTAAGGTTGAACGCGTGGGCGAGGGCTGGGTTGATTTGCGTTTTCCCGAAGACTATCGCTACGCTATACGCAACGGCAACCTCTATTTCTCGGATGAACGCGGCAACAACTATCCCTTCTCGCACCTGCTGGAGATGAACTCGGAACGTCGTGAGCCGGAGTTTATGGCGAGTGATTACTGGCTCACCGACAACACCATCCCTGCCGAGAAGCGAGAGGATGGCACGGTGCGTATCTTCAAGGACAAGCTGACGGCCAAGGTGGGCAATGTGTTGTTCCTGGGCCCCGGTCATCGTCTTTGCCCCGCCATTGCTATCGACGAGAGTGCAGGCGTGAATATCCACGACGTGACAATTCGTCACGCCGGCGGTATGGGCGTAGTGGCACAGCATAGCCGCGATATTGAACTGCTGCGTGTATATATCGAGCCGGAGGAGGGCAGCGAACGTATGATAAGCATCACAGCCGACGCTACGCACTTCACCCACTGCGAGGGCTATCTGCGTATGATTGATTGTCACTTCTTCAATCAGATTGACGATGCAACTAATATTCACGGTATGTATGGCGTGGTGAAGCAGATTTTGGAGCCGAACCGCATCTTGGTATTCTTCCCCCACGAACAGCAGTATGGCCTTGACGTGTTGCGAGAGGGTCGCACAGTGGAGATGTTGAAGCAGATGAGCCTTATGACCTACGACGAGATAGTGGTCGAGGAGGTTATTCGCCTCAACAAGGAGTGGTACGAGGTGGCCTTTGCGAAAAATATCGCCGAAGAGGCTGCGGTGGGCGACCTTATCACCGACATAAGTTATCCCGAGGTGTTGATTAAGGGTTGCCGTATGGGTAATAATCGTGCGAGAGGTCTTCTTTTAGGCTCACGCAAGCAGACAATCATCGAGGATTGCTACTTCCATATCCCCGGCTCGGCCATCTACTTCGAGGGCGACGGATATTACTGGTATGAGCAGGCAGGTGTGCGTGATGTCATCATCCGAAACAACACATTCGACAACTGCAACTACGGCTACTACCGCTGGGGAACAGCCTGCATCGCCGTAGGCTCTGGCCCGAAGGAGGATAGAGCCGAGAGCCGCTACAACCGCAACATCATAATCGAGAACAATAAGTTCATAATCTCGGACCCACGAATTATGAACCTTTACAGTGTGGATGGCTGCACATTCCGTAATAACGAGATTATAGAGTCGGACGCCTATCCCTACACTCTTGGCGAGACTCGTGCGTTTGTTACCGACGAGTGTCTAAACATCGATATCCAAACCGAATAACACAGACAACAATGAAGAGATTTTCTATTTTGATGCTTTTGTTCTCCCTGCTCGCCGTGCAGGCTGTGACAGCGAAGAGTTATTCGTTGAAAAGCCCCAATGGCGTGCTGGAAATGAAGGTCGAGGTAGCCGCACAGACCCACTACTCGCTGATGGTAGGCGGAGAGGAGGTTATCACACCATCGCGTATCGCTATGGAGGAAGAGAGTGGCGTGGTGCTGGGCGATAATATGCCTGTTCGCAAGGTAGTGCAGGGCTCAGAGTCGGAGCATATCGTGGCTCCGCTATATCGTCAGGCGGAGTTCGATGCGGAGTATAATTACCTCACAATCCTCTCGCGTGACGGCTACTCATTGGAGTTGCGAGCCTATAACGACGGTGTGGCATATCGCTTCGTAACGGCCAAGAAGGAGGATTTGACAATCAAGAATGAGGTTGTGGAGTTCAACTTCGCCGAGGATTACAACCTTGTGATTCCCTATGCCGACAAGCGTAACGACCCCTACTACACCTCTTTCGAGAGCCAATATACGTTGGAAAAGGTATCGGACGTAAAGTCACACACCGACCGTCTGGCCTTTATGCCTGTGATGGTTGATATAGCCGACCGAGGCAAGCTCCTGCTGACGGAGTCGGATGTGGAGGATTACCCCGGTCTGTTCGTGACATTCGCCGAGGAGAAGATAGGCTTGAAGGCCTTCCCTACCCCGCTGCCCTCGGAGTGGAAGATTACGGGTAGTGGCTCGAAGCGACCTACGGCATATCACGACATAGTGGCAAAGACCTCGGGCAGTCGCACATTCCCCTGGCGTGTTGTGGGCTACGCAGCCGACGATACGCAGTTGCCCGTGAATAATATGGTCTATCAGTTGGCGTCGCCCTCACGCATTGAGGATACCTCGTGGATTAAGGGTGGTAAATCAACCTGGGACTGGTGGAACGGCGTGCGTCTTTATGGCGTAGATTTCCGTGCCGGCATCAACACCGAGACCTATAAGTATCATATCGACTTCGCAGCGAAGTATGGCATCGAGTATGTGATGCTTGACGACGGCTGGTATCCATTCCACAAGCGTAACCTGCTGGAGCCTTATGAGTCGATGAACATTCCCGAGTTGGTTGAGTATGCCAAGGAACGTGGCGTGAAGCTCCTGCTCTGGGCTGTAGGTCAGACCCTGCTGGAACAGGCCGAGGAGGCGTGCGAGCACTACTCAAAGATGGGTATCGCAGGCTTCAAGGTCGATTTCTTTGACGCACAGGACCAGCTGCTGGTGCAGGATATATATCGTTTGTCGGAGGTTACAGCCAAGCACAAGCTCCTGATTGACTTCCACGGAATGTATAAGCCTACGGGCCTGAGCCGCACATATCCCAATGTAATCAACTACGAGGGTGTCTTTGGTCTGGAACAGATGAAGTGGACCGACCGCGACCGTGCCGATATGCCGTTGAACGACGTTTTGATTCCCTATATCCGTATGGCTGCCGGCCCGATGGATTATACGCAGGGAGCTATGCTCAACGCCGCAAAGGGCGACTTCCGTGCTATCGACAAGCGTCCTATGAGTCAGGGTACTCGTGCACATCAGGTGGCGATGTATGTCGTCTATGATGCTCCTTTCTCGATGTTGTGCGACACGCCGTCGAACTACCTGCGTGAGGAGGAGACGACGCGTTACATAGCCTCTATCCCGACCGTTTTCACCTCGTCGAAGGTGCTGTCGGGCAAGGTTGGCGAGCATATCGTGATGGCACGCGAGAAGGATGGCGTATGGTATCTCGGAGGCCTTACCTCGTGGGAAGCTCGTGAGGTAGAGGTCGATTTCTCATTCCTCGGCGAGGGCGAGTGGGAGGTTGCACTCTTCCGTGACGGCATCAATGCCGACCTTACGGGTCTGGACTACAAGACCGAGAGCCTGACTGTGAAGACCGGCGACAAGCAGAGTGTCAAGATGGCTCCGGGCGGCGGTTTTGCTATGATTATCAAGAGAAAATAGTCCGAAAAAGTATTAAAACGATATTGCCCGACCGCAAGGTTGGGCAATTTTTGTATATACCTTATAATATAAATAATATAAAGGGATTATATAATATACGGCACAGAACGGAAGTTGCAGGGTTTGTATTTTTTAATTTTTTTATAAATAAAACCACTTTTACGAGGGTCAAAAAACATCAAAAAGTTATGCTGTTATAAGGTTTTTTGGCAGCAGAAAGCCTCAAAAAATGGGATTTACGCCCATTATAAGCAAAATGACATAAATGATATATAATTTGATACAAATAGCCCTAATTCCGCATTTTTTTATTAAACACTCTTGCAGATTACAAAAAAAAAGGATACTTTTGTTCTAATTGTGAGCATTTTATTAATGCTTTTTTTATCTACAAAGGGGTGATGCAAATAGTTAAATACATATTGCTCGCTGTTGCACTATGTGTCGGGGTCTGTTCCTATGCTCAGGAACGCGACTTCGAGGTGGGCATTGCATTTAAGCAAGGAAAGAGTGATATAGATTTGGCCTACAAGAATAATGAGGCTAATCTGAATCAGATTATACACTTGTTGGATTCTATCACAAGTGATAAATCAATCGTATTACACAGAGTTGAATTTTCGGGAGCTGTATCTCCGGAGGGTAGTGCCAAAATCAATCAGGCATTGAGCCACTGTCGTCTGACAGAGCTTGAAAAGTATGTGCGTGCGAGAATATCGCTGCCCGACTCTATCATCGTTCGCAACGACCACTACATCGCTTGGCACGATCTTATCGCCAGAGTTGAGGCTTCGGATATGGAGCATAAAGACGAGGTGCTCAAAGTGCTGAACAACAACGACTTTGTGGAGGCCGTTGATATCAATGGCAGCATAGTGGATGGTCGTATTCCCGCCTTGAAGGCCATAGCCAACGGCGTGGCGTGGGATACTATGTTTGACCGCTTCTTCAGCGAGATGCGTAACGCCTACATCCTGGGCTTCACATATAAACCTCGCACCGAGCCAAGCATCAGAATCGTTGCCGAGGTATTGCCTCGCCACAGCATCCCACAGCTCGACGCAGAGCCGAAGGTTGAGAAGCGTACTCCTCGCCACCTCTATTTGAAGACCAACGTCATCGGCCTGGGTATGGCTATCGCCAACCTCGCCGTAGAGGTCGATCTGGGCAAGATGTGGTCAGTGCAGCTGCCTATCTACTATTCGGGTGTCGATTATTTCAGATCGACTCGCAAGTTCCGTACATTCAGCGTCCAGCCGGAGGCTCGTTTCTGGTTCTGGGGCAACGCAAACGATAAATTATTCCTCGGTGCTCACGCCGCAATGTCTTACTACAACTTCGCCTGGGACGGCAAGTATCGTGTTCAGGATGAAGATGGAAGACATCCCGCCTTGGGTGGTGGTCTGACACTCGGCTATCGTCTGCCCATCAGCCGCAACCAGCGTTGGAAGATGGAGTTCTCGGTGGGTGCCGGTGTATATGACTTGAAGTACGACAAATTCTTCAATACCGACAAGACATGGAAGGGTGAGCTCTCGCACACCGTTCACGACACATGGATCGGCATTGACCACGTTGGAGTGTCGTTCTCTTATATGTTTAACCTCAAAAGAAAGGACAAGTAATGAGAACGATTAAGCACATACAGCATATCCTGGTGGCTATGGTAGCCATCTGCACTACACTCTTCTCATCTTGTAGTGTTCACGAGTGGCCGACAATCGACCCTGAAAGACCGTATCCGTTTGTTCTGCATCTTGATTACAGCACCGAGCTGCCACTCTATAAGGTCATCGAGCATACAGCCAGCCGTGCAGCCGCTGCTGCCAGCTACGATGTACGCTACACCGTCGAGGCATACGCTGCCGAGCCGATGTACGGATACTCTGCCAACCAGCTTGTGAAGCGTCAGGTCTATACATTTGACGATGTGGAGACCCTCAACCGCGACCTCACATTCGAGCTGGCACTGGGTCACTACAACATCTTCGTATGGACCGACTATGTGGAGGCGGGCAAGGAGGAGCATCTCTTCTACAACACCGACCTCTTCCGTGGCATCATCTACAACGGGCCTCACGAGGGCTGTAACGACTTCCGCGATGCCTTTGTCGGCTCACTCGAAGCGGAGATTACCGAACTCACGACCGACCTCAACATCTCGAATGAACGTCCTTTGGCGAAGTTCAACCTTGTGACTACCGACTTCGACCGTTTCGTGCAGCACATCCTCGAGTTGGAGGCCGAGAGAGCCGAGGCGGAGGCCGAAGCCGAGAAGAACAAGGAGCAGGACGAGCCACAGCAGGAGGCGGGCATCGACCGTATGTTCTTCCCCACGCTGGTTATGGGCGACAACATCATCGCTGTCGGCAACCCGTCACGCGTTGTGGACCTCAACGACTACCGCGTGGTGGTGAAGTATATGAGTAATATGCCCAACGAGTTCCACGTCATGCGTAACGAGCCTATCGATGCGGCACCTGCGGGCAGTGTATCGTTTGAGTGCGACCTGCGAATCCTCAACGACACCGAGGCGGAGCTTGGCTTCGACTATGTTATGGTCAGCAAGAACCAGATGATGGTGCGTGTGGCTGTTGAGGTGTATGACTACCGCAACGAGAAGATCTCCACCTCGAAGGTCATCGATGTTCCGCTTGTGCGAAGCCACCTGACGACCATCCGAGCTAACTTCCTTACCGCGAAATCGACTGGCGGTGTGGGTATCGACCCGAGCTTTGAGGGTCCCGACCACATCCACTACATAGATTAAACATTTTATTCACTTAATTATTAACCTTTCATAAAAACTAAAACCTTTTTGATTATGAAAAAATTATTAGTTTGTGTAGCAGCATTGGGTATGCTGTTTACATCGTGTATGAGAGATGAAACACGTTTGGACGAGGGTTCAATCGTTACTTTCAAGATCTCTGCACCTGCGGTTAGCACACGTGCTGCCATTGAAGACACTTACGGCACTGGCGTTGCTGCCGACGATTTGCATTGGGCAATCTTCGAGGCAGACGAGAACGGTGCTGCTGTTGGCACTGCTATCTTCTCGAATGTTGAGGAGGGCTTCTTCGCTGATGGTGTTTTGGAGAACACCTTCAATGTTCGCCTTGTAAAGGGCAAGAAGTATGTAGGTATGTTCTGGGCACAGGCAAATGGTGCTCCTTACACTGTTGCATGGCCTGAGGTAACTATGGGCGATGTTAATTCTAACGACGAGGACCTCGACGCATTCTTCAACATTCACAACTTCTCTATCACTGCAGGTCAGGAGACTGGTGAGCAGAAGGTTGAGTTGCGTCGTCCTTTCGCACAGCTTAACGTAGCTATCCCCGCTACTGATTTGGCGGCTGCTAAGGCTGCTGGTTTCGAGCTTGCAAAGACCGGTGTTACTTTGAACGTAGCAAAGTCGCTTAACCTCGTAACTGGTAAGGTAGGTGCTACTGAGGATGTTACTTACAATTTGGCTAACATTCCTTCTGACGTTACTGCTACTCTCGAGGGCACTGAGTATCAGCTCGTTTCTTTCAACTATGTATTGGTTGATGGCGACGCTTGGTCAGCTGAGGAAGGCGAGGGTCAGGAGTTGAAGGATGTTACTTTCAACTACGGTACTGCTGACGAGACTTTGACACAGACTTTCTCTAACATCGCAATCGAGCGTAACCACCGTACTTATATCGTTGGTAGCTTGCTCTCTGAGACTGTTGATTTCCGCGTAATTATTCTGCCTGACTGGGAGAATCCTTACTACTTGCACAATCAGGAGGCTGGCTCTATCACTATGGTAGCCACTGCAACCAACAAGGCTGCTATGGGTTCTGCTACTCTTACTTGGAACGCTGTTGAGGGTGCTGAGTACTATGGTGTTGAGTATAAGGGTGAGGAGCTTGGTAAGGTTAATCCTGATGGCTCAACTCGTGCTGACGAGGCTGCTACTACAACCGTTGAATGGACGACTCCCGCTGGTAAGGTAGCTGAGGCTACTGCTTCATTTACTATCAAGGCTTACAACGAGAACGATAAGGTTATCGCTCGCGTAGTTACTGAGGATGTTGCTGTATTCTCATTGGCAAATCGTCCTGAGCCTGCTGTTTATGTAGCAAATGGTCAGCTTATCGTTGAGAACAAGGAGTTGAAGGGTTCTGAGACTACAAAGTCTAACCTTGATATCAATGGTGTTCTTTTGGAGGCTGAGGTTTACTTCTATAAGGATGGTGCCACTACTCCTACTCACACTGCAAAGGGTACATTCACAGATACTAATAACAAGACTTTTGAGAATCTCAGGGTTGGTATTGAGGAAGATAGTCCTCGCAAGATTAAGAACAATATTGCAAGTTCTTACAATGCTTGGAAGTGGGATGGTGCTACTACTGCAACTACTACTATGCCTCCATTTGAGAAGGGTACTTACACTATCAAGTATAAGGCCGGTTACTATCCCGTGCTTAATGCAACATATAACGCTGATGGTCAGCGTATCAACTTCCCCGATTCTTCTGACGTTCTTCAGGAGATGCAGTATCGTGAGGGTTCTTCTGATTTCAAGCTTGTAATTGCTGAGGCTACTACTCCTGAGGCAGTTGCTGAGGGTTATCAGGGTGCAACGGTTACTTGGCCAGCTGTTGATGGTGCTGCTTCTTATCAGGTATTTGTAGGTGCAACTAAGGTTGCTGACGCTACTACTAACGAGGCTACTGTTACTGGTTTGACTGACGCTAACATGTACAAGTTTATCGTTAAGTCTTTGGACGCAAACGGCAACGTAATCGCTACTTCTGTTGAGTCTAACGAGATTCAGGTATGGACTTTGACTGGTATGCCTACTCCCGCTGTATCTTTCGATGGTGCTACATTGTCAGTTAGCGACATCCTGGATGTTTACGGTGTTGGTTACGACGTAACTATCACTTTCACTAACGGTTCTTTGACTCACACTGCAACTTATAACAAGGCATTTGATAAGGACGGTGTTAAGTCTCGTTTCTCTGCAAATGGTTTCATGGCACATGCGAACACCGACGGTACAGACTTAGGTCGTTTCACAAAGGGTTCATTTGATCCTTGCACAACTTGGTATTGGGACAAGACTCCAGCTGCTGCTGATTACCAGACTCAGAAAGAGGATGCTGCTCCTGCTTTTGAGGTAGGTGAGTGGACTATCTCTTATAGCGTATCTTATGCACCTCTTATTAATGCTTATTGGAGTGTAAAGAACAGTACTGAGGTAATGGCTGAGGCTGATGCAAACCGTGTAAACCTTAAGAATAAGGGTGCTGACGTTCTCTTTGATCCTGCTAATCCTATCAAGTTGGAAGGCACATTGGCTGAGAAGTATGTTGTTGGTATGAATCCTAAGGTTGAGATTGCAGGCTTGTATCAGGCTGCAAAGGTTACTTGGAGTCCTGTTGCTGGTGCTTCTTCTTACACTGTTGCTTACGGTACTACCGAGGCTTGCACCGATGGTTCTGTTAATGCAACCGAGACTACTGCAACTATTACGAACTTGAACGCAGCTCGCAATTACTACTTCAAGGTTACTGCCGGCTCTGAGTCTGCAACAGTATCTGCTGAAATTTTCACATTGTATGACTACAATCCTTCATTCGAGATTGTAAAGCAGGATGATGGTTCTTGGAAGCTCAATATGTACAGACTCTCATACAAGGCTGGTGCATTCCATCGTATTGCATTCAAGATTAAGGAGCAGGGCTCTGATACTGTCATTTATGAGGAGCAGGGTGTTGCAGGTGATGTTGGTTTTATTGCATTGGATCCGCACGTAAAGGGTTGGACATCACATTACTATATCCCATGGATCAACCAGACTGACGCCAACTGGTCAACAGCTGCTGGCAAGAAGCTTGAGGGCATTACTTTCAAGGCTGGTACTACTTATGTTGTTGAGTACACTGCTTATTTGGTTCCTGGTATTCCTGCTAAATCTAAGGAAGACTATGTTGCTGGTTGCCAGGCCGCTGGTCTTGAGGCTTATGCTTACAAGCAGGACGAAATTGATGCTGGAACGAAGTTCTTCTTCTCATCAATGAATCGAGACTTCGAGAACATACCTTCTACTACTGGTACAATGGAGTTCACCACTGCACAGTAATAAATCTCTGAATATTCTGTGTGGGGTGCAGACCCTGCATAGATAATGACAAGCCCGAAGGTTTCCCCTTCGGGCTTTTTTTTGTAGATAAGAGAGCAACCGACGCCATGTACGATTTTTTTATCGGATGAACGATTTTTTGAAATATTTTGCCTAAATTTGAGGAAATTACGACACAAATGCCGAAAATGAGGAAAATATCGTACATAATAGCCCTCGCAGCGATAATAGTCTGCGGAGTGGGCAGAAGCGAGGCGACAGAGTGGCGGTTCCGCCACTATACCGATATGGAGGGGCTCTCGTCGAACACCGTACAGTGCATATACCAGGACAGCAAGGGGTACATCTGGGCGGGAACGAGTGACGGCCTGAACCGTTTCAACTCGAACGACTTCACGAAGTTTTATGCCGACTACCGCCGCGAGAATGCCCTGACGAATGACAACATATACTGCATAACAAGCGAGAGCCACGACAGCAACGACCGCCTGTGGATAGGCACGATGAATGGCGTGGAGATTTTCGACACGCAGACGGGCGAGTTCAAGCCGCTGCCGATAGTGGTGGGTGGCGAGGAGATAAAGACACTCGTATTCACGATGGCGGCAGACCACGCAGGAAACATGTGGATAGGAACATTGGGCGACGGCCTGCTGCGATACAACAAGCAGAGTGGCGAGTTCACGCAGTGGGACAACCGCAGCAACCCCGACATATTTGAGAGAAACACCGTAGCGAAGATTATAACCGACAGCGAACACAAGGTGTGGATGGCCCTCGGTGGCGGGTATATATGCCGATACGACGCCGAGAGTGACGACCTCGTGCCGGCGAAGGTAGAGGATTGGCTGACGAAAGAGCCCATATCGCGAATAAGCACGATGGGGGCCGACATAATGGGGAATATATGGGTGGCCGGAATGGCGGGCGACCTGTACATGCTCGACACCTCGACAATGCACTTCACACGCAATGCTCCGGCAGAGGGTGGCAGTCGCATACGCACCATAGCAGAACGTGAGCCGGGGACGCTGCTGCTCGGAACAGAGCAGGGCCTCGTGTCGTTCAACGTGCGTCGGCGGAAATTCACGGTAGAGGACAACGGCCGCACGGGCGAGGCAACGGGTCTGCGTGACGGATTCATACACTCGATGATATGCGACCGCGAAGGCGGACTATGGGTGGGAACATACTACGGCGGACTGAACTACATGCCGCCCGGGCAGGATATATTCTTCTCGCTGGAGATTCCCGACACGTGCGGAAAGATTATCAGCTGCTTCTGCGAGAATGCCGACGGTCAGATATGGGTGGGTAGCGACGACGGCGGACTGAGCCTCTACAACCCCGCAACAGAGGAGTACAAGCCCATAGTGATTGACCCCACGCGACCAAACCTGAACATACACTCGCTGTGCATACACGACAGAGCATTATGGGTGGGTACGATAACAAACGGACTATACCGCATGGACCTCGCAACAGGTGTCGCACGTCGAATACCGATAAGCGAGGGCGAGGATTATGATGTCTATTCGATAATGGCGGACTCCGAGGGTCGGCTGTGGGTAGGCACGATGCGAAACATCTGCCGATACAACCCCGCAACGCAGTGCGTGGAGAGAGTTTTTGACACGAACTACAACGGCCGCGTGAGCAACATCTGCGAGGATGGCTCGGGTGTGGTATGGTTTGCCACATCGGGCAGTGGACTGCTGCGATACTCTCCGCAGGAGAAGAGATTTGAGTACGTGAATAGCATAGGTGGAGAGAGTGTGCCGCCTGTGATAAGTGCGTTGGCGGTGGATGGCAATAATCTGTGGATTGGAACGCAAGGGTATGGACTAATGCGTTATAATATGCCCGCAAACAGCCTTACGAGAGCTTTTGAAGATGGGAAATATGAAATAAGCAAAATTTCGCAAATTTTAGTGGGGGGGGGAAATTTAGGGCTCTGGATCACAACCAACAACGGTCTTATAAACTACATCCACAGCGAGGAGAATGAGCCGCAAATTGTGCGATACACATCGGAGAACGGACTCTCGGTGAACATATTTAATGCCAACTCGGGAATAAAATCGACAGCGGGATATATCTATGTGGGCAGCAACAACGGCATAGACCGTTTCTTCCCATACGACCTGCAACAATATCGCCTCGCAACGAGTGCCGAGGTGGTGCTGTCGGAGCTGATGATTCTGCAAAGCAGCAAGTCGAGAGATAAGTGGGTGACATACGCCTCGGTGCCGAAGCAGGGCATAAGAATACGCAGCAACAAGCTCTCGTTCAACATCAGCTTCATAGCTCTGAACTACGCCGCACCGCTGCGAACCGTATATCGTTACAAGCTGGAGAACTTCAACAACGAGTGGACCGTAACAAACCCGTATATGTCGCCCGGAGTGAAGCGTGTGTCGTACACCAACCTCACGCCGGCAACTTATCGCTTTGTGGTGTGTGCGTCGCTGGGTGGCGACACATTCGGCAACGAGACATCGTTCGAGATTACGATATTGCCGCCGTGGTGGATGACGCGAGGAATGATTTCGGTATATGTGCTGGTGGTATTTGCCCTGCTGCTGGTTGTCATCCTGCTCATACGCCGCCGCATGGCGAGTCAGCATCGTGAGCAGATTGATGCCTTGATGCACAAGAACAACCTCGAGATTTTGAAGACCAAGTTTGAACGCTTCACCGACATAGCAACCGAGATATATACCCCGCTGTCGCTGATTATTGCTCCGGCAGAGAACATTGCTCGCCAGAAGGGTCTTGACAGCGAGACACGCAACGATGCCGAGATGATACGCCAGAACTGTAACAAGTTGCTCAAACTGGTGGACAGCATATCGGAGATAGACCCCTCGACAAAGCCCGACACACAGCAACTCACAGGCATAGTATCGGAGAGTGAGGCGGCAGAGATAGCAGAGGCTATGGAGAGTGACGAGGCACAGCCCATAGCCGAGTTGCCACCACTGCCCGTAACGGAGGAGGGCGTGGAGTGCAAGTCATCGCTGCTGCTGGTGGAGAGTGATGAGGAGTTTATCAGCTTCTTCATACGATACTTCTCGGCACGATACAACATCCACTCGGTGGAAAACGGAAACGATGCGTTGGAGAGCCTCGAAAAGAGTCGTTACGACCTGATACTCGCAGCGTGGCGTCTGCCCGATATGTCGGGTAGCGACTTCTGCGGGAAGATTCGTGCCGACGAGAGCATAAACGACATTCCGCTGCTCATACTATCGAAGGATGGCTCGGCAGCCTCGAAGTCGGCGGCTCTGGCAGCCGGTGCAGACCTCTGCATAGCGAAGTGGGCATCACCCGACCTGACGATACGACAGATTCACACCATCATAGCCAAGCGAAACGAACTACGCGAGAAGTACTCGAAGATGCCGTATGTGCAGAATGGCAAGGATAGCAAATCGTTGATAGAAAACAGGTTTATGGCACAGGTGAACGAGTATGTGAAGGCAAACATCGCCAACCCTGCAATAACCGTAGAGGATATAGCCTCGGCGGTGAATATGAGCCGTACACTATTCTTTACACGCATAAAGCAGGTTACGGGCCTCACGCCAAACGAGTTCCTGCGTACCACACGACTGAAAGTGGCGGCGGAGCTGCTGGCGGGCGACAACAAGCTGCGAGTGACGGAGATATGCTATATGGTGGGATTCTCATCGACATCGTACTTCGCCAAGTGCTTCCAAGCCCAATTCGGTATGCTTCCCAATCAATATATGGAGCAGTTCCGCAACCAATAGGCAGGGCGTGAGAGGGTTATCCTTCGGCGGGGCGACAGCAGCCGAAAAAGAATGAAATACTGCACGAAAAATTGATTTCTTATTTTTGAATATTGAAATCTTCTTGCCTATCTTTGTGGTATGGAATCGAAGATACTTCAAGGATTAAATAGTGCTCAACGCGAGGCGGTGGTAAATTATGACTATCCGTCGCTGATTATTGCCGGTGCAGGCTCCGGAAAGACCCGTGTGCTGACCTCGCGTATAGCTTATATGATAGAGCAAGGCGTGAAACCCTATAACATTCTGGCTCTGACCTTTACAAACAAGGCCGCAGCACAGATGCGGGAACGCATAGAGCAGATGATAGGCTCTACGGCTCGCCATATTCGCATGGGTACGTTCCACTCGGTATTCTCTCGCATACTACGCGAAAATGCCGAGGCGATAGGCTTCACGCAGAGCTACACGATATATGAGCCGTCGGACTGCAAGAACCTCATAAAGACTATATGTAAGGAGATGAACCTTCCCGATGACAAGTACAAGCCATCGAAGGTGCTGTCGCGTATATCGTACGCCAAAAACTGCCTTGTGACATCGGCCGCCTACGCTGCAAATACGGTATATGCCGCCGAGGACAGGCAGGCACAGATGCCCCACTTCGGCGAGGTGTATGATGCCTACTGTCGCCGCTGCAAGCAAAACGGGGCGATGGACTTCGATGACCTGCTCTTGCAGACCAACATCCTGCTGCGTGACAGACCCGACATATTGGCAAGGTATCAGGAGATGTTCAAGTATATTCTGGTCGATGAGTATCAGGATACCAACTACGCCCAATATATCATCATTCGCCGCCTGTCGCAACTGCACGGCAAGGTGTGTGTCGTGGGCGATGATGCACAGAGCATCTACTCGTTCAGAGGTGCCAAAATCGAGAATATACTCTCATTCCGCAACGACTATCCCGATGCGATGACATTCAAGCTGGAGCAGAACTATCGTTCAACGCAGACGATAGTGAATGCCGCAAACTCGGTCATTGAACGCAACTCGCGGCGTATGGAGAAGGTATGTTTCTCGGAGGGTGAGAGAGGCGACAAGATTCATCTGCACCACTGCCTGAACGACCGCGAGGAGGCCGACAAGATAGCGAACATCATACGCGACCGCATACGCCAGACTGCTGACAAATGGAACGAGGTGGCCATACTTTACCGCACGAACAACCAGTCGGCGGTGCTGGAACAGGCTCTGATGCGTCGTGGCATACCCTACCGCATATATAAGGGCAGCTCGTTCTACGACCACAAGGAGATTAAGGATTTGCTGGCCTATATTCGTCTGGTAATAAACCCCAAAGATGACGAGGCCTTCAAACGCATCGTGAACTATCCGCTGCGAGGCATAGGCGACACGACCGTACAACGCATTGCACAGATAGCGGCGGCACAGGGTGTGTCGATGTGGGAGGCGGTGGATACCCTCACAAGCGAGGCGGAGAGGATAAACGACTCGGTGCAGAAGGTCATTGCCCGCAAGGTGAGGGAGTTTGTGGAGCTGATACGTTCACTCGGCGAGGCGTTGGCGACAAAGGGGCTTTATGACTTCGGTCTGGAAGTGGCTACGCGGTCGGGCATATTGGCCCAATATCGCGTGGAGAACACACCCGATGCGACGAGTGCGATAGACAACATCGAGGAGTTGCTGAACTCGATGCAGCTCTTCAACGAGCAGTGCGAGGCAGAGATAAGGGGTGGCGAGAGAGATGAAGATAGACCCGCCACAGTAGAGGAGTGGTTGCAGAGCCTTATGTTGCTGACCGATATGGACAACAAGGAGGAGGGCGACGACGACAAGGTGACGCTGATGACGGTACACTCGGCCAAAGGCTTGGAGTATAAGTATGTCTATATAGTGGGTTGCGAGGAGAACCTCTTCCCCTCACAGCGTGCTATGGAGACTCCCGATGGGCTGGAAGAGGAGAGAAGATTGTTCTACGTGGCCCTGACGCGAGCAAAAAGTGAGGCTACGCTGTCGTGCTGCGAGATGCGATTCAAATGGGGAACGATGGAGTTTTCGTCACCCAGCCGATTCCTGCAAGAGATTGATGCCAAATATGTTGAGTGTGATGACGAGGAGGAGGCAAGTGGCTTCCACGCAATAACTCGCGGAGCCTTTGGTCGCGACCATACCGAGGGCGGTTACCGCAACACAACAGGCTCACACTCCCCACAGCAGCACAACGCAGGCTCACAACGCGGTAAGGGAGGCTCGGCGATAGAGGAGCTGCGTCGCAACTTCGACTACCGCTTCAAGCAGCAGCGTGAAGGCGAGAGAAAAGGACCCAACCCCAACATTGTGAAGCCATCACAGCCCTCAACGGCGGGTATGCGTCGCGTGATAACATCGCCCGCAACCGATGCGGCAGCGGCAGGCCCCTGCCCATACGCCATAGGCGACAGAGTGGAGCATCCGAAGTTTGGAGTGGGCATAATAAACCGCATAGAGAGCCTCACGACAGACCACAAGGTGGTGGTCGATTTCGGTCAGTATGGCGAGAAGACCCTGCTGGCAAAGTTTGCAAAACTGACAAAATTATAGAGCTATGGCAACGCCTCTCGTATCGGTATGTATGACAACATACAACCACTCGGCATACATCGCACGCGCCATCGAGGGTGTGCTGATGCAGCGTACATCGTTTGAGGTGGAGCTAATCATAGGAGAGGATTGCAGTCAGGACAACACGCTGGCCATAGTCCGCGAGTATGTGGAGAAATATCCCGACCGCATACGCCTCATAACGGCGGAGAGGAATGTGGGAATGAGGGAGAACTATCGCCGTACGGCTCTCGCCTCGCGTGGGCGGTATGTGGCCTACTGCGACGGCGACGACTGCTGGGTGGATAAGGAGAAGTTGCAGCGTCAGGTGGAAGCGTTGGAGGCCGACACCGATATCGGTATGTGTTACACCCGTTCGGAACGCCGCATAGAGCATAGCGACAAGCGGTGGAGTTATCCCAAAGAGAAGATGCTGACACATTTCGAGGGGTTGCTGTTCAACAATACGGTGGAGAACTGCACCGCCGTAGCACGCCGCGAGCTGATTGAGAGGTATTACAACGAGGTGCAGCCCGAAAAACACCCCGAATGGCTGACCGACGACGCCCCGATGTGGATATGGTTTGCCGCGGAGAGCCGCATAGTGGCATTGGAGGGTGTGACGGCTGTGCATTACCTGTTGCAGGAGAGTGTAAGTCAAAGCGACAACTATCGGAAACGCATAGCATTCTGCGACTCGCTGGTGGATATATCGCTGTGGTTTGACAGCCGCTACTGCAATGGAAAATTTGCCGGAAAACTACTCCGCAAGCGTATGGAGGTGGCTCTGTGGGTGTTGTCGTACAACGGCTCGTTCAGGGAGTATTTTCGCCGATGGTGGAGTGACGTAAAACGCACGCCGAGGCTATTTTTCAACCTTGCAGGGTATGGGCTTGCGGTGAAGAAGGTGTGGAGAAAGAGAAATTCATAATTACGAGGGGTAAAATCAGGGATAAGCAAAAATATATGACACTCAAAGAACGATATACCAACATCATCACGTGGTTTGAGAAGAATATGCCCGTAGCGGAGAGTGAGTTAAATTACAAGACCCCTTTCGAACTGCTGGTAGCGGTGATTCTGTCGGCTCAATGCACCGACAAGCGGGTAAATATGACCACGCCGGCACTCTTTGAGGCCTACCCCACTCCGCAGGCTATGGCGGAGGCTTCGGCAGAGGAGATATTTCACTACATACGCAGCATATCGTACCCCAACAACAAGGCAAAACACCTCGCAGCAATGTCGCGTATGCTGGTCGAGGAGTTCGGTGGCGAAGTACCCAGCAACCTCGACGAGTTACAGCGTCTGCCCGGCGTAGGCCGCAAGACGGCAAATGTCGTGGGGGCGGTAATATGGCAAAAGGAGGTTATGCCCGTAGATACGCACGTCTTCCGCGTGGCGGCACGCCTCGGCCTCACACGAGGGGCGAAAACACCGCTGCAAACGGAGTTACAGTTGGAGAAAAACATACCCTCGCATCTGCTGCCCATAGCTCACCATTGGCTCATTCTGCACGGCCGTTATGTATGTGTGGCACGCAGTCCGAAGTGCCAGGATTGCGGAATAAGAGAGTGGTGTAAGCACTTTTCTACGAAAAAAAGCGTTGAATAAGAGAATTATTCGTATATTTGGCACTTACTCTTCTATGAGTAAGGGTGTTTTAACGCTGAACGAATAACAAAACATTATGAAAAATATGAGCAAAAGAGTATTTGCAGCGATATCTGCTATCGCAATGATTTTTTCCGCTTTCTGCTTCACATCGTGTGAAGAGGGTGTAATTAATGGCACAGGACAGAACGTTACGCAGGGCGTGGTTCTGCCTACGGTCAAGACCTTACAGGTGACTGCCATGGGCGGTACCTACTCTGTGCCGTTTGAGGCAAAGGGCAACTTTGTGATTGAGAAAGAGGACCCCAATAACATCATTCTGTCGATGACTCTGCTGAACTCGCCAAAACCCACCGAGGGTGCTGCCGGCAAGCATAGCCTGCGTCTGAAATTTGACAAGAACTCTGCGGAGAATGCTCTCTCGGCAAAGATATATATCACCGTAGCCGGTTACGAAAAAACCAAGCTGGTGGATATCACACAGCAGACCAAGTTTACCGATATGGACGAGGTTGTAAAGTGGATGGACGAGAGATTGCGTGGCGAGTATTACTGGCTGGACGAGTATAACGACAAGTGGCAGAACTTCGAGTTCAAGGTTGTTCGCAAGGATCAGGACAGCTACAACAAGCTGCTGGAGACAAACCTCCTCAAGATGTCAACAAACAAGATGGATGGTGGTGTTCGCAGCGGCAGCGGCCGTTACATCTATACCAACGTGCAGATGATTCCCGCCAACGAGTACTCTTCGACACGTGCCGGTGGCGAGGTGAGATATGGTTACGGATTTGACATCCTGCCTATCGTCATCCAGATTGAGGGCGGTGATACGGACACACAGAACGATGACCTCTACGCCTTCCCCGTAGATCACGTATATCCCAACTCTTCGGCAGCGACAACAGGCCTGCGTCGTAGTGACCTTATCACGATGGTAGGCGGCAGTGCTATCACAGTAAGCAACTATCAGAGCATCTATACTACACTGGTATTGCAGAACAACAGCTCACTCCGTCTGGAGAAGGAGGACTACGCTTCGGGCGAGAAGGCGACGATAAGTGTGACGCGTGGACAGTTCAACGCCAACCCCGTGGCTTATTCAGGAGTATTGAGCCCATCGGCAGATATCAATCCGTCGGGCAAGAAGATTGGTTACATCTCATACCTCTCTTTCGACCACAAGGGCGATGACAAGCTTATTGGTGCATTCCGCGATTTGGCAGCAAAGGGCGTACAGGATGTGATTGTCGATTTGCGTTCAAACGGCGGTGGCTCGGTGAACTCGGCTGTGAAGATGAGCAGTATGCTCGTGGGTGAGGAGCATATCGGCGAGGTGTGTGCCAAGCTGGTGCGTAACCCAAAGAACACTCTCTACAAGCCGGAGCAGCTCAACACAATCTATACATTCCGCAAATATGAGGAGAGCAACGAGGCGGGATTAGACCTGCCCAACCTCAATATGATGAAGGCCTACTTCATCGTATCGAACTACACCGCTTCGGCATCGGAGATGGTGATTATGGCTCTGCGAGGTATTGATGTGGAGACCGAGCTGATTGGTGCTCGCACCGAGGGCAAGAACTGCGGTATGGATGTGATGGACAAGCAGATTGGTCAGTACTACTACTCGTTTGCTCCTATCACATTCCTGAACTACAACGCAAAGGATTTCTGCGAGTACAGCGACGGTATAAAGCCCGATGCTGACTTTACCGAACTGACTGCGATATATGAGAATCGTTACAAAGCAAACCCCGAGGGAGAGTCAGAGGCGGATGCTGCATTGAGAAGGTCTTTGAGATTATATCCTATTCCGGAGGCTCCATGGGGTAATGTATATAACGACCTTGCATTGAAGGAGGCTGTGATGCGTATAAACGGCACGACCCTGTTTAACACAGGTGACAATACACGCAGCAGCGAGGCTGCAACGACATTTGCTCCCGTAAAGGCGGCTCGCACGTTTGGCAAGATGGTGCCTTTGCAGCAGATTGCAACACCTCATCGTCCACTGGGTGCTTTGGTGACCGAGGAGGAGCGCCAGCATTTGGCAGAGAGGGAGGTAATGGAGTAATAATGACATCAGAGGCTCACAAGTATCGCACTTGTGGGCCTTTATGCCAATTTATGAGAGAAAAAGGATAGTCCAAGCGGCTGCTTTTTCACTAATTTTACAAGATGAGAGCCCTTCGGCCGACGCCTGCGTCAGGCAGGTTGAGTCGGGCGGATTGCTTAAAGCAGGTTACGGCGAACTGATCGCATCGGGTAGCTGACGAGAGCAAGGCACAAGGGCACAAACAAAAACAGAGACCGCAATGGAGTTATCACAACAGAGCATCGAGAGTTTACGCAACATATTGGAGGGCGAGAAAAACATCGTCATCCTGTCACACACCAACCCCGACGGCGATGCCGTAGGCTCGTCGATAGCGTGGGGCAAGGCTCTCGAAAGAGAGGGCCACAAGGTGACGTGCATCGTGCCGAACAGATTTCCATACTATCTGGCGTGGATGAACGGCATAAACAATGTGGTGATATATAATCAGCAGAGTGACGTCGCTGCCGAGGCAATAGCCAAGGCGGACATCATTTTCTGTCTTGATTTTCACACCATATCGCGTCTGGACTCGCTGAGTGATGAGCTGTCACGCAACACCAAAGCCAAGAGAGTGCTGATTGACCACCATCTGAACCCCGCAGAGCATTTTGATGTGATGTTCTCACATCCCGAATCGTCAAGCACCTGCTATCTGGTATATTGCATCATCGCAGCCCTGTGGGGCGAGAAGAGCATCACACGCGAGCAGGCGGAGGTGCTCTATGTGGGTATGATGACCGACACGGGTAACTTCTCGTTCTCGTACCTGACACCCGACCTGTTCCGCTCGGTGGCGGTACTGGCCGAGACGGGAATAGATATTCCGCAGATTTACAACAATGTATATAACTCATTCACCGAGGGTCGTGCCCGACTGTTCGGCTATGTGATAAACCGCAAGATGCGTACGCTGCACAAGGGTACGGTGGCACATATGTCGCTTACGGAGGAGGAGATGCGTCGTTTCTGGTTCCAGCAGGGCGACAGCGAGGGTTTCGTGAACTATCCGCTGACGATAAAGAAGATGAAGATGTCGGCGATATTCATTGAGCATCACGACTTTATACGCGTATCGCTGCGTTCTCGCGGCAAGGTGGATGTAAATATTTTTGCAGGCCGTTACTTCAACGGTGGAGGCCACAAGAACGCCGCCGGAGGTAAATCATTCGTATCGATGGAGGAGACCATACGCAACTTCGAGAAGGCTGTGGAGGAGTATGCCGCCGAGGGTATGATTTAGGCTTTTTGATTAGATTAATGACGACGATTGACTTATGAAGAGTTCGATGATGAATACATATGTGCGACTGCTCGGCTTTGCCAAGCCGTTGAGCCGATATGCTGTGCCATATTTCTTCTATTCGGTGTTCCACGCACTGTTCAACACACTGACCTATGTGATGATTGTTCCTATCATCGGAACACTCTTCTCGGAAGGATATGTTTTTCAGCCCGTATATGAGTTTCCCATAGCAGCAGAACTCAAAGAGCTCTTCAATGCCGAATATTTGAGCAAGATAATAAACTATTTCTATACTATCATTTTCGGCGAGGAGTACCGCATAACCTACTTCTTATCGCTGTTGGCGGGAATAGTGATTTCGGTAAATCTGTTGTCGGGATTATTCCGTTACTTAGGCTCGATGACAATCGAAAATCTGCGTGTAAGAACATTGCAGCGTATGCGTAACGAGATGTTTGACCGCACAATGGGTATGAATGTGGGTTATTTCAGCGACCAGCGTAAGGGCGATATAATGTCGAAGATTACATCCGACGTGATGGTCGTGCAGTACTGCGTCACCAATACCTTGCAGGTGGCCTTCCGCGAGCCGTTCCTCATCATCGGCTACTGCGTGATGATGGTCAATATTTCGTGGGAACTGACCATATTCTCGATTCTCTATCTGCCCATAGTGGGATTGCTCATTGGCGGCATCGTGAAGCGTCTGCGTCACCCCGCAAAGCGTGGTCAGCAGCGTATGGGCGATATGGTCAGCGTGATGGAGGAGTCGTTGTCGGGCGTGAAGGCTGTGAAGAGTTACAACGCCTTTGACTACATAAGCGAAAAGTTCCGCACGATAAATGCCGAGATTTCCAATCTCTTGCTCTCGATGGCCCGCAAACAGCAGTTAGCGTCGCCTATGAGTGAGTTTCTGGGTATTACGGCAATATCTATCGTGTTGATATTCGGTGGCTCGTTGGTTACCAACGGCTCGATGTCGGCAGCAGGCTTTGTTGCCTACATCGCGGCATTCTCGCAACTGACACGTCCGCTTCGTGCGTTTATCGACCAGTTCGCAAACATCAATCAGGGTATTGCCGCCGGAGAACGCATATTCTCAATCATTGACGCACGCAGCGAAGTGGAGGACAAGGTCGGTGCGGTGGCTCTGGAGGAGTTCCGCCACGCGATTGAGTTCCGAGGCGTGGGCTTCTCGTATGATGGTCAGCGTCAGGTGCTGAACGACATCTCGTTTGAGGTTCGCCGAGGCGAGACTGTGGCGTTGGTGGGCCCGTCGGGCGGTGGTAAATCGACACTCAGTGAGCTGATACCACGCTTCTATGACCCTACGCAGGGCGAGCTCTTTATTGACGGTAAGCCGCTGCAAGACTACACGCAGGCGAGTGTGCGTGAGCATATGGGTATAGTGTCGCAGGATACGATACTCTTCAACGACACCATTCGCAACAATATAGCAATGGGTCGCCAAGACGCTACCGACGAGCAGATTATTGCAGCTGCCAAAGTGGCTAACGCACACGACTTTATTATGCAGACCGAGGCGGGTTACGACACCAACATCGGCGACAGAGGTATGAAACTCTCGGGTGGTCAGCGTCAGCGTTTGAGCATAGCACGAGCCGTGTTGAAAAATCCTGAAATACTTATCCTCGACGAGGCTACATCGGCCCTCGACACCGAGAGTGAGAAGCTGGTACAGGAGGCTCTGACCTCGTTGCTGGATGGTCGTACCTCGGTGGTTATTGCTCACCGTTTGAGCACCATTCACAATGCCGACCGCATAATCGTCATCGACCAGGGCCGCATAGCCGAGCAGGGTACTCACACCGAGCTGATGGCTCTGAATGGCATATATGCCAAGCTGATTGAGATGCAGTCGTTAGCATAAGATGTCGCGGGCGTAAGAGCAGAGGTTTATGGCGAAAATTTATATACCGACATTTGGCGAGGAGGCAGGGGACAAAAAAAGTTAAAAAATTTATTCTTGTATAATGCTATGATAATTAATGTCATAGCATTTTTTATTTGTTCAAAATGATAAATTTTTGAATATTTTTTTGTCAAAACTCTTGACAAACGCATTTTAATGTATTATATTTGCAGTGTGATTAGCAACAACCTATCACACAAAATCGCCCTCAAAAGGCGATACAACCGCGAAATTACTGCCTTTTATTAACTTTACATCAAAAGAGAATGAAAAATTCAAAAACTGAACTCCAAAAAATGGAGCACCCCTTCATACGCCCCTGACCGAAGAGGTTATAAACAGAGTACGGAAAAATCTTTTCAACAGTGAAAAGCCGGAAAAATGAGTTGATACCGAGCTATTAACTCCTCATCGGGCAGAGGTTATTAAAATCAATTAACCACATATAAACAGATTTATCAACAGGAACCGCTTTCGCGGCTCCCGACCCCTTACACCCTAAAACTTACAACCTAATATGAACAGAGAAAAACTTACATCAGCAATTCAGACAATTGCGACAGCCGAGGGTTACAAATTCTACTCCGGCGAGGAACGACACGTTCCACAATTTGTTGAGGGCTACCCTGCCCTATGGCTCACACCGCCCGAATTCAGCTCCATGGAGGGGCGGAAGCACGGCTCGGTAATCTACTCGGTGAAGCTGCACGCCCTCTGCGAAGGAGCAAAACTCTCGGCCGCAGAACGCAGCACGACACGATGCATGCAAGAGGAGGCCCTCGTAAGGCTATTCACAACACTCTCGAATGAGATGTTTGTTGCCGAGGTGGAGAATCTGAAGATTCGTCACTCAACGCAAACCCTCTCCTCACACGGTGAAGTGGTGACGACAGCCACCGCCGACGTAATAACACTTTTCTAAACCCAATGCACTATGAATGTAACATTTACACAAATTCCACAAAACGGAGCTTCATATCTCAAACCCTCCATATATGAGTTTGAGTTTGATGCCGCAAGCGAGGATACCCTCATAAGGATACTCTCAACCGAAGGCGAGGAGCTGGGGCGTAAGATATTGCACGGCAGCCACACTTCGGGCAGAACAGACATTGCACCCTACCTGCGACAAAGCATCTCGCACGAGATGCCCTCGGCAGGGGATGAGGCAAGGATTATCGACACCAACAGCCACCGCGAAGTGGTGGTGGAGGTGGGTGGCGTGGAGTCGGAGCCGCGAACATTTATCGCCGCAGAGATAGACCTCACACAGCACGTCACACTGCTCACAACGCAGATTGATTATCGTACGATGGCGTATGACGAGTTCGACACAATAGGGTTTGTGAATGTGGATGCAAATCCCCTCGAAGTCGTGATAACGACCTACGATAAAGCCTCGCAGATACTCTCATCGAAGAGCCTCTACACGAATATTCAGATGCGACAGCTTGCCCTGCTCGTCACACCGAAGGAGTTCAGCAGCAAGGTGAAGCGAATAACGGTGGATTTTACGGCAAAAGGCAGCTCGGTGGGAACGATTGAGTACGAGATTCGCAACAACCTGACCACCGCACAGCGTATAGGCTGGATAAACGAGTACCATGCCATAGAGTGCTACACCTTCCCCTTGCGAAAGAGCCTTCTTGTGGAGGCGACACGCAAGCGTATGGAGAGTATGTGGGGTCGTGAGGCCGCAGCGTTGGAGAGTGACAACGAGTTGAAGATAATCTCGGCATACGAGCCACAAAAGCAGACTGAGGCCCTGATGAAGATACTCTCATCGCCAAAGATATGGCTCATACGCGATGGGCAGCCTATGACGGTGGAGCTATACACCGACAGGGTATTGTTCGCACCGTGTGAGGGTATGGGCTTTGTGGAGTTAGACCTGCGAGCCGCAGAGAAGGGAGTACGGCTATGGTAAAGCTCTACATTGACGCACAGCGTTGCGACACAGGAGAAGATTTTGTTCTGCCCGACAACATCTTCAACCTCAACAGTCAAAACCTGACCGAGGTGGAACGGCAGCAGGAGGGAACGAGCATCACACTGCACATACCCGCCAGTCGCCGCAACGATGCGATAATGGGCTTTGCCGCCGACCCGCACGCCGAGGTGCGTTTCAACGCCACATATCATCACGGCGAGATAGAGTGTGACGGCGTGGTAGTGTTTGGTGGTGTCGTGCATCTGGAAGCTATTGAGGCAGAGCCGATAGCCAACGGCAGCAGAGGGCACTCGGTAAGTTATCGCATACGCATAACCGATGGAGCCGACGAGTGGGCAAAGCAGATGGCGACAACACCGCTGCAAGAGACCCCCTTGGAGTATTCGGCAACACTGAACGGGGCGACGATAGCCGCGAGCTGGGAGGAGGATAGCGTGGTGAGGTTTCTGCCCGTCTATCGTGACGAGTACCTTCGGTCGGAGGAGCAGGATACGCTATACCCGCCACAGCGAGTGCTGACCGTAGGCGACTATCACCCCTTCATCGCGGTAAAGAGCCTCGTGGAGGCTATGTTTGCCGAGAGAGGCTACGCCATAAAGGGCAACTTCTGGCAGTCGGAGCTGATGAAGAGTCTGTTGATAAGCGGTTGCACGGCCGCCGACAACTCTCTCTCGGCAGCAAGGCTGATGTCGGTGGCGGGATTCTGTGCCGGCAGGGAGAATGAGGCGACAGCCGAGGCGGACTACTCGGGACGTGTATATCTCTCATCGGTGGTGCTTGCCAACTCGCTGGGTAACTTTGTCGAGAGTGCGGACAAGAGCCTCAACGAGGAGTTTTTCAACAACGGCAACTCGCTATCCATCAGCGAGGAGGGTGTGATATACCGACCGAGAGTGGCAGCTTCGGTGGCCTTTGATATCTACCTGAAATACACCACCGACTACCGCATACTCTCGCGTGAGAGGTTGCAGGGTTTCGACTCCATTTATGTCGATGCGGGGTGCGATATGCAGTTCGGCATACTCAACCCCTACACCGACCGAAGAGGAGAGATAGCCGCCAGAACGAACTACCTATGTATGATTTTCGACTTCGCAGAGGGCGAGCATTACCGCATAGAGTGGAAAAACACCGCAGGAGTCATCTCCTACACCGAGATTACGGCCCGTGCGACAACCGTTACATCGGTGGCCGGCTCCGCCGCCGACTGCCGACTGCTGAAAGAGCAGGCCGATGGCTCATTTGCAGAGGCAGAGGGCGACTGGGCGATGTATGACGGCTATGTGGAGGAGTGTGGCACGCGTGAGGTGGAGGTAACGCTGCGAACAGCTCCGGAGGCACTCTCTCCACAGCACGCGAAGGAGTTTATACGAATGTATATGTATGGTGCAGAGCCTCATCAGCGTATAACACTCTCGGCGGAGTGTCGTCTGCGACCCGTATTTACATCGGCAGCGGGTCTTGGCTCGCACCTGACGGCAAAGGATATCCTGCAACACAACGCTACGCAGATGAACCTGCTCACAGCCCTGCAGCAGATGTTCAACCTGCACATCTACTCCGACAAGCAGCGGCGTGAGGTGTGGATAGAGCCGCACGATGACTTCTACAACGACGACTGCCACGATTGGAGTCATCGCGTGGTGCTCTCCGACAATCTCTCGGCAGAGGAGATTGCCGCCGAGGTGGGAGCATGGCGTACGCTGGCCTACCACAGTGACGGAGGTGGTGCCGTAAGCCGCTTCAACCTCAAACAACAGACCACATTGGGAGAGTGGTCGGCAAAGACGGACTCATACATAGCACGCGAAAGGAATCATCGCCAGACAAACACGCTGTTCTGTCCGACACTCTCCGCAACGAAGGTCTTTGCAGATGCACCCTCTGCTGCCCTGCTCTCCGTAGGCAATCGCGATGCCGACGAGGTGGGCGACAGTGCTGTGCGAATCGTCAGATGGGAAGGGCTGTTGCAGCTGCCGGCAACAGAGAGGTGGGGCTTCCCGTCGAATGGCGACAGATACCCCTTTGCAGCCTTCCACTACCCTGCCGGCAAGAGTGGTGAGGAGGGTGCTGCACTGGTGGGAGATATCCCCGCCACAGGTCCCGAGGAGAGTTTCACACTCTGCTTCGAGGATCGCGATGCAGCCGTAGGTCTGCACGCCCACTACGACAAGAAGTGGCGTGTGGAGGCTCTGCGTCGCAAGATAACCCTTTCGATACGCATCTCGCCAGAGGAGATGCTGGCGTTGAGAGATATTCGGTCAGACGGCCCCAACATTTGCTCACTTTTCAGATTAGAAGCCGACCGTCAAACCAACCTCTTCCGCCTGCACTCCATAGTGGGATACGACATCGAGCAGGGTGTGGCCAGAATGGTCTTTGTGCATAAAGATTAACCACAACATTTTTTAACAACCTAAAAAACTATGCAGACAAAAATCACAATCAGAAACGAAGCACAAACCTGTTACATTGACATCGAAGGCACTATCGGCGTACCCGAGGAGAGCCAGTTCGAGGACGCCACATCCCGCGTGGCGACATTTGAGGCCTTTCGCCGCGAGGTGAAACGCATTACGGAGGTGAAGGCAAACTCAATCGTGGTGAATATCCGTTCTACGGGTGGCGACGTGAACGATGCACTGCTCATCTACGATGCCCTGCGTGCGTTGGATGCACACATCACAACACGCTGCTATGGATATACCGCCTCGGCGGCTACAATCATAGCACAGGCTGCCGATGAAGGCTCTCGTGAGATTTCGGCGAATGCCCTCTACCTCATTCACAACTCGACGTGTGCCATTGAGGGCAACTCTACATCGTTGGAGGCTCGCACCGAGCTGTTGCGTAAGACCGACGAGCAGCTCGCCCGCCTCTACGCACTGCACTCGGGCAAGGATGAGTCGTTCTTTGCGGAGCTGATGGCGGAGAACAATGGCGAGGGTCGCTGGCTCTCGGCAGAGGAGACTATCGAGGCGGGATTGGCCGACGCCATCATCGACTATGACGAGGAGGTGGAGTATTACGACGAGAGTGAGGATATCACCGAGGAGCAACCCACCGAGAAGCAACCCACCGATGAGCCCGTCAAAGAGCCGACAGGCACAGACACAGGCTCGCTGCCAACCGACAAGAGCAGCGATGAGAGCAAGCCGGCAAAACCTGCAAAGCCCTCACGCCGAGGCAAGCGAGGAGGTCATCACGCATCGGAGACGGCGTGGGGCTCGATAATCCGCTATCTGCTTAACCGCCTCGCAACACGCATCGACGAGTGGATTGAGTCGTTGCAGGAGAAGCGTAAGCAGAAGCAGGAGCAGCAGGAGAGTACCACCGGCGAGGAGAACTCAAAGGGCAAGCATCGCAAGAAGCGTGGCGACAAGTGTAAGGAGAAGGAGAACGGCTCCACACAGCAGGAGAACAAGCCCTCGCAGGAGGAGCAGCCTGCAACGGAGCAGGAGCCTGCGACACAGCCCGAAAACGGCAATGCGGGCGAAACGGAGGCAACCCCTGCGGAGGAGTCTTTGCCCAAGGCATCGGCATCGACTCAATCGGCTCTCTTTTTCACCGAACGTCAGCGTCTTTATGCCGCAACGCAGTTGAAGAGCATCGAAGACCCCTCGATGGGTGAGGTGCAGCTGGGCTCAAACGCACAGGCATACGCCGAAGATGTCAAAATCTTCGACCGATAAACAAAACTTTTTCTAACCAACAAAAACTTTTTTCAAACCAATTAAAACATTAAAACTATGGCTAACACAATCGTAAATTCAAAAACTTATACCGGTTCTGAGCTGGAGAAAATCTTCTTCCGTCCTATCCTTGGCGGCGAATCTGCCGAGGAGTTGGGTATCCGCATTCTCTACAATATGCCTATGCCCACGGTATTGCCCGTTGTCTCTACCCGCGAGGATATCCTCCTGCCGGTGGATTCGATAAATCACACATGGGACGTAGAGCATCGCACGATGGATCATCGCGAGATTCAGATGGAACGCGTAAAGGCGGAGAACGCTTACTCGGCAAGCGACTACTTCTCGACAATCTTCGAGACCCTCTCAAACAAGAGTGATGTGAACCTTACCGACCTCTCCGGCACCGACCTCGAGACGGCCGAGACGGAGCTCTTCCGCAAGGCTATCGCCGACAGTATCAGAATGAACCTGTGGATGGGTGACACGAAGAACACCAAGCCAACAGCGTACAAGTCATTTGACGGAATCCTCACCAAGCTCTACAAGGCGGTGGGTAACTACGACTGCTTCTACTGCGACAGCAACCTCACAGAGAGCCTCGAAACAAAGTCGATAACCGAGGTTCTGGACACTTACATCAATAAGTCGAGCCCACAGTTGAGGGGTCTTTTCAAGGAGGGTCAGGTGGCATTCTTCGTGAGCCCGAAGATTTACAAGCTCTACCAGACATATCTCGACGAGCAGTTCGGAACAGCCATCTACAACGACATTCAGAATGGTCGCAAGCAGTTGATGTTCCGCGGATTCCCCATCGTGGAGGTGAACCTGCAGCCCTACATCATCTCTGCAAGCATCCCCGCAGACTTTATCGTCTTTACCGACCGTCGTAACATCGTATTGGCGGTGAACACAGCCGACATCCCCGGTGCGGAGATCAGAATGTGGTACAACCCCGACGAGATGCAGAACCGTCAGCGTGCCGTGTTCGCTATCGGCTGCGAGATTCTCGACTACAACCTCGTAGGTGCCGGTATGGACAACGACGAGGAGCCGGAAGAGTAGAAAGGGGTAGAGTATGGCAGAGAATAACTCTTTCAAAGCAGTAGGAGGCATCCTCGCCGCCGAGCTCTTCCCCGTAGCGATACTCGCCTCGAAGGAGGATATCATCGAGGGCGGAGGCATAGAGGTTGAGCTGGCGGATTACGCCTCGCACTACGACGAGAGTTTCTCTTCGGACAACGGACAGGTGAGTGTGGAGCACACACTCACCCTCGTTGCCGAGAGAGCCAATGCCGGAAAGTGGATTGATGCCGAGTTTCTGCGTCATTGTGCCGTAGAGGGTGTCGCAGCCAAGCTGTGGCTCGCCACAGGCGAGGTGCTGACGATGGGCTGGTCGCCCCGCTTTGGCTTTGAGCAGGCATTGCGTCTTGACTCGATGAAGGCTCTGTCGGGAAGCCGTCCCAAGCATCGTCCACGAGTGGAGCTGACGCTATCGAGTCGCGACCTTCACTCGGCATACAACGAGGAAGATTAGTAGTTGTTGAATTCTAAAATTTTATCCCTTATGGAAAACGAAAAGAAGAAGAGCATTGTCGCCATCAAAAACCGCCAAAAGACGCCCCTGCTGACACTCTCATCGACAAAGGTGGCGAGTGATGATTACTGGCGTTGGGGCGACGACAATATGATGCCGGCGGCACTGTCGCTGATGTCACGGCGTTCGACTACGCATCGCCGCATAATAAACGACAAGTCGGACTACATTGCCGGCAAGGGCTTTTCGTATAGCGACGCAGACCAGCGTCTGGCGGCCTTTGTCAAGCACGCCAACGGCAACGGCGAGTCATTACGCACGGTGTTGAGCCGCGTGACATTCGACAAGTCGCTGCTCGGAAACGCCTTCGTGGAGGTGGTGACCGACAAAAACGGCTCCTTCCTCTCGCTGTATCATCTGGATGCGTCGTGCGTGCGTATCGCCCGCGACAACCAGCACGTCATACTGCATCAGGACTGGGGCTCGTTCAAGGCCGAGGAGGCTGTAACGCTGCCCCTATATCCGCTGTTTGAGGAGCAGAGTGACGGCTCGCTGCGTTCGGTGATTCACTACAAGGAGTATGAGCCTATGTTCACGCACTACGGCGTGCCGAAGTACATCGCCGGTATGGGTGTGTCGGCCATAGCCTACAAGACCGACTGCTGGAACATATCACGACTGGATAACTCATTCCAATTGTCGGGCATAATGATGCTCGACGCAGCGACCGACAACGAGGAGGATGCCGAGCAGATTGTACGCACCGCACAACGCCGCTTTGCCGGCGACCCCGGGCAGGTGATGTTCATCGTACGCAGCGGTCAAGAGAGTGACAACTCGCAGTTCATACCCCTGACATCGAACAACGAGGGCGACTGGAACCATCTGCACGACCAGGCGACAAGCGACATAGTGATTGCCCACTCGTGGTTTCGTTCACTCAGCGGTCTGGACTATGCGTCGGGGTTCAATGCTGAACGCATCCTGCACGAGTACGAGGTGGCCCTCAACACGGTCATCCTCGCCGAGCAGGAGGAGTTGTTGAGTCCGTTGAAGCAGATTCTGCTCAATGTGGCAGGCATTGACGCCTCGACATTGGAGGTGATAAACCGCCCGCCAACGCGTTCAAAGCCGATTTATATGAAGGTGTGGGAGGCTCGCAAGGCCGATGGTCTGGAATACGACGAGATGGATGAACGACAGCAGGCATATCTGTCGGAGATAACCAAGTATAACGTAACAAGCATAAATTAGACGCCTATGTATCAAAACATTATAACACCGGAGGAGGTCATCGCACTTGCCTTCTCCGACGGCGAATACATCAACCCCACAGCCATCACCAACCTCGACATTGCCGTTGTCATCAAGCGATGGATCATACCCGTCACGGGCGAGGCTCTGATGAAGGCCATTATGCTGGGCAAATACACGGAGTTCACCGAGAAGGTTCTGAAACCCACCATTGCCGCATACGTACGCCTCGATATGCAGCCGCGACTGAACGCCTCGACGGGGCAGCTGGGCCTCTCGGTGGTGGCGGGAGCAAACAACAAGGCTGCCGATGAGAAGTTACGCCACGAGTTGATGACATCGCTGCGACGCCGTGCCCGAACATTGAGAAAATATATGGTGGAATATCTCGAAGAGCACTCCTCACTGAGAGAGTACACCGGCAATGATAACGTACTTCACAGATGTAGTTGCGATGGAGGCATTGTACAAATATTGTAGCGGCTGCGTGGCGGCCATAGCGGCTCTGTTTGCACCCGTTGTGCCGATGATATGGGCTCTGGTGGGCTTCATCGGCTGGGACTTCCTGACCGGCGTGGTGGCCTCCTATCGCGAGGCTCGCCGCTACGGCAAGGCGTGGTACTTCGAGAGTCGCGAGGCGTGGCGGACAATCGAAAAGCTCGGTTTCTCGATTATATCGCTGTGTATGGCCTTCACGATAGATACGCTGCTGCTCGGATTTATGGAGCTACACCTGACAAACCTGCTGGCAGGGTTTATATGTGGTGTGGAGATGTGGTCGTTTTTGGAAAATGCCTGCCGCATAAGCGATGCTCCGCTGCTGCGTCACCTGCGACGACTGGTAAGGAGCAAACTCAGAGAGGAGGTGGAGAAGGATGAGTAGAGGCCTGTCAAACTGCAACCCGGGCAACATACGCCGTTCGAAGGTGCGTTATCGTGGCGAGGTACACCCCTCGAAAGATGCCCAGTTCAAGCAGTTTATATCGATGCCGTGGGGCTATCGTGCTATGTTTGTGCTGCTTGACACCTATCGCAAGCGTTATGGGCTGGATACGCTGAAAGGAATGATTTCGCGTTATGCCCCACCCTCGGAAAACCACACATGGCTATATATCGACACTGTATGCCAGCTCACAGGACACCGACCCGATGACAAGATTGACACCCGCAAGCGTGAGGTGATGATACCTATCGTGATGGCGATGTCGCGTGTCGAGAATGGTGCTTTCGCTATGCGTCAGGACGTGGAGACGGGGTGGCGACTGACTGATTTTTAGGGCGTTAAGCCTGATGTATGATTGATTAGGGAGTATGGGGAGTTTTTCCTCTGCTCCCTAAACTTTTTTGGCGTCAGATGGTCGGATGCTGCTGGCGAAGGCATCGGGACTCGCACACATCTGTTTTTAGGCCAATAATCTTGATTATTGGAGAAAAATTTCTATATTTGTAACAAATTAGGTATGGTGTCGCCGCAAATCCGACCTGCGGAGAGAGAAAATCGTCCGGATAGATGGGTTGGTACAATGGTTGATATAATAATTGGCGGGCCTCATACGTTAATTTACAAAAGGGGGCAGCTGCGGTTGCCCGAAGCAGAGTGTAACCCTTACAAAAAAGGAAGCATTATGAAGAATATGGTTAAGTTTTTCGCAACGGCTATGGCAGCCGTACTGATGGTGGGATGTACATCGACATTCCTCTCGTCAGCAGGGTTCTATGATGACCTCTATGCCACTCACGATACTAACGCTATCGCTGCACGCCAGCGAGCAGAGGCCGAGGCACGAAAAGCCGAGGCGGAGGCACGCCGTGCCGAGGCAGCAGCACAGCAGGCTCAATGGGAGGCCGAGGCAGCCCGCTATGAGGCGGAGGCGGCTCGCGAGCAGGCTTCATCGGCTCAACGCCTTGTGGAGCAGAGCTATCGCACCGACTCGGACGGTATAATCATCGTCGAGGACGAGCCTACATACACCACTTACAGTGCTTACAGCAACCCCTATCAGAGTTATGTGGCCGACTCTTACGAGAGTGCCTATGCTCGTCGTCTGCAAGGCTTTAAGTCGGCATCGTATCGTATGCCTTCGAGCTATTACAACCTGCGTTACGGCGGTGCTTACACCTATGTAACAGCCTACGACCCTGCGTTCTACAACATTATGGTTGCGGGCGACCAGGTATGGGTTGAGCCTAAATACATTACCTCGATGTTCGGCACATGGGGTGCGGCAAATGCTACTGTATATGCCTACTCGCCCTGGTACTACGGCTGGACAAGCTTCGACCCCTGGTACTATTCGTGGTGGGGTTATCCACACTACTCGTGGTATGACTGGAACTGGAACATCTGCTATCGCAGCTACTGGGGTTGGGGTATCGATCTCTGGTGGGGATGCGGCGGATACTACCATCCATACTATTACAGCCCCTGCTGGGGACACCACCACCATCATCACAACCATTACTGGGGCGATCATCACCACCACGGCCCCGACCATTGGGGAGGCCCTCGCTATGACAACCGTTACTACGGCTCTCGCGGCAACAACCAGCGTATTGACGGCAACAAGTTCTCGTCAAACGGCGGTACGCGTGGCACGATAAACCGCGGCTCCGGTCGCAGCACTCCATATCGTTCTCCAAGCACGGGTAATGTATATGGTCAGGGCGGCTCACGAGGCAACAACAACTCGTCGGCAACGGTAAATCGCGGTGGCAACACCACAACAAACCGCACTCCGGGCTCGGTAAGTCGCGGTCAGGGTGGCTCTTCGTCGCGTGGCAGCGGCTACACCAGCGGTAGTTCATCATCGCGTGGCACAAGCGGCACAAGCTATAACAGTGGCAGCTCAACATCACGCGGAAGCGGTACTTCATATCGCGGAGGTAGTTCAAACTCTTCTCGCGGCAGCAGCTACAACAGCGGAGGTAATTCAAACTCTTCACGCGGCAGCAGCTACAACAGCGGAAGCTCGACATCGCGTAAGCAGGTAGGCAACACTTCAAGTTCGTCATCTTCTCGCGGCTCTTCTCGCGGTACGGCATATCGCCAGCAGCAGGAGAAGAAGAGTTCTTCAACGTCATCACGTTCTTCGTCAAGTTCTTCAAGCAGCTCGTCGTCGCGTTCATCATCGCGTAGCAGCAGTTACAGCAGCGGAAGTAGCGGAAGCAGTTACAGCGGCTCTCGTGGCGGAGGTTACAGCGGCGGAGGCAGCTACGGCGGAGGCGGAGGCTCTCGCGGCGGTGGCAGTTCATCGCGTGGTGGCAGATAGTTGAGATATAAACGGGCAATCGGTCGCAGGACTGCATTGCCCGATTATGGTAAATATTCACAGGGAAACAACTGAAACAGAACAGGTATGAGATTTTTCGGAAAGATATGTATGGCAGCGGTGGCGATGATATCCACGCTGACCATTTCGGCACAGAGCTTCGGCGGTCTGCTTTGGGACCGCGACGGTATGATGACAAGCGACATCTATGAGCTCTCGCAGGTGGGCTTCGGCTTCGGGTCGGCACGTTCTATGGCTTTGGCGGGAGCCTTCACATCGTTGGGTGGCGACGTCGCCTCGATGGGTATCAACCCCGCAGGCTTGGGTATGTATCGCACAAACGAGGTGTCGGTAACGCCTATGATGGGCTTCCAGCGTTCAAAGAACTCGGCAGAGAGCTGGGGCAAGAACCACATCAATCGCTTCTCGATGGGTAACGCAAGCCTTGTGCTGAAAGTATATGAGCAGAGCAACACCAAGCTCGTGTCGATGAACTTCGGCATTGGCTACAACCGCATCGCCGACCTTAACTATCGTTACGGCTATCACTCGGCAAGCGACCCCTCGGTGTCGCCTCTGCGTTCAATCACCGACGCCTTCTCGTTGCAGATGGGTCAGGGTGGCGTATTCCCACAGGAGCCTAACGGCCCGCTGAACTATGACTTCCGCGACTCATACTACTGGGGTGGCATACTGGCATATAACGGCTATCTGCTGGATGCCGAGCAGGATGCTCTGGGTATGTATTGGACCAACGCTAACCGCATAGGCTCCAATGCCGGCGTAGGTCATACATTAGGCGTGGAGTCGCGTGGTGCAATAAGCGAGATTGACCTCTCGCTGGGTATGAACTTTACGAACAAGCTCTATGTGGGTGCTACACTCGGTATGCAGATTGTAAATTGGAAGCGTGGCTTCTACTACTCGGAGGACTATCTCTATGATGGTGAGGCACGATACCCCGACGGCACTCCGCTGGCAACCCCCGCCGAGTGGATGGACTACGACCAGATGGTGAATATCTCGGGTACGGGTATCAACTTCAAGATTGGTGCTATCTACCGCCCGACACCCTCGCTGCGTATAGGTATGGCGTTCCACACGCCTACGAGCTACTCGCTGGAACGCGACTATCAGGCCTTTATGGGTACGAATTTCAGCCTCTCGGAGAACAGCAACGATGGCGACCTGACGCCCGTACTCTCGGACAAGGGCGAGAATGCGTGGGATATGAACTCGCCTTCGCGACTGATGTTTGGTCTGTCATACACCTTTGGCAATATGGCACTTCTGTCGGTGGACTACGAACGCACATGGTACAATGGTATCCGTATGCAGGGTGTGCCTAACGGATTTGATATCTCGAAGGATGTGTATCGCGAGCAGGTAAAGGATAGCTACAAGGCTGCCAACACAATTCGCGTGGGTGGCGAAATTAAGCCGCTGCCATTCCTCGCACTGCGTGCCGGTTATGGTCTGCAAGCATCGATGCTGCGTCACGACAAGTCGGAGTATCGTGGTCGTCCGCAGAATTACAGAACATCAGCCGTTACGGCAGGTATAGGCTTCTCGCTTGGTCGCACGACATTCGACTTTGCGTACCAGAACATACGCAACAAGATGACCGAGTACTACCTCTACTGGGCTGATGACGCTATGGGTGAGGTAAATACCGAGTCGCCATTGTACTCTACATCGTTCCGCCGCCAGTACGCTGTCCTCACTATCGGATATCGTTTTTAGAGGCAGGCAACCCCGTTCGGGGATAGGTCGGGAGAAGATACAAACATAACAGAAGGCTGTGCAACTTGCGGGTTGGGCGGCCTTTTGTTGTGTCATCAGGTAAAATATACCGTATGACTTGGTTTTCAGGGTGTGGCAGGCTACTTTTGAGAAAACAAAAAAGCTATGAAAATTCGTCTTATAACCGCCCTGATGCTGATGGTAGGCACAACCGCCTGCACATCGCTGTTCTACACAAACCAGACACCGCTATCCGGTCAGATGGAGGGCATATCCCGAATGATGACACCCACCGAAGACCCCGCAACGGGGCTATACGGCTACCTCGGCGACCTTGGCGTGTGGGTCATCAAGCCACAATTCAAATCGGCACAGCGTTTCTCAAACGGTATGGCTCGCGTCAAGCCGGGGAACTACTACGGAGCAATAAACCCGCTGGGTCAGTGGGTCATCAAGCCGGTTTTCTCATCGGCGGTGGACTGCGATGAGGCTATCGGCTCAATACACAAGGGGCGTATGGCGGGCATCGAGCTGTGGTATGCACAAGACCCCGCAACCGAGCTATACGGCTTCCTTAATCACTTTGGCGAGTGGCACATAACACCACAATATGAGAATGTACACAACTTCGACAGCGACGGGTTTGCCATTGTGAAGGTTGTAGGAGGCGGCTGGGGTGCTATAAACCGCCAGAACCAGATGGTCATACAGCCCAACTTCGATTACAGCTACAAGGCCGAAGATGCCCTGCGACGACTGAAAAAGATGTAGGCAAACACATTTTTCTACTAATCTCTAAAATATCGCTGTAATTTACAAATAAACAACCACTTATATTTTAACCCAAGCACCGCTTTTTGCATTATTACCAAAAAAAAGAGCCTGTCCGCGTTGGGACAGGCTCTTGCTTTTACAAGCGTGGAATCACTATTTGCTCATTGAAGCCTTCCACTCGCCCTTGTCGTTAAGAACCATCTTAACATCCTGAGTCTCCTCCGAGCCATCACCGTAAATCATCTTTACCTTGACGGTTGCACTCTGGCCATCCTCGGCGATAACCTCTTCGAGGGTCTCAACACCCTTCAAGCCACCCTTCTGCTCCAACTTCGGAGCCATCTTCTCGCTGAACAGCGACACAATCATAGCCTTTGCCTGCTCCATCTCCTCGGGCTTGACATTGTCGTACTGGAAACAATCGGCAACAGCCTCATACTTGCCAGCCATTATCAATGAGTAAATCTCGGTAACGGCATCACTCGGTGTGTTAGAGCTACCACAAGACGCTGCGAACATAGCCACAGCCATTGCGAACATAAATAAAAGTTTCTTCATAGTAATAAATTTAAAGTTAATAGAATGTATCTACATCTCTCTTTTGCTAAATTAAACGGCTTCATCCTCCGCCTTCACCTTCACCTCGGCCTCCGGTGCATCCTCCGTTACAGGCTGTGCTGCGGGTTGTGCTGCGGGCTCGGCAGCAGATTGTGCGGCAGCCTCGGCAGCCTTCTTCTCCTTGTTGCGATTGATGAAGAACTTCACTATCCACCATATAATGGCGATACCGACTACAAAGATAATAGATAAAATGAAAACTACAATACCGACAGCTCGTGCAGCATCAACACCCAAACCAAAGCCAGAAGCACAAACACGCCACCAGCCTCCAATCAAACCTAATTTGTTGCTCATAAAAATTGTTTTTTATGGATTAATATTCCGTTAATAATGAATCTCTTCATAGACACGACCGTTGCGATAAACGCGGCGACGGTAGCCCAGCATCATCAGGATTATGATCGTACCAACGACCACAAGTATCTGCCAGATGATTTGCACAATAAGGGTAATCATAGCAATAGCCGAGATGATACAGCCGATAATATAGACAATCGAGAAGATTGTAACCCACAGACCCGACACCGCACCGAAGTTCTTGACATTGCGGCGGAACGATATCACAAGACCCACGCCCAGCGTCACAAGGAAGCCTCCAACACCCAGAATATCCATAAGGATAGTGTTTTCAAGGTCCATAGAGCCCAGAATGAGGATTATCACAATCAGAACCGGAATACAGAGTGCCAGACTCCACGCTGCGGGTTTGAGGCTGATTTTGCGGTTGTCGTCATCGGGGTCGTCGTTGCCCTCAAACAGCACCTTCTCGTAGAGCTTGATGCTGAATACCTGTGCCGCAACCATAAGAGCAAAGGGGAAGACCCTGAACAGCGAGCCGAAGAAGCCGTAGCGTTCGTACTCGCACCACCAGAAGATATCGCCGCCGAACTTGATATAGCCGTAAATCTCAATCAGCGAGAAGACCAAGATGGCTGCCGGCATTACAATCAAGACAATGGTGCGTAGCGACTTCATACCACACTTAAAGTAGAGCAGAGCCACCACAGCTGCCGCACCCATAATCAGAAGCATCATCCACAACGCCGACGATGAGCCATAGAAACGACCCGCAGCCGTGTTCATCTGGTTGCTTTTACCTTGAATCATAAACGAGAGCTCCTCGCAATCGGCCGCATCAGCCAACCGCACCTCACTCGTGGTAGCACAATAGAACTTGCCTTCATGCTCGAAGATATAGCGAAAACCATCGACAAAGGCTACGGGAGTGAAGGTATAACCACGGTCGAAGAATACCTTCTCGGCCTTCTTGTCAGCTACATAGCCGTTAGCCGACCGAGTGAGCTCCTTACACTCAATACCCTTACCGCCCCACGGCTCAACGACAAGCTTAACCTCGCGAGAGGCAAGCGTCTTCTGAATCAGGGCAGTGCGTTCGTCCGCAGACAAACTCTTCTTCTCATCATTCTCCTTGGCCGAGAGTGTCATAACTCCCATAAACAGCAGAGAGAGTAATAATAAAAGTCGTTTCATATATTCAATGTTTTATGTTTTGTACTGATGATACTACTTTGTGTTAGTGATACCACTTTGTGCTGATGATACCACTTTGTGTTAGTGATACTACAAAGTTAAAAAGGCCGCCCTGCTGGCGACCTTTCATTGCATCAAAAACGACCTTTCAGCCTATCAAATCCCCTCTTGGGGCTGCTTTTCAGCGAGAATACTGTTGCGATAATCGACATAGGAACAACCCATAGCACGCACAAAGACCCGTCGGAAAGTCGAGGTGGAGTTAAAACCACACGACTCGGCCAGCTCGACCATCGTCAGCGAGCTATCGGGGTCGTTGAGCAGAGCTAATGCCGCCTCCAAACGGAAGCCGTTGATGTAGTCGTAGAAGGTTGTGTGAAGCGTATTGTTCAGATAGTTCGACAGATAGGTGCGATTCGTTCCCACAAGTGAGGCCAAATCGGGAAGCGTCAAGTGAGGCTCCATCCACACCTTCTTCTCGTGCATCAACTGCTCGAGATTGCGTTCCAGCAGGGTCATTATCAGATTATCTCCATCGGGCTTCACACTCACGCCCGAAGCGAGGGCTATCTGCGGAGTATGCTGACGGTCAGCGAAGTAGAGGGTCACAACCCACAAGAGCAGGAGCAATACCTGATAACAGCTATCGACAACCCACGACGAATAGTAGCAGGAGATAATCCACACCACCAGACACACAGCCAGCATAACGGCAACGCCTTTGAGCCATCGCACATGCACATACTCGATATTGGAGAAGTTCTCCCTCAACATACGGTTATAGCGACGCACCGCATAGACCATATAGATAGTAAAACCTATTGAATAGCATACTACAAATATGAAGGTGGCGTGCATAATCCACTCCGCCTCGGTAAGGGCGTAGGCAGAGATAGACAACAGAAATGGAGAGACAAGCACGAAGGCCCGTCGAAGGGTAAACCACCCCGGATTGAGCAGCTCAATGACGAAGCTACAACCCGCCGTCACCGCCGTCATATCGATAAGAATCAGCAGGTTGGAGATGTAGTTATCACGAAAGACCGGTGCCAGATAAAAGACCAGATCCTTGGCTTCGATAAAGAACCAATAGAGCAGCACATAACCGCAGAAATGCTCCAAGCGAGAGGCGTTTTCGCGATTGACGCGATGAAGACCGGCTACAAGAAAGTACATTGTAACCATTCCGTGTATGAAATAAAAGAGTCGTTCGTCGAGCATCGTGCTGCAAATATAGTGGGTTATTAAACAAACAAAAATAGGGAGAAAATCGCGACTGCACAAAATCACCCCCGAAAAACAACATTCCAAAGCGTACAAATCGGTAAATTGTAGGATTGAAACCAAATTTGGCACATATCGAATATGCGTTGCAAGGGGTCAGGAGGCTCTATTTCCTCACTTACAGCAAAAAAGTGAGGCATAAATGCCGTTGTTATGTAAAAAATGGTTAATTTTGCGAGCAAAATTGCCGAAACGATAGGAAATTAACAATCAACATAATATATGGCAGTAGAACTTAAAGACTTGACCAAAGTAGAAGACAACTACTCGAAATGGTACAACGAATTGGTCGTAAAGGCCGGCCTGGCAGAGAACTCTGCTGTGAGAGGCTGTATGGTTATCAAGCCCTATGGCTACGCTATCTGGGAGAAGATGCAGCGTGCCCTTGACGATATGTTCAAGGCTACGGGACACGAGAACGCCTACTTCCCTCTCTTCATTCCAAAGTCATTCTTCTCGCGTGAGGCCTCTCACGTCGAGGGCTTCGCAAAGGAGTGTGCCGTGGTGACACACTATCGTCTGATGAACTCTTCACAGGGTGAGGGTGTCGTGGTGGATCCGTCAGCAAAGCTGGAGGAGGAGCTTATCGTACGCCCCACCTCGGAGACTATCATCTGGAACACCTACAAGAACTGGATTACATCATATCGCGACCTGCCCATCCTCTGCAACCAGTGGGCTAATGTGGTGCGTTGGGAGATGCGTACGCGTCTGTTCCTGCGTACTGCCGAGTTCCTCTGGCAGGAGGGCCATACGGCTCACGCCACAAGCGAGGAGGCACAGGAGGAGGCTATGCGTATGATTCGCGTATATCAGGACTTCGCCGAGAACTATATGGGCGTGCCTGTGGTTGTAGGTCATAAGTCACCAAACGAACGCTTCGCCGGTGCGGAGGATACCCTCACTATCGAGGCTCTGATGCAGGATGGCAAGGCGTTGCAGAGTGGTACATCGCACTTCCTCGGTCAGAACTTCGCCAAGGCGTTTGACGTGACTTACACCACCAAGGAGGGTAAGCAGGAGTATGTATGGGCTACATCGTGGGGCGTATCGACTCGTCTGATGGGTGCGTTGATTATGGCTCACTCGGATAACAACGGCCTCGTTCTGCCTCCGAAATTAGCACCTATTCAGGTGGCTATGGTACCTATCTACAAGGGCGAGGAGCAGCTCAAGGTGATGACCGAGAAGATGGAGGCTATCGCTGCGGAGATGCGTAAGCGAGGCATCAGCGTCAAGGTCGATACACGCGACAATGTGCGTTCGGGCTTCAAGTTCGCCGAGTATGAGTTGAAGGGTGTTCCCGTGCGTCTGGCACTCGGCCCCCGCGACTTGGAGAACGGCACTATCGAGCTGGCTCGCCGTGATACACTCTCAAAGGAGGTTGTTCCGCAGGAGGGCCTCGTGGATCGTATCGTTGCTCTTATGGACGAGATTCAGGCCAACATCTACCAGAAGGCTCTGGACTTCCGTAACTCGATGATTACCAAGGCTGACAGCTGGGAGGAGTTTATCGACATTCTCGACAATAAGGGCGGTTTCGTGTCGGCACACTGGGACGGCACACCCGAGACCGAGCAGGCTATCAAGGATGCTACGAAGGCTACAATCCGCTGCATCCCCATCGACCTTGTTGATGAGGAGGAGGGCAAGTGTATCTTCAGCGGCAAGCCCTCACACCGCCGCGTATTGTTCGCACGAAGCTATTAATAAGTATAGAGAGCAAACAAAAAAGGAGCAGAAAATCTGCTCCTTTTTTTGTGTCGTGCGGGTTGGATTAGAAACCCTTGCCGATAGCGAGGAAGTCCTCGGCCTTCAAGGCTGCACCACCGATAAGACCACCATCTACATCCTCCTTGGCGAAAATCTCGGCTGCGTTTGAGGGCTTGCAAGAGCCACCATAAAGGATGGGGCACTCTGCGGCAGCTGCACCAAACTTCGATGCCAGAACCTCGCGGATATAGGCGTGAATCTCCTGTGCCTGCTCGGCAGTAGCGGTCTCGCCTGTACCGATAGCCCAAACGGGCTCGTAAGCTATAACAAGGTCAGCGAACTGCTCCTCTGAAAGGTTGAATACAACCTCCTCAATCTGCTGCTTGCAAACATCGAAGTGCTTGCCTGCCTTACGCTCGTCGAGGCTCTCACCTACGCAGTAGATAGGCTTCAAACCATTAGCATAGGCCTGTGCCATCTTCTTGTTCAAAGTCTCTGAGGTCTCACCATAGTACTGGCGACGTTCAGAGTGACCCAGGATAACATACTCGCAACCGAGTGCCTTAATCATAGAGGCAGCAACCTCGCCGGTGTAAGCACCCTTTGCCTCGGCAGCACAGTTCTGTGCACCAACAGCGATATCAGAACCCTTGACAGCCTCAACAACCTGTGAGAGGTGTGTGAAGGGAGGGCATACGATGAAGTTCACGCACTCGCAAACCTCCTTACGGCCAGCCACAACATTCTTTGCCAACTCTACGCCCTCGGCGGGGAGAGTGTTCATCTTCCAGTTACCTGCAACAATCTTCTTTCTCATTTTTTTTGTAATTTTTGTTTATGTAATTATATGTTAATTTCGCTTATTTATAAGGTTTACCACAACCTTTGTCATTATATCTTTCTCTTCTGTTCGGCTCTCGGCAATCATCAAAGTAAGCGCCACAAGGGTATTATTATCAATCAAGCGTGAACCATCTTCGCGGTAGAGAATACCATTCTTCTCTAAAAACCATAGAAATAAGAACGCTGCAATACGCTTATTCCCATCGCTAAAGGAGTGGTTTTTTGTGGTCAAATACAACAAATTGGCCGCCTTCTCCTCCACGCTCGGGTATAAATCGCGCCCACCGAATGTCTGATAAATAGCCCCCATCGTACTATGGAACGACCCATCCTTCTCGCGGGCAAACAACTCACTCGCACCAAATTGACTCTTCAACATCTGCAACGCCTCCATTGCACTCTCATAGGTGGCTCTAAAACGCTCCTCCTGCGTAGTGTCGGATATCTCCAACTGCTGATAATCGTAACGGTCAAGCGTATCCAAACCATAAGCAAAATCGCTTATGACTCGCAGAAGTCCCACAGCCTCATCTCGCGACACTGATTTTGCAGCCAAGACATCACTCATCACCGCAATTGTCCGCTTCAACTCCTCCAACTGTTCAGCCTTTGCATCGCGGTTAATGGCATATCCCTTAATCAAATACTCTTTAAGAACTCTGTTTGCCCAAATACGGAATTGGGTTCCACGCAGCGATTTAACACGATAACCAACCGAGATTATCACTTCAAGATTATAAAATTTAACGCTTCGGGTAATCAATCGGCCTCCCTCGTTTTGAACTTGTAAGAAATCCTTACAAGTTGCCGCCTGCTCTAACTCTCCCTCCTTATACACATTACGAATGTGCATCGTAATATTTTGAGGTTTTACTTGCAACAGCTCCGCAAGTTGCGCCTGCGACAACCACACAGTATCACCCTCCAAGCGGACATCTAACTCGGTTTGCCCGTCAGCAGATTGATATATGATTATCTCGCCGGTATTCATCGCTACTGTTATAACATATTCCAAAGCGCCAAAATTGCAATAAGGTAAGCTATTTTGAGGTTGCTCGCAGGTGTGAAAACCGCAGCATACTGAGGCGTATGTGAGGATTTTCACTGCAAGGCAGACGCCAAAGAGCCGCCTTATTCAATTTTTACTCCGCTTTCTGTGAGTCTATCCACGCCTTAATCTCGGCTGTGGCGAGGCCTAACTTATTCTTCTTGTTGAAGCCGCAGAGGTCGTTGAAGAGCTTGCCACCGCCGTTTGCCGCCGTATTCTGGAACGACTCAACGGTGATGTAGCCCATCTTCTGGATATGCTCAACCCACTCGGCGGGGATACCTGCCTCGACATATTTCTCGGCATCATCGGCCACAACCTTCTTCTCGGGACGCATAGTGGGGAAGAACAGCACATCCTGAATCGAGGGCTGGTTAAGCATAAACATCGCCAGACGGTCGATACCGATACCCATACCCGAACACTGGGGCATACCATACTCCAAAGCACGCACGAAGTCCATATCGATAAACATAGCCTCGTCGTCGCCCTTCTCCGAGAGCTTCAACTGCTCCTGGAAGCGTTCGTACTGGTCAATCGGGTCGTTAAGCTCCGAGTAGGCGTTACAAAGTTCCTTACCATTGACGAACAACTCGAAACGCTCCGTCAAATCGGCATTGTCGCGGTGACGCTTACACAGGGGCGACATCTCGCGGGGATAGTCGCAGATGAAGGTAGGCTGAATCAAATCCTCCTCGCAGTACTGTCCGAAGATAGCGTCAATGAGCTTACCCTTGCCCATCGTCTCGTCAATCTCGACATTCAGACGCTGACAAGCCTCACGCAGCTGCTCCTCCGACTGGCCCGAGATGTCGTAGCCGGTCTTCTCCTTGATGGCGTCGGTCATCGTCAGGCGGCGGAAAGGTGCCTTGAACGAAATCTGCCTATCGCCGATTGTGAGCTCCGTAGTGCCGTTTGTAGCCATTGCCACGCGTTCCAGCATCTGCTCGGTGAATGACATCATCCACTTGTAGTCCTTGTAGGCCACATATATCTCCATGCAGGTAAACTCGGGGTTGTGCGTGCGGTCCATACCCTCGTTACGGAAGTTCTTGCCGAACTCATACACACCGTCGAAGCCACCCACGATAAGACGCTTCAAGTAGAGCTCCGTAGCGATTCGCATATAGAAGTCGGTATCCAAAGCGTTGTGGTGCGTGATGAAGGGACGTGCCGACGCACCGCCGGGGATAGGTTGCAGGATAGGAGTCTCAACCTCTACATAGCCGTGCTCATTGAAGAACTCACGCATAGTGGCCATAATCTTCGCACGCTTGACGAACACCTCGCGTACGTGGGGATTGACCACCAAGTCGAGATAACGCTGGCGATAGCGTACCTCGGGGTCGGTGAGGGCATCAAACTGCTTGCCGTCCTTCTCCTTGACGATAGGCAGCGGGCGGATAGACTTCGACAAAACGGTAAATCGCTGGCAGTGTACCGACTTCTCGCCTGTGTTGGTGATGAAGCCGAAACCCTCAACGCCGATAAAGTCGCCGATGTCCAACAACTTCTTGAATACGGTGTTGTAGAGTGTGGGGTCGCCCTCGGGGCAGATATCATCGCGGCGGATATATACCTGAATACGGCCGGTGTGGTCCTGCAACTCGAAGAATGATGCACTACCCATAATGCGGCGGCTCATAATACGGCCGGCGATACGCACCTGTGAAAACTGCTCGGTGGTTGCCTCCGAGAGGTCTGCTGCGATAGCAGCTGCCGTAGTTGTAACCTCAAACATCTCGGCGGGATAGGGCTCGATGCCCATCTCACGCAAGGTCGAAAGTGACTTACGACGCAAAAGTTCCTGTTCGCTGAGTTCGATGCTCATAATAATATATAGTTTTTTAGTTTTTAGCCATTTGGGCACAAAGTTACAAGTTTTAATTCAAAAATCATAATTTAAGCCGCCACGCTGCAAATAATTATGATTTTCGTCTCTCTTCGCAGAAAAAAATGCGGCTTTCGGATAAAAAAAGCCAACCTTCATAACGAAGATTGGCTACCCGTGATGGGTAATTAAATATAAAAGGGGGTTAATTTTCTACTTCAACAATAGGCTGCACACTTCAACAACGGCCTGTAACCTCTCTATCACAGCGGCCCGCAACTCTATTACAAAGGCCTACATCTCTACTACAACGGCCCGCAACGGTTATTTTTCTCTCATTCCCCCGTAACGAAAAACTGTTTAACGGAGAGGGTTTTCGCACGACTTAAAAACAAAGGTAGTAAACAATTTTTGAAAATCAACAAAAAATCAAGAAAAAATTTTGCAATCCGCAACAGAGGGCGGTATACATATATTATAAAGGAGAACCGAGATTTTCAAGGCGGAGAGAGAAGATAGGGAGATTAGGGAATTTAAGGAATTTAGTGAGTTTAGTGAGTTTAAGAAAAAAAACGCACGGCCTTGCAATCCCTAAATTCTCTAATCTCCCTAAATTCCCTAATATCCCCGTTTTCCTTAAATTCTCTAACCTGCAAAAAGAGCATAAAAGCGGCTACATCATCGTCTTTTTGTTATAAATCGTAATCAAAAACGCCAAAAATTTGCCGATTTATTTGTTTTTTCGGAGGCCAAGCCGTAACTTTGTTGAAATTTGTAAGCAGAAACACAAAAAATCCTAAAAATATATTACTATGTACGGTAAAATTAAAGAGCATTTACAGCAGGAGTTGGCCGAGATTAAGGCTGCCGGCTTGTACAAGACTGAACGCATAATCGAGTCGCCACAGAAGGCCGAGATTGACGTTGCAGGTCGTAAGGTGTTGAATTTCTGTGCAAACAACTACCTCGGTCTGTCAGACAACAAGCGTCTGATTGAGGCTGCAAAAAAGGCTATGGATGAACGTGGTTTCGGAATGTCATCGGTACGTTTCATCTGCGGTTGTCAGGATATGCACAAAGAGTTGGAGAAGGCTATCGCCGATTACTTCGGCACAGAGGATACCATCCTCTACGCTGCCTGCTTCGACGCTAACGGCGGTGTCTTTGAGCCTCTTCTCACAGAGCAGGATGCCATCATCTCTGACGCACTGAACCACGCATCAATCATCGACGGCGTGCGTCTTTGCAAGGCGGTACGCTATCGCTACGCCAACGCCGATATGGATGAGTTGGAGGATTGCCTGAAGCGTGCACAGGCACAGCGTTTCCGCATCATCGTAACTGACGGTGTATTCTCAATGGATGGCAACGCTGCTCCGCTGGATAAGATTTGTGCTTTGGCAGAGAAGTACGACGCCCTGGTGATGGTCGATGAGTGCCACTCGGCAGGTGTTCTGGGTAAGACAGGTCGCGGTATCACCGAGCTTTACAACCTTCGCGGTCAGGTGGATATCCTCACAGGTACTCTTGGCAAGGCTTTTGGTGGTGCTGTGGGTGGTTTCACAACAGGTCGCAAGGAGATTATCGATATGTTGCGTCAGCGTTCTCGCCCCTACCTCTTCTCTAACTCGTTGCCACCCGCAGTTGTAGGTGCAAGTATCGAGATGTTCAAGATGCTCGCCGAGAGTGATGAGTTGCACGACCGTCTGGCTGCCAACGTGGAGCATTTCCGTTCAAAGATGGTTGCCGCAGGCTTCGATATCAAGCCTACACAGTCGGCTATATGTGCTGTGATGTTGTACGATGCAAAGCTCTCACAGGACTTCGCTGCCAAGTTGCAGGAGGAGGGTATCTTCGTAACAGGTTTCTACTACCCCGTAGTGCCAAAGGGACAGGCTCGTATCCGTGTTCAGGTATCGGCAGGCCACACCACCGAGCAGCTTGACCGTTGCGTGGAGGCCTTCGTGAAGATTGGCAAGGAGTTGAACGTATTGAAGTAGAAGGTTATGGCAAAGACTCTATTAGACAGTACCGACCGCAAGATTCTGCTCTTCCTCATAAAGAATGCCCGCACACCATTCCTGGAGATTGCCCGCGAGTGCGGCATCTCGGGTGCGGCTATCCACCAGCGTATCAAGAAGTTGGAGGATATGGGCGTGATTCAGGGCAGCCGCCTTACGGTGGACCCCAAGTCGCTGGGCTTTGACGTGTGTGCCTTCATCAATATCAAGGTGTCGGATATCAAGCGTCAGCAGGATACGGTGGATCACTTGAAGCACATCCCCGAGATTGTGGAGTGCCACTATATGACGGGTGCTTTTAACCTTATGGCAAAGCTCTACTGCCTGGATAACGAGCATCTGATGAACACTATTTACAACAAGATTCTGCAAGTGCCGGGCGTGTCGGAGACCGAGACCTATGTATCGCTTATCGAGGCCTTCTCACGCGAGATTTACATCGACATCGTGCAGGGTTAATGCAGAGTCCGAAAGGAAAGAGGCCGAAAAGGAAAAAGGTAGAAAGGAAAAGAGATTTTAATAACACAATAAATTAAAGAAAAAGATTATGTTCGCAATTGACAGCTATGATTTTTCGGGTAAGCGTGCTATTATCCGTGTAGATTTCAATGTACCCCTCAACGGCGAGGGTCAGGTAACCGACGACACTCGTATCCGTGCCGCTATCCCCACCATCAAGAAGGTGTTGGAGAAGGGCGGTGCTGTGATTTTGATGTCACACCTCGGTCGTCCCAAGAAGAATCCCGATCCCAAGTTCTCGTTGGAGCAGATTATCCCCGCTATCGAGGCTCGTCTGGGTGTTGAGATTAAGTTCGCCGGCGACTGCATGGGCGAGAAGGCTGCCGAGATGGCTGCTGCATTGAAGCCCGGTGAGGTTATGCTTCTGGAGAACCTCCGTTTCTATGCCGAGGAGGAGGGTAAGCCCCGCGGCTTGGCAGAGGACGCTACCGACGAGGAGAAGAAGGCAGCAAAGAAGGCGTTGAAGGAGGGCCCACAGAAGGAGTTCGTGAAGAAGCTCGCTTCGTATGCTGACTGCTACATCAACGACGCATTCGGTACAGCTCACCGTGCTCACTCTTCAACAGCTCTTATCGCCGACTACTTCCCCAATGACAAGATGTTCGGCTATGTTATGGAGAACGAGTTGAAGGCTATCGACGGCGTGATGCAGAACCCACAGCGTCCCTTCGTGGCTATCGTAGGTGGCTCGAAGGTATCGACAAAGATTACCATCATCGAGAAGCTGATGGAGAAGTGCGACAAGATTATCATCGGTGGCGGTATGACCTACACCTTCTCGGCTGCTCTGGGCGGCAAGGTAGGTAAGTCAATCTGCGAGCCCGATATGTTCCCCGTAGCTTTGGAGATTTTGAAGAAGGCCGAGGAGAAGGGTATCAAGTTTGTGATGTCACCCGACGCACTCATTTGCGACGACTTCGCCGAGACTGCAAACACACAGGAGGCTTCGGTAAAGGCTATCGACGACGCCTGGGAGGGTGTTGATATCGGCTCGGAGGGTAAGAAGCTCTTCCACGACGAGATTATGGAGTGTAAGACTATCCTTTGGAACGGCCCCGTAGGTGTGTTCGAGATTAACAAGTTCGCAACAGGCTCAAAGGCTGTGGCAGAGGCTATCGCCGAGGCTACCGAGAAGAATGGTGCATTCTCACTTATCGGTGGCGGCGACTCTGTTGCCTGCATCAACAAGTTCGGCTTGGCTGACAAGGTATCGTATGTTTCAACAGGCGGTGGTGCTTTGTTGGAGTATATGGAGGGTAAGGAGTTGCCCGGCGTAGCTGCTATCCGCAAGTAAGCCGACACACTTGCTTTTGATATTGTGTATAGGGTCGGCTCCGGTCGGCCCTATATTGGTAAAAAAATAAATGTTGCCAAATATCCGAATAACGAGCGCTCGTTATTCATCGCTCCGAGCATTTGTTTTTCGTCATTCTGAGGGAGGCTTGCCGACCGTGAGAATCTCAAAACAAATGCGTGAGAATCTAAAAAGATTTTTTGACTGATGATAAAACCTTGTGTGTACATAATTACCAATAGCAGTAATAACGTTTTATACACGGGAGTTACATCTAATCTGCAAAAACGTATGTTACAACATATTGACAAATCTTTTGGTGGATTTTCCGCGAGATACAATTTGTCAAAATTGGTCTTTTTTGAAGAGTTTGGTTCAATGACACAGGCTATTGACCGAGAAAAACAAATTAAGGGTTTGCGACGAGAAAAAAAGATAAAACTTATTGAGGAGATGAATCCTGAATGGCAACCATTATTTTAAGTTAAATTGTTTAGTGTTGGGGAGAGATATTTCGCAATCATTTGTTTTTTAGACTCTCACGTCGGGCATAAGCCCTCCTCAGAGTGACGAAAAAAAACAAATGTAATCTTTACAACATTCCGTGATAATTCCAAAGGAACTCATTAATCAAAAACCCAAACAACTATGAAACGAATAATTTTTGCAATCTCAACCATTGCACTTATGGCAAGTTGTTGTAATAAGACGGCACCGGCTATCGACCGTGCCAACTTCGACGAGAGTGTGGCTCTCAACGAAGATTTCTATCAGTATGCCACAGGCGGCTGGCAGGCAAAGAACCCGTTGAAGCCGGAGTTCTCTCGCTATGGCACATTCGATGTGCTGCGTGAGAACAACGAGATACGCCTTAACGAGCTATTCTCGGCAATGACCGAGCAGGAGACCGAGAAGGGCTCTGTGGAGCAGAAAATAGCCGACCTCTACACTATGGGTCTTGACGAGGTACGCCTCAACAAGGAGGGTCTCGCTCCCGTACAGGGCGACCTGGAAGCTATCTCGCAGATTGTAGGCAAGGAGAGTCTGTCGGCTCTGCTGGCACGCCTGCACACCGAGACCGGCAACCCGTTGTTCAGCGTGGGCGTGAGTGCCGACCTGCTGAACAGCACGATGAACACCCTCTATGTGGAGCAGTCGGGACTCGGTATGGGCAACCGCGACTACTACCTCGACGAGGAGAACGAGTCGAAGCGTCAGGGATATGTTAAGTGGCTCACCGCAGCCTTCTCGCTGGCAGGCATCGACAACGCCGACAAGGCTGCCGAGGATGTTCTCTCATTCGAGAAGAAGATGGCCGAGGCGTTCCGCTCGCGTGTTCAGTTGCGTGACGTCACAGCCAACTACAACCCTATGAGCCGTGCCGACTTCGTAGCTCGCTACGACGCTATCGACTGGGATATCTACTTCAAGGCGTTGGGTCTGGGCGAGTTCGAAAATCTGGTCGTAGGTCAGCCCGAGGTATTGGACAAGGTGAACGAGATGATTAAGTCGGAGCCTATATCTGACATCAAGAACTACCTCAAAGCGGGTTACCTGTCGCGTGCAGCAGGCTTTTTGAGTGACGATATCTATGCGGCACACTTCGAGTTCTTCGGTCGCACGATGTCGGGTCAGCAGGAGATGCGTCCCCGCTGGAAGCGTGCTATGGCTATCCCCAACGGCTTGCTGGGTGAGGCTGTGGGCGAGATTTATGTGAAGAAGTACTTCCCCGAGAGTGACAAGCAGCGTATGACCGAGATGGTCAAGAACCTGCAAACGGCTCTGGGTCAGCATATCGACGCTTTGGAGTGGATGTCTGACGCTACAAAGGCGAAGGCTCACGAGAAGCTCGCTTCGTTCACCGTGAAGATTGGCTACCCCGACAAGTGGAAGGACTACTCATCGCTGGAGATTGACCCTGCGGTGTCGTACTGGGAGAATATGAAGCGTGCCTCGGCGTGGTACACTGCCGACAACATCTCGAAGATGGGCAAGGAGGTGGACCGCACAGAGTGGTTTATGTCGCCACAGACCGTGAATGCCTACTACAACCCCACGACCAACGAGATCTGCTTCCCCGCAGCCATTCTGCAACCGCCGTTCTATAACTCGACAGCTGACGACGCTGTGAACTATGGTGCTATCGGCGTGGTTATCGGTCACGAGATGACTCACGGCTTTGACGATCAGGGCCGTAACTTCGATAAGGATGGTAATATGAACAACTGGTGGACCGACGAGGATGCTGCGGCATTCAAGGCAAAGACCGACGTGCTGGTTGAGCAGTTCAACAAGGTGGAGATTCTGCCCGCAACAGATGAACGCCCCGCCATTATGGCCGATGGTGCGTTGTCACTCGGTGAGAATATCGCCGATCAGGGCGGTCTGCGTGTCGCTTACACCGCCTTCCGTAACTCATTGCAGGGCGTTGAGCCGGAGGCTATCGACGGCTTCTCGGCAGACCAGCGTTTCTACCTCTCGTATGCTACCATCTGGGGGCAGAACATCCGCGACGAGGAGGCTGCACGCCTCACCAAGACCGATGTTCACTCGCTGGGCAAGAATCGTGTGAATGTTACGCTGCGTAACATCGACACCTTCCACAAGGCCTTCGGCATCACCGAGGGTGCTATGTTCCTGCCCGAGGAGGAGAGAATCATCATCTGGTAATCACCACTCCGCAAACAAAACAAAAGGCTGTCCGCAAGGGCAGCCTTTTGTTGTTGGAATATAATGGAAGAAGGTTATTAGAAGCGAATCATCAAAATTTTATCTGTATTTTCACTATTTATACCACATTCAATAAGGGCATCGCTATTAAACATCTCGAAGAACTCCTTTGGGGAGTGAGCAAAAATAGTTGACAAAAAATCATTGCTTCTATTTTCATACGGAACAAAGTTCTTAAATAAATCCTCGTCTATTCCGTTGTTTTTATTTTTATTTTTATTGTGTGATTCTTGTATTTTTGCGACAACATCCCTAATGATTTCATCTCTTTTTTCCGGATATATTTTCTGCATTGCCAACACTATCTTATTTGCTAAAAAACCCGGCTTAAAAAGGAGAGTGCTAATCTCATAATTTTTAACTTGTTCTGATAATTTTTTATCTGAAAGATGGGTGTTTGCCACATCTAATTCTATATTATAATTACGCAAAAAAGTCGCTAATTCATTCATTACGCCATATTTGAATTTATCATCCAAAAACAATTCAAGATGTAAATCATCAAGCGATATCTTTGCCTTCAAGAAGTGTACCGCCGAAGGGTATGATGTATATTTGTGTAATCTGATTTTATTGGAAATAGCCCAGATAATCACCATATTACGATACAACTGCAATATAAGATTAATTATTATTTCATACTGCACTTCTATATTCAGCAACTGAGTATTATTTGCAACTCTTTTCTGTTCAACCATAGTCCACCACGATGGGAAAAGTGCGAGTACGCTGGCCAATGCTCCAAAAAAGGCGATAATAGCATTACTCCAATTAAATGAGCCGATAGGACTTTTATCTTCAACTAAAATTGTTTCCACGCCGTGATGTAAAGTATCGGCCAATTCTACGATATCAGGCGTCTGTAATAATGTAATCATTATGCTTGAGTTATGTTTAATTTATATTTCCACTCTCCAACCGTATCGTGTAGCATTTGTTGCCAATGCGGGTGAAGGCGAGGCGGGCGGTGTTGCCGCTATGCATACCGCACTTGCGACGCAGTTCATCAACGCCCAGAGGGAAGTCACGCAGCAGGATATCCACGCCACGACCCTTGAACTCCCGTTTCAGGGCCTTCGCATCGAAGGGCTCGATAGCGGAGATACTCTCCACGCGGCCCAGAACACCTTCGGGGCGGGTATGGGCGAAGCCAAACGAGAGGTTGCTCCACACATCGGCCACGCCGCGGAGGGCAAACCTCACAAGGCGAGCCTTTTGCAGTGCCACATCGGGTATTACAAGATATTTATAGTCCGTAGAAAACGCTTCGGGCAGCGGTGGCTCCGTTGCGGTCGCGGCGTGCGGGAGGGAGAACGACCCCACACCCACAGCCGTAGCCACGAGTTGAGGCTCACGCCCATCGGCATATATCATAACCTCCTTGCACTCGCCACCCACCGACACAACCTCCACGCCACAGCGACCGAACAGACGGAAGGCCTCCTCGACATCGAACAGCGGCGATAGTTTCACAGCCACGCGTTCCGTAATACGCCCCAGCGAGGGCCACAACGCCACCATATCGGGCGAGCAATCCTCCACGCGAAAGACTCGGCGTCCATCCGTCGTGCGGCGGTCGGGGTCGGCATATACCCAGTCGAAATGCTCCTCGCAGCGGGCCACATACTCCTCGGCAGAGGCCGTCACGACCTCTACATTGGTGATGCCCTGACGTATAAGATTCTCCCTCACCACATCGGCCAGCACAGCATCGCGTTCCAGAGCCACAACCCTGCGGAAGTGTCGCGAGAGTGCCGCAGCGTCGATGCCCAGACCACAGGTAAGGTCCAGCAGCGTATCGCCCGCAAGGCTCTTGGCCATAGCCGACTGCTCGCTTGACGACTGCTCGAAGGCACGCGGCGGAATGATGCAGCGAGCCTCATACAGCGAGGGGAGCTTCGTCCTTGCCCGTTGCAGATACTTCACCTGCGTAGCCACCTCGCGAGCATAGGGTATGCTCCTGTCGAGGGCCACCTGCAAGGCGTCGCGGTCGATATTGCGGGCCACCTGTTGCTGTACCTCGTCGCTTAACACTATGTCGAGCTCGTCGCGTGTCATCCTCTGCTATTGGATTACTTCATAAAGACGAAATAGACTGCCAGAATAAGGCAGGCGAAGGCTGCAAAGTGGTTCCAGTGCAGCGACTCGCCACGAAAGGCGAGTGTGGTGAAGAGTGTGAAGACCACCAGCGTAATGACCTCCTGAATGACTTTCAGCTGCATAAGCGTAAAGGGGCCTCCGTTGCCCGTGAAGCCTATGCGGTTGGCGGGAATCTGGCACGAATACTCCGCAAGGGCGATGCCCCACGAGAAGATAATCACCAGCCACAGCGGCCACGACGAGATGAGTTTCATCTGTTGCAGTTTGAGGTGGCCATACCACGCAAAGGTCATAAAGACATTACTTACGATGAGTAACAATATGGTATAGAGTGCTTTCATAGTCCTGTTTTTTTGCTTATCGGCACAAAGATACGAGAAAAAGTAGAAAAGTGTACCCTCCGCACAACAAAAACGGCTGTGTCCCCGAAGAGGCACAGCCGACCAGCAATCAAAAAACCATTGTTCTACAAAAAGAGTGTATCCTGTCGGGCGTGATTGCTGCCGCCCTGAGCCATCGGCACCTTTCGCTGCCGAGGTAAATCTTAAAAAGGGGTTGTCGATTCACCAATCAACTTTCTTAACCGGCAACCCCTCTACCACGCCTTCGCCAAAGCCGTAGTGAGGTGCTTTTCAAATATTTGCTGCCTGTGTGTCGGGCGTCTTGTCGCGATTGTCAGCCCTCCGCACCGCCTCAAATGGGCCCAGCCCTCTCTACTGCCCGGTTTGGGCGAGAGTGGATATCCCTGCGGATTATCCTGCGAGTGTTATGCCTCGCCTTGCCGCCGTACAAGTGGCGGTATATCCTCTCCCACGCCTAATGCTGTGGCCTCACACAAGGCCTTCGCTACCGTTAATCCGCAAGGACTAACGACTAAACGGCGGGGTGTAAACTCAAAAATTAGTTCTTCTTGCCACCGAATTTGAGGTCAAGGCCGATACCCCAAGCGTGTGATGTACGCTGGTAGAGGTCCTTGAAATCAACGCCAGAAGCCTGACCTACGGCTGTCACCTCGTCGTAGATTGTAGGCATATAACCCACATTGAGGCGTACAGCGTCGCAGAAGCGGTATGCCATACCGACACCTACCGACCAAGATGAGATAGAGTAGTTCATATCAGAGTAGGCGTTCTCGTTCATATTGAGCTGTGTACGCTGTGTACCGGCTGATACCAGCAGGCGGTCGGTGATAGACCACTCAACACCCAGCATATACTCGTTGGTGTTACCCAGAATGACGGGCGAGAATGAGTTCTCGGCATCCTTGTCGAAGTAGTGGTGCCACTGTGCAGTAACCTTCACGGGACCGAAGTGACGGCTTACGGCTGCTGCCAACAGAGCAGGAGTCTCGGCCTTAACCTTTGTGCCATCGGCGAAGATAGCGTTGATTACGGGGTCGTTGGCTGATACGGGAGCCGACTCAATCTCGAGCTCTGTCGCCATCTTGAACTCATACTTTACCGAAGCGTCCCACTTACCCTTGTGGAATGCCAATGCGATGATGGGGCTGATAGATGTACCCTTCTGCTTAACATCGAGGATGTGATCCTGTGTCTTCACTGCATTTTCGCCTACGGTCTTCATACCTGCCTGCAACTGTGCCAGGCCGGCCTTCAACTGCTGCGCCTGTTCAGAGTCACCCATACCGGCAGCAACCAGCTGCTCGTACTGTGTGCTGTACTGCTGGAACTGTGCCTTCATACCATCAAGGGCATTGCTGAACACAGCGGCAGCGGGAGTCATCTGACCACCGATGTTTACACCGATGTTCTTCATGTGACCCTCATAGCTGTTAGATGTTGTACCAAAGCGTACCTGTGCTGCCACTGACAACCAGTCGGTGATACGGAAAGCAACACCTGCGTTGAAAGCCAAAGTCATTGACTTACCCATAAGGTACATATCCATATCGTATCCTGTTGCCTGAATACCCAACTTCTGCATACCTGCGGGAAGTACAGAGAACTGGCGTTCGAAAGATGCCAGACCATCGGCAAACTCCAAAGAGCCACCACCGCCGTTTACACCTACGCCGGCCATCACAGCCCAACGGTTATGCTTCCACGCGAAGTGAACGCTGGGAATCAGCGGAGAGAATACCTCGCCCTTGTACTGCTTGGTAGCAGAGCCACCGTTCATTGCAAAGGGAGCATAGGTTGAAGTGACTGTACGGGTCTGTGCTGCCATCTGGTCGTTGATACCGATGTGGAAGCCGTTCTCCATAAATACAACACCTGCGGGGTTTGTGTAAACCGCATCGGTGTCGAGTGATGTACCGCGTGCCACGCTACGCAAGAAGTGAGCACTCTGGTTTGAGTTTGTCATAGGACCACCTGCCAAAGCAGTTGATACCATTGTCACAGATGCCACAAGGGCAAGAATTGACTTTGTAAAAATCTTCATACTTTTTAAGTTTTTCGCCTGCGTTACGGGTGCGGGTTTGCTGTTCCGTCACTCTTCGCGGCGATGTTAATTTTTTTTGGTTTTTTATTTTTGCTGAATGGTTTTCCTTCCTCTGTTGCGAATGATTTCGGCTGCAAAAGTCCGTTAAAAAAACCAAACGGCAAAAATTATGTGGCTAACAGCCTGTGAAAGTTATAAATCAAGGTGTTTCAGGGACGAAACACTCTATTTTGTGGCGAAATCACCCCATAAATCTCCAAAAACCGACTCTCGCAGAGAAAACAAAAGGTCGGGGAGAGGTTGTAAAACCTGCGGGCAGAGCATATTATTGCGAATATTTTTGTTTTAAGTGGGAAATATTACTATTTTTGAACGATTATTACCATTTGGCAGATGCAAGTAGAGATTATAAAGTGTCACGGGTCGGGAAATGAGTTTGTGATGGTCGATTTGGTGGCACAGCCCCCAATCGGCGATATGGCAGATTTTGCCCGACAGATATGCTCACACGAGGCGGTGGGAGGAGCTGATGGTGTGTTATATGTGGTAAAGGTGGGCGAACATTACGCTATGCGTATGTTCAATCCCGACGGCTCGGAGGCCGAGATGTGCGGCAACGGAATACGCTGCGTGGCACGCCTTGTAGAGGAGAGATATATCTCCGAGGGTGACTTTACACTCCTCTCGGGAGGCAACCGCTACCCCATACATCGTGCCGACGACATCGCCGGTTGCATCAAGGCTTATGGTGTGGATATAGGAGTAAAGACCACAAGTCCCGACTTCGGCTTTGCCGAGGGAAAAGAGGATTTTATAGGTCAAAAGATAGCCTCACTCGGTGGCGAGGAGCAATTTACGGCACTTAATTTGGGTAATCCCCACATTGTGGCCGCTGTCGAGGAGATTGATATGGCACGCCTGCGAGAGTTAGGCGAGAGGGTGCAGAGAGAGAAAAGCGACTTCCCGAAGGGTATCAACGTGAGCCTGTTTCGCAAATGCAACAGGAGTGCAATATTTGTTGCCACCTATGAACGCGGTGCGGGCATAACATATTCGTGCGGTACGGCAATGACGGCCAGCAGCACCGCCGCAGTATTGCTGGGTCTGTGTGAGGCCGACAGCGATATAAGCGTGCTGAACAAGGGCGGTATGGTCATCTGCCGATGCTGTCCCACGCCAGACGGCATTGTAACACGCCTGACGGGCAACGCCACCTATCGCTGGGCAGGGATGGCCGAGTGGAGTGTAGAGAGGGTTGAAAGCGTCACTATCGGTAAGCACTATGCTGCCGAGTGTGAGAGATATGATGAGTTTGTGATGTCACTAAATATGTAGGAATTATGCGACTGTCGCTTCGATATATTGTGATTCTGCTGCTGGGCATACTATGCTCGGCGTGCAGCGTCACGCGTAAGCTCTCGGAGGGCGAATACTTCCTTCAGAAGGTCGATATCGAGGCCGACAAGCAGACGCCCCGCAACGAACGCATAGCGGCACAGACGCTGGAACAGTATGTGCGTCAGACTCCCAATAAGCGTTTTCTCGGCACCAACTTCTATGTCTGGGCATACAACCTCGCAAACCCCGAGAAGGATAACTGGTGGAACAACCTGAAACGCAAGGTAGGCGAGCCGCCCGTAATATTTGATTATCAGCTCACCGAGAAGAGTGCCCAGAACCTGAAAACATATATGGACTCGCGAGGTTACTACTCCTCGCAGGTGCAGTTTGAGGTCGATACCACACGCCGTCGCAAGCGTGCCTTCGTAACCTACAAGACACATCAGGGCGAGCCCTACTACATCACGAGCCTCTCGTATGACTTCCGCGACAAGCAGATAGCACCACTGATTGAGGCCGACACCTTGCACTCGATGATAAAGGTGGGTAACATATTCGACATCACGGTACTCGACAAGGAACGAGAACGCATAGCGGGATATCTCAACAACAGAGGTTATTACAACTTCTCTATCAACAACATAGAGTATCGTGTCGATACTCTCGGAGGCGACCACACCGTAGGGATACGAATGATTGTCCGCCGCAACGTGGCGGGCTACGACGAGCAGGGGCGTGCCATTATGGACAACAACCGCATATTCCGCATAACGGAGATAAATGTCGTTCCCGACTACAACCCCACAGTGGCTCGTTCGGAGAGTAGCACGAAGAACGACACCATACAATACAAGGGTCTGAACATCATCTGCGAGGGTAAGCCGAAGGTGCGTCCGGAGATTCTGCACGCCGCCATACCCCTCTCGCCCAACACTCTGTATAATGCCGAGGCGGTCAATCGCACCTACAACGATATTATGTCGCTGGGATACTTCAAGAGTGCCCGCATAGCCTTTGAGGAGCTGCCGGAGAGTGACGATGCAAGGATGGCAAACTACGCCGGCGAGGGCAAGGAGGAGTACTCGAAGGGTTACAACGACGTAAGCGAGGGTCGTCTGCGTTGTTACATACTATGTTCGCCAACACTCAAACAGAGCCTCAACGTGGAGCTTGAAGCCAGCACGACATCGAGCTTCTACGGCCTCTCGGCAACCATAGGCTACCAGAACCGCAACCTTTTCCGCGGCGTGGAGACCTTCAACACCTCGGTAACATACGGTCACGAGTATATGAAGGCTCCGCACACATCGAAGCGTAAGGCCAACGAGATAGGCTTCACCGTAGGTCTGTCGTTTCCGCGTTTCGTGACTCCGTTCCGCATCTCGACACGCAATATCAATATGCCGCGAACAAAGGTCGAGCTGTCGTTCAACGTGCAGGACCGACCCTACTACCACCGCGACCTGTCGCGTATAACGTGGTCGTACTCGTGGCGTAGTCTGAATGGCCGTTACAACTATATGTTGCGACCCATCGACCTGAACTGGATTAATGTGGGTTACATAAACGAGGAGTTCTTCAACTCGCTGCAAAATGAGTATCTGCGTCAGAGTTACCGCACGCAGGCCATTGTCGGCCTGTCGGCCTCGTATGTGTATAATAATCAGAACAAACACATAGGCGGCAACGCAACACTGATGCGTATAAACTTCGAGTCGGCGGGTAACCTGCTCAACCTCTTCGAGAGGGCATTCTCGCACAAGACCGCCGAGGGATATTATCAGATTCTCGGCGTGAGATATTCGCAGTATGTGCGTGGCGATATAAGTGTGAGCCGCAAGATTGTGCTGGGCGAGAAGACCGCCCTCGCGGGTCGTATCTTCGCCGGCTGCGGAGTGCCCTACGGCAACTCTACGGCATTGCCCTTCGACCGTCTGTTCTATGTCGGCGGTAGCAACAGTATGCGAGGCTGGACACCCCGTACCCTCGGCCCGGGAAACACACCCGCCGAGAATACGCCCTACCCCGTGCAGATGGGAGATATGCGTTTGGAGGGTAACCTCGAATTCCGATTCCCCATCTGGGGAATGTTCCACGGTGCTACATTTGTCGATGTGGGTAATGTGTGGTATTTAGGTCGCGACAAGGCACAGGTGCCGGCCGACGGCATATTCCACTTCAACCGCTTCTACAAGCAGCTCGGATTCAATACGGGCGTGGGCCTGCGTGTCGATATCAAGTTCGTCATACTGCGTCTGGACTGGGGTATTCAGCTGCACAACCCCAACAACCCCGAGGGTCAGCGTTGGATACACGACTTCCGCTGGAAGAATACGGCTCTCAACTTCGGTGTGGGATACCCCTTCTAACGGGTGAAAGACCCCACAACAAAATCGTGAAGGCTATATATGCGAGATATACTCCCCAGCAGAGTGCTGCGGAGAGATGCTCCGTAAAGATGAGTGACGGATGTGACGCACCCCACGCTGTGAGGTCGTTCATAAGCGAGGTGGCCCACTCCACAACCCACCCTACAACGGGTGTCAGAGCCCCTATCGGCAGGAGAATCCACCCCACAACAACAGCCACGACAACAGCACACAGCAGCACAAGCGGCGGCGAGAGGATGATGCCCCACAGCGAGGTCACACCGAAGATGGTAGCCACCAGAGGCATAGTCGCCAGCGACGCTGCGACACTCACCACGACACTCGACAGAAGCCATACGACGGCCTCGCAAGCCAGATGTTTGACAATGTGGCGGTTATCGGCATAGAGCCCCAGCATGCGACGCAGGGCCGTTATTGCCGGCACGCCCCACGCCACGATAGCCGCCACCGAGAGGCACGAGAGCAGAAAGCCGACATCGTAAATCGTATAGGGATTCCACAACAGCATAGCCGTAGCGGCGAAGCATAGCGAATTGAGAGTCCTTGCCGACGAGGAGGAGAGCAGCGACAGTTGCAGCAGCGAGAACATCACCGTAGCACGCACCACCGAGGGTGTGAAGCCGACAATGGCGGCATATATCCAGATGATTGCGACAACCGACAGGCTACGCAGAATCTGTCCGTGAGGCAGCAGCGTAAAAAACCACAAAACAAGACTTACGGCAAGAAAGACAAAGCCGACATGCAGACCCGACACGGCCAGCAGATGTGACGCACCACTGCGACGGTAATCCTCTCGCTGACAGGCCGTAAGACGACTCTTGTCGCCCACGACAAGGGCTGCGACAACAGCCTCGACATCGGCCGAAAGTTCCAGACGCGAGATTCTCGCCAATCCCATATCCCGCAGAGAACTGATGGCGGTGGAGTCCTGACGGCACTGCACGATAGAGCCCTCCGAGAGCCATACACTACCGACAAAACCCTCGCGTAGCATACGCCTCACATAGCCGTTATCCGACCCCTCCGTGTAGGGCGAGATGCGGCACTCGGCAACGATACGGCTACCCGCCGCAAGCGAAAGCGTAGTGTCGGCAAACACTCCCACCGGCAGGCGTCGCCTGCTGACCTCCTCATCGCAAAGCACGCCCACGACACGCCCCTCGCCCGAGAGGCGGCCACGCCCGTTATCGGCGATATGGTCGATGATGATTTCGTAGGTATGGGTTTCGGCATCGGGCAGCGACTCACGCCGCAGCGAATAGGAGGCTATGGCGAGCAACACAACGCCTCCAAGCAGATATATCTCCGATAGAGCCTTGCGGCGAAGCAGCACCGCAGCCACAAGCACCCCGACAACAACCGCCACCGCAAGCCACAGTCGCAGCGGCACAACACCACCTACACAGATACCGACAAGCGTCGCTGCCAGCACCTTCAACATAGGCAGGCGAGAGAGCCGCTTCGAGATATTTTCTTTGGAAAAGGTCATCACTAATGAGCCGCCAGCCAGTTTTTCGCCACGCCGGCATCGGAGATAAGCGGCACACGCAACTCGGCAACGCCCTCCATAGCCTCACGCACGATGCGTTCAACACTCTCGCGTTCCGAGATAAGCATATCGACGATAACCTCGTCGTGTACCTGCAAAATCATCTTCGAACGGATGCCCTCGGCCTTGAAGCGGCGGGCAATCTCAATCATCGCCAGCTTCATAATATCGGCGGCAGAGCCCTGAATGGGGGCATTTATGGCGTTGCGTTCAGCCACACCGCGAGCCACAGCGTTGCGTGAGTCGATATCGCGTAAGATGCGGCGGCGACCAAAGGCGGTGGTTACATATCCCCTCTCGCGAGCCTCCACAATGGCGTTGTCCATATAGGCCTTGACCTGTGGATAGGTGGCAAAATAGCCCTCGATGAGTGCCTTCGCCTCGCCTCGCGGAATATCCAGACGCTGTGCCAGACCAAAGGCCGAGATGCCGTAGATGATGCCGAAGTTGGCAGTCTTGGCACGACGGCGTTCCTCACTCGTAACCTCGCCGATAGACTTATGGAAGAGCTTGGCGGCGGTGGCGGCGTGGATATCCTCACCCTGACGGAACGCCTCGATAAGCGACTCGTCACAACTCAGATGTGCCATCAGTCGCAACTCCACCTGCGAGTAGTCGGCCGAGAGCAGCAGATGCTCCTCATCGGAGGGGATAAAGGCCTCGCGTATGCGGCGACCCATCTCATCGCGAACGGGTATGTTTTGCAGGTTGGGGTTGGTCGATGACAATCGGCCCGTAGCCGTAACAGCCTGATTGAAAGAGGTATGTATATGTCCTGTGACGCCATTGACAAGCTGCGGCAGAGCCTCGACATAGGTCGAGAGCAGCTTCTTCACGCCACGATACTGCAATATCAAATCAACGATGCGATGCTTGCCCGCAAACGAGAGCAGATACTCCTCGTCGGTGCAGAACTGACGCGTCTTGGTCATCTTCGGCTTCTCCGCAATACGCATCTTCGCGAACAACACCTCGCCCAGCTGACGCGGCGAGTTGATGTTGAGCATAGGCTCGCCGGCCTCGCGGCGTATGTCGTTCTCCAACTGCGTGAGCAGGCCGTTCAGCTCCACGCCATAGGCCGCGAGCAGGTCGCAGTCAATCTTCACGCCCGCAAGCTCTATATCGGCCAGAACCTGAATCATAGGCTCCTCAATCTTCTCGTAAAGCTCAACCATACCCTGCTGCTCGACTTCGGCCCACAGTTTGTGTTTGAGTTGCAGTGTGATGTCGGCATCCTCGGCAGCGTACTCCTTGACACTCATTATATTCACCTGATCCATAGTGAGCTGGCGTGCTCCACGACCTATCAGGGTCTCGATGGCGATAGGCGAATAACGCAGGTAGCGTTCCGCCAGAAAGTTCATATTATGACGCGACTCCGAGTCCAGCAGGTAGTGCAGAATCATAGTATCGACCTTGCGGCCACGCACCTCGATACCCAGCCGCGAAAGAACCATAATATCGAATTTCATATTCTGTCCCACCTTTGTAATGGCCTCATTCTCAAACAGTGGGCGTACCACATCGGCAAACGAGGCGGTATTCTCGGGCGTGAATGACACATACCACGCCTCGTGTGCCTTGACAGCAAACGACATACCCACGATGCGGTCACCAAAGATGTCAAAACCCGTAGTCTCGGTGTCGAAGCAGAACTCCTCGCAGCCCTGCAACATAGCAACAAGCGACTCTAAATCGGCGAGTTCCGTGATGAGGTGGTATTCGTGTGGCGTAGTCGAGGCCGTAGCAAAAGGCTCATCAAACAGCTCCCCCTGCTCGGTAGCACTCTCCGCCGCCTGCTCCTGAACGACACTCTCACTCGGCGTAGGCACTGCCGGCGGCACATCGGCAAACGAGGCGAACAGGTCGCCCTGACCCTCCAGCTGCTTGCGTTTCTGCTCCACCGACTTGGCACGAGCCATCTCTGCCAGCTGTCGCTGGGGTGCCTGCTGTGGTGCTGTGGCGGGCTCCTCCTGCGGTGCCATATTCTGCACATCGCGAAGGAATGACGAGAAATCCAGCTCGGCATACAATGCCTTCAACTCGTCGATATTGGGTGGGCAGATGGTCAAGTCATCGGCATCAAACTCTACGGGGACATCAGTGCGGATGGTCGCCAGACACTTCGAGAGGAGCAACTTCTCGCCCCACGCAGCAATCTTCTCGCCCTGCTTGCCCTTGATTGAAGCCACATTGGCGAGGATATTCTCGCAGTCGCCCCACTCGCCCACCAGCTTGCAGGCTCCCTTCTCGCCGATGCCCGGCACGCCCGGGATATTGTCCGAAGAGTCGCCCCACAGAGCCAGAATATCACGCACCAAAATGGGGTCAGAGATACCATACTTATCGCAAATAGCCTGACTGTCAAGGATTTCAATATCGTCGCCCTTCTGCTTGTAGATGTAACGCCTTTCGCCCACCAGCTGACCGTAGTCCTTATCGGGCGTAACCATATAGACCTCGTAGCCCTCGGCCGAGGCCTTGTGTGCGAGTGTTCCGATGACATCGTCGGCCTCAAAGCCCTCAATCTCATAGACGGGGATACGCATAGCCTTCAACAGACGACGCAGGTAAGGCACCGAGGCGATGATATCCTCGGGTGTCTCGGGGCGGTTGGCCTTGTACTCCGGAAATATCCCGCAACGGAACGAGCCTCCCTTCGGGTCGAGGGCCACGCCCAGCAGGTCGGGTTTCTCGCGTTTCTGTATATCTCGCAAAAACTTCGTGAAGCCGAACAGGATAGATGTGTTCATACCGAAGCGGTTACGCATCGGACGACCAAAGAAGGCGTAATAGTATTTGAAGACCAACGCGTAGGCGTCGATAAGGAAGAGGCGTTTCATTTTGATTTCAGAAAATTATTAGGGAATTCAGGGATTTTAAGGAGTTTAGGGATTTTTTTGCGTCGTCGCTAACCTCCCTAACTTATCTAAATTCACTATCTTTGCTCTTAAAAATTATCTTCGGCGAACCACTCGGCAAACGAGGTGGCGGTCTCGTGCAGTCGCAACGAGTAGAGCTCGACATCGTCGGGCAGCGACTCCAACAGCCTCTCGGCAAAGTCGGCAAGCATATTCTCGCAGGTGGGCTGATAATCGACCATAACGATATTGTCGTAATGCTCCGAGAGCACCTCGCGAAGAGCCAGACCCTGCTCCGTGCGACGCACTATGAAAGAGTGGTCGAGACGAGAGATAATCTGCTCATTCACAATCTGTTTCAACAGGCCGAAATCCATAACCATACCCTGCTTGGGGTCGTAGGCATCGGCCGACGGCTCGCCCTTGATTGTAACGAACAAGCGGTACGAGTGGCCGTGAATCTCGCGGCACGCACCGTCGTAACCCTCCAACGAGTGGGCGGCCTCAAACGAAAACTCCTTGGTAAGACGAATTATTGCCATAGCGGTATCGTTTTAAGTGTTTATCTCTGTGTTTCAAGCTCTTCGAGCCTTACATCGGCGGCTATTTTGTCGATGATGGCACGCACGATGGTATCCATCTCGGAGCCCTCCGAGTAGTCGGCGGCACACACATAATTGACGCGGTTGTCGCGTATCAGCGTGTTCATATCCTTACGCTTGCCCCTCTCCTGCGGGTTATAGACCGCTATGGAGTGACCTCCGAAGTTCTTCACCAGACGCATACAGGGTATGTCGGTCGTACCGTCACCCACATAAATCATACGCTTGAAAGGTACGGGGCGGCTGTTCTCCTCCATATACTGATTGACCTTCTGTGCATCATAGACCGACTCGACGCCCTTGTTAATCTTGAAGATGAACTGCGTCTTGTTGGTATAGTTCACCGCCACAGCCGGCCAGTAGGCTATGCCGTCGATATTGTAGAGGAACGAGCAGGCGTAGATATGCTTGAACTCCTTGGCAATGGAAGTACCCTCGATAATCTCCTTCAAGCCCGACGAATTGACATAGTGCAGCAGTCGCAGTCCCTTCTCTGCGGCGTAGGCGTTCATACGGCCAAACCACTCCTCCACGCCGTTGTAGTAGCGTACATTGCGGCCCGACTCCTGAAAAGCCTCGCGACGCAGCGAAAGACCCTTGCTCTGTGCCTCCTGAATCATTCGTGCCATATATGCCAGCACAGCATCGCCATCCTGCTCCTCGGCCAGCGAGTTGGCCTCGTGCCAGAACTCCTTGTTACTCTTGCCCACGGCAGGTATGAAGTCGTACTCCTGCATATTGCCCGGAGCCAAAGTGCCGTCAAAGTCATAGATGAGGGCTACGGTGTAGTTATTCTCCATATTTTTTGAGTTTTTTACATCTTTTTCAATTGCGGTGTGAGGTAGCGGCGATGGATAAAGCGGTAGAGAAGCAGCATCAAGGCTCCCACCGTAAGACCCAGAGCCGCACCCAAAGCGATATCCACCGGAAAGTGGCACGCTAAATAGATGCGTGAGTAGCTGATGAGTGCCGCCACGAGGAACATAGGCAACAACATCCAGCGATGCACCGCCCACGACATAAGGGCTATGGCCGACATCGTGCCGGCGTGTGCCGACACTGTACCATAGCGGCCGGCACCCTTAACAACATGTATCAGACCCTCCAGCTCCGGCGTGTGCATAGGTCGCAGGCGGGCAGGGAACGATGCCCAGAGGTGTTTCAGCGGGCCGGAGTGTTTGAAGATGCCTGCCAGAATGTCGGTAAGACCCACCGCAGCAGCCACCAGCACGACAAACAGCAGTGCCGCACGCCAACCCTTGCGACGCCAGATGAGGAATATAAGCAACACATAGAGCCACGACCACTCTATGGGCGTGGATACGGCAACCATAAATTTATCCATAAAGGCTCCGCCGTCGAAGTTGAGCCACAGGAAGAGGTCGTGGTCGAATGTGTACATATCTGAAAGGTGTTATTTCATCAACAAAACAACATAAGTGACATATATCGCAAGGTAGAGCAGACCCTCAAAACGGGTGATTTTTCGCTTACCAACGAAGATGGCCGATAAAAGCAGCACAAAAGCCGAGCCTACGACCATATAGATATCCAGCGGTGTGATATTGCCCATTGTGAGGGGCTTGATTGTAGAGCTTGCACCCAGGATAAGCAGGATGTTGGCGATGTTCGAGCCGATGATGTTACCCAATGCCAGCGAAGGCTTCTTGCTGATGATGGCCGAGATGCTCGACGCCAGCTCCGGTAGTGAAGTACCTGCCGCAACGATGGTGATGGCGATAATAGCCTCGCTTACACCCCACGCACGAGCAATGGCGGTAGCCGAGTTAAGGCAGATGTTTCCGCCATAAATCAAACCTGCCAGACCTACGATGATAAGGCCAAAGACCTTCCACCACGACATAAGATTCTCGGCGGCAACATTATCCTCGGGCGAGGCCAACGCATCGAGAGCATCCTTCTTGGCTGAACGGATAGAGTAGAGGATAACGGCAATATAGAGCAGCAGGAAGATGATACCCTCCACGCGGCCGATAGTACCCTCCGAGCCTGTACCGAACAGCACATCGGCGGTAGTGACCCACAGCAGAATAGATGCGGCGATGCACATAGGTATATCGCGGCGTATATTCTCGCGTGATATGGCTACGGGCTTAATCACGGCACAGATACCCAAGATGATGAGAATATTGAAAAGATTTGAGCCTGTAACATTTCCGATAGCCATCTCGCTGCTGCCTTTGAGGGCCGACATCACGCTGACGGTGAGCTCGGGACACGACGTGCCGACAGCCATAACGGTAAGACCTACAACAAATTCAGGCACACGGAAGCGTGCCGCCATACCTACACAACCCTTGGTAAGCCAGTCAGCACAGACGGTGAGCATCACCAGGCCGACAATCAAAAGTAAATAATCCATAATAAATCTAAAAAATGTTTCCTTTTTTTGTTTTCGATTTTTAATGGTTAATGTGTATTGTGTTTGTGTTTTTTCTGTTTTTAGGGAGTTTAGTGAAGTTAAGGAGTTTAAGGAAGTTAGGGATTATTGGAAATTTTTGAATTTTGAATTTTGAATTTTGAATTTTCCAGCAGCTCGCCCAGCTCGCCTATATTGGCTACGGTCAGGTGGGGTTGCTTCGCAGCGGCGGCCGCCACCTCGTCGGTAGTCTCGCCCGAGAGCACCAGCACACCGAAGGCTCCCGCATTGTGGGCCATCTCGATATCGGTGTAGATACGGTCACCCACCATAGCTATCTGGTGCGGTTGCAAGCCGTAGCGTTGTCTTACGCCTGTGAGCATCGTGGGGTCGGGCTTGCCCAGCGTGATGTCGGGCTGACGACCCGTAGCGTGCTCAATGCACTTGCAGATAGAGCCGCAATCGACCAGCACGACCTGCTCGTCGGTGGGACACACCCTGTCGGGGTTTGTTGCGACATAGGGCACACCCTGCTGCACCCACCACGCAGCACGGCATAGGCGACGGTACTCCAAAGTCATATCGAAGGCTACAACCACCACATCGGGTCTGTCGTCAGCAGAGTTCTCTGCCACCTCGTAGCCCGCCTTGCGGAACTCCGACTGCATACTCGGCGTGCCGAGCAGGAACAGACGGCGTGCCTCGGGGTAGGTGGTGCGGATGTAGTCTATCGTAGCCAACGCTGTGGTGTACATCTCCTCCTCGCTCGCCTCAATGCCCATAGCCGCGAGCTTCGCCAGATAGTCGGCGATAGACTTCGAGGGGTTGTTCGTCAGAAACGAATAGGTTATGCCGAGCCTTTTGAGCCTCGCCAGAAAGGGTTTGGTGCAGTCAAAGAGCTGACCGCCCATATATATCGTGCCGTCCATATCGAGTGCAACGTGGCGTATGTCGCCCAGGCGTCGCATCAACTCTTCATCGCTATATACCGAACGCATAATTCTGCTATTTTACATCGTTTACAACCTTGACACTATCGGCCATAACAGCCTCCACGGGTGGCTCCGGTCGGATGGGCTTCGGGACCTCAATGAAATCGGTTATGGGCATCGTGCGGCTCTGCACGATAGCCTTCGGGAAGACCGAACGGAAACGCCACAGCTCGATGATTGCCTCCTCTTTGGTAAGGTAGCGACCCGCAGTGACATAGAACGAAGGACTCTCGTAATACATCTCGACATTCACGCCGACAAAAGTGTTGCGGAACAGATCGCGTGCCGCCACAGCCTTCTCGCGTGCCTGATGCGAGTTGTCCGAGAGCAAAAGTATGGTGTAGCCCGTAACCTTCCCCCGCTTCGGCTTCTGCTCGATGGTGCGGACAGCCATCGAGGCATCACTCTGCTCAACAACCGACACGGGGTTATCGCCCGCAGCCAGACGGCTCTTCACAGCCGCTATATTCTGTGCTGAAACCTCGTTATTCAACGACCAGGCCACAACAGCCAAAAGTAGCAATACAATCTTCTTCATATCTGCTCCGTTTTTCTTCATTTACTTCTATTCGTCTATTCGTCTTCGCCGACAACGCCCTCTGCCGAGATAGCTTCTTCGCCCACCGGGCCACTCTCCGGACTGCCTGCTGCATCTTCGCCAGCCGAGCCACGCATAACACTCTCGATTATGCGGCACAGCTCGCCGAGCATTGTCGCAGGCACAACTTCGGCGATAGGTTCTGTCGGCTGCACCGTATGGACAACAGCCATACCCGCCCTCACAACAGCGTCCCAATCAATCGTCACATCGGTCATGTCGCCACGCATAAAGGCCGACCTCAACGCCAGACTATGCGAGTTATGCACCATATTGACCCTGAATCGAGCCTCAACACGACCCGCCCAGCGGCGTGGGACACGCACCTTCTCATCGAGTGTGAGCATCAGCACGCGACGCCCCTTGTAGCCCACTCGCACACGCCCTTTGCGTAGCACGACGGCTCCGCCGCCATTGTCGATATCGATGGCGAGGGTAATCGTTTCGGGTGTGCCGGCACGACCTTCATCGCCACCGACCTCCGCCACCCCGACACCCAGCAGCCGCCTCTCGTGCGGAGAGGAGCAGCCCACAACGGCTGTCAGCAACAGCAATACAAGCACTCGCAACCAGACTCTCATATCCGCTACGGCTTACGACCGACATATATCTGTGCTATGCCCAGACTCTGACTGCGGCGATAGCAATCCTCAAAACCGACCTTACGCAACATATCCATAAACTCGTGCGGAGGGTGGAACTCGGCAATAGAGGCAGGCAGGTAGTCGTATGCCTTATCATCGTGCGACACCATACCTCCCACAGGTCGCATAACGTGGTTCGAATAGAGGCCGTACATCTTACGCACCAGCGGGTTGGGCGGCATAGAGAACTCCAGCACCACGATATGTCCGCCGCTACGCAGCGTACGCATAATCTCCGAAAGACCCTGTTCGATGTTACCGAAGTTACGCACACCGAAGGCCACCGTAACAACATCGACCGAGCTGTCGCCGAGTTCCAGATTCTCGGCATCGCCCTGATAGAGTGCTATATGGTCATCGAGTCCGCGACAGCGAATCTTCTCGGCAGCCACCGCAAGCATATTATCCGACAAATCGACACCCATAATGTGAGCCTCGGGGATACGCTTCGCCATCTTGATAGCCAGATCACCCGTACCCGTTGCAAGGTCGAGGATGTGCATCGGTTTCAGGCGGCGTACCAGACGCACGACACGACGACGCCAAATCTTGTCGATCGACAACGAGAAGATGTGGTTCAGCTTGTCGTAGGTCGGGGCGATGTTATCGAACATCTCGCGTACCTCCTCCTTCTTGGTTTTATCGTCCGAATTGTAGGGTTTCATATCTTTTTCTTCTGTTTTTCTTTACTGTTTGTATTTCAGCGTCTCCACAGGGTGTATGCGAGCCACAATGAACGACGGCAGAACCATCGTGAGCATCGTGACGGCGAGGATAGCCACATTGAGCAGCACCAGCCACCACAAATCGACCCTGACGGGCAACTCCGAAAGGATATATCCCGAAGGGTCAAGCTTGACAGGGCTCCACAGCCACTGCACAGCCACCAGAGCCAGACCCGTAAGGTTGCCCCACAAAGCACCCTTTGCATAGAGTAACGCTGCACGCCACAGGAATATTTTACGCACAGCACCGTTACGCATACCCTGTGCTTTGAGCAGACCTATCATTCCCGTACGGTCCAGCACCATAATAAGCATCGCCGAGGCCATATTGAAGAGCAGCACCGTCATCATAATAACGATGATGACCGCCGCATTCACATCGTGGGCCTTCAACCAGTCGAACATTATGGGGTAGCGGTCGGCCAGCGACGAGGTGGCAACATAGGCCATATCGTCGTTACCGCTGTCGTAGGCGGCAAGGGTAATGTTGTCTATTTCGCGTTCCACCTCATCAACGCTATCCTCCGCGTGCAGGAAGATGTCGTAGCCCGACACCTCATCATCGGCCCACGAGGCGAGGCGTTGCACATCTCGCACATCGGCAAGGGCCATCATTCTGTCCAGCTCCTCGAAGCCCGTATGGTAGAGTCCCGACACCTTGAAGCGGTCACGGCGTGGGCGGTTGCCGCCATCGGCAAACAACATCTCCACTCTGTCGCCGACACCTATGCCCAGCTCGCGGGCTGTACTCTGCGAGAGCAATATCTCCTTGTGTCGCAGCGTGTCGGTGATGTGCGGCAGCTCTCCCTCTGCAATCTTCGTCTGCCACCACGCAAGGTCATAGTCGCCACCGACACCTTTGAGTTGCAGACCGCAGACATTATCGCCACTCTTGGCCATACCGCTTATCGTGGCGAAGGCCGACACCCCCTTCACATCGCGTAGCGACGAGATAGCCTCCGCCAGTTCGCCATTGGCCTTTATGGGGCGACCCTCCTTGCGGCCCAGCGTGGTCATATCGACCAGCACCACATCGGCAGCGAAGCCTCGCAGGTTGGAGTGTATCTCGTGGCGGAAGCCTCCGATAACGGCCAGCGAGAGCAACATTACAACTATGCCGATAGCCACCGACAACGAAGCGATACGCATCATTACCGAGGCTCGTGACGAACGGTCGAAAGAGGCCGTACGCATAGCCAGCATATACTCTATTCCAAATGGCATTACCGTACTAAATTGTAATATTCCGCTCTGTTTTGTATTATTCGTACAAAGTTATGGAAAATTTTCGATAAAATTTCTTACTTTTGCCTATTATTAGGTATGTAAATACCTATTTAGTGGCTTGGCGAGGCACAATTTTATGCCACACCAGCCGTTTTATAGTGGTAAAACTGATTTTTATTAACCGAATTAACAAAAACAAAGCACTATGTTGGAACTATTGCAAGCAGCACAGGACTACGGAATGTATGGCTATGAGAACTCTCTGATGGGAGGTCTGTCACACTCCGGCTCAATAATTTTGATGGTTGTAATCGGCGTCATCGGCTACATCGTGCAGGCACGCCTGCAACACGTCTTTGACAAATACTCGAAGGTGGCCTTCCCCGGCAATATGACGGGTGCCGAGGTTGCCGAGAAGATGTTGCGTGAAAACAACGTTCACAATGTGAAGATTACGCACGTCGGAGGTATGCTCACCGACCACTTCAACCCGCAGAATATGACCGTCAATCTGAGTGACAGCGTCTATTCGTCACGCAGCATCGCTGCCGCAGCCGTAGCGTGTCACGAGTGCGGTCACGCCATACAGCACGCACAGGGCTATGCACCGCTGGTGTTGCGTTCGTCGCTGGTGCCTATCGTGCAGTTCGCATCGAGTATGGCTACATGGGTTATCCTCGCAGGTATCGCACTGATGGCCTTCTCGGGTAACACCATCGTATGCTGGATAGGTATAGCGATGATTGCTATGTCGGCCCTCTTCTCTATCGTGACATTGCCCGTAGAGTACAACGCCTCGGCCCGTGCCTTGGAGTGGCTGGAATCGAGCCGTACATTGCAGGGCGTGCAGCTGGACTATGCCCGCACATCACTCCGCTGGGCGGCACGCACCTATCTGGTGGCGGCATTGAGTGCCATCGCCACCGTATTGTATTACGTATCGCTTGTATCGCGTCGCAATGACTAAACCCTCTGACGATTACACCTCACGCGGCCTTCTGGTTGCTGCCACAACCCTCGCACTGCTTATCGCAGTGAGTTTCATACCGCCCATAAATGCCGGCGGAGTGAAGCTGCGTCGTGCCAGCATCGTCAGCGATGTGGTGAATCATCACGAGAAGGAGCAGACCGAGCAGGAGCTGCAACCGGAGATTGACGTCAAGGAGTTTGAGGTCGATTTGGAGAGTGTGGCCGAGCAGGTGGCAAAGACAACGGCTACGGCATCGCCTACGGGTGAGGCCACATCGGCATCGTGGGAGGGTATCTTCGATGAGCAACCCACAGGAGGCGACACGCCGAGCAGGGCAGCACCAAAGCTCGATATGGACTTGGAGGCTCTGCTGCCCGATGAGTCGCTGCTCACACCCGTAGAGGTGTTTGGTGGCGAGGGCAACGATATGGAGCTGCTCTACGAGAAGATTCTGTCAGAGAAACCTATCCGCATAGCCTTTATGGGCGACTCGTTTGTCGAGGCCGACATTCTCACCGCCGACCTGCGTGAGCTGTTGCAGGATACGTTCAAGGGTGGCGGTACGGGCTTTGCTCCTATGGCTTCGCCCTTCACAGCCTACCGACAGACCGTAAAGACTACGGCAAAGGGCTGGACCCCCTATAACATAATGCAACGCAAGAGCACACCCTCACCCCTCAACGGCGACTACTTCGTGTCGGGATGGGTGGCACAGGGCTCCGATGGTGCCTCTACGCGTTGGGAGATGACCTCGCGTCGTCGTCATCTCACGGAGTGTCGCCGAGCAAGGGTTCTCTTCATCAGCCGCGACGACTCGGAGATAGCCATACGCGTAAATGATGGCGAGCAACGCACCTTCTCATTTACGGGCAGCGAAGTTGTGAGGCAGATTGTCATCGAGCAGGAGAACATAGCATCGCTGGAGATGACTGTACTCGCCGGCGGCAATGGCATAACGGGCTATGGTGCCGATTTTGAGGATGTCAAGGGCGTGACGGTTGATAACTTCTCAATCCGCAGCAACAACGGTCAGGCTATGTTCTGGACCAACCCTGCGGTGAATGCACAGATAAACTCCATGCGAGGCTACGACCTTGTGATTCTGCAATATGGACTTAACATTATGCAGTCGGAACGCAAGGACTACTCACTCTATGCCCAGCAGGTGGAGAAGATGATTCACTTTGTGAAAAACTGCTTCCCCAAGGCGGCGGTGATAGTGATGGGCGTGAGTGACCGTTCGGAACGCGACGAGGAGGGCTTCAAGCCTATGAAGGTGGCCGAGAACCTCTCGGAGTGGCAACGCAAGGCCGCTATGGAGTGCAACGCAGCCTTCTGGCACACCTATCGTTCGATGCAGCAGAGAGGCGGTATGAAGGGCTTTGTCGCCAACGGCTGGGCGGGCAAGGACTACACCCACATAAACTATGCGGGCGGTCGCGAGATTGCCACAGGACTCTATCACGGATTGCTATACTCGTTGCAGCAGTATATGCTCACCGCACGTCAGCGGATGGTTCCTGCCGAGCCGGTGCTTGACAAGGAGCTGGAAATACTGCCGCCGGAGCTTAATCTGACTGACGAGTTACCCGCCAAGCTTATCTCCACCGAGCAGACTCAACCCACGCAAACCGAAGAGTAAGATGACGGAGGATGTAGCACAACTCTTGACACCAGAGCCCTCATTTTGGGAACGCATCACTTCGCTGCTGGAGTATGATGCCTCGTCGCCGCTGATATTCAACAGTGGCCTCTTTTTGTTTTTGTTCGTGGGCTTTTTGGCGGGCTACCTGCTGTTACGCCGTGCCACATCGCTGCGGATAATCTACGTTATACTCTTCTCGATTTACTTCTATTACAAGTCCAGCGGCATATATTTTATGCTGCTCATATTCGCCTCGGTCAGCGACTTCATCATAGCACACGAGATAGCCCGTGCTACGAGCCAGCGACTGAAAAAGTGGCTTGTGGCGGCCTCGGTGGCGATAAATGTCGGAATGCTGGGCTACTTCAAATACACCAACTTCCTCATCGAGATAGCCAACTCGATGTTCGGAGCCGGCTTCCTCGACTTCCAGAATATCTTTCTGCCTGTCGGCATCTCGTTCTTCGTCTTTCAGTCGATGAGCTACACCATAGATGTCTATCGCGGCGAGATTCGCCCGTTGGAGAGGTGGACCGACTATATGTTCTATCTCTCGTTCTTCCCGCAGCTGGTGGCAGGCCCTATCGTGCGTGCCAGGGATTTCATTCCGCAGATACGCCAGCCGCTGATGGTCACGCGGGAGATGTTCGGGCGAGGCATAGCCCTCATTGCGATAGGTCTTGTCAAGAAGGCCATCATCTCGGACTACATATCGCTGAACTTTGTCGATAGGGTCTTCGATGCTCCCGCCCTCTACTCGGGTTTTGAGTGCCTGATGGGCATCTACGGCTATGCGTTACAGATATATTGCGACTTCTCGGGTTACTCCGATATGGCGATTGGCATAGCCCTGCTGCTGGGTTTCCGCTTCCCGAAAAACTTCGATGCACCCTACAAATCGGCCACCATCACCGAGTTCTGGCGAAGGTGGCACATATCACTCTCGTCGTGGTTGCGTGACTACCTCTATATATCACTCGGCGGCAACCGCCGAGGCCGTTGGCGTACCTACCTGAACCTTATGCTCACGATGCTGCTGGGTGGTCTGTGGCACGGTGCGGCACTCCGTTTTGTGCTGTGGGGTGCCCTGCACGGCGTGGCCCTCGCACTGCATAAGGCGTGGCTGAGCATCGTACCCAAAGCCCGCAAGGCGGGGCGTGATATGCACCCTGTGATACGTCTGCTGGGCATTATCTTCACGTTCCATATCGTCTGCTTCGGCTGGCTGCTGTTCCGTGCCGAGTCGATGCAGGAGGTGCATCTGATGCTCTACCAGATATTCCACAACTTCAACACCGCCATCATCGGGCAGGTGGTCACAGGTTACGGAGTGATATTTGCGATGATTGCGGCGGGATATGTGATGCACTTTATGCCCGAAAGTGTCGATATGAAGCTCTCGCAGAAGGTCGGCGAGGCGGGCTTCTGGTGGCAGGTGGCACTGCTCGTTGTGGTCGCATGGTGCGTTATGCAGGTCAAATCAAGCGATATTCAGCCATTTATTTACTTTCAATTCTAAACCTGATGAAAATCGCCGCCACAGGCACTTCTCGGCACGTTTTTTGCTCCTTTTAGCACCGATTTTACGGGTGGGCGAAGTGAAAAAAGTTATAAAAAATTTGGTTTTTCTGAAAAAGTGTACTATCTTGCACTCGAAAATAATTATTAATTAACTCTAAAAACACGACGCCTATAGGAAAATTCTACTCTTTGAAGATTACATTTTAGTAAAGAAAGGAGAAGAATATGAACGCACAAGTTTTAAGTGACCAAGTATTGCTTAACAACTATCTTGCGGGCGATCGTGGTGCCATTTCACAGCTTATCGAACGTTATTCACGCCGAGTGCGTGACTATATCCGTATGATGGTTAAAGATGTCGACGTTGCGGACGACATTCTTCAAGAGACTCTTATTAAAGTAGTTAGATTTATCGACGAGGGCCGTTACTCTGATAATGGCAAGTTCCTCTCGTGGGTCTTGCGTATCGCACACAATCAGGTTATCGACTACTTCCGCCAGCAGAAGAGTGCCCGCACCATGAACGAGAGTGAGGCAGGCTTCAACATCCTCGGCTCGAAGCGTTTCGCCGAGCAGAATGTGGAGGACAAAATCGTCGCCGAGCAGATTGAGGCCGACGTGCGTCGTATGATTGACTTCCTGCCCGACGAGCAGCGTGAGGTTGTGATGTTGAGATATTACTCTGGTTTGAGCTTTCAGGAGATTGCCGACCAGACCGAGGTGAGCATCAACACTGCACTGGGTCGTATGCGTTACGCCCTGATAAACCTCCGCAAGCTTATCAAGGAGCACAATGTGATTCTGTCATAAGAGATTTTTTGTAAGGGTTTTGGTTTTGAAAGGTCTATGGGGAGCCGCGTGGCTTCCCATTTTTTTATTGGGAGGAACCCTCGCCAACCTCTTGCCGAAACTTTTTTTCAAAAAAATCTCTACGCCAATACAATAAAGCGAAAAAAAGTGGCGTTAGTATAGTGAATTTACCTGATACCTTAACACCAAGTGCCTATGGAGGATTTAGACTGTAAGAAATTTGATGAATTAATCCCGGAGGATGAACGACTGATGAACGATGAGGTGATTTGCGGTGAAGCAGAGTTATACTATCTGGATTGTTATTTACAGGAGTTATTCCGAAAGGATATAGAGTGTTAAAAGAAGTGTTCATTTTTTTAAGGTTAGTATTATGATGGGTGATTGCCCGGCCAAATAGCGGCTGGGCAATCGTCTTTTTTTATGCCGAAAAAGACTATTGACAGACAAAATATTATATATTTGTATAAGAAAAGGTGATTTTTTTCGCTTTTTGTGTAGTTTTTAGCCCCGACAAGCGACTAATAGAGAAGGAAAAACTAAAAAACAACTGATAAAAATTATGGAAGAGAACAAAAATTTGGAGGCACAGGCCGCAGAGCAGCCCGCTGCCGCTCCCGTACAGCGTAAGACAAAGAACGCTGGCAAGAGCAAGATGACTTTTGGTAAGATTTTCGGTGCCGCACTGCTCGCAGTGGTGGTTGGCGGACTGGTGAAGCTGGTATTATGGATGGGTATATTCTCAACCGTGGGTGCTTTCAGCAACACCGGCACAGCTCCAATTCCCGAGGAGGGTATCCTGAAGATTAATGTCAGCCTGCCCGTAACAGATGCTCCGTTGAAGGATCCGTTTGCAGGCTTCGACTTCAGCACAATGAGCACAACATCATCGATGACTCTCTACAACGTATTGCAGGCCATCGATGCTGCGAAGAGTGATGACCGCATCAAGGGTATCTACATTATGGGTGAGGGCCTCGGTATGAGTGCCACCATCTTGGAGGAGGTGCGTGCCGCCGTTGAGGAGTTCAAGCAGAGTGGCAAGTTCGTCATCGCACACCACGACTCTTTCTCGCAGTGGCAGTACTATTTCAGCTCTGTTGCCGACAAGGTGTTTATCCACCCCGAGGGCTCATTCACCTGGACAGGTGTGGCTGCAACAACAACATTCTTCAAGGGTCTGATTGACAAGCTGGGCGTTGAGGTTGAGATTTTGCGTCCTACGGTTTGTAAGTACAAGAGTGCCGTAGAGCCTTACTTCCTGAAAGAGATGTCACCTGCCAACCGTGCACAGATGCAGTCGATGGTGGATGCTATGTGGGAGGAGATTACCACCACCGTATCGAAGGCCCGCAACCTTTCGGTTGAGGAGTTGAACGCAATGGCCGACAACCTCTCGGTAGTATTGCCCGAGGAGGCTATCGAGCATAAGTTGGTGGATAGCATGCTCTACTCTGACCAGGTGCTAAAGCTACTCACTACTGAGTATGTTAGCGAGGATTTCTCGTTTGTCGATATGAGCCAGTACATCGCATCACTCAAACCCGACACCAAGGGCTCTATCACCTCGCAGGTGGCTATCGTATATGCCAACGGTCAGATTTTCGATGGCGAGGGCAGCGACGACAATATCTATGGCGAAACTCTTGCCGAGACTATCCGCGAGGTGGCCACGGACGACTATGTAAAGGCTGTCGTTCTGCGTGTGAACTCACCGGGTGGCAGTGCTCTGGCATCGGATATCATCTGGCGTGAGATGAAGCTCTTGCAGGAGAAGAAGCCCGTTGTTATCTCTATGGGCGAGTACGCTGCAAGTGGCGGTTACTATATCTCGGCTCCTGCCGACGCTATCGTAGCCGACAGGATGACTCTTACAGGCTCTATCGGCGTGTTCGGTATGATGCCTACAACAGCTCCTGCGTTGGAGAAGCACCTCGGCATCACATTCGATGGCGTAAAGACCAATGCTCACGCCGATATGGCACAGGGTATCGAGTCGCTTGACGCTACCGAGTACAAGGCTATGATGCGTGGCGTGGACCGCGTATATGAACGCTTCACATCGCTGGTTGCCGAGGGTCGTAACCTGCCTTTGGAGAAGGTTTTGGAGATTGCCGAGGGTAGAGTTTGGATGGGTTCACAGGCACAGCAGATTGGTCTTGCCGACACCAATGGCGGTATCAAGGCCGCTATCGCAATCGCTATCGACAAGGCAGCTTTGGGCGAGGATTACCGCATTGTCGAGCGCTTGGACGATGTCGAGGGCTTCGCCGCTATCCTTCAATCGTTGAATGTAAAGGTACGCAGCTTCATCCGTTCATTCAGCGAGATGGGCCGTATGCAGGAGGAGTTCGCAAAGATTGAGCAGTTTATGGATGAGAATGGCATCTATACCTACTGTCCTTATGTATATACCTCTGTTCGCTAACTACGGCGTCGAGAGATAGCATTGAGAGATAAAAAAAGTGTCGCACCCTGCGGGATGCGGCACTTTTTGTTTCATTACCTTGTTTCAGCAACAAGACTAAAATAGACAATCCTATTTCAGATTGACAATCATCTTCTCGGCTATCTCGCGGTAGTACTTCTCGACCTGCTCGTCGGTCTGAACGGTAGGTGTACCGCACTCGCCACCCTCCATAATCGACTGGATGAGGGGTATCTCGCCCAAGAAAGGAACACCCACCTGCTCGGCATAACCTCTTGCACCACCCTTGCCGAAGATGTAGTAGCGGTTGTCGGGCAACTCCTTCGGCGTAAACCACGACATATTCTCCACAACGCCCAGCACAGGTACTGCGACCTGCTCGTGACGGAACATCTCCACACCACGCACCACATCGGCAACGGCCACCTGCTGGGGTGTAGATACGATGACAGCTCCATCGAGCTTTATCTCCGAGATAATGGTGAGGTGAATGTCGCCCGTACCGGGAGGCATATCAATCAACAGGAAGTCCAGACCGCCCCACATAGTCTGATGCAGCAGCTGCTTCAAGGCGTTGGTAGCCATAGCACCTCGCCACATCAGGGCATCGGTGGGCTGTATGAAGAAGCCGATAGACATCAGCTCGATATCCATACTCTCGGCCGGCACGATATAGTCCATACCATTCTCCTGCACAGCGTCGGGCAGGTAACCCTCGCGGTTAAACATCTTGGGCTGCGACGGGCCATAGATGTCGGCATCAAGCAATCCGACACGATAACCCATATTACGCAGTGTGAGGGCGAGGTTGGCAGTAACGGTAGATTTACCCACGCCACCCTTGCCTGATGCTACGGCGATAATCTTGCCCACGCGAGTCGTTGTACTCTCACGCTTGGGCTGCGGCGGGCGTGGCGTACCCTCCTTCACGGCTATCGTGATGTTGTCGGCCGCTGCGGGGAAGGCCTCGCGGAGCATCTGCTCTACCAGCGTGCGTATGCGTTGAGAGAATGGGTCGCGTGCCTTCGGAAAGCAGAGCACCACGACAATCTTATCCTCGCGGGCCGTAACCGACTCGACGATGCCACTCTCTACGATATTCTGCTGCGTCTCGGGGTGTATGACCCTCGCCAGCAGCTCTTTTACTTGTTGTTCCATTTTATGGTTGTTTTAAGTCGTTATTTCAGGGTGGGGGTAGGGAGTTTAGGGAGATTAGGGAATTTAGAGAGTTTAGGGAGGTTAAGGAGTTCGATTCCCTAAATTCCCTAAATTCCCTAAAAATTCCCTAAAAATCCTGGTTTCTCTCCACTCGCCTCCCGACTACATCTTCATCACCGCAAGGATGGGATAGTGATCCGACATATAGGGTGTGCCATCGACCTCCGGCTCCTCGCCATAGCGGCGGTCGCGGATGGTGCGGTACTCCACAGCCTTGCAATTCTTGTAGTAGATGTAGTCAATCATAAAGAAGTTACCCGGGCCCTTGCTCTTATCCTCCTGCTCGAAGGTCGAAGCCTTGTTTGCACCGAAGTTAAAGCCGTTCCACGTTATGCTGTTGCGGTTCTCCTCGCTGATGACCTTCGCAGCCTCAACACGCGAGTTCTTCATTCCAAACTCATAGAGTGGCGTAAAGCAGCGGTTGTCAGTCATCTGGTTCATATCGCCCGACAGAATCACGGGCATACCCTCGGGCACCAACTCACGCATCTTCTCCACAATAAGCTCCACACCCTTCTCGCGGGCCGTCTGGCCGAGGTTCTGGTCGGCGTGGTAGCCAAATTCGAGGTGGGTGTTGAAGAAGAAAAACTCCTTTTTCGACGACTTATCCTGCAACCTCACCCAAGTACAGATGCGGTTATGCTTCATAGCTCCCGGGTGCGGCTCGATGCGTGTCTGCACAGCGTCGTTCCAGCTGCGTGAGGGGCGGTCGGGTGTTGCCGAGAGCCAGAACACACCATTGTCGAGAGCCTCAAAACGCTTGCGGTTGTAGAGGATAGCCGAGTACTCGCCACCGCCACCCTTGGTGCCGGTGTCGCGGCTCACGCCACAGAACAGATAGTCGGGCATACCCGCCAGCAGATATTGTATCTGCATATAGGTAGCCTCCTGCAAACCAACAATGTCGGGCTGCTCCTCTGCGAGGAAGCGGGCGATGGCACTCTTGCGGATGTCCCAGCCGTTCTCGGTCTCGTGGTTGCTCACCACAATATTGAACGACACCACCTTCACTCGCTTGACTGCGTGAGCCGCCTCTGCACACATAAGGGCAGAGAGGGCTACGCATAGTGTTATAAGAAATCGCTTCATTACAGGTTTGTTTTACATCTCAAAGACCATAAGGATAGGGAAGTGGTCGGCCATATATGAGCCGTTGTCCTTACCCTTCAACTCGCCGCCATAGTTTGTGTCGCGAATGGTGCGGAACTCTACGGCGTTACAGTTCTTCAGGAAGAAGTGGTCAATCATATTCCAACTGTTGGGGCTATAATTGTTTTTATCCTCCTTGTCGTGAGCCGATGCATCATAGTCGTTCCATGTGATGCTGTTGCGATTCTGCTCACTCAACACACTCTCTGCCGTTGCACGGCCACTCTTCATACCATACTCCCACGCAGCATTGAAGCACTTGTCGTTTGCCACCTGGTTCATATCGCCACCGAAGATTACAACCTCGCCATTTACAGCCTGCTGCTTGATGCGTTCCACGATAAGAGCCACACCCTTCTCGCGGGCGGTCTGACCCATCAAACCCAACTCCTGGGGATATTCTCCGAGCATAGCGTGGTAGCCATATTCGAGGTGAGTGTTGTAGTAGAAGAATACCTTGTTGTCGCTCTTGCACTTAAACTTAATCCAAGTACAAGGACGGTGATACTTCTGCGAGTCCTTTCCGCCATAGTACAACTCCAACTGGGTGGTAGTAGCATCGCTCCAACTCTTTGAAGGAGTGTCGGGTGTAGGAGAGAGCCAGAAAGTACCCTTGTCCAAAACCTCTACGGTCTGCTTGTTATACATAATCGATGTGCGTTCAAAACCGTTGTTGCTGCCGCCACGATCAACGCCATAGTGGTCGTAGCCGAGAAGGGCATCCTTCAAATAGCTCAACTGATGACCCGTTACCTCCTGCATACCGATAACATCGGGATTCTCTGCCTCGATGAACTTGACGATAGCATCACGACGCTGCGACCACGAGTTGGTAGCATCGTTCTGGCTGACGGTGATGTTGAACGATATGGCCTTGATTTGTGTTGTAGGCTCTGCAACAACAATCTTGCAGGTAGCAGCCTTGCCACCGGCCTCTGTTGTGGCGGAGATTGTCGCCTCGCCAACAGCTACGGCTGTAACGACGCCATCCTCAACCTTTGCCACAGCCTCATTGGACGATGACCAAGAGTAGTTCTTGTTTGATGCTGTCTCGGGCAGAACGGTAGCCACAAGCGTCAGCGTAGCCTCCGGTATAAGCGTTGCCGAGGTGCTGCTCAACGAGATGCTCTCGATGGGTGTTATAACCTTCACCACGCAGGTAGCGGTCTTCTCGCCATCGACGGTCTTGACGGTGATTGTCGCCTCGCCATTGGCCTTCGCAGTTACAAGACCTGTTGTGCGGCCCACATTTGCCACGTCGTAGTTGGAGCTTAACCAGCGAACATCCTTATTCTCGGCATTCTCCGGTGAGATGATAGCCTCCAGCTGCTCGGTCTGGCCGGGGGCAAGCTCAATCTCCTGCTTGTTGATAGCCACGCCCTCAACCGCAGCAGGCACCGACTCAACGGTAATCTTGCAGGTGGCGGTCTTCTCGCCATCGACGGTCTTGACGGTGATTGTCGCCGAGCCCTCGCTTACGGCCGACACAAGGCCCTCGTCGCTTACCGTTGCGACAGACTCCTTTGATGATGACCATACGACACTCTTGTCGTCGGCATCCTCGGGGGCTACCGTCGCGGTGAGCTGTACGCTGTCGCCCGGAGCCAGCACCTTCGATGCCGGTGAGAGGGTTACGCCTGTTACAGCAATTGTCTTGGGTTCTTCGGGTTTTGGGTCGCCGCACGCCACGCCGAGGAGTGCCACCATCAGCACCATCAGTGCTGTAAAAAATGTAAATCTTTTCATAGCAGTAGTTATTTTAAGTTTTTATGTGTGTTTGTTTCTATTCCTTTGTTTTTTCCTGTTTTTCTGCCTTGCAGGTCTGTACTTATAGAATCTTGAATTTTAACCCGACACAGGGTCGGCTTTTAATTGCTCCCGCTCGGCATAGTGAATAAATTCCCTCTGCTCTCGCTTACTCGCAATTTTAAATTCTAATCGCCGTCTATCGGTACTTGTTGCTTATCAGCGTCAGGAACTCCTCGCGGGTGCGGGTATCTTTGAGGAAGATGCCCGTGAAGGCCGAGGTGGTCGTCGCCGAGCCCAACTTCTCAACACCTCGCATCTGCATACACATATGGCTCGCCTCGATGACCACAGCCACACCAATAGGATTCAGAGCCTCCTGAATACAGTCACGAATCTGCACCGTCAGGCGTTCCTGCACCTGCAAGCGGCGGGCGAAGCACTCCACAACGCGGGCAATCTTCGAAAGACCCGTAATGCGGCCATTGGGGATGTAGGCCACATGGGCCTTGCCGACGAAGGGCATAAGATGATGCTCGCACATCGAGAAGAGCTCGATATCCTTCACCAACACCATCTGCTGATACTCCTCGCGGAAGATAGCCTGATTGATAATCTCTACGGGGTCCTGCGTGTAGCCCTTCGTGACGAATGACATAGCCTTCGCCACGCGTTCGGGCGTCTTGATTAGCCCCTCACGCGAAGCATCCTCACCCAGCAGCGAGAGAATCTCGCGGTAGTGATATGCCAGCTTCTCGATGCGTTCCGCATCGTAGATATCCTCGCGTTTATAGTTTGATTTTAGTTCCTCCATTATCTCAACTTTTTATGTTTCTCACTCTTTTACAGCCACTTGCCCTTTACAGCCACTTGACTCTCTCCTCGCCCTCGTACGCCGGCAGGGCAGCGGGCTGGAAGTCGGAGTAACCCAACGCAATGGCACACAGGATGCCGTAGTTCTCGGGTATGCCCAACTCGCGACGCAACAGTGTATCTGCCTTTTCGCCATCACTCTCCTCACGCTTTACGGGGCGGTCATTGACATGTACCCAGCACGATGCCAGACCCTCGTCCACCGCCGCAAGTTGCAGTATGGTGGCTGTAATGGCACAGTTATCGAGCCACAGGTCGCTTTTATCCTTGTCGCCCATAACGAGTATCGCCGCCGGAGCATCCTTCACAAAGGCGGCTCCATAGTCACGCATCTGCGAGATTGTCGCCAGTTGTGACTTGTCGGTGACAACCCACAGGCGGGTAGAACGCGTATTGCGTGATGAGGGTGCCGACAGAGCCATATCCACAACTCGCTGCAACACCTCCTTCTCGACCTGACGGTCGAGGTATTTTCGTACGCTGCGACGCGTAGCCAAAATCTTCTTCAACTCCATAATTATATCGTTTTTCGGTTCTTAATTCCTTTTTTTGTCTTTCGTTTTTTTACCCTGTCTTTTTGTTTCGCCGTTTTGGTTTTCTTTTCTTTCGGTTTTGCCGTTTTTTGTTTCGGTTTTATCACTACACCAGGCGGCGGGCGGTGCTGCTCTCGGTGAGGTAGAGTTCGCCATCGGCCTCCATCGTTACACCTTCGATAAGCACTACGCCCGAATGTTTGCCCCTCTCCACAGAGCCCTTATCAGCCTCGACACCCAACGCCTCGGCTCCACACAGCGTCGCCCAGCGAGCCACCTCACGCAGAGGTATATGCCCCAAAGCACGCATCTCCGCAACCATCGAGAGAGTGTCGTTTGAGGCTAACGAGTCGGTGCCTATACATATTCGCACACCCTCCTCACGCAACATCGACACAGGCGGTTGCAGGTGCGAGATATAGTCGTTTGACCGAGGGCATAGCACCCAGCCAACGCTGTCGAAGTGGCTCTCTATGAGTCGCACATCGTCACGCCCCACGCAGCAGTTATGCACCAGCAGCACCCTTCTGTCGTGCGGCACAGACTCCACCACGCGGCGGGCGGGCGAGCCGTAGTGCAGGAAGTCGCACTGCCACCCCATTTTAGCATACCACTCGGCGAGTGAGCCCTCGCCGCGAAACAGGGCAGCCTCCGACTCCGACTCCATAAAGTGGATAGAGAGTGGCTGGCTCTGTGATTGCGAGGGCTGTGCCCCCTCCCCGGCAATCTCGCGAAAAACCGCATCCTGCACCGAGTAGGTCGAGTGCGGCGTAAGCGAAGTGTGAGGATTCTCGGTCAAACGGCGTGCCGCCTCGGTTGTAGAGCCAAGTCCGAAGACCTCGCTGAACGAGAGGTAGTCAATGCGGCTGCGTCGCTTCATCATAAACGAGCTGTCGTCATTCACCACATCGCCGACAACCTCCACACCCTCCTGCCACATCGCAGCATCGGCCGCAAGAAGAGCCTGCTGACGCTGCTCGGCGGAGAAAAGTCTCCTGACACGACCTATCTCGCGGGCAAACGAAGCAAAGCCGCCGCCACGGGCTATGGCACCACGCAGGTATGATAGCTCCGTATGGCAATGGGCATTGACAAAACCTGCACACAACACTCCGGCGTAAAACTCCGTATTGGGCATTGTGTCCAGCTCCTCCCACTGCCCGACCGACACCACGCACCCCGCAGCATCCACCGCCACAACGGGGCGTGGAACCATCTCGCCTCTATCGACGAGGTAGTGTGCTGCTATGTAACGCAGGGCGGTCATCCTGTTTCTATATTATTCTGTTACTTTCGTTATTTTTCAGTCTTGTCTTTTTCGACCTTGTCGTCGCTAACCTCATCGTCAGCATCTTCTTTGCCTGCTTCGTCATCTGTGGCTTCCTCGTCTGCCTCATCATTATCTGCCTCATCTACCTCCGAATCGGGCAACCCGTAGCCGAAGAACATCGTATCGGAGAGTATGCGTATGCCCAGCTCGCGGTCATACAGTTGCTTGACGCACACCTCGGTAGTGGGCGTAAACTCCACCTTCACCGAGTGTATATCCATCTTCGTAACCTTCGGCCTGGGATACAACGCCTTATCGCGGGCCGAGGCGTGACGGAAGTCGTTGAGGTTAATCTGCAAGGCTATGATATCTGCGGCATCCTTCTCGCTGATGTCGATATTGGCTGTCGATTTCGAGGGTCGGTAGTGGTGCATCATCGAGGCGTAGAGCTGCTTTGTAGTGGAATCACCCAGCATCTTACGCACCGAGAAACGGCGTCCGCGTGACTTATCCAGCGTGTCGAGAGTATATTCCGCCGTTATGGTGTAGTGGCCCGCACCCTCGAAGGGTAGCTCATAGAACATCTTCACCGAGTCGCGTGCCGTACGCACCACAAGAGCCGTATCCAGCAGAATCGTGCGGCGTGCCTCGCGGCGTGCCACATTGTCGATGGTGTCGAGCTTCGTCACCGCCAGCTCCAAAGCATCGTACTCCTGCTCCACAAGACGAATCATCTCGTCCACGACATCACTCAGGTTGGCACTCTTGCGTCGCAGGAACGACGAAATGGTGTAACGCACATCGTCGGTCGTGTAGCCATACTTCTCGAAGATAGGCTCGTAGATGTTCAGCGAGTCGTTGCGTATGGTCTCGTTGTCGAGGTAGGCATTCACCACCACAGCATCGTGAAAGATTGCCGCCAGCTCCCTGTCGGGGATGGTCTTGTGCTTGTTACAGCCCACAAGGGCCAGCAGCGTCAGGGTCAGAAATGAACAGAATATGCTTCTCATACAAAAAAATTATCTTTATCCGTTAATCATATCATCCGTCGCACCGTAAGGCGTGTGATGACCGACGATATGGCCATATATATTACCACCGTACATACCACATCCACGATGTTCAGCCTCACGGGATAGGCATCGACCATAAGCGTTGTGGCGTTGAGCTGCACAAGCCCGAAATATTGCTGACACAGAGCCAGTGCCACACCCACAACAACACCTATCACCATACTCCACCGAGCCATGATATGTCCCTCGGCAAGGAATATATCACGCACCTGCGGCGTGGTCATGCCCATAGTGCGAAGCGTCGCCACATCGTCACGTTTGTCGATGATGACCATAACAAGCGTGCCGACAATCGACAGCGAGGCGATAGCCAGAATGAGTGCCGCAATGAAGAAGACTCCCCACTTCTCCAACGCCATAAGGCGATAGATGGAGTTGCCCTGCTCACGCGTCTGCACCTTCCTGTCCGGAAGCCTTTCACGCAGCCTCTCGGCGACAGCATCGGCATCGGCACCCTCACGCACACGCACCTCAACGGCAGAGAGGCGGTCGGGGTAGTTGAAGAGCTGCTGTGCCCCACGCAGCGAGGTGTAGATGGTGTTGGCATAGCTCTCATCCACCGAGAAGACGCCCGTCAGCGGCATATCGCGGCGTGTATAGCCACCCACAGGCAGCAGCGACGAGAAACGGGCACGGTTGATGGCGTAGAGGCTCAACTCCTTGCCTAACGTGCCGCGAGATAGTTGCAGGCTGTAAATAACACCATAGCCCGCCACCATACAGTCGTTCTGCTCCATCTGCGTAGTGAACGTACCCGCCACCACGCGTTCCGCGATAGGCACAACACGCTTGTAGAGGCTATCGACACCCTTCACGCGAACTATCGTGCGTGACCCGTCATACTCGGCCAACGCACCCTGCTCCAGAACCGCAGCGAAGCACTCCACGCCCTCCACCGAGCCGATAGCGGCAAAGAGAGCATCGTCAGCCGTGAAGGTCGTACCCTCGGCGGGCAGCACCTTCACATCGGCATCGACAGCGACATAGAGGCGGCGTGTCATATCCTCCAAGCCGTTGAAGACCGACATCAGCACAATCATAGCCGCCACGGGTGCAGCCATGGCAATAATGCTCACACGCGAGATATGATTTATCACCGTATGTGAGTTCTGCGACCGCATATAGCGGCGTGCTATAAATCGTGCAAGGTTCATCTTCCGGCTCTCTACTACTCCTTCAACAATGAGTCGATGTTGTCGATATACTCTAACGAGTCATCGAGGAAGAACTGCAACTCGGGTACCACCTTCAACTGGTTGCGGATACGCTTGCCCAGCTCGCGACGCAGGAACCAGTTGTTCTTCTCCAGCGACTCCATAACCTCGGCGTTGCGGTCGAAGGGGAAGATGCTGAAATAGACCTTGGCGTAGGCCAGGTCGGGCGACACTCGCACCGTTGTTACGGTGACCATAGTGCCAAGCAGGAAGGCCTTGCCGTCCTTTTGCAGAATCTCGGCTATATCTCGCTGAATCTGACGAGCAATCTTCTGCTGTCGTGTTGTTTGTGTTGCTTCCATATTGTTCTCTTTTTGTCTTTTACGAAATTGGTTTGTCTGGTAAAAATTTCTCGAAAATTATTGCTCTTTGCCCTCGTTACCTTCTTCTGCGGCGGTTGCTGTTGCCTCCGGCTGCCTCCGAGAAGTTAAACTCCTTGTTCTTTATCTGGCGGTCACGCTGGCGAGGCACATTCCACGTATCGAAGCCCTCCTTGTTAAATCTGAAAGCAAGGGTCACATTCACCGACAGGTTATCCATCGGCGAACGGTTGGGTGTGTAGTAGAACGGATTCTCGCGGCCATCGGTGCCGTTGTTGCGGTACTTGTTGAGGTTTCGCAGAAGGTCGGCATAACCGAAGTAGTAGCGGGCACGCACACCCACCTCAAACTGCCCGAACAGCAGAGCAAAGCCACCACCGCCCGCCAGACCATAGTTCCAGCGGTTGTCGCGTTCCAAACGCCAGTCATACTTACCCGTCCACGTGGGCTGTCCCTCATACTCGTAGTCGCCACCGAAGTTGTAGGAGAAGGTAACGGCTGCATCGAGGAAGACCCTGATATGGTTGCGGGCGAGATAGACATGCGGCTGCCACACGATGGGCATCATAATAGTATTGACGCGGCGTGTGAAGAACTTATAGGTGCGGTGCTCCTTGCCCTCGTCGTCATACTTCGAGGTGTAGGTATATCCAAACGAGAAGCCTCGCTGCATATACTCCATATCGACACCCACGCATCCCACATAGCGGGGCATAGAGTAGTATCGCCACGACAGACCGCCATTTATCACGGGGAAGAGCTGACGCATCTCACGCTTCGGGTAGAAGCGTACGGTCGCCATACCTGCACCGCCGAATACTCCCAGCGTGTGCTGGGCATAAGCCTCGCCGAAGCCACCGAAGGTGATAAGGGTGAAGAGTGTAAAGAGTATCTTCTTAAACTGATTCATCGCTGCATTGTTAGGTTATCGTCCTGTGTTCATAATGTTGGACATTCCGGAGCCCGAGCCTGAGCCGCCCATCATTCCGCCCATACCTCCCATCATTCCGCCCATAGAGCCGCCCATCATCGAGCCACCCTGCTGACCCTTCTGCTGGTTACCCTTCTTGCGGCGTTCCTCTTCGAGCTTCTCCAGACGGTCGGCCTCACGCTTGTCGAGGCGTTCTATGAGCTGCTCCATGCTTACCGGCTCGAACAGGCGTGCCATATCGAGGCGTATGTCAAACTCCCAGCCCGTCTTGGTGGTCATCATCTCCTCCTCCTGCTCGTTCTTGTAGAACTCGGCACGTTCACTCTGACGCATCTCGACCATATTTCCGCTGTCCCACTTGCCATTGCCGTTCACATCCTCGATGATTCGCAGACGCACATCGCCCGCAGGAATGTAGTAGAGGGTGTGTATGCCACTGCCCAGATCGCGTATCTCGCGAGAGACCTTGTTTGCCGAGCCCTCGATAATCTGCACGATATATTTGTAGTCGGGGTGGCGTGGCGTCACATTCAGTTTCAGCGTGGCGTACTTCTCCTTGTCGCTGACGGTCAGCGTCATCGACACCGAGTCGTTGCCCTCGCCCGTAATGTCGGCCAGAGCATCCTGCGGGAAGTAGAGCTGATATGTTCGCTTCGGGTCCCAGTTGGCCCTCACACGCCACTTACGCGGCGAGAGAGAGTCGGGGATGAAGTGTATGTTCTCGGGCAGCGTGTCGCCCTTCTCGCCCCACGAGAGCATCTCCACCTTCAACGAGTCGAAGTGTGTCAGCGGTGTGGCGAACTCCAGCGGCAGGTCGAGTTCGGGATTGACCTCGGCATTGGCCTGAAACTTCTCGAACTTGAACTGCGAGGGTGTTGGGGGCGGAGTCCACTCCAAGCCCTCGGCCTCGGCCTTCGCCTTCTCCTTTTCCAGTCGTTCGCGTTCGCGTTCCTGCTCGCGGCTCTCGATGAGTCGCCATACAAGACGCAGCTTGGCGGTATCCTCACGCAGCACACGCACCGAGTCGTGCTTCATATATCGCACAAAGCCCTTGATGGTGTCGGGGAGGCTCTCCGACGGCACATTGAGCCACAGGTGCAGCGTGTCGCGACGCGACGAGTGAGGCTCGATGATGATATCCTTCGAGTTGATGCCGTTGAGGTTTATCTCCAAAATCTGCGGGTTGCGTGCTGCAAACTGCAAATCGACCTTGTGGCGGTCGGGGCGGCTATGCTCCGAGAGATTCTGACGCACGAAGCTCTCATCGGTAAACATACGGAAGTAGAGCTGCGGGTCTGCCGAGAGGTAGTGTCGCAACGAGTCGTACCACACACCAAAGGGGGGCATCTCCAACGGGTTATAGACCTTGTCGAGGAAGCCTATCTTGTCGGTTCCCGGCTCGTATATCTGGTTGTCGTTAGAGTCGAAGAAGGCATATATGCGGTAGGGCACAGGTTTCAGGTTCTGTGCTATGAAGATACCGTTACCCGTCGAACGGGCAATCTTCGAGGGCTTGTAGTTGAACATCGTAGAATCATACTCCTTCGGCTCGGCAACGGAGTCCGCCTCGAAGAAGTAGATGAAGGTGCGACCCAGCGAGTCGAGTTTCTCGCTATCCTCGGTGTAGCCCGACATAAAGAGTGAGTCGATAGGGCCTCCCGTAGAGAATACATAGCGGAAGCCGTGCAGCGGGTTGCCCTCGTTGTTGTCGGCAATCGTAGCTCCGAACTCTATGGCGTAGGTTGTGTTGGGCAGCAGCGAGTCATCCTTGATGTCGATAAGCAGGGTCTTGCCACGCATCAGCAGCGAGGGGTTCTTCTTCATCGCCGGCGAGGTGTATAGCTCCTTCTGCTGGTCTTTGAGCTGTATATACTCATCAAACTCCACCGCAATACGCTTTGTGGTGAGGCTCTCGGTGTAGTTATAGGGCATCATACCCAGCACTACGGGCGGCAGTGTATCCTTGGGTCCGCCCTCGGGTGTTCCCACCGAGGCACAGCGGCTGAAAAAGGCTCCGCCAAACAACAGCAGCACAGCGGCCGAGAGTGTCCCCACCACCGACCGACGCATAAAATTATAGTTGCTAACTCTCATTATATTCACTTAAAACTTGTAGTTCCTGTCTCTTTACTCTCTATCCTCTTTTCTCTCGCTTCACTCTTCTCTCGATTCTCTCGATTCTCTCCTTACTCCTCCTCCTTTACGCCGAAGAAGGGGTTCATTATCTGCCAGCCACTCGCCTTGTGGTCGCGTTTCCACGGCGAGAAGTAGAGCTTGGTATCGACCCTTTCGAGGTTTACCGGCAGCTCGTAGTTGCGGTAGGCGTACATACGCAGTTCGGGGTTCACGACCACCAGCATCGAAATCTTCTTGTTCAGCTCCATCGACACCTGATACTCGTCACCCGAGGCGAAATCGCCTATGCGGTCGGGCACATCCTTAACCTCGCCCGTCGTTTTGTTGGTGATACGGAACAGCAGGGCATCCTCCCACGAGGCCACCTTCCACTCGGTGGTATCGACATAGTAGGCGTAGGAGAGCAGCTCCTCCGACTTGGTTATCTCGCCATTCTGCTCGACCTGCTCATATACCGCGATGCGAAATATGGTGTAGGCCACCACCGTCTTGAAACAGCCCCACGAGAGCATCAGCACCGCCGAGGCCACTATTATCACTGACAAAAATCGTTTCATATCTCGTTGTTCGTTCTTTTCGTTTCTTAAAGTTGTGTGCGTTCTTTTCGTTTTTTCGTTTCGCAACCGTCTTTCCTTCTTTCTCTCTTTCCTTCTTTTGCTACCGTCTTTCCTTCTTTCGTCCGTTCCTTCTTTCGTCCTTTCTCTCTTCTCACCTCTTTTATGCTTCCAGCTCCGCCAGAATATCCTTCAACGGGCGTTGCAGCTGCGGATGCCGATAGTCGCCCATAATCTCGCAAAGCGGACGCAGGGCAAACTCCCTCTCGTGCAGCAGCGGGTGCGGCACCGTAAGGCGAGGCGTAGAGATAATCTCATCGTCATAGAACATCACATCGACATCGACCCTCCGCGAGGCGTATCGCTGACCCGTTCTCTCTCGTTCCTGCTGCTCCTCCAAGCGGTTGCGGCCGAGCAGCTGCTCCACCTCCTGTGCGGCGTTCAGCACCTCCTCCGGCTCCAACGCGGTATGAAACCGCAGAGCCTGATTGCAGAATGTGTTTTCCGACCGAAAGCCCCACGCCTCCGAGGTGTATATCTGCGACGCATCGGCCTGCTGTCCTATCCTCTCGGCAAGCAGCGAGGCAGCCTGCAAGAGTATGGCTACCGCCAAAGTGTCGTTGCTGCCCGTGAGGAGTGTTGCGCTGTGCATCATCTCAATCGGTTTATGGTCTTGCTCACCGCGAGGGCGAAGTGCGTGAATATAATCTTCGCATTGCCGTTCTGGCTCACCTGACGCATCGCCTGCTCTATCTGGTCGAGTATAAACTCCACATTCTGGTTGCCGATGAAGGGTGCAAACTTATTGCAGAACTCCGCCTCGGCACCCCACAGATAGCTTATCGAGCCGAGGCCCGCGTGCAACATATAGCTCTCACGCAAAAGGCGTGCTGCGTGACGCAGCATTGCTCGCTGCTGCTCTCGCGAGAGGGCTGCCACCTCGTCGGCCCACTCGATGAGTTCGAGGTGTTTATCGTTGTACGACAGACGCATAAGCGAGCAGAACAGATCGAAGCTCTCACGCTTCACAGCATCCTCCTCGCCACCGGCCAGCGTACGCATCTCGATAATATCGCCCGCCGCCAGGCGTGCCATATTGCGTCTGCGTTGCTCGTCACCCTCACCCGCCAGCGGCATCAGATCCTCGATGGTGAGGCGTGGCACAGCCACCTCCTGCACACGCGAGATGATGGTCGGCAGCAGCAGGTCGGGGCGTTCCGACACCAGCAGGAACACCGTCTTCTCCCACGGCTCCTCAAGGATTTTGAGTATCTTGTTTGCCGCCTCGTCGTTCATCGCCTCGGGTTGCCATATAATCATTATCTTATACTCCGACTGGAAGCTCTTGAACTGCAAGCGGCGGATAATCTCGTCGGCCTCGCGTGCCGTGATAAGGCCTTTCAGGGTCTTGCCCAAATCGAGTCGGTCGTACCACTGCTGGGGCGTGAAGTAGCCACCCGTTTCGGCTATAATCTCACGCCACAGAGGCATAAACTCGCCCGACAAGACCACCTCACCCGCCTTCTTGCCCTGCTTGTTTACGGGGAAGACGAAGTGCAGGTCGGGGTGTGCCGCCTCGGCTATCTGCCGGCACGAAGGACACACGCCACACGAGTCGCCATCGTGACGATTCGGGCAGTTGAGGTACTGGGCATAGGCTATGGCAAGGGGCAGCGTACCCACACCCGCCGCACCGCTGAACAGCTGTGCGTGGCTGATACGCCCCTTATCGACACTCTCGGTGAGGTGTCGCTTCAAGCTCTCCTGTCCTATGATATCTGCAAAACGCATCTTTTCTCTCGGTTTACTTTCCTGTTGAGCCGAAGCCGCCCTCGCCGCGTTCGGTTGTGCCGAGCTCCTCGACACTCACCCACTCCACCTGCTCGTGGCGGGCTACAACCATCTGTGCTATGCGTTCGCCACCCTCAATGGCGAAGGGCTCGTTGCTCAGATTCACAAGGATAACCTTTATCTCGCCACGATAGTCGGCATCGATAGTGCCGGGCGAGTTCAGTACCGTTATGCCGTGCTTGGCTGCCAGGCCACTGCGGGGACGTATCTGCATCTCGTAGCCGGCGGGAAGCTCGACATATAGGCCCGTAGGCACGATAGCCCTCTCCAGCGGGGCAAGCGTAACACTCTCCTTGATGTTGGCACGGATATCCAGACCTGCCGACAACGGCGTCTGATACTCCGGCAACGCATAACGCGAATGGTTTACAATCTTTACTTTCATATTCTGTTTCGGTTTTTGTTTTTTTTCTCTCAATTAGGGAGGTTAGGGAGTTTAAGGAGTTTAGTGAAAAGCCCGAATTTTTTTATTGCGTAATCGCTAAATTCCCTAAACTCACTAATTTCCCTAAATTCACTATAAATAATTCTGAATTCTATCTCCTCTTCATCACACTCCTCGCAAGTCCCTTCACATCTATCTTCTCACGCCATACGGCAAAGGCCACAAAGGCCATAAACAACACCACATTGACTCCGTAACGCATCACCACTGTCGGTGAGCCATAGTGCAACAGAGCCTCGCTGGCGAGATACAGAGCAACACCCGCCACCACATACTCCGCAATACGCCCGAAGTCGTAGGGCGTGGGGAAGTAACGGCGATTGAGCCACAGGCTGACCACAACCATAGCAGCCTCGGCACCAAGCCTTGCCCACGCAGCACCCCTGTAACCCCAGCGTGGCACCATAAGCAGACCCAGCACCACAACAACGGCAAGGCCCGTGAAGGTCACATAGAGTGCAAACTGCGTCTTCTCCTCCCTCTTATACCAGAACGAGAGGTTGAGCCACACGCCGGCAAGGATGTTAGCTCCCAGCACAACGGGCAGTATGTCGATACCCTCGCGGAAGTCACGACCCACAATCAGGGCGAACACATCGCGGAAGAGGGCGATGCCCAGAAATATGAGCATCGAGGCCATAACAAAGTACTTCAACGCCGCAGCATTCGACTCCACAAACTCCTCCTTCGTGAAGTTCGAGAGGAAGAAGGGCTCGGCAGCCAAGCGGTACATCTGCGTAAAGAGGGTCATCACAACGGCTATCTTCGTGATAGCTCCATAGACGCCCAGCTGTGCCATAGATATATCGTCGGGCAGCAGGTACTTAATCATCTGTCGGTCGAGAAACTCGCCCGCCGTACCCGCAACGCCTCCTATGAGCAGCGGCAGCGAGTAGATGAAAATCTTACGCAGCAGGCTCCGCTCGATGCGTGGCAGAGTATGCTCGGTGGTGGGCAGGATGAGCAGCAGCGTGACAACACTCGCCACAAGGTTGGCGACAAAGACCCAGCCCACACCAAACGCAGTGTCATACAGCCCCGCAACCAGAAAGGCGATGGCAAGACCCACATTCACAACAACATTCACAGCCTTCAACGCCACAAAACGCAACGCCCGTCCCTGCTCACGCAGCCGCGAGAAGGGTATCATCGTAGCCACATCGACAAGGATGATGGCCGCAACCATAACAACATATTCGGGGTGAGCCTCATAGGCCGCACCCATAAGATGTGCCACATCCCGACGGCACACAACAACCACAAGGAAGAATATCAGAGCCGCAACGATATTCGCACCCCAAGTCGTGGCAAAGACCCGACGCTTGCGGGCGGCAACATCCTCGGCCGAAGTGCCCTCCGCCTCGGCCTTCGCCGTAAAACGGAAGAAGCTCGACTCCATACCCATAGACAAAAGCACCAGTGCGAAAGGTATAAGGGCATAGATGTCGGTGACGATGCCATAGGTCGCCTGCGAGAATGTGTAGGTATAGACCGGAGTCAGCAGATAACTCAGGAATCGCACAACGATAGTGCTGATACCATAGATGGCGGTCTGTTTGGCTAACTTCTCTAACATCGCTGCTTGTAGTTGGTGCGTAACGGGTTTGTAATCGGTTTGTAATTGGTTTGTAATCACTCACTTCGTGCGTATGCGGTGCGTATGTCACGCGTGCATAATGCACACCTCACGCACGCACAACGCGCATAGTAACTTGCAAAGTTATAATTTTTATTGTAATAACGGGCAGATATCGCAAAAAATTCTTTTGCAGCACAAACTATTCTCCATTATTTTACCATTCTCCCCCATTTTATTTGTCCATATATCTTTTTTAACTATCTTTGCACCATAAACGGTTTCCACCGAGGGTGGAGCAAAAGGGAATTCGGTGGGGAGAACCGAGAGTCCGACAAAGGGGCTGCCTGAAAAAGAGGGGTAAGGCCACAAGGGAAGGACATCGAAACACTCCGAATCCGAAACAGTACTCGCTGCTGTAATTCTCGCCCTGCTTCGTCTGCAAGATATTGGCAGACAAGGGTTTATACCACAAAAACCACTGACCGCAAGATTGGCACAGCCAAAGGGTTGGGAAGGTGTGGCAAGAGAGATAAGTCAGAAGACCTGCCGTTGAGAGCATCGCATAGGCGATGTTATGCGATTTGCACCCGCGAGTATCGGGCGAATCAAACCAACGGAAAGGATGGGGAGATGCTCACAAAGCCGTTTTTGATTTGAAAAAGATACTCTCGTCGGTGCATAGCATCGGCGAGATTTTTTATGCTCGTCAGCGAGGTGATTTAGTGTAAAATTGGTATTTTTTGCTATAATGAAAAAATTGGCTTACATACTACTCTTCTCTCTGTCGGCTCTGGCTGTGGCGTGCAACGAAAACAAGGTGATAACCACCCTGCCGGCACCCGAAATCATTGTCGAAAACGGAGGTGTCTATTCTACCAAGCAGGGCATTGCCATAACCCTGCAACCACGCGTAGAGAGCAGCGAGGAGGCTCTTTTCAGCTGGTATCGCGAGGGCGTGAAGGTGGGCAGCGAGCCGTCATACACACTCTGCGAGGAGGAGGCCGGCTCCTATTATGTTATGCTTCGCGTGGAGAATGCTTCGGGCAAGGATGAGGAGGAGTTTCGTGTCGAGGTGCTGGAATTACGCCCGCCGAAAATTTCATTTTTGACAAAAAACGGAGTCATCGAGGCGGTGGTCGGTGTAGCCACACGCATCGTGCCGCAGGTGTCGGCAGGCGACGAGGCGAAATACGAGTGGTGGCTCAATGATGAGCCGCTGGCGGGAGATGCCGCGTGCGAGGTTACTCTCCACGCCGAGGGCGACAACACGCTGCGTCTGGCTGTGGAAAACGAGGATGGCCGTGCCGAGCGGAGCATCACACTGCGAGGCGTGCATCACCTGACGGGAAGTGTCGGCTTCCCTGCTCCTGCGGGGTTGGGTTACACCTCTGTAAAATATATGTCACGCGGACGCAGCATAGTGCTTGCACCCACAACCGAGGCCTTTGCAGAGCCTTCGTTTGAGTGGCGTGTGGCGGGCGAGATTATCTCGCAGTCGCCGCAGCTGCGACTCGCGGTGGAGAAGGATTGCGAGGTGGAGCTAACGGTAAGCGACGCGGACGGCTACACGCTGACCTCAACCGTGACGATAGTATGCTGCGAGGCAGAGGGTACTTTTCGCCGCGAGGCAGACGCACAGAGTTCACGCCGTTGGAGCAAGGTCTATGAGTATATGCCGGCGGCGGGTCAGTTCATAGGCGAGGATAAGTCGGGATTCAGCGGTGCGGAGCATAGCACAGCCGATGCCGCAGCCTACGCCGAGAAGCGACTCTCGGAGGGAAAGTTCCTCTCGCTGGGCGGATTTGGCGGCTATGTGGTGTTGGGCTTCGACCACAGCATAGCGAATAAGGAGGGTGCCGACATTACGATATATGGAAATATGTACGCCACATCGTCGGAGGCGGGCATTGTATGGGTTATGCAGGACAGCAACGGCAACGGCGAGCCCGATGACGAGTGGTACGAGTTGCGAGGCTCGGAGTGGGGCGGCCAAAACCACACGACACGCTATGCGGTGACCTACTTTCGTGCCGAGGGCGAGAAGATGCCCATACGCTGGCGGGATAATCGCGGCAGCGAGGGCGAGGTGCCCTATATGGCGGCACACCGACAGCCGAGCTACTTCCCACAGTGGGTCGAGGGCGACCACTACACCCTCTATGGCTCTCTTCTGGCGACAAACACCACAACACTCCCCTCGGGTGTGGTGTCACACAACGCCTATGCGTGGGGCTATGCCGACAATCTCGGCAGCGACAGCGAGGGTAGCTCTACCGACGACAACGACGCTGTGGCGTGTCACCTCGACATAGCGAATGCAGTGACGGCCGATGGCCTCGCTGCGGAGTTGCAATATATTGATTTTGTGCGTATTCAGACGGCACTCAACGGATGCGACAGCTCGATGGGCGAACTCTCGACCGAGGTGCTGGGCGTGGAGGAGAGATGAATTATTTAGAGAGAATTTAGGGAATTTAGAGAAATTAGGGAAATTAGAGAGTTTAGGGAATTTAGAGATTACGCAATAAAAACAATTTGGGTACTTCTCTAACCTCATTAAACTCCTTAAACTCCCTAACCTCCCTAATTGAGAAAAAACCAAAAACAAAACGATATGAAACGCTTTTTTTACATTATGATTCTGGTGGCACTTGTTGCCTGCCACGAGAAGGAACAACACCAGCACCCCGCCGTCTACGTCTATACGATAGGTTTCGAGGGCGAAGAGTGGAACAAGGTCATCGCAACAAACCCCTCATCGTTTGACTTTATGACCCAAAATTATGTGTGGGAGGATGCTGTGACAACACTCACCTCGCGTCCCAAGTTCACAACCTCGGAGTGGGGCAGCTTCTATGGCGGTGGCTGCACGGTATCGAACTACGGCTCGGGCGACTTGGCGGCAAAGGGTAGTTACGCCTACGACCTTTATGTATATAAGGAGGGTGTGGCGGACTCACGCACAGGCTGCGGAGCCAACGGCTCGGATAACTTCCTCGTATTCTACGGCAACCACGACGAGAGCCTTGCCGGCGATGTGGATTGTCGTACGGAGATATACTTCCGCGACGGCAAGACCCGCTATATTCAGTGCTGCAAGATAAACGCAACGACCTATTTCAACAATATCGTTCTGAATGGCAACGAGTTCTCACCAAAGCTCAAACCCGGCGAGCAGATTACAGTCACAGCCACAGGCATTGACGCCGACGGCAACGAGACCGCAACCGTAGCGTTTGTACTCGCATCGGGCTCACAAACCACAAAGGAGTGGACTTTCTGGGATTTGCGTCCGCTGCGTGGCGTGGTGAAGGTGCGTTTCAACATCCTCGGCGGCCACAGCGACGACTATGGCATGACCACACCGAAGTATTTCGCCATCGACAACCTTGTGTTCGCGTGGGAAGAGGTGGTTGAGATTTGATAAAGCCAAAAAACGGGCAAAAGTTTGGGATTTTGCACTTTTTTTGTTACATTTGCAAGTCAAAGTGCCCTTCGGTGGCGGCTAACCCTTTGTGGGTTAGGGTGTTGTGGAGTGGCATTTCGGGCAAATGAACGGAGTGTAAACTAATTACGATGACTATGGATGATGGCTTCCAACGTACGCATAGCGGCTGTATCGTATCTCAATACGATACCCTTCATCTATGGCATTCGACACGAAGGTAATCTTCGCGCCGACCTCTTGATCGCACCCCCTGCCGACTGCTATCTGAACTATGTGGAGGGGCGTGCCGACATCGCCTTGATGCCCTCGGCAATGGTGCCGACACTCAAATCAACATCAATCATAACCGATTACTGCATAGGTGCTAACGGAAAGGTGCGTACTGTCGCCCTCTTCTCGAATGTGCCCGTACAGCAGGTGCGTCGCATCTTCCTCGATGCCCACTCGCGTACCTCGGTGCAGCTGGCAGGTTATCTGGCGGCCAACCTCTGGCACATTCAGCCCGAGTGGTATGAGTTGCAGGACTACTCGCAGGTGGCCTTCGCACAGAAGGATGATGCTTTCCTCTTGATTGGCGACAAGGTCTTTGACCACGAAGGCCTGTTCAACTACACCTACGACCTTGCAGAGGAGTGGCAGAAGGCTACTTCGACGCCCTTCGCCTTTGCTGTGTGGGTAGCACGCAAGGGTACTTCGTATGAGGTTATCGACGCCCTGCAACGAGCCTTCACCCTCGGTGTGGAGTCGGTATGGGAGGCTATCGTCGAGGAGGGCTACGACCAGAAGCCCTACAACGCTTATGAGTATCTTACTCAAAATATAGATTTCGTGTTTAACGCCGAGAAGCACTCGGCACTGCAAAAGTTTTGGAACGCAGGCATCAAGGTTGAGCCTCGATCCAACCCGGGTTGAAGAGGATAAAGGGCCGCCCGAAGCCATAAACGGCAAAACAAGGGGCGACGGAATCCGTAGGGTGTGTTGCTCACCCACACACAAAGGAAACAATGTGTTTAACCCGTAAAAACCTTTGCAGCGATGCTTACAATCTACTTAAAGCAATACAACAAAATCATTCGTAACGCCGAGCCCGAATTGCTGGACAATCTGGGCTATGACGATATTCTCTGGCTGGATCTGCTCTCTCCCACAATCAAGGAGCAGAAGGCCGTAGAGGCATTTATGGAGGAGTCCCTCCAGACCCGCCAGCAGGTCGAGGAGATTGAGTCTACATCAAAGTACTCGGAGAACGAGAACTCGATAATCTCTAACACCAACTTCTTCGTGCCGCACGGCGACTCCTTCTCGGTGGAACCCGTATCGTTCATCATCTCAAACGAGGGTGTGCTTGTCTCGATGCGTGCCGCCGAGTCGCGTACCTTCCGCGAGGCGGAGAAGCGTCTGCAGATGAACTATCGCGGCTACTCGACTGGCTACCACATCTTCATCTCGCTGTTGGAGGTGCGTATCGACTTCGATGCCGACCTTGTGGAGTTTGTCGCCAAGCAGGTTGCCGCACTGAGCAAGGATATCAACGCCGAGGACTCTATCGACAAGACCGTCATCCAGCGTATCAATATGTTGCAGGAGAACACGATGGTCTTGCGTGAGAACATCTTCGACCGTCAGCGAATCCTCTCGAACATCCTGCGTTCAGAACGCTTCCCCAACGATATCTATCCCCGCCTGCAGCTGATGATCAAGGACGTCAATTCACTTATCAACCACGCCGACTTCTCGTTCCAGCGTCTGGACTATATTCAGGACTCGGCTCTGGGCCTTATCAACATCGAGCAGAACGAGATTGTGAAGATTTTCTCGGTGGCGGCGGTCATCTTCCTGCCTGCAACGCTTGTGGCGAGTATCTACGGAATGAACTTCCAGGTTATGCCCGAGCTGAACTGGGTGTGGGAGGTCGGAGGCTACACCATACCTCTGGGCTACATCTTCGCCATCTGTCTGATGGTGATATTCTCGGGTTGCACGATGCTCTACTTCCGCTACAAGAAGTGGCTGTAAAGCGAGAGTAGAGGGAATTTAGGGAGTTTAGGGAATATAGCGATTATGCAATAAAAACAATTCGGCCACATCTCTAAACTCCTTAAATTCATTAAATTCCTTAATTACCTTAATTTCACTAATCGCCCCCTTTCTCTCGCAAAACGATTACAAAAGATGAAAAAGATAAAATTCGGGCTGCTGCCGCGTATTATCGTGGCGATTGTGTTGGGTGTGGCACTCGGAGGTATGATGCCCGAGGTGCTCGCACGCACATTTCTCACCTTTAACGCCATTTTCAGCCAGCTGCTGGGCTTCGCCATACCGCTTATCATCGTCGGTCTGGTTACGCCTGCCATCGCCGACATAGGTCGTGGTGCGGGGCGTATGTTGCTGCTGACCACACTGCTGGCATACGGCTCAACACTCGTCGCCGGCCTGGCGTCGTATGGTGTGGGCGAGGCTCTCTTTCACTCGATGCTCTCGGGGCAGATTGCCGAGGTGGCAAGCGAACAGTTGGCGAAACTATCGCCCTTCTTCACTATCGAGATACCACCGCTTATGGGCGTTATGACGGCACTTGTCCTCTCGTTTATGCTGGGTCTGGGCATCGCCTACATCGAGGGCGATGTGCTGCGTCGCGGCACGAAGGAGTTTGGCGATATCGTGACGAAGTTTATCGAGAGGGTGATTATCCCGCTGCTGCCCATCTATATCTTCGGTATCTTTATGGATATGACCGCCACAGGTGAGGTGTGGCGTGTGCTGGTGGTCTTTGCCAAGATTATAGGCGTCATCTTCGCCCTGCATATCGCGTGGCTCATCCTGCTCTATGCCATTGCGGGAGGCGTGGCACAGAAAAACCCCTTCAAGATGCTCGTGACGATGCTCCCGGCATATTTTACGGCTCTCGGCACGCAGTCGTCGGCTGCGACCATCCCCGTTACGCTGGCACAGGCTCGTAAGATGGGTGTGAGTGACGAGGTATCGGGATTTGTCATTCCGCTATGTGCGACGATTCACCTCTCGGGCAGTATGCTCAAAATCGTGGCGTGTGCACTGGCTCTGATGATGATGCAGGGTATAGAGTACGACTTTGCGATGATATTCGGCTTTATTGCTATGCTGGGTATCACGATGATAGCCGCCCCGGGCGTTCCGGGTGGTGCTATTATGGCGGCTCTGGGAGTGCTGGCCTCGATGTTGGGCTTCTCGGCCGAGGATCAGGCACTGATGATTTCGCTTTATATAGCGATGGATAGCTTCGGCACAGCCTGCAATGTAACGGGCGACGGTGCTCTGGCGGTGATTATGGAGAGAACTATGAAGAAAAAAATCAATATCTGCAGATAAACACCGCCGTAAAAGAAACGGCTCTAATTATTAACCCATAAACCTCTGTACTATGAGACGATTTTTCTCGCTTGTTCTATTATCGTTTGTGTCGTCGCTGTTTTTAGCCTGCTCCCCAGCCGAAGACAGGGTTGTGCACACATACACCATCGTCAATTGCAAGTATGCAAATGTAATGAAAGACACCTTGCCCGGCTCGAAGGTCATATCAAAAGTAAAGGTGGGTACCGAACTCTATTTGCCCAGTACGGAGTCGAAAAACTGGACAAGTACTTTTATGTCCGGATTGAGAACCACCGGCTACATAAATAATAAGTATGTCAAAAAAGAGACAACCATCATCACTCATTCCAGCCGGTTGCGTAGTGAATACAATCAGAAGATAGTCCCCGATTTAGACGAAAAATACGACTCTGTCGCAAAGAAATATGTGGCGGCATTCCCAATGAAAAAGGTCTCATTCTGGCGTTTCGCAATCCTTATTGCGATAGGTATTGCCGTCTTTTATGGCATAGCGGATGTGGATGTACCGTTAGGCTTTCAGCTCTTTGGACTGATTGCGTATGCTCCTTTTGGTCTGTGGATGGCTTTTGCCACACATCTGTACGGCTTCGAAGATATAGACGGCTTCCTGGCTCGTCTTATCATCTTGCTGGGTATGCTTGCTCTGGTTGTATGTATGACGATGGCCATTACGGCCTCCATAGGAAAGTTTGTCGGTCATAACTTTACATTCAGATATTGCATAGCAACGACCATAGGTATAAGCCTCACATATTTTGGTGTAGCGTTTTTCCACTATCTGGCAGACTTTTTCTTCAAGTTCCTCATATTCCTCTACATTCTCTTCTTTATCTATTTCCTGATAAAGAGAGCATTTAGAATCAAACGCTTGTATGAAGATGGCGATACCGAGTGGTGGGGTTACATCGTGGAGATTATCTCCATACCGCTTATCTTTGGTGCTGTGACGGCTTTTTTAGGCGTTATATATGTTCCTATGCAGGTCGTATCCTCTCTCCTTTTGAGCCAGCTGTCGGGTCTGGTGTTTATTATATATATGGTTATTTGTGGATTTACGGGACTCGCCTACAACTCGTCCAACGATGATAGTGAGAGTAATTTTTACGTAGTAGGCCCTACATACGATGGTTCCGGACTGACAGAGGGAAGTGATGGTTATTACTATGACGTGTTTGGCAACAAGTATAAAAAAATACGAGCCGGCGAATACCGTAGAGAATATTAAAGAGTCATATTACAAATAGATTAACAACGAAAAAAACAATATATGAAAATAGTTTTTGCGACAAACAATCAGCATAAGCTTCGCGAGGTGCAGCAGTTGCTGGGCGAGGAGTTTGAGGTTGTGACGCCGCGTGAGTGCGGCATCGTGGAGGATATTCCCGAGGAGCAGCCCACGCTGGAAGGTAACGCCTTGCAGAAGGCTCGATATATATTTCAGCGTACGGGCCTCGACTGCTTTGCCGACGATACGGGCCTCGAAGTGGAGGCGTTGGGCGGTGAGCCGGGTGTTCGTTCGGCACGCTACGCCACTGCGGAGGGTCACGACGACGAGGCCAACAAGCGTCTGCTGCTGAAAAATATGAAGGGCAAGAGCAACCGCAAGGCACAGTTCCGAACAGCTATGGCTCTCATCACAGGTGGCAAGGAGCATCTCTTTGAGGGTATCGTGCGTGGCGAGATACTCCGAGAGGAGCAGGGCGAGGGTGGCTTTGGCTACGACCCGTTGTTTCGCCCTGAGGGTTACGACTGCTCGTTTGCCGAGATGGCTCCGGAGCAGAAGAATGCCATATCGCATCGCGGACGAGCCATAGCAAAGTTAGTGGCGTGGCTGAAAAAGTAGATGTTTTCAGCAGCGATTTCGGTTGTTGATATAGCCGAAAAGTTGTCAAAAAGTGGCTGAAAAGTGTTGATAAGTTGTATGACAAACTGATGATAAATATTGAAAACTTTTTTCAGAAAAAAACCGTAAAAAAAGCAACTCTCTGATAATGAAAGATGGTTGTGAATAGTGAAATATTTATGCAGGTTTTTATTAAAAGTTATTACCACAATTATCCACTTTTTTCGAGGGTCGATTGATGATAAAAAGTCGTTTTCGGGGTGTTGATAAAGTGGTTTACAAGTTGTCAGCAAATATTTTTTCCACCCTCGGCGACGAGGAATAAAACGGGTCTTATCAACGAGTTGCAGGGTTTTTCTTCGGAGATGAAAAGTTAATCTGCGAGAAGAAATTTTGTCGAAAAAAATATTTCAAAAAAGTTATCGACACAATTAACAAGCATATATATTATTATATTTATAAGTATATTTATAAAAAGAATAAAATAATATTAATAAACGCTTGTTGATAAGTCGCCGGAAAATTTTCGGATGGCTTTTTGATTAGGGAGTATAGGGAATTTAAGGAAATTAGGGAGTTTAGGGAAGTTAAGGATGCTTTTGCGTAGTCCCTAAATTCCCTAAATTCTCTAAAAGAGTAATAAAGTATGGGCGTATCGGGAAAGCTCTTCTTTTCTCTTCTTTTGACCGAAACAGAATAATTAAAATAATTTTTCCCGAAAAGTTTCCTAATAGAAATAAAATATTGTATTTTTGTTTCATATTAGAAATGTTATATACCTATGTCAAAAAGAGAGTTCAAACGTTATCTTATAACTTCGGCACTACCCTACGCCAATGGTCCCGTACATATCGGCCATCTGGCAGGTGTATATGTGCCTTCCGACATCTATGCACGCTATCTGCGTCTGAATGGTCACGATGTGATTTCGGTGTGCGGTAGCGACGAGCACGGCGTGCCCATCACTATCAAAGCCCGCAAGGAGGGTATCACTCCGCAGCAGGTGGTGGACCGCTATCACGAGATTATCAAGGATGCCTTCAAGCGTCTGGGTATGTCGTTTGATATATATTCGCGTACATCGTCACCCACGCACCGCGTGACAGCTTCGGAGTTCTTCCGCAAGCTCTACGACAAGGGTAAGTTCATCGAGCAGACCTCGGAGCAGTACTACGACGAGGAGGCAAAGACCTTCCTCGCCGACCGCTACATTGTGGGAACCTGCCCCCACTGTCAGAGTGAGGGTGCCTACGGTGACCAGTGCGAGAAATGTGGCTCTACGCTCTCGCCCGACGAGCTTATAAACCCACACTCTACGGTTTCTGGTGCTGTGCCGGTGAAGCGTCAGACATCGCATTGGTACTTGCCGCTGAATAAGTATGACGGCTTCCTGCGTAAGTGGATTTTAGAGGGTCACAAGGAGTGGAAATCGAATGTTTATGGTCAGTGTAAGTCGTGGCTCGATCTGGGCTTGCAGCCGCGTGCCGTAAGCCGCGACCTGGACTGGGGTATCCCCGTGCCGGTTGAGGGTGCTGAGGGTAAGGTGTTGTATGTATGGTTTGATGCTCCTATCGGCTATATATCTGCTACAAAGGACCTTACATCCGACTGGGAGAAATACTGGAAGAGTAAGGATACCAAGATGGTGCACTTCATCGGTAAGGATAATATCGTCTTCCACTGCATCGTCTTCCCGTCGATGTTGAAGGCTCACGGCGAGTATATCCTGCCCGAGAATGTGCCGGCAAACGAGTTCCTGAACTTGGAGGGCGACAAGATTTCGACCTCGAAGAACTGGGCTGTGTGGTTGCACGAGTACCTCGACGAGTTCCCCGGCAAGGAGGATGTGCTGCGTTATGTGCTGTGTGCCAACGCACCCGAGACGAAGGATAACGACTTTACTTGGAAGGATTATCAGGCTCGCAACAACAACGAGCTGGTGGCTATCCTCGGTAACTTTGTCAATCGTGCCTTGGTGCTTACGCAGAAATACTATAATGGGGCCGTTCCTTCGCTTGGAACACTCACGGCGTATGATATTGCCACCATTAATGAGTTAGGCGGAATTAGAGGCTCTTTGGAGGCAAATATCGAGAGTTATCGCTTCCGCGAGGCATTGAAGGATGCGATGAACTTCGCCCGCATAGGAAATAAGTATCTGGCCGACACCGAGCCGTGGAAGGTTGTCAAGACCGACCCTGAACGCGTGAAGACCATTTTGAATATAGCGTTGCAGATTACGGCGAATGTGGCTGTGGCTATTGAGCCGTTTATGCCTTTTACCGCTGAAAAGATACTCAAAATGTTGAATATCAATAAGTTGAGTTGGCAGCGTCTGGGTGCTATGGATTTGGTTGAGGCGGGCCATGTGATTGGTAAGCCGGAGCTTTTGTTTGAGAAGATTGAGGATGATGTCATTGAGGCACAGTTGAAGAAGTTAGCCGATATCAAGGCAGCCAACGCTGCTGCTGCCGCTGCCGAGCATGTCACCGACCAGAAGGCGGAGTGCTCGTATGACGATTTCCAGAAGATGGATATACGCGTATCGACGATTCTTGCTGCCGAGAAGGTCGCCAAGACGAAGAAGCTGTTGAAGCTGACGGTCGATACGGGAATCGATAAGCGTACCATTGTGTCGGGTATTGCCGAGCACTTCACACCCGAGGAACTCGTTGGTCGTCAGGTACTTGTGCTTGTAAACCTTGCTCCCCGCGAGTTGAAGGGCATCACCTCGAATGGTATGATTCTTATGGCCGAGGATGCGTCGGGTAAGTTAGAGTTGCTCGCCCCCGAACATAAGACAAATAATGGTGCAATTGTAGGATAGTTTTTGCAATATACTACAACCTAATATTGAAACTTAACCAACCTTATAAACTTTATTGCAAATAAAACTAACTGATAATGAAAAACTTAGATTGGAAATCTTTGGGTTTTGACTATTACGGCTCAGATGTGAATGCCCGTACAACATTTAAGGACGGCAAGTGGAGTCCGCTGGAATATACCTCTGACGAGTATATCCCTATGCACATGGCCACATCGTGCCTGCATTATGGCTTGGAGGCTTTCGAGGGTATGAAGGCTTTCCGTGGTGTGGATGGTAAGGTACGCCTTTTCCGTCCCGAGGAGAATGGCAAACGCTTGCAGGCTTCTGCCCGTAAGCTGTGCTTGCCGGAGCCTCCCGTTGAGCTCTTTATTGAGGCTTGCTGTGAGGTTGTTCGTCGTAATATGGAGTATGTACCTCCCTATGAGTCAGGTGCTGCACTCTATCTCCGCCCTACCCTCATCGGTACAAAGGTGGGTCTTGGTGTCAAGGCGTCACCGGAGGCTATGTTGATTATCTTCTGCTCGCCCGTAGGACCCTATTTCAAGGGTGGAATGAAGACTATCAAGGTTGTTATCGACCGCGAACAGGACCGTGCTGCTCCACGTGGAACAGGTGATGTGAAAGTGGGCGGTAACTACGCAGCCAGCATCAAGTCGGGTCAGAAGGCTCACGATATGGGCTATTCAAATGTGTTGTATGTCGATGCTGCCGAGCATAACTACATCGAGGAGTGTGGTGCAGCGAACTTCTTCGGCATCAAGAATGGCACCTATGTAACACCCATCTCGCCCTCAATTCTGCCCTCTATCACCAACAAGAGTTTGCGTGTGTTGGCAGAGGATATGGGCTTGAAGGTTGAGCAGCGTCCTATCCCTGTATCGGAGTTGCCTACTTTTGAGGAGGCCGGAGCTTGCGGTACGGCGGCTGTTATCTCGCCTATTGAGTCGGTGTTTGACCTCGACAATGGCACTATGGTAACCTATGGCAGCGAGGTAGGAAAGACTTGTATTGAGTTGTATAACCGCTTGCAGGACATCCAGTACGGCCGTGCCGAGGATAAGTTCGGCTGGACAATGGTTGTAGAGTAAGTGTTTGATATTCATAAAAATAGGGCTGAATTATCAGCCCTATTTTTTTGTGTTCCACGTGGAACATAAATAAAATCCCACTCAAAAAAAAGTGGGATTTTATTTAATTTAAAACTATCTTCCGAACTTTATCAGCAGCACATTTATATCGGCGGGGCTGACGCCCGGAATACGCGATGCCTGCCCTATCGTCTGCGGACGAATCTTCGTCAGTTTCTGGCGAGCCTCGATGGTCAGGGCGTTCATCGCCATAAAGTCAAAACCGTCGGGAATGATTATATTTTCCAGACGATGCAGCTTCTCGGCTAACAATTTTTCGCGTTCGATGTATCCTTTATACTTAATCTGTATCTCGGCCTGCTCCAAAATCTCGTCGGTTATGCCCTTCTCCTCGACAAATCGTTTGAGTCGCGGCACCTCGCGAGCCATATCCAAAAGCGAAAATTCGTTGCGTGCGATGAGTGAATAGAGCTTGCTACCCTGCTTCAAAGGCTCAAAATTGTGCGTTTTCAGATAGCCTTCAATTTCCGATATTTTGATGCTCTGCTCGTGAGCAAACGAAATAAGCGAAAATACAAGTGATTTTTTTTCGACGAATTTTTCCCAGTTTTTATCCGACACAAGACCTATTTCGCGTCCTTTGGGTGTGAGTCGCAGGTCGGCATTATCTTGTCGGAGCAGTATGCGGTACTCGGCACGCGAGGTAAACATACGATACGGCTCATCGACACCCTTCGTCACAAGGTCGTCAATCAGCACTCCTATATACGCCTCGTCGCGTTGCAACACGATGGGAGCCTCGCCCTGCAACTTGCGATGCGAGTTTATTCCCGCCATAAGACCCTGTGCTGCGGCCTCCTCGTAGCCCGTAGTGCCGTTTATCTGACCCGCAAAGTAGAGGTTTTCCACCAGCTTGGTCTCCATAGAGTGACGCAGCTGCGTGGGTGGAAAGTAATCATACTCAATAGCATAGCCCGGGCGATAGACGTGTGCCTGCTCCAAGCCTTTGATTTTTCGCAGGGCAGCGAGCTGCACCTCCTGTGGCAGCGACGACGAGAAGCCGTTGATATAATATTCGTTGGTGTTGCGACCCTCAGGCTCAAGGAATAGCTGGTGCTGCTCCTTGTCGGCGAAGGTACGCAGCTTGTCCTCGATGCTCGGACAGTAACGCGGCCCTATGCCGTGAATCGTGCCATTGAAGAGTGGCGAGAGGTGAAAACCCTCACGCAAGGTGGCGTGTACCTCTGCCGAGGTATAGACCAAATAACACGGCTTCTGCTCCGTAACAGCCTCTGTATCAGCCGAGAACGAGAATTTTGAAGGCTTTGCATCGCCCTCCTGAATCTCTAATTGTGAAAAGTCTATCGTGCGGCCGTCGATGCGTGCCGGAGTGCCCGTTTTCATTCGTCCCGCCTCGAAGCCGAGAGCCACAAGGGCCTCGGTGATGCCGTGTGAGGCGGCATCTCCCGCACGACCTCCCTCGGCGTTGCTGGCTCCGCAGTGCATCAGGCCTCCGAGGAATGTGCCGGAGGTGAGTATGACGGCTCGGGCGGTAAAACGAACACCCATACGCGTCGTAACTCCCACAATGCGAGGCTGTTGCCCCGTAGTGTCAAACAAAAGACCATCGGCCGCATCCTGCCAGATGAAGAGGTTGTCGGTGTTCTCCAACTCCCGTCGCCACAGCTGCGAGAAGTGCTCCTTGTCGCACTGTGCTCGCGGACTCCACATCGCCGCACCCTTCGAGAGGTTGAGCATACGGAACTGTATGGTCGAGCGGTCGGTGATGACACCCATCTTTCCGCCCAAAGCGTCTATCTCCCTGACAATCTGACCTTTGGCGACACCTCCAACGGCGGGGTTGCACGACATTGAGGCTATCTTGGTCATATCCATCGTCAGGAGCAGCGTGCGTGAGCCAAGACGTGCCGCCGCCGAAGCTGCTTCACATCCTGCGTGACCGGCTCCCACGACGATAATGTCGTAGTCGTAGAGGTCGTTATTTTTCTGACTCAAAGCCATATTGTTTAATTCTCCTGTTCCTGTGCCATTTCGTCAAGCAGTGCCAGATACTTATCCTCCTTGCGGTGCATCTGCTTCTCGGTGCGGGGCGTCTTGTCCTTCTGTCCGCAGAGGTGCAGCAGGCCGTGCACTACTACCCTATGCATCTCCTGACGGGCCGTAGCCCCATATATGCGGGCGTTGTCCCTCACGGTCTCCACATCTATAAATACATCGCCCGACACTACCCCGCTACCCCGTCGGTCGCTGTAATCGAAGGTGATGACATCGGTGAAGTAGTCGTGGCCGATGAAGTCGATGTTCATCTTGCGGTGTACCGCCGACGAGCAGAATATGTATGTCACATCGCCAAGCGTGTAGCCCTCGGCCTCGGCAACCGCCCGTAACCATTTGGCTATAAGGCGTTTGTTGTGCAGGCGATAGGCACAATCATCTGTGTAATATCGTACCATATATACTATTTTCTTTCGGAATCATATCGTTTAGGCTTGTAACGTCATTCTGAGCATTTGTTTTCAGACTCTCTCTCATTGTTCCGGCATAAGACTCTCACGGTCGCTGTCGCTCCCTCAGAGTGACGGCAAAACAAATGCGTGAGAATCTATTTTTTAGCAACAAGCGTAAAATGTATAAATCCGTTTTCTTTTTCTTGCGGAGCTATTTCTTGCGGAAGCAGTCCGAGGCACGCATCTCCTCTTTGGGGTTGGGCGAGTAGATGCCGAACACCATCTTATACTCGGTCTCCATGGTGTTCAGATTGACCGAAGCACCCACCTCTCCGAGTGTGCCGTTTTTTGCCACTTTCTGACCCTTCTCAACGCTTACCGCATCGAGGTTGGCATAGGAGGTTATATACTCGCCGTGAGCCACAAAAACGTCGTATTTTCCCGAAATACGGTTTCGGCGTACATCCACAACCTTACCCTCGTAGATTGACCTTACGGCAGCACCTGCCTTGCCGACAATCTCCGCCATATTTCCCTTGTATTTTCTCACCGTACCGCCCACTAATGGCAGATTGAGGTTCGAGGTAGTACGCGAGAACGAAGCACCCTCCTTGTTGCCCTTCGTCAGCTTACGCAGCTCGGCGATGGCGGCATCGAGCCTCTCCTCGGCCTGCATCTTCTCACGCAGGGCGGCCTGCTCCTTCTTTGAGAGCTGCGACATGGTCTTCTTTGCCGACGACACATCCTGCTGTAACTTCTGACGCTGCTGCTCGGCCCTGCGTTTCTCGTTGTCAAGCTCCTGACGGCGTGTCGAGAGGGTGTCCTGCTGCTGCTGGATGGCTCTGTTCAGCGAGTCGATACGCTGCATGCGGGCCACTCGCAACTCGGCCACAGCTCTGATGTTGGCTATGCGGCGGGCGGCATCGGAGAAGTCCTTCGATGCGAGAATATAGGTTATGTAGTTGTTCTGATTGTGGTTTCTGTACGCCTCACGCACCATCTCGGAGTATCTCTCCTTCTCGTATTGGAGCTTCTCCTGCGACTCTTTCAATCGCTTGTCGTTCAGCGAGATATCCTCCTCGATGGAGTTTATCTGGCGGCGTGTGCGGTTGAGCAGCTGGTTGCGGGCGTTTATCTGTCGCGTGATGGCCTTCACTCGTTGCTGTGCCGTTGATTTATCCTTCTTGATAGCCGAAATTGTACGTTCATCCTCCGCCACCTGTCGTTCCAGGTCGGCGATGATACGCTTCTGCTCGGCTATGCGGCTCTGCTCGGTCTTCTGTGCCACGACAGAGACGGGTGCCACGCCGAGTAGCACAAAAAGAGAGAAAAGTATCTTGAAAAGTCGCATCATACCCTACTCTATCAGCTTCATTCGTTGTTCAATACGCACCTTGTCGGCCCCCAGCTGCAAAGCCTTCTGCCAATAGGTCTTGGCCATAAATTTATTGCCCAGAGCATAGAGTATGTCGCCATAGTGCAGCGGCAGCTCGGGGCTCTTCGTGTCGTCCAACGACAATGCACGACGCATATATGTCTGTGCCTCCTCGTTGCGGCCCAGCAGGTGCAATATCCACGCATAGGTGTCGAGGAAGGTGGCGTTGTTCTGTTCTAAATGTATCGCCTGCGACGACATCGTGAGGGCTCGTTCCAGGTCGCGATGCTCCTCGGAGAGGAAGTAGGCGTAGTTGTTCAGCACCGAGGCGTTCTCGGCGTATAACGACAGCGACTTCTCGTACGCCTCGTAGCAGCGTTGCATAGCCTTCTTGTCGCTTATGCGTATGGGGTAGGTGGTGGCGGTAGTGGCCGATGTATCTTGCTTTTGTTCAGCCGATTTCTCCGCCTTTTTTGCCGATTTCTCCGCCTTTTTTGCTGCCGCCTTCTCCGCCTTTTTTGCCGCCTCGCGACGCATCTTCTCCTCGGCAATCTGATGATATGTGTCGCCTATGAAACCCCATATCTCGCCTCGCATTGTGTCGTTCTTGGCGTAGGAGAGGGCCTCCTCGAAGGTGCTGACTGCCCCGTGCAGGTCGCCCTTGATGTAGTGGCGGTTGGCCTTGCGGATGTATAGCTCGGGCTTGCCCTCAAACAGAGCCATAGCCTTTGCCACATATATATCCACCGAGTCGGGGCGGTTCTGGTAATCTTCAAGGTCAATGACCGCCATATAGTAGTCTAACTGCGGCGGCTCGTCCGCGAGATGCTCCTTGAACAGCGTGAGTGCCGGCTCGACATATCCACCCGCCAGCAGATGCTCGCCGTAGAGATCGACGACGCGTTTCTCGGTGGGGTAGAGTGAGTGCAGAATGAGTGCAAGGTTGCCTATGGTGTAGTAGTTGTCGGCATACATCTCGCGGAAGTTCATATAACGCGACAGCATCTCAATCTTCCCTTCCAGCGGATACTCCCGCTGACGGAACAGAAGCTGCATAATGCCGAGGTAGCCCGACACATCGTTCTGCTTACGCAGGAACTCGCTGTAATCCAATAGGGCCTCCACCGAGGTAGAGTCCATCTTGTAGGCCTCATACATCGTAACCCTCGCCAGCGAGTCGCGGCCCGCAGCGGCATAGGTCTTGCCCAGCGAAAGTCGGCTTTGCTGGTCGTAGGGGGCGATATCGACAGCCTGCTGTGCCTCCTCGATGGCTCGGTCGTACTGGCGTGTCGAGAGCAGCAGGTGCTGCTTCATCTCGGTCAGGAGAGGTATCTTGCCGAAGCGTGTGTCGGCAGAGTCCAGCACCGAGATTGCCGCATAAGGTTGCTGACTCTGCTGATAGAGAATGGCAAGTATGCGGTAGATGTCCTGATTTGTGGGGTCTGTGTCAAGCAGTCGGCGATAGACGGCGATAGACTCCGTCAGGCGATTGTTGTATATCAGCGTGTGGCCGTAAAGCGATGTGTACCAGTTGTTCATCGTGTCCTGCTCGTATGCTCGGCGGGCATAGTCGAGGGCCTTGGCGTTGTCGCGTCCGAGGTAGATTGTCGCCAGCTGGTAAAGGGCAGGGGCGTGTGCCGAGTCCAGAGCCAGCACCTTGCAGAAGAGGCTCTCGGCCTTGATGGTGTCGTGAGAGATGATGTATCGCTTCACGCCATCGGCATAGAGGTAGCGGGGCTGCAACGAGTCGGGAACGACAAATCGGTGTGCCGAGAGAGTGTCGGCCGTGGTGGGACGCTGAACAGAGGACATAGTCGGCAGGGCGATGCCCGCAATAAAGAGCATAGCGAGAACAGCCGAAAGCGTCAGTCTGTATATTCTGTTCAGAGTCAATATGTTATGCGTTTACCTTCGGTTTGTTGTTTTTTGTCGGGATTAAAGAGGGTACATGTCTTCGTTGTACTCTTCGTTGTACTCGTCGTCGTCGTTGTTTTCTATCCAATCCTCTACCTCTTCATCTGCGACATCTATTTCATCGCCAACAACCTCATCAATAGCGGGCTTGTCGTTGGTTATATTTTCATTTTCGTTGCAACCGCACAACAACGCGGCAAGCAACGCAATGCCTGAAAGCAAAATCTTCTTCATTGTTACAACCTCTTACATTTCAACCTCTTTCTCGTTTGGCAATTCCGACGGAAAGCCTATTTCACTACAATCGAGAGGTGCAATCATATAGCTCTTGACAGCATAATAGATGTCGTTGCTTACAGCACACCACAATATCTGAGTCTTGTTGGTTTTCTCAATCAACACCTCTTCGGCGTCACACACCAGGCAACCCATCTGTTTTGCCGGAGCAATATTTTGAGCCACCTCGAAAACCTCCTGTGCCGTAAACTCCTTTTCCAGATCATCGGTTACAAACCAGCAGACATACTGGCTGTTTTTATAAGCAATGGCGACGTTCTCTTCGGTGCTGTTCTCTTCCATTGTATTGTTGTCCATATTTACAACAACACTCAATCCTTTGCTTAAATAGAGAGAAGGCTGTGCCAGAGCCTTGATATCGTGTGAAACGCAAACCTCATCGCCATTTTCGTCCTGGGCGCGTACAATCATACTGAACAGATGGTTGTTTATCATCTGGTCATCTCCCATTGTGATATAGAGAAAACTTTTCGACAAGAGCATATCATTGATGCTGAAATCCTGTGTAGCACCTGTTTGTTCCAGTGGAATATTGCCGGCAATCAATGAGAAGCCATCAATAACGGCCCCCTCCTTTTTTGAAGCGTAATTCAGCATACCCAGAGCCTCTTCCTGTTCGTGTTGTGTGGTGTCGTAAATCACATACGAAGCCTTGGTGGCGTTTTTAATCATCACCTTGAATACAACATCCATTGGGCTGGGTATAGACTCGCCCGAAATTTCGATTGAGGGTGTTGTGTCGGCCGGTTTTGTCGATGTTGCATCGCTGCAGCCGCACAACAAAGCAGCGAGCAACGCAATGCCTGAAAACAAAATCTTCTTCATATTAAATAGTTATTTTAAGGTTGTTTTGTAATCGTTTCCGGGAGCCTTCTACAACGCACTGTCAAACTGGTGCAGGAAGCGTACATCGTTCTCGAAGTAAAGACGCAGGTCCTTAACGCCATACTTCAACATAGCGATACGTTCAACACCCATACCAAAGGCGAAGCCCGAATACTTCTTCGAGTCTATGCCGCTGGCCTCCAATACATTGGGATCGACCATACCGCAACCCATAATCTCTAACCAGCCGGTACCCTTGCAGACATTGCAGCCCTTGCCACCGCAGAGGTTGCACGATACATCGACCTCGGCCGAAGGCTCGGTGAAGGGGAAGTATGAGGGACGCATACGGATTGTAGCCGTCTCGCCGAAGAGCTCCTTGGCGAAGTAGAGGATAGACTGCTTCATATCGGCAAACGACACATTCTCGTCGATATAGAGGCCCTCCACCTGATGGAAGATGCAGTGGGCACGATACGAGATAGCCTCGTTACGGAATACACGACCCGGGCATACGATGCGGATAGGGGGCTTCTGATGCTCCATAGCACGCACCTGAATTGACGAGGTGTGTGTGCGGAGCAGCAAGTCCTTGACATTAGGCTCGTTAGAGGCCTTCTCCACGAAGAATGTATCCTGCATATCGCGTGCAGGGTGCGAGAGAGGGAAGTTCAGAGCCGAGAATACATGCCAGTCGTCCTCAATCTCGGGGCCCTCGGCTACGGTGTAGCCCAGACGCGAGAAAATCTCGACAATCTGATTCTTGACAATTGAGATGGGGTGGCGTGTGCCATCGGCTACGGCAGCACCCGGGCGGGTCATATCATCTACGGCTACGGCCTTCTGTGCGGCAGCGTCCTGCAACGCCTCTTTGAGGTCGTTAATACGCTGTGTAGCAGCCTGTTTCAGGGCGTTAATCTTCTGTCCGAGCTCGCGTTTCATTTCGGGAGCAACACTCTTGAACTCCTCCATCAGGGCATTCAGCTCGCCCTTCTTACCCAAAACCTTGATGCGGAACTCCTCCACCTCGGCAGCAGCCTTGGGAGCGAACTCCTCTACACGCTTCAATAAATCGTTAATCTTGTCAATCATTGCTATTTTGTTTTTATTATATTTTCTCTTAAATTTGCTACGTTACAGGATATATAACGAACAAAGGTACTAAAAAATATGAAATCGTTTCGCATTTTTTTGCTAATAATATTTTCAGCACTGCTGCTTTCTCCCGCAGAGTTGTTTGCCGAGGGTGGGGCAGAGCCGTTGCTGGACACCGTTGCCGAGGTACGCCGACCCATAATTACGGGCCGTCCGGCGGTTGCTCCCATTGTTGAGCCTGTGCCGCTGCCGGCCGTCGAGGGTAGGGTAGGGCTTGTTCTTGCGGGCGGAGGTGCTCGCGGCCTCTATCATATAGGCGTCATCGAGGCGTTGGAGCAGAACAATATCCCCATCGACTATGTCTCGGGAACATCTATGGGAGCTATCGTGGCGGCACTCTACGCTGCGGGCTACACCACCGGCGAGATGCGTGATATTGTCACCTCGGGAGCCGTCGAGAAGTGGGTGTCGGGGCAGATTGACGATAAATATAAATTTCACTACAACACCCACCCCGACAAGCCGACAATGCTCTCGGTGTATGCCGAGCGGGAGTACGATACCGTGAAGCACAAACGCCGCGTGACGGTGCAGTTGCCGCACTCGATGGTCAGCACCGCACAGATAGATATGGCTCTCGTGGAGCTCTTTGCCGCTGCCTCGGCGGCGTGTGGCGGCGACTTTGACCGCCTGATGGTGCCGTTCCGCTGCGTCGCCACCGACATCAATGCCCACTCGCCCGTAACCTTCGCCGAGGGCGACCTTGCTCTGGCTGTCAGAGCCTCGATGTCGTATCCCACGCTGTTTCAGCCCGTTGAGGATGACAAGGGCCGCGTGCTGGTCGATGGCGGCTGCTACGATAACTTCCCGTGGCAGGCTTTGGAGGATGATTTCTGCCCCGACTTCCTTATCGGCTCGCAGTGCCTCGAAGCCCTTCAACCCGTTACGCAGGAGTCGCGTCTGGAGAAGCAGATTATGGCCCTCGTAACCATACCCACCGATTACACCCTGCCCGAAGGCAAGGGGCTCATCATTGGCCGTAAGGTGGAGTCGGGACTGCTCGACTTCTCGGTGGGCGAACAGACCATAGAGCTTGGATATAAGGATGCTATGGCGAAGATGCCGCTGTTGCAGAGCCGTTTGGCATCACGCCGCGATGCGGGCGAGGTGGAGAGCCGCCGTCGGGCGTTCCGTGCCTCGCTGCCGGAGCTTGTGTTTGGTGAGGGTAAGATTTCGGGACTCTCGTCGCGTGCCGAGCACTACGCTGCGACGACGCTTGCCTTTGAGCAGCCACGCCGCCGCAGAAGCAAGCAGGCGGGAGATGCCCGCGTGCAGTTCTCCATCGCGGAGGTCAAGGACCATTTCTACTCGTTGATGGCTACCGAGAACTTCTCGCAGCGTTCATTCCCGCAGGTGCGTTATAATGCAGAGCATCAGGACTTTGGCATACTCTACGACCTCGCCATAAAGCCCGAGCTGCGTTTCTCTATCGGAGGTAATCTCTCCTCGACGGCCTACAACCAGATATATGTGGGTATGAACTACCTCTCGTTAGGTCGTCAGGCACAGTCGGCATCGGTCGATATAGCGTTGGGTCCCGTCTCAACTATCGCCGAGGTGGGTGGCCGCACGGTCTTTCTGGGCCGCACGCCGACCTATCTCGACTACTCGCTGCATCTGTCACGCCGTTCCACGCTGCACGGCTCGTACGGCAATGTCACGCCCTCACGCAGCGACTTGGAGGTGAGGCTGTTGGAGCCTTTTGCATCGGTGGCCTTCGGTATCGCCACCACGCGTAAGAGTATTCTGGAGCTGGGTGTCAATGCCGGCTATAACTTCATATCGTATGAAGCACCTTATGACGAGCCGGGTGCGACACACACTCGCGACCGCTTCCGCTTCCTCGCCTCACGCCTTCGCTTCGAGCATAGCCGTCTGGATAAGATGCTCTACCCGACACGAGGCAACCGCTTTGCCGCCTCGCTGATAGGTGTGTGGGGCAGGGATAAGTGGCAGACCGCCGAGAGCTTCGCCACCAAGAGCCTCTGCGGAGGTCATCGTGGCTGGCTGGGTGCAAAGGTGGAGTGGGAGCACTACCCGAGCAATTGGTCAAAGTCGTGGTTTACTGTGGGTTATAGCCTCGAAGCGGTCTATACCAACCACCCCGACTTCGGCACCCCTTACGCAACGGTACTCACCGCACCGCGTTACTCGCCGCTGCCGCACGCCAAGATGATTTTTATGCCGCAGTTCTATGCCAACCGCTACGCCGCAGTGGGTGTTATGCCGACCTTCTCGCTTGTGAAGAACCTCTACCTGCGAGGAGGCTTCTATGCCCTGCTGCGTGACCCTCTGGTGGCCGACGAGTATATGTATTATATGACTGATGTGTCGTTTGTATATCATACCCGCGTGGGAGCTATCTCGTTGTCGGTCACCAAGTACGACTTGAAGACGTGGAACAACTGCTATGTGACCTTCAACTTCGGCTATCCCATCTTCGGAAAACGCGGATTGTATTATTAGCGAATATCCGCCCGCATCGGGGGGCTACGAGAGGGTAGGGGAAGTTAGAGAGATTAGGGAGTTTAAGGATGTTGGACAGGAGAGTTTGGAGCTTTCACTACAAATCCTTAAATTCCCTAAATTCATTAAATTCACTATGTTATAAGAGAGTTACCACCTTGACATAGGGGCATAAAAAAAGCCAATCCGCACTGGCTGAAGACTGGCTCGCTTTTGATGGGTAACTAAATCATAAAAAGGGTATAACTCTTTTTACTGGTCGCTTAACGGGTTGCTCTGAAACCTTTCCCCCTCGGTCCGAACTCACCCGACCATCAAATCTGCAACAAAGGTAAGGATAAAAAAATAAAATACAAAAAAAATTTAATAATTGTTGATTTTTTTTGCAAAGAATGGTCGCGAGAGCCTCCCTGCCTCGTACCACCCTCTGTTCCGACCAAAAAAATGCGGGTGAGAAGCCCCACCCGCACAGTATCAACACGTTGCAGCCTTGCTACTCGGCAATCTTTTTCAGCACGAGAGCCGAACGCGAGGTGTTATAGATTTGCAGTCGCGGCTGCACGCAGCCATCCTCACACTCGAAGTTGAAGGTGAAGAACTCCTCGCCCACCTGCTGTCGTTGCAGGCCGCCGAAGCGTGCCTCCTCGGTGGTGAGTATCGACACATACTTGCCCGGCTCGCCCACAGGCAGCTCGTAGTTGGGTATCGAGGCGGTGGGGTGCCAGTTGAGGATAAATATAAGGTCGCGATGCGAATAGACCATAGTCTTGTTCTGCTCGTCCATAAGCAGGTTGTAGGGGTAGCCGTCCGAGAGCAGGTGGGTGTTACGCACCAGAGCAATCATTGCTCGGTCAAACTCGGCGAGATACTGGTAACGCAGCTCCTCGTTGTCGGCAAGCGACCACTGACGGCGTGCGTGCGAGTATGACCAGCCGTTACCCTCGCGAGGGAAGTCAATCCACTCGGGGTGGCCGAACTCGTTACCCATAAAGTTGAGGTAGGCCTCGCCGCCCGTAGTGATGGTTATCAGGCGTATCATCTTGTGCAGAGCCATACCTCTATCGACTATCATACTCTCCGTCTTGCGGTCCATCGAGTCGTACATCAGCTTGTCCAGCAGGCGGAACGCAATGGTCTTGTCGCCCACTAAAGCCTGGTCGTGCGACTCGGCATAGGCCACCGTGCGGACACTCGGCAGGCGGTTTGTCAGCACACTCCACATCTCCCAGATATTCCAATCCTCGTCGGGCGTATCCTTCAGCATCTTAATCCAGAAGTCGGGTATAGCCATACCCAAACGATAGTCGAAGCCCATACCGCCATCCTTTATCGGCGAGCAGCTGCCCGGCATACCACTCACATCCTCGGCGATGGTCACCGCCGTAGGTTTCAGCTCGTGTACCAGATGATTTGCCAGCGTGAGGTAGGTCACAGCGTCCAGATCGACACCCTCGTCAAAGAACTTCTCGCGAGCATCGAAGTCGATATATCCTCGGTGGTAATAGAGCATAGAGGTTACGCCGTCAAAGCGGTAGCCGTCGAAGTGATACTCCTCCAACCAGTATTTCACATTTGACAGAAGGAAATGCTCCACGCCACCCTTGCCGTAGTCGAAAATCATCGAGTCCCAATACTTCTGATAGCCCGCATCGCCGGCCTTTGAGTAGTGGTGGTCGGAGCCATCCAGCGAGGCGATACCCTCGTTGAGGTTCTTCACATAGTGGGCGTGTACCAGGTCCATAATCACTGCTATACCCATCGAGTGAGCTGTGTCTATGAGGTGTTTCAGCTCCTCGGGCGTACCAAAGCGTGACGAGGGGGCAAAGAAGTTGGCGACGTGATAGCCAAACGAGCCGTAGTAGGGGTGCTCGGCTATGGCCATAAGCTGTACGGCGTTGTAGCCGGCAGCCTTGATGCGGGGCAGCACGATGTCGGTGAACTCGTTGTAGGTGCCGACACCCTCCTTCTCCTGTGCCATACCGACGTGAGCCTCGTATATGAGCAGCTCGCCCACATTCGCGATGTCGAACTCCTCGTCATGCCACTCGTAGGGCTTCTCATTCCAGAATTGGGCCGTATAGTTCTTCGTGGCCTCGTCCTGCACCACACGCTTCGCGTAGGCGGGTATGCGGTCGTGCCAGCCGTTCTTGCCGTGAATATGCAGCTTGTAGAGTGAGCCGTGCTGCAACAGATGGCCATACATCGCTTCGGGCAGGAAGATGCTCCACACGCCATTCTCGCCCTTGTCGAGGCGTAGCTGTGTGCGTTGCCATGAGTTGAAGTCGCCGAAGATGAATACATCGTAGGCTTCGGGCAGCCACTCGCGGAACCACCAGCCCTGCAATGTGTCGTCCCATTGCCAGCCGTAGAAGTGGTGTCCGTTGGCATAATCGACTATCGAGCCGGCCTGCGACTCGATGTCTGTCATGCGGGCCTTGTAGCGGTTGTGCCTATCCTCAATGCGGTCAGCGACAGGTTGTAGCCACTCGTCCTGTGCGACGATTGGCAAAATTTGTTTCTCTCTTTTCATCCAACAAAAGTTTTTCGTAACACAAATATAATATTTTTGTGTCAAAATCTACAATACAGTATCAAAAAATATAGTAAAAAGAACATTTTGTTCTACTCCTCGTCGTAATGGCCATATATTTCAATCTGTTGCAAAACGCATCCGTTCATAATCCCGATGCACAAAAAAAAGAGTACCGCCCGCAGGCGATACTCTTGAAGATGTATTAGGATTTAATCCTAGTGCATATTCTGATCCTCCTCATCGATCATTGAGTTAGCCTCGATCTCGGCGATAGGAATCATATATACGAAACGTGGATCCTCCTGACCAATATTGTAAGCACAAGCAGCAAGGTGGTTGCTACCCTCGTAGTTACGAGTAACAGGGATGTTCAAACGACGGTTGTCGATATGCTCAAGACCCTCACCCCAGAACTCGATACGCTTCTGAAGGATAATCTCAGAGATAACATCTGCCTTTGTCTTCGCACCTGCATAAGCGTACTCTGCGTTACGAATCTTGGTAAGATCCTCCAATACCTTGATAGCACCATCCAAGTTGTTCTGGTGAGCATAGATCTCAGCCAAGCAATAGTGTGCCTCCTCTGAACGCAAGTAGATGTAGTCACCGAGGTGCCAGCCATCGCCATAACCGTCAACAACATTAGCACGACCTGCACCAATGAACTTACAAGCCTGATACATAGGGAAGTTAGCAGGTGATGGACCCTCTGTGTAGTACGGAATTGGGTACAAGCCCAACTCTGCACTCAACTTGGCGTGGTTATCAGGACATACGAACCAGTCACGACGGATATCGGTTGTAGGGATGTTAGACATCAAACGAGCATCAGCTGCACGCCATACACCAATACCTGCATAACCATCACCGAACATATCCATCTGTGAGAAGTATGACATATAGGTGGTAGTGTTATCGGCAGTAATATCGCAACCAAAGATGACGTTAGGAAGAGAGATATCGCTAAAGCCCTGCATCAAATCAGCAGCAGATGCTATAGGAGCTGTATCAACGATAATCTTTGCATACTGCTCGGCCTCAGTCCAGTTGTGCATAATCATATGAGCACGCATCAAGTAGTTAGCTGCTACCAAACCATCAAAGTCGGTAGGAGTTGCTGTCATAAGCATACCATTAGCATCGAAGAACTCATAAGCAGCTGTCAAATCGCTAACGATAAGCTCAAATACCTGACCTACAGTTGCACGAGGCTGGTCACCCTGAGTATCCTCCTTGATGATAGGTACACAAGGAGCATCGGCGTTAGAACCAGAGTACTTGGTGTTCATACCCCAAGCAGTACCCTCGGCACCCATATAGTAAGGTACACCAAAGAGGTAAGAGAGGTGCAGGTATGCATAACCACGAGCAGTCTGTGCATAAGCCTTATACTTCAAAACCTCAGGATTGGTCTCATCAGCTGAGATAGAGCCAAGGATAGAGTTTGCGTTTGAAATATGGTTGTAGTGCTCTCTCCAACGGTTCTCAACAAACCAATACTGGGTGTCTGACCAAGAAGACAACTGATAGTGATACAAACTCATACCGAAACGGCCTGTCATAATCAAGTCGTTACCCAACAGTGATGAAAGGTAGTCAAAACTCTTCTGACCAAAGTTGTTGTGCTGCTGGTTAGAATAAACATAACTTTGGATGTCTGTATAGATACCGGCTACAGCGGCATCAAAAATCTTACCGGGATCTGCAGATGCGATCTCGTTCTTTGAATCCGGAGTCAAGTAAGCTGTAACCTCTGCGTCCTTAAGACAAGACGTAAGTGTTACTGCAACACCTGCCGCCAAGATTAAAAATATCTTTTTCATAAGCATTATCTGTTTTTAAGGTTACTGTTAATTAGAATGTAAGGTTAATACCACCAGAGATTACACGCAAAGGAGCATAACCACTGAAACCACTGTTTCCACCGCTTACAGATACACGTGGGTCAAATCCCTGACGCTTAGACCACAAAGCGAGGTTATCTCCTGTTACATATACACGGATACCACCGATACCCAACTTCTGCATCCACTTCTTGGGGAATGAGTAACCGATAGTTACGTTACGCAAGCTGAAGTAAGAAGCACTGATAAGGTGTGCATCAGATGCCTTAGTATAGGTGTTAACAGAATCGTTAGCGTTCCAGATAGGATACTTACCCTCCATAGTCTCGGGGTTGAAAGTCTTCCACATATCGCGGTGGTGACCAACATAGAATGATTGGCTCAATTCACCAACATAAGAAGAGTCATATGCCCAACCACCAATCTGGAATGCAGTTGCGATGTTAACATCGATACCGTTCCACTTGAATGTAGTGCTCAAACCACCAGTCAAATCGGGAGTAGCAACCTTGCCAATGTACTCCTTCTCAGCGTAAGAGTAGTTAGTAGAGATTGCAGGGATCTTGTTACCTGCCTCGTCGAGAACATACTCACCCTCATCATCACGCTGGAAGCCGTGCCACTGAGGCTGACCTTGCTCGTTCATACCTGCATAGCGGTAAGTGTAGTACTCATAGATACTCTTACCCTCCATACGCTTGAACTGACCAGCTACGATACCATCTGCACGATTCTCCTCGGGAAGAGTGAGCAACTTGTTAGTGTTGTGAGCACCTACCAAAGTTACAGACCAGTTAACCTTGCGAGTCTTAACCAAATCAACAGTTACCTCGAACTCAACACCCTGGTTTGACATAGCACCGAGGTTCTCCCAGTTGTAAGGACGACCTGAAGCGATTGACTTCGGAACCTGGAAGAGCATATCATCGGTCTTACGGTAGTAGTACTCAATAGAACCTGATACGCGATTCCACAAACGGAAGTCGATACCTGCGTCAACAGTAGCCTGCTTCTCCCAAGTCAAATCGGGGTTACCGTAGAATGCAGGAGAGTATGCGAGCTGTGAACCATCCCAGGTTACTGACCACAAGTCCTGATAAGGAGTGTAACCCAGGTTACCATTCTCATTACCCTGTGTACCATAAGATGCACGGATCTTCAAGTCGTTAACCCACGTTGCGTTCTCCATCCACTTCTCCTTTGAGATTCGCCAGCCAGCACCTACTGACCAGAAGTTACCCCAACGCTGCAAGAAACGAGATGTACCGTCACGACGATAAGCAGCTGACAAATAGTACTTGCTACCATAGTTGTAGTCTGCCATAGCGAAGTAACCCTCGATGTTGTGGTGTGAGGTAGAAGATGTGATATACTCCATCTGACCACCATTGATAAGCTCGTGGTTCATAGGATCAAAGAAACGAGTCTTCTGACCCTCGAAACCTCTACCCTTATATACATAGTACTCGTGACCAATCTTTGCAGATATATTGTGCTCGCCAACGATCTTGTTGTAAGCCAAAATCTGGTTGAAGTTGGTAGTAGTACCTGAACCTGAATACTTTGTACTACGACCCTGGAATGACTGACCATCACCGATAGTAGGAGTATAGTAAACAGTCTGGAAAGAGTGAGAGTAGTCGTAAGCGTAGTTAGCAGTGAAAGTGAAGTCCTTCAGGAACTTAATCTCTGCGAACAAGCGAGTAGCAAGGTTGTGTGACTCAGCGTTACGAACATCCTCCAACATAGAGCAAACAACGTTCTGGTTGGTTGCAGTAGGACGAGAAATAGTACCGTCAGTCTGACCTGTACCAGCATCGTACATAGGAGTACCGTCAACGTTGTACTTCAAGTTACCCTCTGCATCGTATGCGTGTACGGGGTAGATAGGAGCCCAGCCACGAGCAACGTCAAATGGGTTAGAAGCAGCACTTGTGCTCTCCTGAACACCATTCTGATCTGTCTTTGAGTAAGAGAGGTTAGCACCTACGCGCAACCACTTACGGAGCTGAGTGTTAAGATTAACACGTGTAGTCAAACGAGTGAAGTCTGAACCGATAACGTAAGAGTCGTTATCAAGGTAGCTCAATGATACATAGTAGTCAGACTTGTCTGAACCACCGGCTGCAGATACCTGATACTCCTGACGGAATGATGTATCGAACAATGCATCAGCAAATGAGTCGTTGTAACGAGCACGAGCATTGGGGTTCAACTTACCATCAAGACCTACCAAAGGCTCGCCCTCTGGAATGATGAATGCGTTGTAGTTACCTACTTCACCAAGCAAAGCATCTGTTGCATAAGCATTAGCGGCAGCAAGATCATGCTCGTTCTTTGCCCACTCTGAGTTACGGATACCATACCATGTCAACTCATAGAACTCACCCGGATCGGTTACCATGTCGTAATCCTTGTAAGCACGGCTTGTAACACCCCAGTTACCTGTGAAGTTAATCTGAATGCGGTCGTTAGAACCACGCTTTGTAGTTACCATAACCACACCACCGGCAGCACGTGAACCGTACAATGAGTTAGATACGGCGTCCTTTGATACGGTGATTGACTGGATGTCGGCGGGGTTCAAGTCTGACAATGAGCCATTGAAAGGCACACCGTCAACAACGATCAAAGCACTGTTGCTACCATCCAAAGAACCAACACCACGCAAGAGGATTGATGAGTCAGAACCGGGCTGACCTGATGATGTGAAGACCTGCAAACCTGCAACGGCACCCTCCAAAGCAGCAGATACTGATGTAGCCTGTGAGTTGCTGATAAGACCCTCCTTAACAGTTGCCACAGAACCTACGATATCCTGCTTACGCTTTGTGCCGAAAGCAACGACTGTAACCTCGTCGAGCTTCTCAGAGGCAGTCTTCAAAACTACGTTGATGCTTGTCTTGCCTGCAACGGGAATAGACTCCTCCTCATAACCGAGGAAAGAAACTACGAGTGTACCGTTTGCGGGTGCAGACAAATTAAATGCACCATTAGTGTCGGTAATAACTCCGTTTGTTGTGCCCTCAACGATAACAGTTGCACCAGCGACAGCCAAACCGTCTGAATTAGTTACCGTACCACTCACTTGCTTGTTCTGTGCAAGGGCTGCGAAGCTCACTGCCAGAACAGCTACGATAGAAAGTACAATTTTCCTAACCATAAGCATTAATTTTTGTAAGTTTGTAAACTTTGTGTATTTACCTTTTTAATAAAAAAATACATTCGCAAAGATAACCTTTATATTTATAACAAGCAAAAAAAATTAACATTAAATTAATAATAATTTGTAATAAATAACACTTTTTGATATAATAGGCACTTTGTCGTATTGTTTTTAATCAGAAATGTTGAAAAACGTAAAAAGTGTAAGCATTTTCTTGTCAGCCCTTAAAAAATCTCACAGCAATAAGTCATTTAAGTTATAAATTGTGCCAATTTGGGCAGTAAAAATATCAATTTATAGCCAAAAAATGACAAATTCTATACTTTTCTACTCGTGTGATAGGCTTCTTTATCCCTTTTTTATTTATTTTTTGAAGGTGTTGTGGCACGCAAGATTCTCTTTATCTTCCAAAGGCGATAAAAATTCCATTTTGGAGAATATATATGCAAACCAATGTTATGTTTTGCGAGAGTTGGCACCCTGTTTTTTAGTTTTGTTAGTGAGAAAACCCTCGTTTTGGCTATGTTATATCCGTATCTCGCGTCGTTGTGGTGGCTGCAAACCCTCGCAGTAGTAGGTATTTATCTCGCCTGACACCCGTTGCAGGACCTGGTGGATGGTTGATTGTTGTACACGGGCATAAATCTGGGTTGTTTTTATGGATCTATGTCCCAACATAGCACTCACCACCTCCAAGGGGATGCCGTTGGAGAGTGCAATCGTAGTTGCAAAGGTGTGGCGAGCCGAGTGGAATGTTATGCGACGTGTTATGCCCACCATTGGCAATAGTTGCCTCAACACCCTATTGCAATAGTAGTTTGAGGGGAGTTTGAATAGTGGCACAGAGGATGAGCATCCGTAATTTTGCACTATCGATGAGGGGAGGCTGAGCAATGGCATCTCGACTGGAGTCAAAGTCTTTGTTCGATGAATGGTGATGGACATCTGCCCGTTACTAAAAATCACATTATCCATCGTGAAGCGTTTTATATCGGAATAGGATAGCCCTGTAAAGCATCCGAAGAGGAAGGCATCCAACACAATACGTTGTATGGGGGTGTCGGGATGCAGTTTGGTTAGCCGTTGCAACTCCTCACGCATCAAGAAGTTTCTGTGCTGCTGCCGAAAGGGTAGGTGGTAGCCCGAAAATGGGTTTGTTGAAAGCAGACCCTGACCTATCGCTATGTGAAGAATACGCTTCAAAGCCGTCATATAAATCCACACTGTATTGGTGCTGCAACCTACCTCCTTGAGCAGATAGCGATGAAAATCGCAGATAAAATCGTATCCTATATTATATATAGGTATGTCGGGAGTCGCTTTTTGCTTTTCTATAAACGCCGCCAAGTGATTGCATACATATTGATATTTATGCAAAGTATTCTCGCTGCGAGATATGCCAACCATACGCTTAAATTCATTGTTGTGATGCCGAAAAAATGCCACTAACCCCATTTGTTCTCTCGTCTCGCCCAAGAAACGACTGCGAACAGCTTGCGGCGAAGGATTTTCCGAACCTTTCAATACATCTATATATGCCTCATAGAGCCCGTAGCGTACTTTATCCAGTAACTTGTTTATTCGGCAGGCCTCATCGCTTCTGCCTGCCACCTGTTGTTTCGATACTACCCATTTAAGCTTCTTTTTCAGCGATAAGTGGGTTGCTAAAACGCATTTCTCTCCCGCAATAGATATACGACACATGATGGGACACGTTCCGTCAGACAAAGGGGAATTTTGTTTGAGATAAAACGTAATTCTAAAACAATTTTTCATAGTAGTAATGATTTGTAGTTAGTAATCGCACGTTGACGTACAATAAGCTATTTGCGATTATAACCGGTTGTTTTTGTGATATTTACCATTAATAATCGCTGGTGCATTTAGTAATAGAAACCGCCTCTACGCCACTAATTTTTATCTTTTCGGAAGGCTTGTAGCAGCATAGGGTCAGTGTTGTGTTTTTTTATTAAAAAGGTAAATACACAAAGTTTACAAACTTACAAAAATTAATGCTTATGGTTAGGAAAATTGTACTTTCTATCGTAGCTGTTCTGGGCGTGGTTGCTATGGCAATGGCTCAGAATCAGAAAGTGACCGGTACGGTTGTCGATTCAGCTGGTGCTCCTGTCGTAGGTGCTACCGTATTCGTTGAAGGCACTAATATCGGTGTTACAACTAATGTGGATGGTGATTTCGTATTGCAGGCCCCCGCTAATGGTACTTTGTTAGTATCGTTCATCGGTTATGAGGCCCAGCGTATTGAGGTTGCCGGCAAAACCTCTTTTAACGTTGTGTTGAAGGAGAACCTTCAAGCCATTGATGAGGTTGTCGTTCAGACCTTCGGTGAGGTTAAGAAGAAGGATATGACCGGTTCGGTTGCAGCCGTTACCGCCAAGGACCTTCAGAAGATGACTGTATCAACCGTTACTAAGGCCTTGGAGGGTGCTGTTCCGGGTATTCAGTCTTACAGCACAACAGGTCAGCCAGGTACCGATGCTTCTATTCTTATTCGTGGTGTCGGTTCTATCAATGGTAACACAGGTGCGTTGATTGTTGTTGATGGTGTACCTTATTCATCATCACTTACAACTATCAACCCTCTTGACATCGAGTCAGTTGTAGTATCAAAGGATGCTGCTGCAAACGCATTGTATGGTGCTCGTGCAGCGAATGGTGTCGTATTCGTAACTACAAAGAAGGGTGCTCGCAATCAGAAAGCCAACATTACCTTCGAGGGTAAGTGGGGTTGGAACGAGATTGGTGTAGAGGAGCACCATACAATGGACCCTGCTCAGTATATCGAGCACTTCTACTTGGGCTTGTATAACTATGGTCTTGATGGCTATGGTGGCGACGCTGCTCGTGCTCACGGCTTGGCACAAGGCAACCTGTCAACAATGCTCAGAAGATATATGCCTTATTCTATTCCTGAGGGTATGTCTACTCCTATTGATCCTACAACAGGTAAGATCCACAAGGACGCAAAGTTGCTCTACTATGATAACTACGACGATTATCTCTTTACTCAGCAGTTCCGTCAGGAGTACACTTTGAGTGTAAGTGGTGGTAACGACCGTGTTGATTACTATGTATCAGGAGGTTTCTTGGAGGATCCTTCTTACATTATCATGTCTGCGTTCAAGCGTTTCTCAGCTCGTGCTGCCGTAAATGCACAGGTTACAAAGTGGATGAAGCTGGGTACTAACATCGCCTACACACGTCGTGATACCGATAACCCTGGTTTCGGTGGTGCTGCTAACACTGGTAACGCATTCCTTTGGACTGCTTGGCAGTCACCTTTGGTGCCTTACTATGCACGCGACCCGCAAGGTAACATCATCTTGGATGAGAATGGTAATAAGGTTTATGAGAATGGTATGGGTACAACAACCTCTGTTTATGGACCAGGTCTGGATATCTTCAACTCTATGAACTCTGCTCACCCTTATCAGTCATTCACTCACGACATTAACAATCAGATTCGTGATAACCTCTTTGCAAACGCTTATGTTGATATCACTTTCTTGAAGGATTTCAAGTTCACTGCAAACATTACATTGGACAATGTATATGCTGCTGCTACTTATTACTCTAACAATGAGTATGGTACAGCTGCTGACCCATCTTGGAACGGTATCGTTGAGAAGGTTATGAACAACTATATGTCGTTGAATACTCAGCAGATGTTGTCTTACCACAAGAAGATCAACAAGGTACATGTTGTTGATGCAATGATTGGTCACGAGTTCAGCAAGGACGAGGATGTAACAGTTGATGCTTACAAGAAGAACGTATTCTACCCGGGTATTCCTGAGTTGGGTAACGCTATCACTCCATTGGAGGATGGTTCTACCTCTTCAACTGTTAAGACTGCTATCGAGGGTTACTTTGCTCGTGCAAACTATACCTACGATGATCGTTATACCGTATCAGCTTCTTATCGTTACGATGGTACCTCAATGTTTAAGTATGACAAGTGGGGTCACTTCTGGTCAGTGGGTGCTTCTTGGAAGATTAACAATGAGAAGTGGATGGAGAACGCTACTTGGGTAAATGACCTTCGTTTGCGTGCTACCTATGGTGTTTCTGGTAACCGTTTGAGCTCTGCTTATCCCTATACAAACCTTTGGGGTATCGGTGAGTTGAATGGCCAGCCTACTATCTCACAGTCAACAATCGGTAACCGTAATCTTAGCTGGGAGAAGAACAAGCAGGTCGATGTAGGTGTTGACTTCCGTTTGTGGGATCGCGTTTATGGTACTTTGGATTACTATAACCGTCGTACTCATGATCTTATCTGGAGCCGTCCTACTCCATCTTCAACAGGTTTGTCTTCACGCTTGGAGAATGTAGGTGTATTGGAGAACTCTGGTTTCGAGTTTGATGTAACAGTTGATCTTATCAAGACAAAGAATGTATACTGGAACATCAGCATTAACGGTGCTATGTCGCAGAACAAGTTGATCGACTTCCCCGCAGAGTTGGGTAACCCCGCACTCGGTGGTAACTATGTATCAGGTGCATTCCTTCGTGGCGAGGGTAAGTCATACTACAACCTCTATTTGTTCAAGTATGCAGGCGTTAATCCTGAGAATGGTAACGAGCAGTTCTGGAAGCAGATTAAGGACGAGAACGGTAATGTTATCGGCGACGAGCTTACCGAGAACTACGCTGAGGCTTCACAGTATGAGATTGGTGATGCAATGCCCGATATCGTAGGTGGTATCCGCACTACTTTCCAGTGGAAGGGCTTCGATTTGACCGTAGCAGCTGCTTATCAGTTGGGTGGTCTTCAGTGGGATGCTGCTTCTGCTAACTTGTACGAGGTTTGGCGTCCCGGTTTTGCCGTATCTGACGACTTGGCAGGTAATACTTGGACTCCCGAGAATCCTAATGCAGAGTACCCACGTGTTATCTACAATGGTGTTTGGGACTTTGGTTCTTCAAGATGCGATGCATTGTATCGTAAGGCTTCTTACTTCAATCTGAAGAACGTAAATGTTGGTTATACATTGCCCAAGAAGTGGACTTCAAAGATCGGTTTGCAGTCATTGCGAGTATTCTTCAATGCTGATAACTTGTGCTTCATCACTGCTCACGACGGTTTCGATCCTCGTGCAGGTTACACAGGCACAGCATTCGTAAACTTCCCGCAGGCACGCACATTTACATTTGGTTTGACACTTAACTTGTAAAATTAAAGGAGGGTATAAAATATGAAAAAGAATATATTATATTTGGCGGCTATTGCCGTAACGATGCTCTTTGGATCATGTGCTAATGCTCTCGATGTTGATCCCGCAGGTAGCTCAATATCTGATGAGCAGCTCCAAGAGCTTATTAAGAAGGATGCCGACAAGGTTTTGGCTCCTATGATGCAGTCTGCTATCAGTTTCCTCCATTCGGCAGCTCCTGACAGCGGTACCGAGGATATCGGTTATGCATGCTGGGGCTTGGAAATGGATATGCAGGGTAATGATATGGTTTTAAGTAACAATACCAACTGGTATGCAGATCAGTATGCGTTGATTAATCTTCGTCGTCAGACCGACTCTTTCACTTCTGGTCGTTGGAGCCTCTACTACAAGATGGTTTACAAGGCAAACCAGATTTTGGATCTTATTCCTGCTGATGTAACAGGTGCGGCAGCCATCTATAAGGCACAGGCATTGACCTATCGTGCTTTGGCTTACTACAACTTGATGTACCTCTATCAGGATGACTATATGCATGGTGGTAAGGATAAGGCCGGTGTACCTCTCCATCTGACTGTAGGTGGTGCTATGGGTCGTACTCCTTCAACCGAGGTTTATGCTCAGATTAAGGGCGACTTGGAGTCAGCTGTCACATTGTTCGAGGAGAATGCTTACAATCCACAGGAGACAATCGCTGATATTGATCAGGATGTTGCCAATATGATTTTGGCTCGCGTATGCGTAACTATCGGAGAGTATGATGATGCCGTTACTGCTGCTGAAGCTGTTATCGCATCTGGTTACTCATTGATGAATGAGGAGCAGTATACAGGAGGATTCCTCGATGTATCATATCCGGAGACTATTTTTGGTTATGATTGGGCAATCTCTACATCAAATGGTAACAAAGCTTTCTCTGCTTGGACATCTCCATCTATTCTCGACAATAACGGTTCTAACCAAGGCATCTATATTTGTATCGATGACCGTCTTTACAACCAGATTCCCGATACCGACTATCGTAAGAAGAATTTCGTAAAGGAGTCAGGTCCGGTTGTTAATGTTAACGATGGTAAGTCGTACGAACGTCCCGCTTACGTTTCTACAAAGTTTGATCATCCTACATGGGAGACTGACGAGATTTTCTTCCGTCTTTCAGAGGCTTACCTCTTGAAGGCCGAGGCTGAGGCTCGCAACAATCAGGCAGCTGCTGCACAGCAGACTTTGTTCGACTTGGTGTCAAAGCGTGATAGTGGTTACACTAAGTCATCGAAGACAGGCGATGAGCTCTTGAAGGAGATTCACTTGCAGAGCCGTATCGAGTTGTGGGGTGAGGGTCACGAGTGGTATACCAACAAGCGTTTCAACGTAGGTATTGACCGTACAGATTCTGGCAACCATATTGATAAGGTTGTTCAGGCTGCTGGTAAGTTGTTTACTTTCCAGATTCCTCTTTCTTCTGAGATCAACTCTAATCCATACATCACTGACGCAGATCAGAATCCATTGTAGTGGTTAGAATTTGATTTGATAATCTTTCAACCGGCCATCCTTCGGGGTGGCCGGTTTTTTGTTTCTGCGAGGATAATAAATCGTCTGCGAGGATAATAAACAATGGTGTTCTTTGCGTTTTATGGGGGAAGCATTATATTTGCACTATGAAAATTTCGATTTTAAGCCGCATAATTCTTGCGATGTGTCTCGGCGTGGTTACTCTGTCCGCTACGGCACAAAGTCGCAGCCGTACGCCCCTTTACATCGTAAATGGCGAGAGAATGTCGGAGGAGCAGGTGCGTAAGATTGCTCCCGAGGATATCGTTGATAACCAGCTGCTCACAATCGACGAGCAGACCATTGCCGAGTATGGCGTCGAGGCGTCAAATGGCGTGGTGCTGATTACGCTGCGTTACGACACGCCGGCACGCTTCGTGGTCGATGGCGAGGAGCTCAATTACAGTGCCTACATCGCCGAGCGGGTGAAGTGGGGTGTGATGGATGGCGTGGCACGCGTGATTATATCGTTCACGCTGGCCGAGGATGGCTCGGTGGCAACGACCGATGTGCTGGAGGCCTCGGACAAGCGTCTGCTGCGTCGCATAGAGAAGGCTATGGCGGAGGCTCCACGCTGGCAACCGGCACTTAAAGAGGGTCGTGGCGTCAGCACCAAGCACCTGCTACGCATAACACTACCCAAGGGCTACGAGATGCCTCGCGAGCAGGTGGTGAGGATAAGAGGATAGGAGAGAGAAAAGAGCAAAGAGAAAAGAGCAAAGATAAGAGATAAGCCGGTGCTTAAAACACCAAACTATATACCGAATAAAAAAGAGCAAGGTTTTTCCTTGCTCTTTTTCTATCTATTCATTTGTTTACAACTCCGCTATCAGCCTCTCGACATCCTCGGGGCGGGTGGCCCAGCTGGTGGCAAGACGCACAACCGTACGCCCGTCGTCGAGATGCTCCCACTCGCTGAACGATGTTACGCGACGCAGATGCTGCAACTGCTCCTCATCGAGCACAAAGAATATCTGATTTGTCGGCGAGGAATAGTATGTCTGAAAACCCTTCGCCACCAGAGCCTCACGCAGTCGTGTGGCCTGCTCTATGGCGTGGCGGGCAATCTTGAAATATAAATCGTCGGTGAACAGCACATCAAACTGCACGCCCAGCATACGACCCTTGGCCAGCAGGGCTCCACTCTGCTTGATGGTGGTGAAGAAGTGCGGGATGAAGCCCTTTCGTGGAATAACCACCGCCTCGCCGAACATTGCCCCGACCTTCGTGCCACCGATGTAAAACACATCGCACAGGCGAGCCAAATCCTTCAAGGTCACATCACTGCCCTCCGCCATAAGACCATAGCCCAACCTCGCACCATCGGCAAAGAGGGGTATCTCCCACTTGCGACACACTGCCGAGAGAGCCTCCAACTCCGCCAGCGAGTATATCGTGCCATACTCGGTGGGTTGCGAGATATAGACCATCCCCGGCCACACCATATGGTCCCACGCCTCGTCACGGCGGAACGCCTCGATATAGGCATCGACAGCCTCGGCCGAGAGCTTGCCGTTGCGGTGCGGTATGGTCAGCACCTTGTGTCCTCCGGCCTCGATAGCACCCGCCTCATGCAGGGCTATGTGGCCCGTATCGGCAGCGATGACACCCTCGTAGGGGCGTAGCAAGGCTCGAATGACCGTAGCGTTGGTCTGCGTGCCGCCCACCAGAAAGTGTACCTCACCATCGGTAAGGCCGCACGCCGAGAGAATCTTACTTCGTGCCGACTCGCACACCTCGTCACAGCCGTAGCCTACGCACTGCTGCATATTGGTTGCGGCGAGTCGTTCCAGAATCAGAGGGTGAGCACCCTCCATATAGTCATTTTCGAAATGAAGCATCTTACGCTACTGCTTAATCCACTGCCACAACTCCTTGAACGAAGGCTTCTTGCCGTGCATAAAGATACCCACGCGATAGACCTTGCCGGCCACCCACGTCACGCCTACGACCGAAGCATAGAGTATCGCCAGCGAGAACCATATTTGCCATGTGGGGATATCGAAAGGTATGCGTGCCATCATCACCACAGGCGATGTGAAGGGGATAATCGAGCCCCAGAAGGCCAGCGACGAGTTGGGGTCATTGAAGACGGCCATAGCCATAAAGATAGCCAATATAATGGGTATCATAATGGGTGTCTGCAACTGTGAAGCATCCTGTTGCGTATCGACAGCCGAGCCTACGGCGGCAAACATAGCCGAGTAGAGCAGGAAGCCACCCAGAATGAACAACACCAGATAGACGAACAGCATCACCAACTTGCCCGTATTGGTGGCAAACGAGAGTGCCGAGAGCATATCGGCGTCGATGTCGGCCTCAATGGTGGTCATCTGACCAGCCTGCACAGCCTCCACGGTCTGCATAATGTCGTCGGGCATAAGGGCCGGCAGCACAGCACCACCTATACCGCACACCAGCACAGCCCATATAGCTACCTGCGTAATGGCAACCGATGCCACACCCAGAATCTTACCCATCAGGAGCTGGAAGGGGCTGACACTTGACACCAGCACATCCAGCACGCGGCTGCTCTTCTCCTCGATGACCGAGGCAAGCACCATCGAGCCGTAGATGATGAGGAACATATAGAGAATCATACCCAGCACCAGACCCAGCATATAAGCGACTCCCGACGATGTAGCCTCCTCGGCTTCGCCTGACTCCGAGGTCTGGTCATTGCGATAGGTCGTCAGCACCACATTGGCCTCCACATCCTTCATTATCTGTTCAAGGTTGTCGATATTGTAACGGCTCAGGCGTTCCTTCTCAACCACCTTCTCAATCTGTGACGATATGTTCTCCTCCATCGACATTGATGACGAAGAGTTGGTGTAGAGCTGTGCCTGCGTAGGCTCATCGACAATGTTCTGACCTATCCACAGCACGCCGAAGACCTCGGTGTTGGCACGAGCCTCCGACAAGGAGAGGTCGGTGGGCGTGAAACGCAGTTCGTCGGTATTCTCCAGCTTCTCGGCCATCAGACCACTCTCGTCAATCACCAGCAACTCCTTCTCATCGCCCGTTGCGAAGAGCATTATAAGCGTTGGTGTCGCCATCATCAAAATCATCAGCACCGGCATCAGTATCGTGGTGATGATGAAGGTCTTGTTTCTCACATGCTCGTTGAACTCACGAGCAATAATTATCTTTATCTTGTTCATAATCTTTAATGCTACTCTTTGATTAAATCTGCAATTCAAACAAGTTTGATTACTCTCGGTTTGGCATCAGCCAAATAATTTTGAATTTTAATCCGACACAAGGTCGGCTTTTCCTCCTTCTTGCAAGGCATAGTGCAAATAAAATTGCCCTCTGCCCTTGCTTCGTGCGTCGGTTGAATTTACAACGAACCCTCTACGGCACGGATAAATATCTCGTTCATACTCGGGATAACCTCGCGGAACGAACGCAGCTCAACGGCATCGTTCACCTTCGCTATGGCATCACGCACCTGCACGCCGTCGTTCAACCTCACGCGGCAGATATCGTAGGGCGAGTCGGCAATGGGGGTCATACTCAAAACATCGGCAATGGGCTGCAACAGTTGCTGCATCTCCTCGGCCGATACTCCGCCATAGGTCAGCTCAAAGACATTCTCACCAAAGCGGCGACGCACCTCATCCACCGAGCCCGACAGGATGTTCTTCGACTTGTTAATCAGCGTGATATGGTCGCAAATCTCCTCCACCGAGGCCATGTTGTGAGTCGAGAAAATCACCGTAGCACCCTCGTCCCTGAGACGCAGAATCTCCTGCTTCAACAGGTTGGCGTTGATGGGGTCGAAACCAGAGAAGGGCTCGTCGAAGATGAGCAGCTTGGGGCGGTGCAGTACGGTAGTGATAAACTGCACCTTCTGGGCCATACCCTTCGACAGGTCCTCCACCTTCTTGTCCCACCACGACTCGATGCCGAAGCGTACGAACCACTCTTTGAGGGCTTTCAGGGCATCCTTGCGTGAGAGTCCTTTGAGGCGTGCGAAGAAGAGGGCCTGCTCGCCCACCTTCATCTTCTTGTAGAGGCCTCTCTCCTCGGGCAGGTAGCCAATCTGGTAGATATCCTCATTGGTGATGGGGTGTGAATCGAAGATGACGCTACCCTCGTCGGGCATCGTGATACGGTTGATGACACGTATAAGTGTCGATTTACCGGCACCATTGGGTCCCAGCAGGCCATAGATAGAGCCCTGTGGCACATCCAGCGACACATCGCTGAGGGCGGTGTGACCCGAATAATGTTTGGTAATGTTTTTTACAGATAGTAAGTTCATTTTATCGTTTTGTTAAAAATACACTCTCTTAATTAGTCGCTGCAAGGGCACTGAAAACTACACCTGCTGGCGATTTTTTTACATATATAATCACAAAGTTATGAAAAAAACTTGCGTTGTTGTGAAAAAAACTTGCGTTTTTCATCATTATGTGTTATTTTTGAATTCGCGTTGTTACTTGTAAAAACAACAAACCTCTGTTTTCAGCGATGAACGCCACGAAAAACAAACATAACAGATACCACTACGAGGTCTGTTTTGTCCGTAACTTGGAGTGCCTGCACGATGACGAGTTGCGATTGGTGTTGCGTGATAAGGTTATGCCGCTGGGCCCGCAGAGTGAGGAGGAGGGTGTGGTGTGCAACGATGCATTGCTACGCATAGCCCACTCCGATACGGCCTTTACCGCCATGTTCGAGGTCTCTTGTGGCGACTTTGACGGCGAGAGTATAGAGCCCGATGCCGAAGCCTATGCGGAGACATTCTCGTTAGAGATTGACAACGGCGAGAGGGAGATTGAGTTGGGCAGCGATGCACACATCTACTTCAAGGGTGTGGACCGTAAGGAGATACGCTATTTCAGCTTCCAGAGTGGGCATAAGCGGTGGTATGTGATAGTGGTGCCGCTGACGGCTATGGGGCTGAGGAGCAACGCCCGCGGCGTGCAGATGGTGGTGACGATGCCGCATCGTGCCATCGAGGATGCAGTGGTATGGCCCTGCGAGATTGATTTTGTATAGAGAAAAACAAAAACTATGAATAACGAAAAATTGCTGGCTATTGCCGCACAGTTTGCTATTGAGGGTGTCATTGAGAGCATCAAGCCTCTCGGCGAGGGTTTCATCAACGATACTTTTGTCGTGCGTACCGAGGGCGACGCTCCCGACTACATCCTGCAACGCAAAAACCACGTTGTCTTCCCTGATGTGCCGGGTATGATGGATAATATCAAGGCCGTTACCGAGCATATAAAGTCAAAGGTTGAGGACCCTATGCGTGAGACGCTGACGGTCATCCCTGCCAAGGATGGCAAGCTCTATGTCGAGGATGAGGGTAACTTCTGGGCTGTATGCCTCTTCATCGCCGACACGTTGAGCTACGACCGTGCCGACTCTGTGGAGCTGGCCTATCAGGGTGGTGTGGGCATCGGCCGTTTTCAGGCTCTGCTCTCGGACTTCGACAAGCCGCTGAACGAGACTATCAAGGGTTTTCATAATATCCGCTGGCGTTTCCAGCAGTGGGACGCCACTATCGCTGCCGACCCCGTTGGCCGCGTCAAGGAGGTGCAGGAGGAGATTTCGTGGATTGAGGCCCGCCGCGAGGAGATGATGTCGTTCTGGGCTCTGGTCGAGAATGGCACCATTCCCACACACGTTACACATAACGACACAAAAATCAGCAATATACTCTTCGACAAACCCACAGGCAAGGTGTTGTGTGCCATCGACCTCGATACGGTTATGAGCTCCACCTCGCTGAACGACTTTGGCGATGCTATTCGTTCCTACACCAATACGGGAGCCGAAGATGATAAGTGTCTGGACAATGTCGGGATGAGCCTCGATATGTTCCGGGCCTATGCCGAGGGTTACCTCTCGGAGCAGCGTGCCACGATGACTCAGAGTGAGCTTGATTGGCTGGCCTTCTCGGGCCGCTACATCACCTTTGAGCAGGTGTTGCGTTTTCTGATGGACTACATCGATGGCGACAAGTACTACAAGACGGCTTATGCCGACCACAACCTTGTTCGCACTCGTGCACAGTACAAGCTGTTGCAGAGTATGGAGAGCCAGTATGGCGAGATGCAGGCCATTATTTCAAAGTTGGCAGCTTTATAGTTGCAAGATAATTGTATTAGTTGAGGGAGGAACTGTCGGTGCGTTCTGCATCGGCAGTTCCGTTTTTTATTCTCGCCTGCCGATTGCACGCTGATTGCCCACTGATAAAGTCCGTCTATTTATAAGTTGGCCTCCAAAAAATTGCAAAGATTATGGTACGACCAATACAGAAACAAGATGCCTCCCAACAATTCAAGCCACACCCGCACGCTGTATACGAGATTTTTCCAAAAGGCGAAAGTAAATATCTCACGCCACTTGACATTAAAGTTGTGGAATAATATCGAAAATAAGTAATATCCGGCCAACAGCATAGTGGGCATAAGTTGTAACATTATTTTCCACGCAAAATCAGGTGTCATTGTTTTTTGTTTTTGAGATTAGTAAAATTGGCAAATGTAAATTTAACTCTTTGTAAAGATAGTTCAAATTGCTGCTAATTATCCTAAAATTCGCAGAAAATAAACAGAATAACCATTTTTTATCACAAATAAACCTGTCGCACACCACTCTTTTCTCGCCGTGCAAAATGTGGTACATTGCGAAAAAATCGCTAATTTTACCGACAGAAAAACCAACAAACAGATGAAAGAGAACTTTATTATGGCGGGCCCGGCGATGTTGCACGTTGCCGACTCCGGAAAGGGCGATAAGTGTGTCGTGTTGCTGCACGGCTATTTGGAGTCAATGTATGTGTGGGACGATTTCTTGCCGTTGCTCACGCCTTCGGTGCGTGTCATCACGGTCGATATCCCCGGTCACGGCGTGTCGGATGTGGTGGCCGAGAAGCACACTATGGAGTTGATGGCCGATGTGCTGCACGATATGCTCGATGCTATGGGCGTGGAACGCATAACGCTGGTGGGGCACTCTATGGGTGGCTATATCTCGCTGGCCTTCTGCGAGAAGTATCCCGAGAGGCTTGACGGCGTGGTGTTGCTCTCCTCGACTCCCAATGCCGATACGGCCGAGAAGGTGGAGAATCGCCGCCGCGAGATAGCTCTGGTGCAGGCGGGCAAGAAGGATATGCTGGCTTCGGTAGCCCCTGCGGCGGGCTTTGCCGAGCAGAATCGCCGCCGTTTGAGAGATTATATCGACGACTTGGTCGAGCAGGTGCATATCACCGACGATGAGGGCATCGTGGCACTGTTGGAGGGTATGATTCTCCGCAAGGACCAGAACGATATGTTGCGTCAGTCGGCTGTGCGTCAGCTCTTTATCTTGGGGCGTATGGATAACTATATCCCCGTTGAGGTTGCCGAGGCTATGGTTGCTGCCCATCCGCAGGCGAGTGTTGCGTGGCTCGACAATTCGGGACACATGGGCTTTATCGAGCAACCCGAGGCGTGTGCCGAGGCTCTGCTTGACTTTGTCAGAGGGTAGGGGTCAGGTCAGTCGTAACGACACCTATATTTATATACAACAAGGGCTACCAATCACTTGGCAGCCCTTTGTTATTGTTTAACTTAAAATCTTTCGGGCGATTACTTCGCGGGAGCTGTGCTTGCAACGGGCTCTGTAATACCCAACTTTGTACGCACTGCGGGGCCGAGGTCGGTAACCACTGCCTCGTCGAGGTATGCCATAGCACCTGTGGTAACATCATATACGAAGATGTAGCCACCAGCCTTTGCCACCTCGTTGATAGCGTTTGTAGCCTTGTCGCGGATGGGAGCCAGTAACTCCTCCTGCTTCTTCATCATATCCTGCTGTGCCATCTGCTGGAACTCGCGGATGCGGTTGTCGATATCAACCAATTCTTTGTTTTTAAGCTGCTTGATAGACTCGTTCCAGGTAGCCTCATTCTTCTGATACTCCTGATACTTGGTGTTGAACTCAACTTGAAGAGTCTCAATCTGTGCGCTCAACTCCTGTGCATAGGCCTGCAACTCTGTCTCGGCAGTCTTTGTCTCGGGCATACTTGCAAAAATCTCCTGTGAGTTGATGCGACCGAACTTCTGTGCGAAAAGTGATGTAGAGCACATCACCATAACAACCGCAAGGGTTAGTTTCAATACGTTTTTCATAATTTTTTATTAGTGTGTATAGTTATCTCTTCATTATTTCGTCTTCAAGAGGTCAATCACCGCCTGTGTGTGGTCGGCCTTTGCCGAGTGGTAGAGCATCGTGGCGTTCTGTGCCGTGTCGATAATCATATCGATACCCTTCGCTGCGGCATACTCCTCGATTGCGGCAAACACCTTCTGCTGGATGGGCTGGATAAGCTCCAGACGCTTCTTCATCAGCTCGCCCTCGGTGCCGAACAACGACTCCTGATACTCCTGTGCCTCCTGCTCCTTTTTCAGGATGTTATCCTCGTTGGCCTTCTGTGACGCCTCCGAGAGGGTCTCGCGACGATCCATATAGGCGTTATAGAGGTTCTCAACCTGCTCAAATCGGGCATCCACAGCCTCCTGATACTGCTCGGCCAGCTTGTCAAGCTCTGTAATAGCTTCGTTGTATGCTGCTATTGACTTGAAAATCTTCTCGCTATCTACTACGGCAAAGTTCTGTGCCGAAACCGTTGTGATGCCCAGCATAAGGGCCACCGCTAAAATCAATCGTTTCATAAGCCAAATAGTTTTATGGTTACTAATACAAATATACACAAATAATTCCAAAATCCCAATATCTCCACCTTATCAACAAAGCCCTTGCCTGCTCTCGAAGGTATTAACTTTGCTCCGCCGCCAAAAACTTCTTGCTCCGCCATTGGAAAACCACTTGCTCCTCCGCCGGAAAACACTCTGCCCCTCTGCCCCCGGGTTAGAATGACTGGCCCATAGTGAAGTGGAACTGGCTTCCGCTGCGTTTTGTGCCGCCTGCGGGTGCATCAAATCCCCAACCCCAGTCGAGACCCAGCTGACCAACCACCGGCAGATAGATTCTCACGCCGAAACCGGCTGAACGCTTAATCTTGAAGGGCGAGAAATCTCTCCACGAGGCGAAACCGTTACCACCCTCCAGGAAGCCGAGTACGAAAATCTGCGATGAAGGCTTCAGTATAACAGGATAACGTAACTCCATAGTATATTTATTGTATGCCATAGAATAATTACTTCCTACGGGATCCAAAGCACCATCCTCATAACCACGCAGACCGATGATATCCACACCATAGATAGTGTATCCACTCATACCGTCACCACCGACCTCAAAACGCTGGAACGGCGAGAGCTTATGCTTGTTGTAGTGACCCAAGAATCCCATCTCGGCACCAGCCATCAGGACCAGCTTCTCGTCACGCGAGAGAGTCTGGAACCAGCGGGCCTTCAACTGCCAGCGGTGATACTCAATCCACTTGTAACGCACCTTGTCGGACATCGTCTGGTCGCTGTAATCGCGGCCGTCCCACGCCGAGTAGGGTGGTGTGAAAGTACCCACGAACGAGAACTCCGAGCCTCTACGCGGGTAGATGGGCTGATCGACTGTCGAACGCGAGAATGCCACCTTCACCGACACCTCATTCGCCACACCATCCTTCATGATGAAGTAGTCCCAGTTGTTGAGGGCGTAGCGGCGATATTGAGCCTCCAAGTAGAGTGTGAAGTTGGGGTCGGGCCATTTCAGACGCTTACCCAGACCTGCGGCGATACCCAGCGTACGGAAGTACATCGTCGCCGACTGCCAGATATAGTATGCGTCGTTCTGCTCCGACCAGTGTGCCGATATTGTCAGCGAGTTAGGCTTGCGACCACCCACCCACGGGTCGGTGAAGCTCGCCGAGATAGCCTTATAGTAAGTACCGTTGGTCTGTCCCGATATTGAAAGACGCTGATTCTGTCCCATAGGGTAGGGAGTCCATTTTCCCTTCTTGAAGAGGTTACGCGTCGAGAGGTTGTTCAGCGTGATACCTACCGAACCCACAAACGAGCCTGAGCCCCAACCACCGGCGATGTTGAACTGGTCGCTGGCCTGCTCGGTCAGCGGGAAGTTCACATTCACCAGCTCGTCACTCACGGGCTGCACGTCGGGCTGCAACGCCTCGGGGTCGAAGTGACCCATACCCATCAGCTGACGCAGCGTGTACATCAACAGCGAACGGTCGTACAGCATACCCGGGTAGATAGCCAGCTCGCGGCGGATAACCTCATCATCGACACGCACATTACCCGAGATGCCTACCTCGTTGATGGTGAAGGGCTTACCCTCGAAGATGTTGATAACCATATCGATAGAGTCCTTGCCTACGACAACCTCCGTAGGGTCAATCTGTGACATCAGGTAACCGCTGTTCTGGTAGAAGCTCGATACCGACTGCTGCTCGGGGTCCACCTCGCGACCCACGCCCAGACGCTTGTGCATCGACTTCTTGTCGTACACGTCGCCCTTCTTGACGCTGAAGAAGCGTTGCAGGTAGTCGGTTTCATATACCGAGTTACCCACCCACTTCACATCGCGGATATAGAACTTCTCGCCCTCGGCCACATCGAGGTGTATGCCTATGCGGTTGTTGCCAATCTTGTAGATTGAGTCCGAGAGGATTGTCGCGTTGCGGTAGCCTCGCGAGTTGTAGAAGTCGAGCAGGAGGTTCTTGTCCTCCTTGTAGTCCTCCTCCTTGAACTTGGTGTTACGCAGGAAGTTGATGGACTTCTGGTGTGTCTTCTTGAAGGTCTTACGCAGACGCTTGTCGTCAAACTGCTCGTTGCCCGAGAAGGTGATTTCGCCGATTCGCACCTTGTCGTTGCGGGCGATGTTGAATGTCACATTCACAGCGTTGTCAATCAGCGAGTCATTCTCGACGACTGTCGTCACCTCCACATTGCGGAAACCCTTATCCGAGAAGTGCTTCTTGATGAGCTTCTCGTTCTTGTCAATCACATAGTCCGAGAGCTCGGTACCTCGTTTTAATTTGAGCTGCTCCTCCAAATCCTTCTGCTTTGAACGGCCGATACCCTCGCCGGCGAAGCTCCAGTTATATACTCGTGGGCGTTCTTTGAGGAAAATCTCCACATCGAGGCTGTCGCCGTCAATCGTAGCACCGATTTTCACATCCGAGAAATAACGCTGATTCCACAGACGGGCGATAGAGTTCGAGATATAGTCACTCGGCAGATATATCGAGTCGCCGGGGATAAGACCCGCCGAGATACGCAGCTGATTCTTGTCGAGATGCTCCACGCCGTTCACATTCACATCGCGAATGTAGTAGAGGCGAGGCTCGCCCTCCATCTTCACTACGGGAGTGTTGGCATCGAAGAGAGTCTGCTTGAACTCCTCACGCCTCTCCTGTGCCTGTGTATCTGATGCGGCTGCCTCCGCACTGCCGTTTGTCGTTACATTTTGAGCAACAGAGGGCAACACCGCAAAGAGCAGTATTGCTGTTGTCGCTATAAGTCTGTTAATCAGGTATTTCATCTATCTAAAAGTTTCCAGTCAAATCTGTTTTACCTCTATTTCACCAATCCGTAGCGTCTGTCACGCTTTGCGTACGCCTCCAACGCCTCCTCCAACGCCTTGCGGTCGAAGTCGGGCCACAACACCTCGGTAAAGTACAGCTCGGCATACGATGCCTGCCAGAGCAGGAAGTTACTCAACCGACACTCTCCGCTGGTGCGGATAATCAGGTCGGGGTCGGGTATCGCAGCCGTATAGAGTGCCTCCGAGATAAGGCTCTCGTCAATCGCCTCACACTGCAACTCGCCACGCTTCACCCTCTCGGCTATGCTCTTTACGGCCGTTGTAAGCTCACTGCGTGACGAGTAGTTCAGGGCAAGGATGAGTGTCATCTGTTCACCCTGTGCCGTCATCTGCTCAATCTTGCCGATAGCCTCACGCACCTTTGCCGAGAAGCGGCTTCTGTCGCCAATGGCTATTACCTTGATGCCGTTCTCGATGAGCTGTGCCGACTCCATCTCCACGCCCTTGCATATAAGCTCCATCAGAGCATCGACCTCCTCCTGCGGGCGACCCCAGTTCTCGGTCGAGAAGGCATAGACGGTGAGGTACTTCACACCCATCTCGGCGGCATTGCGTACGGTTGTTCGCAGAGCCTCCATACCTGCTATGTGACCCTCGCTGCGTTGCTTTCCACGAAGCGTAGCCCAACGGCCGTTGCCGTCCATAATGAGGGCGAGGTGCTGCGGTATTTTTCTCTCTGCGTTCATACAATCGGCAAATGTAGGTAATTTTAGTGGGAAAATAAAGTATTTTCCCGTTTTTATACATAAAAACGACTTTCAGGCGAGAATATTATCTGGCCAGAAGCCGTTTTTAGCATTTTTTTGCTCTTTTTATCTGCGATAAAGTTACCGGTTGCGGATGTCGGTATCCCACATCATCTTGCTATGTAACGTCTCGTAGAACGATATATTGTGTGGCAGTACCAATAAAACCGACTCTGCGGCCTTGCGGATAGTGATTTTCTCGCCCTCGCCGATGCGGTATGTGCGGTTGTCTATCGAGAGCATCGCCTCGCCGTGACGAGCCGTTATGTCGAGCATAATCTCTGCTGTGTCGGGGACCACTACGGGACGCATTCCGAAGTTGTGCGGAGCCAGCGGCGTAAGGAGGAAACAACCGCAGGCAGGTGCCACGACAGGGCCTCCCGCACTCAATGAGTAAGCTGTTGAGCCTGTGGGTGTTGCGACAATCACGCCATCGCCGTTGTAATGTGCTACGGTCTGCCCGTTCACACTCGCCTCGATGTTGAGCATTGTAGCCTCCAGACGCTGTGCCGCCACCTCGTTCAGAGCCGTCACCACACCGCCTGCCTGACGTATGCCCTCTATGGCGAGCATCGAACGACTCTCGATACGCAGCCTATGCTCTGCGATGTCGGCAAACAACTCCTCTATACCCTCGCGTGTGGCGGCTGTGAGAAATCCCAGATGTCCGAAGTTGATGGCAGCTATGGCTATCGACTTATTTTTCAGACGATGCACACCTTCGAGCAGCGTACCATCGCCTCCGCAGCAGAGCATCAGAGCATCCTCATCGTCGCACTCCACCTCGCCCTCGTATATCGCCTCGGGGGCTATGGTGCGGGATGTCAGCGACTGCACCATAGCGGCGAACTCGCTGTTTATGGCGTAGCTAAAACCGTGATTCTCAACGAGTGAGAAGAGTTTGTCGATGTCGTCGGCAGTGAGTTTTACCTGCGGACGGGAAAAAAGTAAGATTTTCATCCTCTTCGTCAAAAAAAATAAGTAACTTTACATCGTCAAAAAATCTTTTGACGACCAACTATGATGCAAATATAACGATTTTATGACAAAGTTAAGTGTAAACGTAAATAAGATTGCCGTACTACGCAATTCACGCGGCGGCGATGTGCCCAATCTGTTGAAGGCGGCACTCGATATCGAACGCTTTGGCGGCGAGGGTATCACCGTGCATCCGCGTCCCGATGCCCGCCACATACGCTACTCCGATGTGCGAGAGTTGAAGGCGGCCATCTCCACCGAGCTGAACATCGAGGGTAACCCCATTCCGAGCTTCGTCGATCTGGTTATGGAGGTACGCCCCGCACAGGTTACGCTTGTCCCCGATGCCGAGGACGCTATCACCTCGAATGCCGGCTGGGATACCATTCGCAATGCCGAGTTTTTGCGTGATATATGTGCCCGCTTCAACGATGCCGGCATACGCACCTCTATCTTTGTCGATCCTGTGGTCGAGATGGTCGAGGCGGCTGCGGCGTGCGGCACGCAACGCGTGGAGCTCTATACGGAGGCCTATGCCGCAGGCTATAAGGCTGACCGTGAGGCTGCTATTGCTCCCTATGTGGAGGCTGCCGAGGCTGCCCGCAGGGTGGGTCTGGGTCTGAATGCAGGTCACGATTTGAGCCTCGAAAATCTGAAATATTTTGCCGAACGCATAGCGTGGTGTGACGAGGTATCCATCGGTCACGCCCTCATCGCCGATGCACTCTATCTCGGTCTGGAAAATACCGTTCAACTATACCGCCGTTGCCTTGTGCGATAGTGTCACGGTGCGATAGCGTAAAGCAATGTAAAACAGCGTAAAGACGATGCCGATGAACGATAATAAAGCACTCTCAAACCCCATCTTCCGCAAGATATCCGCCATCGTCGATAGGCTCGGCGTTGAGGCCTATGTCGTGGGCGGCTATGTGCGTGACTACTATCTGCGTCGCCCCTCGACTGACATCGATGTCGTGGTTGTGGGCAGCGGTATAGAGGTTGCCGAGGCTCTGGGTCGCGAGGTGCGGGGCAAGGTGTCGGTATTCAAGACCTTCGGAACGGCTATGGTGCGTGCCGGAGGTACGGAGGTTGAGTTTGTGGGGGCCCGCAAGGAGTCCTATACCCACGACTCTCGCAAGCCGACCGTTGAGCCGGGCTCGCTGGAGGATGATCAGCGTCGCCGCGACTTCACCATAAACGCTATGGCGTGGTGTCTGAACGGCGATAGGTTTGGCGAGCTGGTGGATCCCTTTGAGGGTATGTACGACCTGGAGGACTGCATTATCCGTACGCCCTGCGACCCCGATATAACCTTCTCGGACGACCCCCTGCGTATGATGCGAGCCATACGCTTTGCCACGCAGCTGGGCTTCGATATCGAGGAGGAGACCTTCGATGCCATCGCCCGCAACAAGGAACGCATCAAGATAGTGTCGAAGGAGCGTATTCAGGTGGAACTCAATAAGATAGTTCTCTCGCCTGTGCCCTCTATCGGCTTCGACCTGCTGCATCTGACGGGTCTGCTGGAGTTGATTTTTCCGGAGATGGAACGCCTGTGCGGCGTTGAGAGGGTGGGCAACCACGCCCATAAGGATAACTTCCGCCACACGCTGAAAGTGCTGGATAATGTGGCACGCCGAAGTGACGATTTGTGGCTACGCTGGGCGGCTGTGCTGCACGACATAGCCAAGCCGCTGACGAAGGCCTACGACAAGAATATAGGCTGGACGTTCCACCAGCACGAGGTTGTCGGCTCGAAGATGGTACGCGATATCTTCCGCCGCCTGAAACTGCCGTTGGGCGAGCCTATGAAGTTCGTGCAGAAGATGGTCTATCTGCATCTGCGACCCATTATCCTGTCCGAGGATATGGTCACCGACTCGGCCGTAAGGCGTCTGTTGTTTGAGGCGGGCGACGATGTGGAAAAGCTGATGACGCTGTGCGAGGCCGACATCACATCGGGCATTGATGCCAAGGTGAAGCGTTATCTTGCCAACTTCGAGCTGGTGCGTCGCAAGATGAAGGATTTGGAGGAACGCGACCGTATCCGCAACTTCCAGCCCCCCATCACGGGCGATATCATTATGAAGTGCTACGCCTTGCAGCCATGCAACATCATCGGCGAGATGAAGGAGATAATCAAGAATGCCATTCTCGATGGCGAGATACGCAACGACTACGACGAGGCGTATGCTCTGATGGAGAAGTTAGCCGCGGAGAGAGGCCTCACGAAGGTCTGCGACGTGAAACAAGAGTAAAGATAAAAGAGCAAAGAGGAAAGATATTTAGAGTCACAACTCTTTGCTCTTTCATCTTTTATCTTTCATCTCGTTTTCGGCTCGTTTATTGCCTCTGATGCAATAAACTTTACGCTATGAAAACTATCCTCTCTACGCTTTACTCTGCCCTTGCGAGGGCCTTCTCGCGTATAAATATCGTGGTGCTGCTCACCTCGTGTGTCGGAATCTATGTCGCCTACCTTGTGGGCGTATATGTTACAGGTTCGTTTCATCGGGTGTCGCAGTGGATGGGAGCACTGCTTTCGTGTACCTCGGTGGTCATCGTCTTGCAGTCGGGCAACTACCGCGATGCCCTGCGTCCTGCGTGGATGCGTACGCTGGGAACGTTTATCGGCGTGGTTATCGGCTACATCTATCTTAAACTGTTTCATTTCACCATCTTCGGAATGTTGTGTGCGGTGTTTCTGCTGGAGATGCTGTGTATGATGATAGGCATCTACACGAAGAGCCGCATAGCCACCATCACGCTTATCATCATCCTGCTAATCACGCAGATAGAACCCGATATGAACCCCCTGACAAACTGTGCCCTGCGACTGTTCGAGTCGGCGGCGGGAGTGCTTGTCGGCGTGGTTCTGCTGTGGGTCATCGACCGCTGTGACCGACTCTTAAAACTCCCTCGCCTGCCACGATAGGGGCCTCTCCAATCCGCACCTTTCCAGCAGTGAAGCATCGTCAAAAATCTTCTCCGTAGGTGCATCTGCCGCCACCACACCCTCGTTCAGAAGTATCGTGCGGGGGCAGAGGTCGGCTATCATATCCATATCGTGCGTGGCTATGAGCATCGTGTGCCGGAAGCTCCGCAGCAACGCTATCAGCTGCCGCCGCGATCTGGGGTCAAGACCTGTCGTAGGCTCGTCAAGCAGCAGAATGGAGGGTGTCATCGCCAGCACCGTAGCTATGGCTGTACGCCGCTTCTCGCCACCCGACAATGAGTGCGGCTCACGCCCCCGCAGATGCTCGATGCCTACCTCGTGCATCGCCTGCGAGGTGCGTGTTGCGACCTCCTCGTCGGTGAGGTGCATAAGTGACGGCCCGAAGGCAATATCCTCCTCGACGGTAGGCATAAAGAGCTGATTGTCGGCATCCTGAAAGATAAGCCCCACCTGCTGGCGAATGGTTTGCAGGCTCTGCTCGGTGAGCCTCACGCCTCCCACATCGACCCATCCCGAGGTGGGCATCAGCAGGCCGTTGCAGAGCATCAGCAGGGTCGATTTGCCGGCTCCGTTAGCACCTGCTATGGCGACGTGCTCGCCGTGGTGCAGCGTGAACGACACACCCCGCAGAGCCTCCTCGGCGTGGGGGTAGTGGAAGTGTATGTCATTGAATGTCAGGTAGTGGTGCATAGCATAAAACTAAACGGAATTATATCATTTAGGCTTGTAACGTCATTCTGAGCATTTGTTTTTAGACTCTCACGGTCGGCAAGCCTCTCTCAGAGTGACGAAAAACAAATGCGTGAGAATCTATTTTTTAGCAACAAGCCTAAAATAGATAATTCCGAAACTAAAAAATCATCTCGGCGAAGTGCAGCACACGCAGGCAGAGCAGCGTGCAGCACCACACCACAAGATAAACGCTGTCCCTTCGTCGCCATCGTCTGGTGTGGTGGTAGGGTAGTTGTGGCATCTGCCCGACAAAGCCTCGCGAGGCCATAGCACGCCCCACAGCCTCGCCCCGCCCAATGGAGAGGAGGAGAAGCCGCCCCGTAAGCCTTGCCCAGAGTGTCAGCGGCAGGGTTTTGCGACTAAACAGACGCGACTCCACAGCCTGTTGCAGGTGGAGAGCCTGCTCGACCATCAGGCGTATGTAACGCAGTGTGAGATATATCTGCGAGGCCAGAATATATGGCACTCCCAGCCTCTGCATCGCCCGACAAGTGCCATAAAGACCCGTAGAGGCTATCATCACCACCACGCCCTGCACTGCGAGTACGCCTCGCAGAGTGATTGCGAGGAGTGTTATCCAGCCACGCGTGATGACCACGCCACCTTCCACCAGCACAGGCTCACGCTGATAGAGGATGTTGGGCAGAGCTATGAGGGCCACGAAGGGTATGATGATGAGTGACCGTCGCAGCAGCTGACCATAGCCAATACCGGCAGCTGCCGCCATAGTGATTGGATATATGGCAAAGAGCATCAGCTCGGAGAGCCTCTCGACGGGCAGCGAGAGCATCGTGAGCAGAAATGTGAGCAGCACGACCATCTTCGCCCTCGCATCTATCTGTGCAAGGGGCGTTTTCTGGCGTGCTGTATGCTCTGTGGCATCTATCAGATGCAGAGCCTCGTATAGCCGCCGGCTCATCGTCGGGGCTGATAACGGAATATATAGGCTATGACAAAGACCCCCAGAATGATAGCTCCGCTACCCAGTATGCCCGCCAGCGAGGTGTCGTAGTCGGGCATCAGAGCCGTCTGCTCCTGCATCTGTGCCGCTATGCGGTGATAGTGGGTGTCGGGGTTGGCGAGTGTCGTATTGTCGGCCACCTTTTCGATAGACCACTCCAAGCCGTCGGGCTTTGACGAAGCGACCCACGAGAACGATGCTCCGATGATGAGGGCGGCAATGGCAAAGAGTGATATGACGCGTGCCGTACGGCGTGCGACGGTAGGCCTTGTCGTGCCGAGGTTGTTCTCGAAGAGTATATCGGGGCGGTAGTGCCTCACAATGGCGAGAACGGCGGCCGTAGCGATACCCTCGCCGAAGCCTATGACGAGATGTATGACGACCATATAGACCAGAAACTGCCGCATGGGGAGTGCTGCCACGCCCGACAGAGCTGTCTCGGCCGACAGAGCTGCCGCACCCAGCATCAGGGCGATGACAGAGGCGATGATGGAGGCTGCACTTATCCTCGCCGCAGAGGCGTTGGGGCATACCAGCGTTCTGAAAAATATGGGGTAGGCGACGAGGCACGACATAGCCGCCATATTTATTATGTTGCAGCCGAGAGCCAGAATGCCGCCATCAGCAAATATCAGAGCCTGAATAATCAGCACCGACGATAGTGTCAGGAAGGCGGGCCAGGGGCCGAGTATGGCGGCAAGCAGTATGCCTCCCACGATATGACCGCTTGACCCCGTGCCGGGAATCGTGAAGTTTATCATCTGTGCGGCGAAGATGAATGCCCCCAGCACGCCCATAAGCGGAAAGAGATACTCGCGGCGTGCGGGGTTGAGTGTTGAGGCTTTTGCAGTGCAATTCTGTATGGCTACGGCTATGAGGCTCACAGCCACAACTCCCGCCACAGCAGCTACTGAGGGCGAGATAAGGGCGTCTGACATATGCATAACGTAAGTTTTTTAATCGTTGGAAACTCTTCGGAACAGGAGTAATATCATTTGGAGAAATCCTATTATTTCGGCTTTTTTGAGCTGTGTCGTGCGAGGTGCGGCTTGTTCTCGACACTCCAGTTCGAGTGGTCCAGCTCGGTCTGATAGTCGAGGCGTATCATAGGCAGCAGGAACAACCACGTCGCCACGCAGAAGGGGCCTGTGAGGGTGGGTATGCCTATCGGCTGCATAACAATATTCATCGCCGCCTGCACAAAGACCGTTACTATGATGCCCATCAGCGACCATAGTGCCGACCGCCAGTTGGGTTTGTAGAAGACTGTGGCGAGGGCTATGGCAGTGAGTACGGGGCTGAATCCATACAGGCCTCCTGCCACATCGTTGCCTGCGGCCCGGAACGCTATGGCACAGAGCAACGCCACAGCAGAGCCTATCGCCGCCCACAATGCCGCCCAGCGGTCATTCGCCGCCAGACCTATCAGTATGAGCAGACCCGCCTCCCACGAGTTAATCAGAAAGACCTGTGCCACGCCTTTGAGCCAATATTCCAGCAGGTGCAATGGCGGAATTGTCGATAGCGAGGTGAAGTGCGAGGGTAGCGAGGGCGTGGACATATCGTCGATGGGTATGCCCTGCATGGCTCGTGCAGCGAGGAGGAATATCCAGGTGCAAAGCACAAAGGGAAAGGTGAAGGAGTTCACCTTCCACGGAGCCATCACATTGTTCAGCCCCGACCTCACCCAGGTAGTCATCGCAGCACATATTATAAGGGCTATCCACATACCTGTCGTTTCGCCTAAAAATGTCGGAAAGGCACAGCCGACCAATATGCCGTTGAAGCCCCACAACCCCTGACGGCCGTCGGCGGCGGGGAGTCGCAAGATGTGGCCCGTAACCGACGATGTCGCAAGACCGAGCAATGCTCCCCACGCCACCATCATCTCGCCCTCACGCAGCGAGCCCCAGAATATGGCTATCAGGAAGAACAGTCCGGTCCATACATTATTCTGAAACATCACCTGCCCGGCACCCCGTAGAAGTTCGTCTATCACGCTGCGGGTGGTCTGCTCCGCAGACTCCGCTTCTAATGTCTTAATCTCTTCCATATCAGTAATTTATCTCCAAACAAAATCATCTCTCAAAGGCTTGTGCTTCACCCTCTGCCTCACTCGCGATGCAAAGTGACGCACCAGCCGTTTTACCTTGTCGGTGCTGTTGCCCAGCACCTTGAGCTGCACGCCGCAGTGGTTGGGCAGCCGCGTGATGCCGTAGAGCAGTTCCTCGGCGTGGTCTATTGCGGGCGTGGTGGCGTTATATATGTCGTCGGCTATCGGCTCATCGGCTATAAGCACCACATTGGCAAATATCTCGTATTCTCCCATAGCACCTCTCCGCTGCGGGTGGTGTCGGTGTGGTTCAACTGTAAATTTCTCGCGAAAGAGCAGTTCGCCATCCTCCCTCTCTACACGCATAGCCACCGACAGCAGGTCATACTCAAACCTCTCGCCACGCCCGTAGTGTCGCCGTCCGGGGAGGTATATCTCGCCATAGAGCAACACCGCCGAGTGAGCTATGGTTATCTGCGTGTCGGATATGTAACGCGAGTGCCGGCAGGGTATCACCGGCTCGGGCAGATACTCCAGATAGGAGCCCTCTTCCAGGCGTATATGTTGCCGCAGCGAGGAGTAGTTGTGACGCATCTCGGCAATCTTCGTGGCGGCACCCGTCGAGAGGTGTACCATTGCTCCGCGTCGCAGCGTGAATAGTTGCTCGTAGCGGTCGCCATCGAGGTTGGGGCCTCCCGACGAGAGTATATAGACACACGCCATATCGGGCAACTGCTCGTCGAAGTAGAGAGCCTGCTGCACGATGAGTGGCACGCGGCGTTCCCAGTCGCGAAGTATTGTCCGCCCGCTGGCGTCGCACTCGAAGCCGAGCCGCAGAAAACCCGACTTGCCCGTCGTGCCGAGTCGGGCGTAGGGTGTCGGACTGATGTAACGCAGCACCTCGTGCGGAGTGTTGGTGTCGGCATTGTGCGGAGTGTTGGTGTCGTTGTCGGCCTTGTGCCAATCGCTAATCATCGTTCCGTGAGGGTGTTATGTGGTCGAGCAGAGCCATACGCCGTATCATCTCGGTAAGCTCGGCTATGCCCTCGCCCGTCATACAGTTCGTGAAAACGAAGGGTTTGTTGCCACGCATCGCCTTTGAGTCACGACGCATAACGTCGAGGTCGGCATTGACATATGGTGCGAGGTCAAATTTGTTGATTACGAGTATGTCGGAGTGCGATATCCCCGGCCCATCCTTGCGTGGAATCTTGTCGCCCGCCGCCACATCTATCACATAGATAAAGAAATCGACAAGTGCGGGGCTGAATGTGAGTGTCAGGTTGTCGCCACCCGACTCAATCAGCACCACATCACCATCGGGGAAGCGACTCTCCATCTCCTCTACGGCGGCCAGATTCATCGAGGGGTCCTCTCTTACGGCTGTGTGGGGGCAGGCACCCGTCTCTACGCCAATGATACGTTCCTCGACCAAAATACCCTTCAACATACGCCTGACGTGCTGTGCATCCTCGGTTGTTACCACATCGTTGGTGATAATCAGCACGCGGTGGCCGGCATCAAGCAGGCGAGGCGTTATGGCCTCTATTATGGCGGTCTTGCCCGACCCTACGGGCCCGCCTATGCCTATTCTGCAAGTTGTGTTCATTGTCCAATCAGTTCATAAACAAACGCTTATCTCCCTTTTCGTGGAGTGAAGCCATAATATCATACTCCAAGGCGAAGCTCTGCATATCCTCTACGGTAAGACCTCTCGCTTCTGCAAGCAGAGGCTCTGCGAGGTGGCATATCTCGCCGATAATCTGCTGCGTGACGATGTGCGTCACACGCATCGACCGCAGTGCCGCCGAGAGTATCATCATCGCCGCCGAGTAGCATAGCGAGGCGAACAAAGCTTCCTCGCCGATACCGAATGTGGAGGCTATGATGCCCTGCGATACGGCACAGCACCCTGCGGCTTTTCCGCTGCGTATGTCGTCGTGCCAGCGTAGTATCGTTGCAGAGGCCTTATGCTCCTCGGTGGGGTTGTTTTCAGATGTTGCGAGTGCCACCCCCAACTCTGCGAGTTTTCGCCCCATACGCTGCGTCATCAGACGGGCCTCGTCGGATGCTTTGCTGCAAAAGAGCAGTTTGTCGGCTCGCAGAATATCGTCATAACGGGCTCTGTTACAGGCTTTGAGTGCGTGCAGAGCCGCCACACCATCGGTCAGTGCCACCACCCGTAAAAGCTCGGAGCAATACTCTTGCAGCGACTCCCTGTCGCCCACCACGCCCCACTCCACAGCACTCTCCAGCGTGTTCGAGAAGGAGAATGTGCCTATGGGCAGGGCCGAGTCCGAGAGTTGCAGCAGACGCATCACAACCTCTGCGGTGGGGCGGTTATCTCTCATCGTGCGTGTGATGTTCGTTATGCTCATCCCCGCCAAACAGACGCCGCAGTTCGTGCGGCGAGAGGTAGGGTATAATCTCCTTGCCGTTGCGGAACGAGAATGTTATGTTGTCGAAGTTGTGCGTACGCATAACACTCGCCATAACCTTCCTGTCCACCGTCAGTGGCACATATACTTTGCACCCCTTGACCACTGCGGGCCAGTGCTGGTTGCCGAGGGAGTGACCGAGAGCAACGGCCGTATGTATTATGTCGTCGGGCTGCTCGTCCAGCAGCTGACAAAGGTCAATCTCCATCACCTCGTTGAGGTCCATCCGCACAACAGTGAGGCGAAGAGTCGCCTCGTCGCAGTGTATTATGTCGCCATCTTGCAGCCGCGTGTTGCGTTGCAGCGTTACGGCATACTCCTCGCCATCGGCGGCATGAACCATAAAACGGCTCTTCTGTGCCGTCCATTGGTCGAGCATAATCTCCTCTATGCTGTACGCTGCGAGGCGTGCGGCCCACTCCTCGTCGTGGATGTTGCCCAGAATAGTGTCGCAGACTATCATACTACCCAAACCAATAGAGTTGCGACAGCGGAAATCTCTCGGCCGGCTTCACGTAGGCGTGTATGTTATTTACCATCACCTCGAAACTCTCCGGATTGACATCTATGCGTGGCGTTGCTCCGTTGCGTACCATATCGCCCTTCGAGAGCTGGCGTGTGCGGCGTACGGGCAGCACCTGACGACGCAGACCCAAATGTTCGGCAATGCCGTTCCGGCAGGCCGCCTGCGACACAAACGATATGCAGCTCGCCGGCATAGCACCGCCAAAAGCACCGAACATCGGGCGATAGAGGCAGGGCTGTGGCGTGGGCAGTGAGGCATTGGCATCGCCCATGTTCGCCCAGTTTATCACGCCACCCTTGATTACCATCTTGGGCTTCGCACCGAAGAACTGCGGCTCCCACAGCACAAGGTCGGCAACCTTGCCCTTCTCGACCGAGCCTATGTAGTCCGCCACGCCGAATGTTATGGCGGGGTTGATCGTTATCTTGGCTATGTATCGCAGCACGCGGAAGTTGTCGTTCTCGGCCGAGTCCTCCTCCAAGCGGCCGCAGGCACTCTTCATAAACGAAGCCATCTGGAATGTACGCATATACGACTCGCCCACTCGGCCCATCGCCTGCGAGTCGGACGACACCATCGACAATACGCCCAAATCGTGCAGCACATTCTCTGCCGCCTGTGTCTCGGGCCTTACGCGGCTCTCGGCAAAGGCTACATCCGACGGGATGTTGGGGTTGAGGTTGTGACACACCATAATCATATCAAACAACTCGGCCTGTGAGTTTATGCCGAAGGGCAGTGTGGGGTTTGTCGATGAGGGCAGCACGAAGGGCATCGACGCCACCTTCATCAGGTCGGGGGCGTGTCCTCCGCCGGCACCCTCGGTGTGGTAGGTGTGTATCGTGCGGCCATCTATGGCGGCTATGGTGTCTTCGACATATCCCGCCTCGTTCAGTGTGTCGGTGTGTATGGCCACCTGCACATTATACTTGTCGGCCACCGACAGGGCTGTGCGTATGGCTTCGGGTGTTGAGCCCCAGTCCTCGTGAATCTTCAATCCGCATACGCCCGCCTCAATCTGCTCCTTTATCGCAGGCTTCGCCGAGCAGTTACCCTTGCCCAGCAGACCCACATTCACAGGCAGCTCCTCCACCGAGAGCAGCATCTGCTCGGTGGACCAGCGTCCCGATGTTATGGTCGTTCCGTTTGTGCCGTCCGAGGGGCCTATGCCGCCACCTATGAGTGTCGTTATGCCGTTGCTCAGGGCTGTGTATGCCTGCTGTGGCGATACGAAGTGAACGTGTGAGTCGATACCGCCGGCGGTGAGTATGAGATGCTCACCCGATATGGCGTCGGTGGCGGCTCCCGTGACGAGTTCGGGCGACACGCCGTCCATAATGTTGGGGTTGCCCGCCTTGCCTATGCCCGCTATGCGGCCATCCTTTATGCCTACGTCGGCCTTCACCACACCCAATATGGCATCTATGATTGTCACATTCGTTATTACTATGTCGAGAGCTCCCTGCTCCGATGTTACAGTGTTGGCCAGACCCATACCGTCACGCAGCGTCTTGCCACCGCCATAGACCACCTCGTCGCCGTAGCGACGCATATCGCGTTCTATCTCCACATAGAGGTCGGTGTCGCCCAGACGAATCTTGTCGCCTACGGTTGGGCCGAATAGGTTGTTGTACTCCTGTCGCGTAAGTTTTGCCATAGTTACTCTTTTTTAGTGTTACACTTCTTGCAGCTGCATCTGAATCCTGCCTTGTGCATACGGTGTATGGCACGATGCTCTGTGGGCAGGTATGTGGGGCTATCCTCCGTGCCGGCATACCCCTCGGTAAGACCGTTGAAGCCTATTATGCGGCGTTTTCCGGCGAAGGCCACCGCCTCGATGCTCCTCTCGTCGCCCGGCTCAAAGCGTATGGCCGTTGTGGCGGGTATGTTGAGGTGGTAGCCGAAGGCCGCCCTGCGGTCAAATTCCAGATATCGGTTCACCTCAAAGAGGTGGAAGTGCGAGCCTACCTGTATGGGTCTGTCGCCCGTGTTGCGTATCGTGAGGGTTATGACCTGTCGTCCCTCGTTGTATGTTATGTCGCCCCGTCCGAACACCACACCTCCTATCGGGGTGGCTTTCGTGGGCTGGAAACCCTTCTCGGCGGGATAAAGCCCCTTGCTGTTGGGGTTTGTCGCTGCCGCACTCTCCTTTGTGCGTGCAGCACTCTTCTCTTTTGTCATAGTCGCTATTTTATGGGGTGGTGAATACTCACAAGTCGTGAGCCGTCGGTGAATACCGCCTCGACCTGCAATAGTTGAATCATATCGGCTACGCCCTCCATCACATCCTTTCGTGTGAGGAGCTTCGCCGCTCGGCTCATAACCTGCTCTACGGTCATCCCCTCGCGAGCACCCTCTATGGCTTCCGAGGTTATGTAGGCTACGGCCTCGGGGTGATTTAGTTTCAGCCCCTTTTTCAATCGTCTTTCTGCTATCATTCCCAACGACAGCAGCGTCAACTTGTCAAGCTCTTTTGGTGTTAAATGCATAGTGAAAACTCTTTTTTTTCGGAATTATATAGTTTAGTGTTGTTAAACGTCATTCTGAGCATTTGTTTTTAGACTCTCACGGTCGGCAAGCCTCCCTCAGAGTGACGAAAAAAACAAATGCGTGAGAATCTCTATACATTTTTGAAGTACAACATTAATCTATATAATTCCGTTTTTTGTTTGATAATGTCCGTAGATAGGCAAAAGCTGTGCCAATGTGATGCGGGGTGGCGTAGGCTCGTGGCACTGATTTTGAACAGAAACCAGCAGTTTAATAGCAAAGAAAAGTATGCTGAAAATGATGTTTTTTGCAGGCTTGGGAGGTTTTATGGGTACCTGCCTGCGTTTTCTGACGGGTAAGATGTGTGCTGTTGTCACCTCCTCGCTGTTTCCGTGGGCTACCTTTATAGTAAATATGGTGGGCAGTTTTCTGATAGGACTCTTTCTGGCGTGGGCCGAGAGGGGCGGTATGCTGTCGCCTGCTATGAATCTGTTTCTCGTTACGGGCTTCTGCGGCGGCCTTACCACATTTTCGTCGTTTGCCGACGATATCTATCTTATGCTGGAGCAACGCCACTGGCTGCTGTTTGTGCTATATGCGGGCCTGACCTTTGTGCTGGGTCTTGTGATGGTCTGCCTCGGCCGCTGGGTCGCCAAGTAGAGGTTTTGCTCGATTCGTTTTGAAATATCCCTCTCTGTCATCCCCAAGTAGCACGGGTATATTTTTGTATACCCGCGTTAATGGGGTGTAACCCTAAAATAGGTTTTTTGGTTGCTATCAAGCACTTTTTGTCAAAATATTTGCATAATTGCTTGTTTATTACTAACTTGCAAGCGAGAATGGAAATTCTTACGAAAGATTATCAGATTAAAAAAACCTAATTACTATGAAAAAAATGTTTTTGGCACTGCTTGCCGTAGTAGCTATGGTGGCGTGTGAGGATAAATCAACCCCACAAACACCTCCCAATGAGCCAGAGACAGAAGTGGCTACAAAATATAATTTGACGTTTAACTCGGAAGGAGAGTGTTATAGTCAGAGTTTTGAGGGTATTAGTGAGGATGTTTTTACAGCCGAAATAAAGAATTATGGTTGGAAACAAATTGATCTTCACGAGATTTTTGATAATGGTAATATAGAAGTTGCAAACTTTTGGGAAGGTCGCGATGGTGGAGGTTCATATAATTTTTACATAAATGAAACAGTTCTTACCCAATACACATCTTCCTCTGCCTATCCGCCGGGCGAAGACAAAGGATACTGCAATTATGACTATGCTTTTGAGGATTCTGCTATAAGAATAAAAGATAATACTATCCTGATGTTCCGTTTGCTTGAATTAGATGACGATACAATGGTCTGCATAGAATATATAGGAACGAATGCGTTATTTACCAAAAATATCTATGGTTTGGGAACATACAAGCGAATGACGCCCGAAGAACTTGAAAAAGTACAACAAACTTACACTCGAAATTGGGATGAAGCCGAGTAATCCCTCTGTCCATTAAACAAACAAAGCCCGCCTGACATCAGGCGGGCATTTTGTTACATAGCGACGGGGCAGAGTTAGAACTCTACCTCAAGGCCCATAAGTGGGGCGTGCTGCTGGGCTCCATAGACGTCGGTCTCGCCCAACGCACCGCTGGGGATAGGACGGCAGATGGTAACCTTGACAGCCTTCGCAGGGTCGAAATATACCAGATGAAGAATATCACTCTTGTCGATGCCATACAACTCGCTGAAATTATCCTTGTTGATAGCATTCGCAGCCTTCACCTTTCCGTAGGTCTCGAAATCCTTGAAGATAACATCAAAGGTCAATTCGTAAGGACCCGAATTCTTGCTTCTGATGACAGAGGCAATATCTATTAACTTATGTTTTGCCATAGCTTCTCCTTCCTTTGTTTAGAACTCCGTATAAGTGATGGGGAATGGAGCACAGGTATCCTCGATACGCATCAGGTGATACACATTGAACTCATAGACAGCACCCATCTTGCAGTCACTCGGTGAGAATGGGAACGCGAGGTTTCCGGCGGTAGAGATACGACCCTCGTAACCATAGTGCAGCATCGTAGAACGTGCAAAGCCGCAGATGGTGTTGGCCTCCTCCTGTGTAGGTGCCACAGCCTCGATGATAATCAGAAGCTCGTCACTCTGTGAGTCGGGAGTCTTGGGGAACATATTCATCACGCCCTTCTTGCCATAAATCTTGAAGTCGAGGTAGAAATCCTTCATACCCGAGTTGCGGAAGTTATCCATAACTCTCTCGCGTACCTTCTCGACAACGGTGTCAATCTGGCTTATCATCACGGGGTCGTGTGTAGCCGCAGGCGACATTGTGCGGTAGCCCACGCGGCGAACACCCTCCAGCTTGACGAAGTACTCCTCGGTGGGGATGAACTTCGTGCCACTGACCTCGACCTGTGTGTCACTCAGCTGATTGAACTTCGTCTCGTGCAAATCCAGAGCACCACCCGGGCCGGGCAGAACGTAGGGATTTGACTTCTCGTAAAGTGAGTGGGCAGCAACCGACAGAGCCGTACACTTGCGGATGGGGTTCAGAGGCTCGACAACGAAGCTCTCCTCCTTCAAAGTACCCATCATACAGTCGCTACCGCTGCCCGGCAGAGCCGTGATGGCAGCACACTCCAAAATCTTACCCATGTGTATCGCCAGAGCCTTGTCGAAGCCTCGGCTGATAGCCAATGCCGAGAACTCGCACGGGTCGTAGCTGCGGCCGGCGAGGATAACCTGTGCACCCTCCTCCAAAGCCTTGATGAAGGGCTCCTCGCCCATCTGTGCCACGATATGGATAGACTCATCGACATCCTCCTCCTTCAACTCGGCAACGGGGCCTAGAGGTACGATGTCGCCCTTGCGAATCTTCTCCTTCACGAACTCCTTGTCGAACTCCGACTGGATAACTGCCATCTTGAAGTGGAGCTTCTGCTCCTCGACAATCTCGCGGATGATGCCTACGGTCTCCTCAACGTGAGGACGAGCACCGCTACCACCTGCCGTACCGATAAGTACGGGGATGCCGGCCTTCAAGGCTGCGGGAATCATAATCGCAAGGTCACGCTTTACGGCGTTGCGGTCGGTGAACGAATAACCGGCACCCAGATAGTATGGGCCCGGGTCGGTAGAGCCGGCATCCACAGCAATCACGTCGGGCTTGCGACGCATACCCTCGATGAATGACTCCTCGGGGAAGCCATAGCCGAGAATGGCTGTGGGCGACAGCACGCGAATCTCTCTCTTATTTTCGTTACTCATAACTTTTCTGATTTAATCTTATTTTCTCAACGCGAGGATGCGTGACATCTCGTTGAAGACAATCATATAACCCTCATCTACACCCATACCCGGCTTTGCCAGATACTGCTTGGGGTGTGTAGCCATTGCCACGTGAGCACATACCTCTGCCGAACGGTTGGTCTCGTTGCAGGTACCGCCCAGGTATGCACCCATACCATTCTCGCGGCAGTAGAGCACAGCCTCGATAGAGTTGTTGATACCACCAAGGTCGGGAGTCTTGATCTGTGCCATGTGACCCGCCTTTGCCTTTGTGAAATCGATGACATCCTCGAAGGTGTTGCACCACTCGTCGGCAACAATCTCGGCGTCAGAGCCACGAGCCTCCAAAGCCTTGCGGATAGCGGCCAGAGCCTCAATCTGTGCCTGCTTCTCGCCCATATCTACGGGACCCTCAACGCGGAGGTGGAAGGGCTGTGCAATCTTTGCCAGACCTGCGATATACTCGGCGATAGCCTCAAAGTCGTTATTGAAGACCAGGCCCAGAGTACCATATACATCGATATGGAAGATAGGGTTGTAGTTCTCGAAAGGCTTCTTTGCGATTACGCGGTCACGCAACCACTCGATATACGCCTCAATCTTCTCGCCCTTCAAGCCCACCTTCTCCTCAACGTGGTTGAACAGGGCGTGGGGCAATACGGCAGCACCCTTCATAATCATCTTGTCGGCGTTCATATAGCGGTCATCGCCCGACTGTGTGAAGATAGGAATCATCTCACCGCTTACCTCGGTGCCATACTCCGCAGCGATAACCTCGGCCATCAGCTTGTGCTGGCTCTTGGCAACAGCGTCGAGGCAGGCCTGTGTCACGCCGTAGCGGATAGCGGTGTGATACACCTTGCCCGTAGAGGGTGATACCATCTTATCCACAATGTCGGCCATCTCGCGGAACGAGGTGATGTCGCGACCCTCATACAAGGGGGCAATCTCCTTCTCGATAACGGGGATAAAGTTCTCGGCCAGGAACAAGGGGTCACGACCACCTGCACCCGAATACTGCACAGCAGCACAGTCGCCAAAGGCAACCTGACCATCCTCCAGGACAAACATCACCGAGATAGACTCGCCCATCTGGCGAACAGATGTGAAGCCCTCGGTCATAGGCTCGCCAACATAAAAGTTACCGTCGTTCTTTGCTCCTGCCTTGATAGCCTTCTGGTCATCGAAGAAAAAGCCTGTCTTACCGGCAGAGCAAACTACTTTTTTAATCTTCATAATATGCAATATTTTTTTGATTTAATACTCTTCAGATACTCTTCTGATACTCTCCATTACAATTTGGGACGGCCCACAAGCACACCCTTCTCGATAGCACTCACGTCGTCGATAACCATCTGCAACGACACCTCACGCTTCTCCTGACGGGCTCTCTCCTCGAACTTCTCACGGTGGAAGTCACGCAGGTCGCTGCTGAATGGCAGGTTGCCCATCTCCAGAATACGGATAGCACCGTCGTTGTCGCGTGCCGGCAACACCTTGCCTGCGTTGAAACGGTTGGGAGCAAACGGAATATCGAGGATGCCGGCCTCAAAGGCAGCCACAGTACCCACAGCGATATCGCCATTGCCCAATACCTCGACTCTGTCCATAATGCAACGCACCTCCGACTCGATAATCTGGCTCTCCATAACAACCAGCGGAATCTCACGCAAATCCTGGTCGCGAAGCATCGAGATAACCTGCTTTGTGGCACGCAGACCGCACGCATTGGCCTCCTTGGTAGGTACGCCATAAGCCTCGTGCGGGGTCTTTACGATAACCTTCGTAGCCTTCGACAACGCAGCGGCAGCCGAACCCCACGAGATAACACCAAACGCCTTTGACTCGTCCTGCGGGAAGCCTCCCATCCACTGGTGGAATACGGTTGTCACGCGTACATCGTCGTAGCCGTACTTGTGGAGATACTCGCGTGTGAGCTTCGCCAGTGAACGCATAGCGGCAACATCCTGAATAAGGTTACCGCACTGGCCATAACCTACCGTCACATCCTTCACGCCCTGTGCTGCTGCCAGCAGGGTCTCGATGATAGCCACCGAGTTAGAGATACAGGGAGGAATAAGCGTACCGGTCAGAGGTCCAAACGGCTCGCGGTTGATGCTTACGCCTGCCTCCTCGTACATACCCACCAGACGGTCGGTGTACTGCCAGTACTTGATGGTCTGCTCGATAGAGTGGTTCTTCGAGTAGGGGATGTTGTATGATATACCGCCACCCTCGTACGATGTAAAACCTCCGGCGATGGCAATCTCGGTCAGAAGACGAGCATCGGGCGTACCGTGACGCACCTGCACAGGATTCTTCAATGCTGATGTAACCATACGGCACACCTTGGCACCATAGTTCACTGCGGGGAAGCCGTTGAGCATCGAACGGCCCGAAGCCTGACTCTTCTCGATACCCACCTGACACTCGTTGTAACGGTTCAGACGGGTGTAGCTGTCGATGGTTGTGGGCAAAAGGTCGGCACCACCCTCATTCTCCAGGTATTGCAGCAACTCAATCTGCTCCTGGTAGAGAGCCACACCGGCACGGGGCTGAACGAGGGTCACACCCTCCTTGTCGGCCTTGGCCAGCTTCTCGCCAAAACGCTTGCTCTTGTCAATAGAGAGCTGATAATCTACCGCCTCCTTAAAATCAACTTCCTTACCCGTAGGCCACTGTTGCAGCACCTCGGCACGTTCTTTCATAAAGACGTCATCAGGAATCCTTTGGTTTTTTAATTCTCTATCCATATCTATTTAAGTTTAACGTTTTTTCTACATTTTTATCTTCGCTATATCCGACTATTTTTCCGTTAGCCAATCTCTGTGGTCTCACGCAGCAACAACTCGCACGCCAGCTCCTCATCCACCATACGCAGAAGTCCCATCGCAGCGAATATATAGCGGCTGTCGAGATAGAACTTCGGGTTGTGGGGGCGGGTTGATTCGGGCTGCATAACATTATAAAGCGAGCCTTTGAGAATCTCCTCGGGGTGGCGGCTGTTGCGAAGCACGCCTCCGATACCCACCACGGCGGGGATATCCATCAGGTCCTTGCCTTCCAGCGTGTGCATCAGCCCCAGCGGGGTATATACATCGGCTATGCGGCCACAATGGCGTTCTACGGCCATCGCTACGGCCGAACGACCGAGAAACTCCTCAATCTTCTCCTCCTCCGAGTCTGGCTGTGCCAGGGTGTCGGGCTGCGAAGAGCATCTCTCGACCCACTCGCCCACACGCTTCATCTGCTCCTCATATTGAGGAAACCCCCTTTCGGGCAGCTGCTCAAAGACATGCGTGAGGCTGTAACGCATACCCAAGTCACCCTCAACGGTACGCTTGGCCCACGGCTCCGGCAGACCTTTCAGCATCGTGTTGTCCACCGTAGGAGTGCCTGCCGCCATTGAATATACATCAGTCGTAGCACCACCGACATCTACGGCGAGCAGGTCGCCATAGCCCTGTTGTGTGGCTGTGCCTCGGCTCAATAGCTCGCAGGCCTGCAATACGGCCAGCGGCGTGGGGATAATCTTGTGGGGAGTCATCGCTTGCAGGCGATTCAGACCCTTGGCCTCGATGATGCGGGCGATGAAGATCTGTCGGATGGCGTCGCGTGCCGGCTCGATGTTCAGCTTGTTGAACTGCGGCATAACATTCTCGGTGATGACCACATCCTTGCGGGCCTCCCCGAAGATGGCACGAATATCATCCGTTGCACTCTTGTTACCTGCCACGATGGTAGTGAAGGGGCGGTCTATCGCTGCCAGACGCCTCGCGTTGGCGACGATGACCTCTCTGTTGCCACCATCCGTACCACCACACAACAAGACAAGGTCGGGGTTTATGTCGAAAATCTCCTGCTGCTCGCTGCCGCTTATCTCGTAAGCGTAGGTCTTGACCACCTTTGCTCCGGCATTTGAGGCTGCCGTACGGGCGGCCTTTGCCGTAAGGTCGGGAACCAGACCCAGAGCAACCATCTTCAAGCCTCCTGCCGCTGACGAGCATACCAGCAACTGGTCATACTCGAAGCCCGCACACGGATTGCCCTCGTGCGGAGAGGTGAGTTGCTTCCACGCAGACTCGAAGCCCTGCATCACATCACTCTCGATGGTGGTGAAGGCCTGTGCCGTGCCGAGAATCTCCCTTGTTGTTGCGTCGATAGCGGTCAGCTTGGTATAGGTGCTGCCTACATCAACGGTTAGAAATTTCATAATCAGTGAGTGTTGTTACTCCGAACACAAATTGTTACTCCAAGCCCAAATGCTTCTTCAAGTCGCCGATAGTCTCCTCAATCGGGGTGCTGGGGGCATATACATAGTCGAAGCCCATGGCGAGGAATCTCTCCTTCACATCTTCGAAATTCTGCTTGCCCACAACGAGGTTGCCACCCACAAAGAGAGGCATATTTTTCAGGCCTGCCTCGTCGCACTTCTGACGAAGACCCATACAGTCAATCTCGCCGTGTCCGTAAAGTGATGATACCAGAATAGCATCGGCCGAGGTCTCGACAGCAGCGTCGATAAACTCCTCCTGCGATACCATCACGCCAAGATTCACGACATTGAAGCCGTGATTGCAGAGTGTCAAATCGATAATCTTATTGCCAACGGCGTGAGCATCGGCACCAATAACTCCAATAACAACTGTTTTTTTCTCCATATTTGCAAGATGTTATAACATTATTACAAAGTTATGTTTTTTTTCAGAAAGGTGTAACCAAAAAGTGCTTTTTTTCTTCGAAAAAGTAGAAAAGCGTGAAAAAAGTAGCTGTCATCTCGCAGATAAGTTGTATATTTGTATGTTTTGAAGTGCAAAAATCAGAAAATCAAACTGTATAAAACTATGGCAGGAGTTCCCGAATTTAAGTATGCCCCGATGTTCCAGACGGGCAAAGATGAGACCGAATACTATTTGCTCACAAAAGAGGGCGTATCGGTCAGCGAGTTTAACGGCAAGGAGGTGCTTATGGTGTCACCCGAGGCCCTCACACGCCTCACACAGCAGGCCTTCCACGATGTGTCGTTCAATATGCGTCGCACGCACAACGCACAGGTAGCCAAGATTTTAAGCGACCCCGAGTCGTCTGACAACGACAAGTATGTAGCACTCTCGATGCTTCGCAATGCCGAGGTGGCGAGCAAGGGTCAGCTGCCCATCTGTCAGGATACGGGTACGGCTATCATTCACGGCGAGAAGGGTCAGCGTGTATGGACCGACTTCTGTGACGAGGAGGCTCTCTCACGCGGTGTCTATAATGTCTATACCGAGGAGAATCTGCGTTACTCGCAGAATGCTCCGCTGACGATGTACGAGGAGGTCAATACGCGTTGCAACCTACCCGCACAGATTGATATCGAGGCTACCGAGGGCATGGAGTATAAGTTCCTCTTCATCGCCAAGGGCGGTGGCTCGGCCAACAAGACCTATCTCTATCAGGAGACCAAGGCTCTGCTCAACCCCGAGAAGCTGATTCCCTTCTGTGTAGAGAAGATTAAGTCGCTGGGTACGGCGGCGTGTCCTCCCTACCATATCGCCTTTGTTGTGGGCGGTACGAGTGTTGAACGCAACCTGCTGACTGTAAAGTTGGCATCTACCCACTTCTACGATAACCTCCCCACCACAGGCGACGAGACAGGCCGTGCCTTCCGCGATGTGGAGCTGGAGAAGATTCTCACCGAGGAGGCTCATCGCATCGGTCTGGGAGCACAGTTCGGCGGTAAGTATATCTGCCACGATATTCGCGTCATCCGTCTGCCCCGTCACGGCGGCTCTTGCCCCGTAGGTATGGGTGTCAGCTGCTCGGCCGACCGTAACATCAAGGCGAAAATCAACAAGGATGGCCTTTGGATTGAGAAGATGGATACCAAGCCATACGAGCTTATCCCCGAGGCACTGCGTCAGGCGGGCGAGGGCGATGCCGTGAAGATTGACCTTGACCAGCCTATCCGCGAGGTGTGCAAGGAGCTTGCGAAGTATCCCGTAGCCACACGCGTAAGCCTGAGTGGTACTATCATCGTGGCACGCGATATTGCTCACGCCAAGTTGAAGGCACGCCTCGATGCAGGCGAGGGTCTGCCCGAATATTTCAAGAAGCACCCCGTATATTATGCCGGTCCGGCCAAGACCCCTGCGGGTATGCCTTGCGGCTCTATGGGCCCCACTACGGCACAGCGTATGGACCCCTATGTCGATGCTTTTCAGGCGGAGGGCGGCTCACTCATTATGATTGCCAAGGGTAACCGTTCACAGCAGGTTACCGACGCTTGTCAGAAGCACGGCGGCTTCTACCTCGGCTCTATCGGTGGCCCTGCGGCGTTGCTGGCACAGGAGAATATCAAGGATATCGAGTGTGTTGAGTATCCCGAGCTGGGTATGGAGGCTGTATGGAAGATTAAGGTTGAGAACTTCCCCGCCTTTATTCTGGTGGATGACAAGGGTAACGACTTCTTCAAGCAGTTGAAGCCGTGGACTCCCTGCTGCAAGTAGGAGGGCAGTTCAGAGCAGTTAAAGGAGCAGGAGTTTTTCCTGCTCTTTTTTTAGGGAGATTAGGGAGTTTAGAGAGTTTAGGGAATTTAGAGAAATTAGTGAATTTAGTGTTTTTCCTTAATCTCCCTAAATTCCTTAAATTCACTAAATTCCCTATCATCTAATTCTTTCATTACAGCATCATCCTCCCTCTCTCCTCCCACAAAAAAATCCGCCACTCGAAAGTGACGGACTTTTTTTGTGAGGAGATACTCCTCCTTTGAAGATTACTTATCCTTGCGGCGTTCAATCTGACGCTTCATAACATCCATTACGTTGTCGATAGCCTCCTCAAAGGTGCGAGCCTGCTCCTCTACGCGGATATCTCCGCCGGGAACTCGCAAAGTAACAACTGCTATCTTGTTACCGTGCTCATCATCCTTGTCGAGTTTCAACACAACATCCACTCCCGTAGCATTCTCTGCCACGCGGTCCAACTTGGCTAATTTTTTCTCGATGAATTCCACCAACTTCGAGCTGGCATCGAATTTCACTGACTGAATCTGTACGTTCATAGCCTTAAAATTTTAGAATTAAACACTATAATAGTAGGCCTGCGGCCTTGTCCTAAACACTTTTCAGCTCACCCTCCCCTCCCCTGAAAAACTTGCTGAATATCACTACTTTCGCGGGTGGGCCTCGGCGTATATTCGTTGCAACGAGGCTATATCGTTGTGGGTATATACCTGCGTTGCATTGAGTGAGGTGTGACCCATCAGCTCCTGTATCTCGCGTATGTCGGCACCGTCATTCAGCAGATGTGTTGCGAAGGTGTGCCTCAACACGTGAGGCGAGCATTTGCCATCCACGCCACAACTCCGCAGAAGGCGTGCCACGCTGCGTTGTACGTCGCTGCGGGATATACGACCTCCACGTGGAGATAAAAATAGTGCATTTTCATCTTTTTTGCAAATTTTTTCGGCAGAAAATGCGGAAATATATCGCAAAACCTCGCTACGTACCCTCTCGACGAGGGGCACAATACGCATCTTGTCGCCCTTGCCGCGAACCCGCAATGAGTGAAAATCGTCAGTGAAGTCACCTCTGTCGATGCCCACAACCTCCGCCAGACGCAGCCCGCAGGCGTAGAGCAGCAGCACCAGCAGGGCATCCCGCCTCTCACGCCACTCGCCCTCACGCAGCAGTCGCAGCACCTCCTCCACAACCTCCGACATAGTGTTCTGCGACACAAATTTAGGCAGTCGCTTGGCGGTACGCATTGCACTCACCTTCACGAAGATATCCTTTGTGATAATGCCGTTGCTCAACATATATTTGTAGAGAGTCCGCAACGATGCCACAGCACGATTTATCGACTGCGGTTTCAGGCGGCGTTCATCGGCCAGGTAGAGCTCCCAGCTGCGGATATCCTCGCCACGAGCCTCCGCGAGAGAGAACTCGCCGCCCGACATCCTCTCGCCCCACGCCATAAAGTCGTCAATATCACGCAGATAGTTACGCACCGTCAGGGGCGAGTAACGACGTTCTGCCGCGAGGTAGAGTGTGAAGCGTTCTATGAGTTGCAGGTTATCCATACAAGGCTCTTGTTTTCTGTCTGCGGGGCGAAATGCAGTGTGTGAGAAACCCGGAAAACTGTCGCCACGCCTCACAAATGTAAGAAAATTATCACGCCCGACAAAGTTTAGCGGGGTATAAATTGTCATTCTGACAATAAATCACTACCTTTACTGCACTTTTTGTCAAAAACACTCTGTCGGGTGTTGAATAATGAACAAAACTTCAAACATTACAAATATGGCTATTACAAGAAAAGATTTTCTCAAAACGCTGGGAGGATTGGCCGCTTTGACCATCATTCCTCGCCGCGTATTAGGAGGAGCAGGGCATATAGCCCCCAACGACCAGCTCACAAAGGGTATCATCGGTACGGGTGGTATCGGTATGAGCAACCTCCATTTCTCAAGCGATGAGCAGTGCCGTCTTGTGGCAATGTGTGACGTGGACAGTAACCACCTCAAACGAGGTGTCGAGTTGGCGAAGAGCCGCCTCGGCGAGACGGTAAACAGCTACCACTTCTATCGCGACCTTATCAACGACCCCAATGTCGATATCGTTCATATCGCAACACCTCCCCACTGGCACGGTATTATGGCCGTTGAGGCAGCCAAGGCGGGTAAGGATATCTTCTGCGAGAAGCCTATGACGCGCACCATCGGCGAGGGTAAGAAGGTTATGGAGGCTGTTGAGCAGAACAAGCGTGTCTTCCGCCTCAATACATGGTTCCGCTTCAAGGATACATTCTACGGTCTGGGTACTACGGTAGAGCCTTTGAAGAAACTGGTCGATAGCGGTATGCTCGGCTGGCCCTTGAAGGTTACCATCTCCGGCCATACGGGCTTCAACTGGAAGTTCTTCTGGGTAGGTAAGGAGAACCTTGTCGAGCAGCCCGTACCGGCCAATCTCGACTACGATCTGTGGTTGGGCCCTGCACCCTACAAACCCTACAACGAGCACCGTACACACCAGACCTTCCGAGGCTATTGGGACTACGATGGTGGCGGTCTGGGCGATATGGGACAGCACTACATCGACCCTGTGCAGTATATTCTGGGTAAGGACCATACCTCGCCCGTGAAGGTTGAGGTGGATGCTCCGCAGCAGCACCACGACGCTATCGGTACATGGCGTAAGATTACCTACACCTACGACGACGGTTGTCAGATTATCCTCCAAGGCGAGGATCACGGCGACCCGACAGCACCCTACATCGAGGGCCCGCTGGGTAAGGTTTATCAGGGCTTCCGCTGCACCATCCCCAATGTTATGGACAAGCTGGCAGAGTTGCCCGACCCCGAGCCACAGAACACCGACTTCCTGAAATGTGTCCGCACACGCGAGAAGTTTGCCCTGAACGAGGCCAACGGATTCCGTTCTTCTACGGTTGTGAATATGGGTCTGTGTGCCCTGCGTCTGAACCGCACATTGGAGTTTGACCCCGTTAAGTTGCAGTTCATCAACGATGATGCGGCAAATGCACTTATCGACCAGCCGATGCGTGGCCCCTGGAAAATATAATCCGTAACCGCTAAAACAGGAAACAAGATGAAAAAGATATTTTTATTGATTACAATGTTGGCATTGATGCCCTTTGCGGTTGTCAATGCACAGGAGGATGCTCGTCAGCGTACGACCGAGACCATCGTTGCGGATGCTCTGGCACAGCTGCCTGCCGAGACCCCCGAAATCTATAACAACACGATGGCCGAGCTGGCTGCTACGGGCAAGGCTGGTGTGCTGATGATTGCCGATATGTTGCAGGTGGCGAAGGAGGGAGTGAACAACTCTCCTATGGAGTACGCATTGAGTGGTGTTGCCACCTATGTCACCAAGGCCGGCGACGAGCAGCGTAAGGCTGTCCGCGAGGGTTTGAAGGAGGCTTTTGCCGCCGAGGAGGCTCCCGTATTGAAGGCCTACCTGATGCAGACCTTGGAGATTTGTGCTACGAAGGAGGATGTTGAGTTCTTCGCCGAGCAGCTCAATGATGACTATTTGAAGGAGTATGCAGTACACGCCCTGGCAGCGATTGATGGCAGTGGTGCGTTGGTATGGGATATTTTCCAGCGAGCACACAACATCGACAAGTCTGTTTTGTCGCAGATTGCCTCATATCAGCATATCCCCGGAGCCGAGGAATTTCTGATTTTGTGGTTGAAGGAGGCACAGAACGATGATGAACGAGCACAGATTCATCACGCCCTGGCTTCGTGCGGTGGCGTGAATGCCGAGAAGGTTCTGTCGGCTGCGGCAAAGAGTGTGGGCTATAATTTCGAGGCTACCGATGCCTATGGCTCTTATGTGGCTCTTCTCAACCGTCTGGTTGCCGAGAATCCCAATCTTGCAGAGAAGGGTGCGAAGAAGCTGATGAAGGTCGGAAAGAACAATGTCCGCCTGCAGGGTCTGGATATCCTCTCTCGCCTGAATGGCGACGCTGTACTGCCCACAATCATCAAGGGCTTGAAGGATGAGAGCCGCGACTACCGCTATGGTGCGTTGCTTACGGCTGACTCGTTTGCCGATGAGAAGGTCTATGCCGCTATTGCTGCGGCTCTGCCGAAGGCTTCTGACGAGGCGAAGGTCGATATCCTCAACTATCTGGGTGCTTCACACGCAGAGGGTGAGGTGGATAGTGTTGCCGAGTATATCTCTTCCGACTGCGACTGTGTGGCCATTGCCGCTATCGAGGCTGCGGGCCGCATAGGTGGCGAGAAGGCTTTGGAGGCTATTATGGCGGAGGTCGCTACGGAGGGCGAGGGCAAGGTTTACGATGCTGCTATCGCCACTTTGCTCGCTTTCAATGGTAAGATTGACGACGCTGTGGTGGCTGCCTTGGAGGGTAACGACAACTCAAAGGCTGCCGCATTGCAGATTTTGAAGAAGCGTCGCATCACGAAGGCTGCCGACAAGGTGCTGGCTATGGCCGGTGAGGGTTGCGAGGCTGCCGTCAAGGCTCTGCCTACGGTTGCTGCCGAGCAGAACTTCGATGCGTTGTGCGAGATGCTCATCGCCGGCAAGGGCGACAAGACCTCGGTCAGCAACGCTATCATCAAGTCGTTGAAGGAGCTCTCGTCTGCCGAGCAGGTGAAGCGTATCGAGGCGAAGATGGGCAAGACCGACAAGGTGCATCTGTTCTATCCTATCCTTGCGGCTACTGATGCCAAGGAGGCTATTGCTCCCATCATCGAGGGCTACAACAACGGCAATGTCGAGAACTCGGCTTTTGCCAGCCTCTGCACAATCAACGACGACTCTCTTATCGACCAGATGTATAAGATTGCACAGGAGAACAAGGGCTTGAAGGAGCACGCTGTGGCTCGCTATATCGACCTTGTGAAGGCTTCGGCCTCTCTCAATGGCGAGCAGAAGTTCGCACGCTATCGTGCCGCTTTGGAGCTCAACCCCAAGACCCCCAACAAGAACAAGGCTCTGCGTGCCATCTCTCGCACGCAGACCTATCAGGGTATGATGCTCGCAGCCGAGTATATGGACGACGAGGCTACGGCACAGGCGGCGGCCAATACCGTTATGGAGATTGCCACCAAGCATCCGGAGTATTACAGTGCCGAGGTGAAGGCTCTCTTGGAGAAGGTGGGTGCTACACTCAACGACAGCGACGCCGTATATAAGCGTAAGGATATCGAGAAGTTCATCTCGGAGAACAAGGAGAAGGAGTCTTTCTCTATCGTTGCTACACTCTCTGACGAGGAGCAGGCCGAGGGCTTTGAGCTTCTGTTTGATGGCGTGAATATGGATAAGTGGCAGGGTAATACGGCCGCTTATCAGCCTATCAACGGCTATATGTATGTTACCGCATCGTATGGTGCTACGGGTAACCTCTACACGCTGAAAGAGTACGACGACTTCGTGCTTCGCTTTGAGTTCTGCTTCGACCGCGAGGGCGTGAACAACGGCGTGGGTATCCGTGCCGAGATGGGCAAGGATGCCGCCTATTATGGTATGGAGATTCAGCTCCTGCACCACGATGCACCTATCTACAAGAACCTGAAAGAGCATCAGGTACACGGCTCGGTGTATGGTATCATTCCCGCCAAGCGTATCAAGTGGGAGGGCATCGGCACATGGCACGAGGAGGAGATTCGCATCAAGGGCGACCAAATCACCGTTACGGTTGATGGCGAGGTTATCGTTGATGGCAATATCCGCAAGGCCTGCAAGGGTCACAATGTGGCTCCCGATGGCGGCAAAAAGAACCCCTACACGGTCGATGGTTACAACCACCCCGGCCTTTTCAACAAGAAGGGTTATATCTGTTTCTGCGGTCACGGCGAGGGTATGAAGCTTCGCAACGTACGCGTGAAGGAGTTGTAAAAGCGAAACTCTCTGCCGTAGCGACAGAGATTAACGACACAGCCTGCCTGACCTTTTTTGGTCGGGCAGGTTTTTTATCGCTTGTTGGTCGCTTGTAGTGAAATTGTCAAATGCCGAAATTCTTTTGTGATGAAAACAGTTTTTCACCGCCGTTTTTTGCCACTTCACCCTTTGTCGCAGGTAAAACTATACCTATTTTATATACTTTTTAGTATCTTTGCGGAGATTTACCGAACAAAAAGTTGAACTAAAAAAATTGCCCGATGAAGAGAAAATGGATTATCACAACGATTCTGATTGTTGTCATCTGTTTGGTGGGAGCTGCCTACAAATACTACACTACACACTACGGCTCAAACGAGGAGGCTGCACCGGCCGCAAAGAGCAAAGTGCAGCGTAAGATTCTCAATGTGAATGGCCTGGCTATCCGCACGCAAACCCTTACCGACGATATAGCAATGGTGGGAAACCTGCTCCCCGACGAGGAGGTGGACCTCACATTCGAGACCTCGGGCAAGATTGTGGAGATTAACTTCAAGGAGGGCTCGGCTGTGCGTAAGGGCGACCTCTTGGCGAAGGTAAACGACAAGCCTATGGTGGCACAGCTGGCCCGCTACGAGGCACAGCTGAAGCTGGCACAGGACCGCGTATATCGTCATAGTGCCCTGCTGGAGAAGGATGCGGTGAGTCAGGAGGCCTACGAGCAGGCTCGCACCGAGCTGGCGAAGCTCAATGCCGAGATAGAGATTATCAACTCAAACATCGCCCTCACCGAGCTGCGTGCCCCGTTTGATGGCATCATCGGTCTGCGTAATGTCAGCGAGGGAGCCTACGCCTCACCGAATGTTGTGGTGGCGAAGCTGACGAAGGTGTCGCCATTGAAGATTGATATGTTTATCCCGGAGAGATATGCCGACCAGATAAAAATAGGCACTCCGCTGACCTTCACCGTTGAGGGTCAGAACACCACCTATCGTGCTACGGTCTATGCCAAGGAGTCGGAGGTCGATATGGCGACCCGCACACTCGCCGTGCGTGCCACCTATCCCAACACCAATGGCCGCCTGATGCCGGGACGTTTCATCTCGGCACGTATCCGTATGCAGGATATCCCCAACGCCATAGCCATACCCACCGAGGCCATCGTGCCGGAGATGGGTATCGACAAGGTCTATCTCTATCGCAACGGCAAGGCTCACTCCGTAGCCGTAAAGACGGGACTGCGTACCGATGCCCTCATACACATTGTCGAGGGTTTGAGTGTCGGCGACACGATTATCACATCCGGCACATTGCAGTTGCGTGAGGATCTGCCCGTAAAACTTGATGTCGTTGAGTAAAAACCTGCAAGTATGAATATTTCGGAACTCAGCATACGACGCCCGGTACTCGCCACGGTGCTCACCCTGATAATTGTAATCTTCGGTATGATAGGTTACAAGCAGTTGGGTGTGCGAGAGTATCCCAGCGTCGATAACCCAATCATCTCGGTCACCTGCTCCTACCCCGGAGCCAATGCCGATGTTATTGAGAATCAGATTACCGAGCCGTTGGAGCAGAACATCAACGGTATCCCGGGCATCCGTTCGCTGTCGAGTGTCAGCTCGCAGGGACAGAGCCGTGTGACGGTGGAGTTCGAGCTGTCGGTCGATTTGGAGACCGCCGCCAACGACGTGCGTGACAAGGTGTCGCGTGCCCAGCGCTGGCTGCCTCGCGACTGCGACCCTCCCACCGTATCAAAGGCCGATGCCGACGCTATGCCTATCCTTATGGTGGCGGTGCAGAGTGACAAGCGTTCGCTGCTGGAGATAAGCGAGATTGCCGACCTTACAATCAAGGAGCAGTTGCAGACCATCAGCGATGTGAGTGCTGTGCAGATATGGGGTGAGAAGCGTTACTCGATGCGTATATGGCTCGACCCGGCGAAGATGGCGGGCTATGGCATCACGCCCGTAGATGTGAAGAGTGCTCTGGACAGGGAGAATGTGGAGCTGCCGTCGGGAAGTATCGAGGGTAACACCACCGAGCTTACCATTCGCACGATGGGTCTTATGCACACCTCGCAGGAGTTCAACGACCTTGTAATCAAGCAGAGTGACAGCCGTATCATACGCCTCAGTGACATTGGCCGTGCCGAGCTCGGCCCACAGGATACACGCAGCTATATGAAGATGAACGGCGTGCCTATGGTGGGTGTCGTTGTTGTGCCGCAGCCGGGTGCCAACCATATCGAGATTGCCGATGCTGTCTATGAACGCGTTGAGCAGATGCGTAAGGATTTGCCCGAAGATGTGGTGCTGAACTACGGCTTCGACAATACGCACTTTATCCGTGCCTCAATCGACGAGGTTAAGCAGACCGTCTATGAGGCCTTTATATTGGTGATTATCATCATCTTCCTCTTCCTGCGTAACTTCCGCATCACGCTTATCCCCTGCATCGTGATTCCCGTATCGTTGATTGGTACATTCTTCCTGATGTACCTTGCGGGCTTCTCTATCAATGTCCTCTCGATGCTGGCTGTGGTGCTGTCGGTGGGTCTGGTGGTGGATGATGCTATCGTTATGACCGAGAACATATATATCCGCATCGAGAGGGGTATGTCGCCCTTCGAGGCGGGTATCGAGGGTGCAAAGGAGATTTTCTTTGCGGTGCTCTCTACATCTATAACCCTGCTGGCGGTATTCTTCCCCATAGTCTTTATGGAGGGTATGACGGGCCGACTGTTCATCGAGTTCAGCCTCGTGATATCGGGTGCGGTGATAATCTCTACCTTCGCCGCCCTCACCGTGACGCCTATGCTCGCCTCGAAGCTGCTCGTTAAGCAGGAGAAGCAGTCGTGGTTCTACACCAAGACCGAGCCCTTCTTTGAGTGGCTCAACGACTTTTACAGCCGCACGCTGGCGGGCTTCCTGCGTTGTCGCTGGATAGCTATACCTCTGTCGGTGGCTATGTTCGTTGTCATCGGCTGGTTGTGGGCTACCATACCTGCCGAGCTGGCTCCGTTGGAGGACCGTTCGCAGATTACCATCAGCACCAAGGGCTCGGAGGGTGCCACCTACGAGTTCCTGCGTGACTATACCGAGAATATCAACAGCATAGTGGATTCGCTTGTGCCGGAGTCGCGTTATGTTACGGCCCGTGTGAGCAGCGGTCAGGGTAATGTGCAGATAGCCTTGGAGGATATACAGACGCGTAAGCGTTCACAGATGGAGATTGCCGAGCAGATAACCTCCGAGGTGGGCAAGCATACCAAGGCCCGTGCCTTCGTGCGTCAGCAATCGACCTTCGGTGGTCGTCGTGGCGGTATGCCTGTGCAGTATGTGTTGCAGGCGACAACCATCGAACGCTTGGAGGAGGTGTTGCCCAAGTTTATGGAGAGGGTATATGAGAGTGATGTCTTCCGTATGGCCGATGTGAACCTCAAATTCAGTAAGCCGGAGGCACGCATCAACATCAACCGCGACAAGGCCAATATGTTGGGCGTCTCGACCCGCGACATAGCACAGACGCTGCAATATGGATTGAGTGGTCAGCGTATGGGTTACTTCTATATGAACGGCAAGCAGTACGAGATTCTGGCCGAGATAAACCGCCAGCAGCGTAACAAGCCCGCCGACCTGAAATCCATCTATTTGAGAAACAGTGCCGGCGAGATGATACAGATGGATAACCTCGTGCAGGTGGAGGAGAATGTGGCTCCGCCGCAGCTCTACCACTACAACCGCTTCCTCTCGGCAACGGTGTCGGCAGGTCTGGCCAAGGGCAAGACCATCGGCGACGGCCTGAATGAGATGGACCGCATAGCCGCCGAGGTGCTGCCCGACGACTTCCGCACAGCCCTCACGGGCGACTCGAAGGAGTTCCGCGAGAGTTCATCAAGCCTTATGTTCGCCTTCCTGCTGGCTATCCTGCTCATCTACCTCATTCTGGCGGCACAGTTCGAGAGCTTCAAGGACCCGCTGGTCATCATGCTCACCGTACCTTTGGCTATCGCCGGTGCGTTGGTCTTTATGGCCTCTACGGGGCAGACGATGAATATCTACACGCAGATTGGTATCATTATGCTTATCGGTCTGGTGGCGAAGAACGGTATCCTCATCGTGGAGTTCGCCAACCAGAAGCAGGAGTCGGGTCTGGGCAAGATGGAGGCTATCGAGCAGGCTTCGTTGCAGCGTATGCGACCTATCCTTATGACGAGTGCCTCGACAATCCTTGGTCTGTTGCCCCTGACTATGGCTACGGGCGAGGGTGCTAACGGCCGTATCGCTATGGGTGTTACGGTGGTGGGAGGTATGCTGGTATCGACTATCCTCACGCTGTATATCGTGCCGGCAATCTACTCTTATGTATCAACCGACAGAAGTAAGCGACTATAAATTAGGTTATTATGAGATATTTTCTTTCAATCATACTGGCTGTTGCAGCCTTTGCTACGGCCTCGGCACAGCATCGCGTGATGTCACTCGGCGAGTGCTTGGAGGAGGGCTTGGAGAACAACTACGAAATCCTCATACAACGCAACGAGGCTCGTATCAGCGAGAATAACGCTACGCGTGCTGCGGCGGGTATGCTCCCCACGCTGGACCTCTCGGCAGGCTATGCCGGCAGTACCGACCGCACCACAACAACACCTGTCACCGGCGATAAGATTACCAACAACGGAGCCTACGACCAGAGCCTCGATGTGGGGCTGTCGCTTAACTGGACTATCTTTGACGGTCTGCGTCTGCGTACCAACTACTCGAAGTTGCAGGAGATGCGTCAGGTGGGCGAGTTGCAGACCCGTCTGGCTATCGAGGACTTGGTGGCCAACCTTACGGCCGAGTACTATAACCTCATACAGCAGACCATACGACTGAAAAACTATCGCTATGCGGTCTCTCTGTCGCGTGAACGACTGCGTATCACCGAGGAGAGATTCCGTATCGGTAGCTTCTCACGCCTCGATGTGTTGCAGGCGCGTGTCGATTTCAATGCCGACTCGTCGCAGTATATGACGCAGCAGGAGCTGGTTACGGCATCGCGTATCCGTATGAACGAGATGATGGGCAACCACGACATCAACCTGCGTTGTGCCGCCCGCGACTCGGTGATTACGGTGAATGACCACTTGAAGTGGGATGCGTTGGCCGAGCAGACAGCCTCGACGAATGTGTCGCTGCTCATTGCCGACAGGAATATGACTATCTCGGAGCTCGACTTGAAGGCCCTGAAATCGCGAAACTACCCCTACCTGAACCTCGTGGCAGGGTATGGCTATACGCATAACTATTTCGGTAGCGGTGAGTTCAAGAGCCGCGGAACTCTCGGCCCAAATGTGGGCTTGAAACTCGGCTTTACCATCTTTGATGGTAACCGCCGCCGCGAGCAACGCAATGCCCGTATCGAGGTGGAGAACGCACAATATACGCGTGAGCAGTTGCAGCTGGCTCTTATGGCCGATTTAGCCAACTTCTGGCAGGCTTACCAGAATAATCTGGAGGTCATCAAGCTGGAGACCCAGAACCTTATCTCGGCGAAGGAGAACTACGAAATCGCTATGGAACGCTACCTGCTGGGTAACCTTGCGGGTATCGATATGCGTGAGGCACAGAAGAGCCTTCTGGATGCCGAGGAACGCATCCTTACTGCGGAGTATAACGCCAAGCTGTGCGAGATTTCGTTGCAGCAGATTAGCGGCAATATCCTCGAATACCTGAACGAGTAACCCCAACGAGTAACTCATAATGGGCCTTTTCAAAAGCCCTTTTGAGAGCCATTCAGAGTGTTTTGAGCAGAAAAATGTACTTTTTTTGCAAAAAAATTTGCAGAATCATTTTTTTGCTCTATATTTGCACCACGAAACAAGCGGTGGATTCATCTAAGGGCTAGGATACATGCCTCTCACGCATGACATAGGGGTTCGAATCCCCTATCCACTACAAAAGATTAGATGAGCAAGAAGGTGTCGATTTTCGACACCTTTTGTTTTTATATCCTATGCTGCGAACTTGTTTGCAGAGCATAGGGTATAATAACAAAAAGTGTTGCACAGCAACTGCTTGCGAATCTGATTCTTTTGTTCAGGCCCCGCGGCGAGCTATGGGGAAAGGCGTTAAGCGAAGCAGACCACAGTCTGCGTAGCAGCCAATCTCCACAAAATAGCCCTCTATACATTCTCTTATACATACTCCTGTTTTGTAGCCATTTTTACAGCCACTTTTTATTCAAAAACACTCCATTCGGTATATATTATGCTGGGAATGAGCAGATATTATGGTCGGAAATAGTGTTTTTGTAATAAATTTTGGTATATTTGTGCGTGCCAAGAGCAAAAAATGTCGCGAATAGCGGGAGAAAATGGCATTTGTAGGCCCCTTCTGCAATGTGATTGGCCAGGTTAACGGAGTATTTACAACAAGCAGTCATCATCGTGCTGCCCTTTGGGTGGGCAACAATGGCTGCTCGGTAAATTTTGTATTCAGATGAAAGAACAACTGGAAGGACTGAATAGTTTGACCATTAACTTTGGTGAGGGAGGTATGTTCATTGTGAACATCATACTCGCATTCGTGATGTTTGGCGTGGCGTTGGGTATCAAGCCACAGACATTCAAAGATGTTTTCAAGAGTCCCAAGTCTGTTTTGACGGGTGTGTTCCTGCAGTGGGTGGGTCTGCCCGCCGTGACCTTTGCGGTGGTGTTGCTGCTCAACCAATGGATTACCCCTATGGTGGCCCTCGGTATGATTCTGGTGGCATCGTGTCCGGGCGGAAACATCTCAAACTTCATCTCTTCGCTGTCGAAGGGAAACATCGAGCTCTCGGTCTCCATGACCGCCATAACAACAGCCTTTGCTCCGTTGGTGACGCCCTTTAACTTCTTCTTCTGGGGCACGATGTACAGCCGCATCATCAGCATCCATAGCGACATACCACGCCTCGTGATTCCCTTTATGCCTATGCTGGAGCAGATATTGCTGCTGCTGGGAGTGCCTATCGTGCTGGGTCTGCTCTTTGCACGCTACTTCCCCAATGCGACAAAGCGTATCACACGCCCGGCACAGTTCTTGTCTATCCTGCTCTTCCTGGCGATGGTTACCGTGTCGTTCTCGCAGAACTGGCAACTCTTCATCGATAACCTCTTCTATATCGTCATCATTGTCTTTATCCACAATGGCTGTGCGTTGGGAACGGGTTATCTGGGTGGAACGCTGATGAAAGTGCCTACGGCCGACCGCCGTTCACTCACCATCGAGACCGGTATTCAGAACTCCGGTCTGGGACTCATCCTCTTGTTCAATGCCGCTATCTTCCCGCCCGAGATATGGCACGGCCACTATGGCGGTATGCTCATCATTACGGCGTGGTGGGGTATCTGGCACATTATTTCGGGACTTGCGGTGGCCTTTATCTTCCGCCGAACACCTATCAACGATTAGCTTATGGCTCAACCGAAGAAGATTCAGGACTACAACAGGTGGTATCATCTGTTGCGTCGCTATGTGGATTTCGTTCTACGCCTCTCCTATCGCAGCATACGCTATGTGGGACGCGAGAATATCCCGCAGGATGGTGCTGTAATCTACGCACCCAACCATACCAACGCCCTGATGGATGCGTTGGTTGTTCTGGCAATGGATAAGAAGGCGAAGGTCTTTGTTGCCCGTGCCGATATTTTCAAGAAGCCGCTGCTGGCGAAGATATTTTCGTTCCTGAAAATTATGCCCATTATGCGTATGCGTGACGGCATCGACGAGGTGAAGAAGAACACCGAGACGATAGAGAAGGCTGTCGATGTGCTGCGTGACAAGGTGCCGTTCTGCATCTTCCCCGAGGGTACGCATCAGACAAAATACTCGGCTCTGCCGCTGTCGAAGGGTATCTTCCGCATAGCCTTTCAGGCACAGGAGATGATGCCCGATATGCCTCTCTATATCGTTCCCGTGGGTCTGCGTTATGGCAGTTTCTTCCGCTTCCGTTCCACGGTGCGTGTGCAGATAGGCGAGCCTATCAATGTGGGCGAGTTCACCGCTTCGCACAGCGATATGACACCGCAGGAGCAGATGAATGCAATGAAGGAGCTGCTTGCTGTGCGTATGCAGCAATCGACCCTCTATATCCCCAACGACGAGGACTACGATGCCACCTACGACATCTGTGCTGCAGTTGTCCAGCAACGCGTCGATGAGATAAACAAGCATGGTCGCCGCCTGCGTGGTATGGAGGCCTATTTCGAGGCAAACAACGAGACCGTAAGGCAGATACTGCAACTCAAAGAGGAGAATCCCGAGAAGGCTGCCCGCCTGCTGACGCTGGGACGCGAGGCTTCGCAGATACGCAAGGCCAGCAACATCAGCCTCTCGTCGGTATCTATAAAATATCCCTTCTGGTCGCGAGTGCTGAAAACGCTGGTGCTGATAGTCAAACTGCCGTATAACATCCCCGTTACGCTGCTTACTCTGCCTATCAAGTTGCTGTGTGCATACCTCTTCACCAAGTTGAAGGACTATGCCTTCCGCAACTCTATCCGCTATCTGGCAAATCTGGTGTTGTGGCCTGTGCTGATGATAATCTACTCGATTATAGCCTTCGTCTGCCTGCCCTGGCAGTGGGCTCTGCCGGTTATAGTGCTGCTTCTGCCTGCACCTATTGTGGCTCACGAGACCTACCGTCTGGTGAGAATTATGATTTCCGACACCAAACTGTTGCTCAATAAGCCTTTGCGTGAGAAGTATGCAAAGATAAGAGAGATGATTTTTAACGAATAACCCATACATTATGAGATTACGATACATTGTAACCATTCTGCTGACGGCCCTGTGCTGTAATGTGGCTTTTGCTCAAAGCGAGAACGCCGAGCAGACTTCCATTGAGCAGACCCTCGCCGAAAAGAGTGCTACCGAGCAGACCCTCGCCGAGGCTCCTGCCAAGAAGGAGATTGTCAAGACCGGATATAACTTCGGCCCGCTGCCGGCTGTGGCCTTCGATGCCGATAAGGGATTTCAGCTGGGAGCCCTGCTTAACATCTACGACTTTGGCGATGGCTCGACCTATCCCAACACACGCCAGCACTGGTATTTCGAGGCGTCGTTCTTCACCAAGGGCTCGCAGCTCTTCGTGGTGTCGTACGACAATAGGTTTCTCATCTCCGGCGTACGCTGGTCATCGACCATCACGCTGACCAACGACAAGGCTATGGACTTCTATGGCTTCAATGGTTATATGTCATATTACGACCACGAGAAGGTTGCTCTGGGCAAGGAGAAGAAGAATCACGACAACTATATCTATACGCCCAAATATCGCGTAAACCGCCTTGCTCTGCTCTTCAAGACCGACTTTGTGGGCAATATCTGGAACAATAAACTCTTCTGGGAGGCGGGCTACCATTTGAGCTATATCAAGCAGGGATATAAGGACAAACAGGCCCTCAACCTCGACAAGATTAACAAAAACAAGGAGGATTACAAGATGTTTCCTGCCGACGAGCCTACCGTCTTCGATATGTACCGCCAGTGGGGTATTATCTCCGAGGATGAGGCGTGGGGTGGCCTCAATAGCACCGTTCGTGTGGGCTTGCTGTTCGATACACGCGACAAGGAGGGTGCTCCCTCGCGTGGTGTGTGGGCCGAGGCTCACGCTATGCTTGCTCCGGGCTGGTTAGGTACGACAAACCCCTATTACCGCTACTCGGCAACCTTCCGCCACTATGTGCCTATCGTCAAGAACGATATCCTCACCTTCGCCTACCGCCTGAACTATGAGGGTACTTTCGGCAAGTCAGCTCCATACTATATCCTGCCCTACATTACCGTTATGGGCCCCTCATACGACCGCGACGGTATGGGTGGCTACCGCACCATCCGAGGTCTGATGCGTAACCGCGTGCAGGGTTTGGATGTGGCATCGTACAATGCCGAGCTGCGTTGGCGTTTTGTCAATTTCACGCTTTGGAAGCAGAATATAGCCTTTGGTCTGAATCTGTTCAGCGATGGTACGATGGTAACACGCAACTACGATATGTCGTTCCGAGGCGAGGAGCAGCACCGTGCGGCTTACGACGCCTATATGGCCGCTTCGGGCAACCGCACCGACGACCGACCCCACATCACCGTAGGTGGTGGTCTGCGTTTTATTATGAATCAGAACTTCATCGTCGCCTTTGAGTATGGTCTGCCGCTGAGTAAGTTCAGCAGCGACCCCTTCATCAAGAATCAGGACGGCAACGGAGCCTTCTATATCAATACGGGCTACCTCTTCTAATCCTTGCGAAGGGAGTTATAATCGTTGCAAATGGTTGGTATGAAGCGTTTTGCACTTGTTACGGGAGCCTCGTCGGGCATTGGCGAGGAGTACGCCCGCCAGCTCTCTGCAAGAGGGTATAACATCATCGTCGTCAGTGAACGCGATGCCGAGAACTGCCGCGTGGCAGAGTCGTTGCGTGCGGAGTATGGCGTTGAGGCTCTGCCGCTGTGTGTCGATTTGACCGAGGCGGACGCTGCTCAAAGGGTATTCGACTTTGCTCAAAAAATCGACGGCGAGGTCGAGATACTTGTGAATAATGCCGGTATGTTGCTCTTCTCACGCTTGGAACATACCGCCGAGGAACGCCTCGACAGGATTGTGGCTCTGCACTGCACCACACCCACGAAACTATGCCGTCTGTTTGCTTCGGATATGACTCGTCGCGGACGGGGATATATCCTTCTGATGTCATCCGTTACAGCGTGGACTCCCTATCCGACCATCTCGCACTATGCCGCTACGAAGGCCTATTTGAAGAGCTTCGGGCAGTCGCTGTGGTACGAGATGCGTGGTCGTGGCGTGAGCATTACGACGGTTTTTCCCTCGGCTGTCGATACCCCTTTCTATAATCTCGACGACAAGATGCGTCGCCGCCTATTGTGGTGGGGTCTGATGCTCTCGGCCGAGGATGTGGCACGCAAGGCTTTGCGGGCTATGTTCCGCCGCAGAAGAAAATGCCTGCCCGGCTTCTGGACCAAGCTGGAAGCAGCCGTCTGTGCTCTCCTGCCGGCGTGGGCATTGTTACCCATAATGAAAATTCCCGCCATAAAACGTATTTTGGAGAGAGTATAAAAACAAAGGGTTGTCCCAGCGGACAACCCTTTTCTCTATATAAAATTCTGAATTTTATATCACGCCCTGCTCCAGCATAGCCTGTGCTACCTTCATAAAGCCGGCGATGTTAGCACCCTTCACATAGTTGATAGTGCCATCCTTCTGCTCGCCAAAGCGTACGCAAGCCTCGTGGATAGACTCCATAATGAAGTGCAGCTTCTCATCAACCTCCTTGCCTGACCAAGAGATGTGCATACAGTTCTGCGTCATCTCCAGACCTGATGTAGCCACGCCACCGGCATTCACAGCCTTACCCGGAGCAAACAGGATGCCTGCTGCCTGGAATGTGTGGATAGCCTCGGGGGTACAACCCATATTCGATACCTCGGCAACGCACCAAGTGCCGTTTGCCAGCAACTCCTTCGCATCGGCCTCGTTCAATTCGTTCTGGAAGGCACAAGGCAGTGCGATATCACACTTCACCGACCAAGCCTTCTTGCCGGGGGTGAAAGTAGCGTCGGGGAACTTCTCGGCAAAAGGAGCCACGATGTTGCGGTTCGATGCACGCAACTCCAACATATAGTCAATCTTCTCGTCGGTCATACCGTTGGGGTTATATACCACACCGTCGGGACCCGAAATAGCGATAACCTTCGCACCGAGCTCGGTAGCCTTCTTCGCTGCACCCCAAGCCACGTTACCGAAGCCTGAGAGGGCGATAGTAGCACCCTTGATGCTCTTGCCTGCCTTTGCCAGCATATGCTCAACGAAGTACAACGCACCAAAGCCTGTTGCCTCGGGACGGAGGATAGAGCCACCCCAAGTCATACCCTTACCTGTCAATACGCCTGTGTGGTACTCGCGTGCCAGCTTCTGATACATACCATTCAGGAAGCCAATCTCGCGACCGCCCACGCCCACGTCACCTGCAGGAACGTCGGTATCAACGCCGATGTTACGCCACAATTCGAGCATAAAGGCCTGGCAGAAACGCATAATCTCGGCGTCAGACTTGCCTGTTGGGTCGAAGTCAGAGCCACCCTTCGCACCACCCATAGGAAGAGTAGTGAGGGCATTCTTGAATGTCTGCTCAAAGCCGAGGAACTTCAACATTGAAGGGTTCACAGCCTTGTGGAAACGAAGTCCGCCCTTGTAAGGACCAATCGCACTGTTGAACTGTACGCGATAGCCGAGGTTTGTCTGAATCTCGCCCTTGTCATCAACCCACGTTACGCGGAATGTGAAGATGCGGTCAGGCTCAACCATACGTTCAACGATTTTAGCCTTCTCAAATTCGGGATGCTCATTATAAACCTCCTCGATAGACTCCAATACCTCGCGAACTGCTTGTAGATACTCGCTTTCGCCCGGGTGCTTGCGTTCAAGCTCCGCCATTACTTCATTTACGTTCATATTAGTATAGTTTTTAGTTTTAGGTGTTTCTGTTTATACAAATATAGCAATATTTTATTTCGATTGTAAAACAATACGAGAAAAAAATAACGAAAATGTAATTTTTTATATCGCATTAAGCCCAAATTCTAATACAAAGCGGTTGTTATGCGATGAAAAATCCGAAATCAGGCAGAGGTTTGCGGGGGAGAATAGTGTGTCGGAAACCCTTTGACGGATAGACACCATATAAAACAAAACCCGCCACAAAGGGCGGGTTGTCATTAGTCTTGGCTTATTCTCTTATTCTGCGGCCTCCCAGCCTGTCAGCTGTGCGAAGCGGTCGATGACAATAGCAGCCATCTTCGCCTGACCGTGGCGGTTGGGGTGCTCCGAAGCACCGAGGTCGGTGGTGCGGTTATATACATCGCCCGAGATGTCCGCCATCTCGCACTTCTCAATCTCTGCTACCATCTGCCCAACGCACTCCACAGCGTGTGGCGAATGTACGACACACAAAACGGGAATCTCCTCACCCCAGGCCTCACGCAGCTTTGCGATAAGTGTGCGATAGCCCTCCACATATACCTCCTTTTCGGGGTGTGGCTGTGTGCTGAAATCGTTTGTGCCGAGAGTTATGACAATGGCATCGGGACGATAGGGGCTGTGCTGGAAGTCCCACGCCGAATTCTCATCCTCATCGAAGGTGCGAAAGGCTCGCGAGCTCATCGTCGTCTTGAACTCCGATACCGGCTTCTCATCGCCATAGTTGCGTACCAGACCGCGACCGGAGTGAGAGATAAGGTTGTAGTCGGCTCCGAAATGCTCGGCTGTAAGGGCTGCGTAGGTATAGCAGCAGTTCTCGGTCTCGGCGAGGAAGGGGTCACTGCCCGAGAGGCTCTCGGTGCCGTAGCCACACGTCAGCGAGTCGCCATAGAACTCTATGTGGCGGGGAAGAGCCAGGCCGTCGGTCGGCAGGAACTTACCCACGACACTCAACGAATGTATCGTCGTGCGGCCCTGCTCGGCCTCGGTAGCCTTCTGTATGCGAATATGATGCTCGCCCTTGGCCGAGGCATCGTCAAAGAGCACTACGGTAGTATGCTCGCCCTCACTCTTGAACTTCTCCTGTGCCACGCCATCAACCACAAGGTTGTAGTAGTTGCATTTGGTGTCGCTGAGCTCGATGGCAAGATATGTACCCTTGAAGCGGATATCGATATAGACGCCACTCCAATCAAACTGAATTGAGCCATCGGCAAGCTCTGCCGTACGACCCACCACGCGTATAGGAGCCTCTACGGCCGATAATGTCTGCTCCGAAGAGTTACAACATCCACCCATTGCGAATAGCATAATTGCAATCAAAAACTTTTTCATCTGATATATTCTCCCTTAATATTTACATCCATCTTGTTGAATGGGTCGGCCTTGGCATCTATCACAACGGCACATTCCAGGCGTGTCAATGTGCGTTGCGGATTGTAGTCGTTAAGACCCAGCTGCTCCCACTCACTCGCTGTCATCTCACCGCAGATTGCGGTAAGGTCGCTTAACGTAACCTCCCTGTCACTCTCGACAATGGCGAAGCTCTCATCAAAACCATTCAAACCCTTGGTCAGCTCGGCCAGAGTGATAGGCTCGTTGATATAGAACCACGTCTGATTCTCCCAGCCTACGGTCATTCCCTTGCCCTGCATAATGCCCGTAACGCCTATGCGTTGTATGGCTGCAAAGTGTCGGCTGGTGGTTGGCAGGTCGAGCAGGGGCAACAGATAACCACCTCCGGCGAGTACCTCACGCTGCACCTCACGCACCTTCACCTCCCTCGGCTCGATGTCGAGCATAGCGGCCGTAGCGGCAATGATTCCTGCCGCCTCGCCAATCTGCATAACAACAGGTTGCAGGCGTGTAGAGCCATTTACTATGTTGCTTACCGAGATAGATTTCTCCGCCACGATAAAGTTATCCACACCCTGCGGCAGCAGAGTACCCATAGGCAAACCATACGACGGTATGGAGTGGAAGTAGAGGTTGGGAAGAGCCTCCCAGCCGGTATAGCGGGTGTGATGCTGATCTACGGGATAGTCGCCCACACCTATCGCCGTGCGATAGAGGGTGTAGTCGTAGGGATTGGTTATATGTTGCAGGAGAAAACGCACCTCGCCGTGTATGCGACGCGACTCGCGATGATAGGGCATCAGCGGCATCAAATCCTCGGTCGGAAACTCATCGTCAGCGAGGTAGTAGGTGTTGTAACCCAGCTCGTGCTGGATGAAGTAGAGGAAGTTGAGTGTGTGAGCCTTGGCTGCTGCCACAGCCTCTGCCCTCTGTTGCTCGTCCATCTCAATCATATTGACATAGAAGTCGTTACCCTCAATCGGCCAGTTAATCATAATCTTGCCTCCGGGCAGACGACCATAGCTCATCATCATACTCTTCGACCATACGCGATTGGCCTCCTTTGGTGTTACGCACAGCTCATTGTCGCACGCACACGCGAAGGTTGCGGGGTCGTAACCTTCGGGACGCTGGATGGTCATATCCTTGCCATAATCTTTGAGAATCATCACCATCGTCAGGTCCTGAATAATACCGTTCGCCTCGTCGGGGGCTACATCCTCACCTGTGATATGGCGACTCTCCATTCCTATATCGTACTTCACGCCCAGCATTGCCGCTACGTCGCCGAGCTCGGTGGCATCAATCAGCATCTTCGCCTTGACAGAATATCTGCCTTGTGGCCCGTCAAGAGTGATGGTCCAATGGCCCTTGTCGTCCTGCTGTAACGAGTGCAGACGGGTATTGAACTCTACCGTCAGCGACTCCTCGCCACGAGCCATAGCAGCGAAAATCTCGGCTCCTACACTCGGCTCAAACAGCAGATTGCTTACCCAGCCCGTTTTCAGAGCCTCGGCACCACCATAGCGAGCCTCCAAGCTGTCGCGTAACTCGCCCCACAGGCCACCACGCAGGCGATAGTTGCCGTCTGTGGCACTCACACCTGCCGAGGTAAGCATACCGCCCAACCAAGGGCCCTCCTCGACAATAAGGGTCGTAGCACCCATACGGGCAGAACGTATGCCGGCCGTAGTACCACTTACGCCGCCACCTATCACAACAACATCATACCCCTTATCGGAGCAGGCTAACAAAACCACCGTAGCAAGGAGTGCTACGGTGTATTTGATAATCATTCTCATACGAAAATCTATTGTAAACTGATTGTCTGACTATATTTTCTGCCGAAGCTGTCCGTAGCCGTTACCGTCGCCGACATAGCCTTCTTGGGTATATCCATGCGATAGAAGTGGTCGCCCTCGGTAGGATAGACATAAGAGTGGTCCATACCCTTGTTCGAAGAGTACATCTTCTTTGCTATGGGGTCGAGTGACGAGAATCTCTTCATCTTCACCGGTTCAGCACCATCAAACGAAGCCTCCACTACCCAGTTGTCGTCGCAGGCCCAGATGTTCGCCACTAAGTCGCCTCTGAACTTTGAATAGTCCTTACCCGTGTACAACACCATCTGATACTCTGCGGGATAACCGGTCGATTTGTAGTACCACTCAACCTTGTCGCCATTAACCTCAAAGATACCATAGCCTCGCGGTGTGCCGTCGGTACACAGCGGACCCTGCCACCATGCACCACTAAGGGCCGGGATAACGTGCTCGTAGAGCTTATCCGAGATAATCTGGTTGTAGGTAGTGTGGGTGTGTCCCGAGAGGATGTGGACATTGTAAGGCTCCAGCATCTGATGCAAAGCCTTGGCATTGGTCATCACGCCGGCGATGTTGTCATACTTGAACTGCTCGCGGTCGCTTTTGCTGCAAGTAGTGGGGATGTGAAGAGCCACCACGACAGTAGAGCCCTTCTCCACGTAGCTCAAATCCTTCTCCAACCAAGCAAACTGCTTCTCATCGAGGTAGCCGATGTAGAAGTAGTCGCGGCCGATGTAGAAGTTGTCGTTCAGCACCACATAATGCACCTTGCCCACGTTGAACGAATAATATGTCGGGCCGAAGGTCTCCTCCCAAAGGCGTGTCGATGTCTCGTGAGTACGGCCATACAGTGTCATATCGTGGTTTCCGAGTGTGCTGAAAAATGTGAGTCCCGACTCGGCTGCAATAGCGTTGTACTGCTCGTAGAACGAGTGGTCGTGAGATACGATGTCGCCACAGCAGATGCCGTGGAACGGAATCTTGTAACGCTTCACACTCTCGTTAATATCCTTCATACCCTCTTGCAGTGCAGGGAACTCCTTCTTATGCCAAATCTGCGGGTCGGCAATCACCACAAAGCCGTGATGTGTGTCATCCTGCTCCTTCTTTATCAGAGTAAAGTCGTAGTCGTGACCACCCTTGACCTTGTGCCAGAACATAGGCACGCTATTCTTTGACTCAACGGTATAACCCGCAGGTACGGTGATATATACCAACTCATTGTCATCATCCGATTCGAGTTTGTAACGACCCTTGTCGTCGGTTGTCGTGAAGTTCTCGCCATCGGTTACGACTACATTGGCAACGCCAACCTCGCCACAGAGAACTGTACCCTTCAAAACTCGCTTCTCGGCAGCAAACAGGTTCAACGAGAGAGCTACCGACAAAATTAGTAAGATGTATCGTTTCATAGTGTAGTGTTATTTCTCCATTTTTGCTTTCAACTCTTTCAACAGACCCTCGCACTTGTAGAGGCCGCGTGGAACGTGGAAGCAACCCTTCCACTTACCACCTTTGAGAGGCAGCAATACCTCGCCACGACGGTTCAGGTAGCCATACCACTCGGCATACTCCTCATCGCGGAAGTGCGACCATGTGTAGTCGTGCAACTTCTCAAACCACTCCTTGCAACGCTGGTCACCTGTGAGCAGGTAGCCCTCCAACATGGCGATAGTTGATTCGATATGTACCCACCAGAGCTTCTGGTCCCACTCCAACTGCTGTGGGGGATAGCCCTTGCGATCCATAAAGTAGAATATACCACCGAACTCCTTGTCCCAGCCGAAATCCAGCGTGTTGAGGCCAATCTCAACAGCCTTCCTGGCGAGAGCCTCATCGTTGCGACGACGAGCCAGATCCATCAGGAACCATGTTGTCTCCAAGGTGTGGCCCGGATTGATAAGACGACCGTCAAATGTATCGCTGAGTGTGCCGTCAGCGTTCAAATGCTCGACAACCAAACCTAACTCCGGACGATAGAACTTATCCATAACGTCCGATAGTACCAGCTCAATAGACTTCTCAACCTGCTCGGGCTCAATCAGATGCTCAATCTCCAACAGCAGATTACACATAATCATCGAGGGCGAGAGGGCTCGCAAGTCGCGTGAGCCGGGGCAAGCCTTGCTCCAACGACCCTTGGGATTATCCCAGCGTTCCAGGATGTGGTTGAACGTGCGGCGTGTAACCTCTGCATAGCGTTCGTCGCCCGTAGCCTTGTGGAGCTGTGCAAAAGCCATAGCGGCAAAGGTGTAAGAGAAGATGTTGTAAGGCTCAACCAGCGGCTTACCCTCGCGGGTGATGGCGAAATACCAGTTGTAGTCGCCGTCGTGGCCATATTTCAGCATAAACTCGGCACCTTGGCGGGCACACTCCAACCACTCCTCGCGGATACCCTCCTTGTTGCAGAGCATCGAGAAGAACCACACCTGTCGGCCTTGCAGCCACATAAACTTATCGGTATCGAAGACCTCACCATCTCTGTTCAGGCAGGTGAAGAATCCACCGAACTCCTTATCCTGTGATTTATCCAACCAGAACGGAATAACTCTATCGTAGAGCTCGTCGTGGTATTGTTTAATTAAAGCATCAATATTCATTGTATATCGTTTTTTAGGTATTCTACTATACATCTGTAAATATGAAGGTCGTATATCTTGCCTCATTATATCGCCATCCTACAACTTCTCTTTAAGGAAATACTCGCGGTAGCGGTCGAAGAGATGATGTGCCGACGTGTAACTTGACTGCGGAGAGAGGAAGTGCGAGAACTCGAAGGTGATAGCCTTGTCGTAGCCGGCACGAGCCGCCGCCTCCAACTTCATACGCAGCTTCTCGAACTTGATGGGCAGGAACTTGATGGGCATATCTCGGTCGAAGGTCTCGGCATTGGTCCAGCACTCCAAACCGTAGCGGTCGGCCAGACGCTTGTTCACCTCAAAGAAGGCATCCAGCTCGTCGTAGTCGATGTGTCCATCCTGAAAGGCTACGGCATCTACCGCACCGTGAATGCCGGCGAAGATTTCGTCCCACTCTCTCTCGTGGTCGGCAACCGACACCGCATCCTCCTTGCTCAATGTCGCCGAAGCAGCCATCACAGCCTTCTTGCCGTCAATCCATGGCGAGATAAGTGTGGGCAGACCGCCTGATACAGCCTTGCAATGCTCGCCCTGCTCGCGGAACGCCTCGATGACACCCTTCGTGCGACGACTAATCTCGCCACTCAGATACCAGCCTCCGAATGAGGGGTGGTGCTGACCATAGTTCTCCCACACCTCGTCGATGACGAAGCGGTTGTATTCGGTCTCCTTCGACATATCGCCCGTATCCCAATAGTGGCCCGAGTCGTATAGTCCGAAGTAGAACTTCATACCATACTTGTCGGCCAGACGCAGAAACATATCCAGCAAATCGTGCGATGGGGCATAGCAGCCCTTGCCGATAAGGTATTTCGAGGGATATGTGATAAACTTGCGATATCCCGAACGAATCATTATGACGGTATCTATACCGATAGAACGCATATTTGCGAAGTCGGCATCCCACTCCTTCTCGCCCCAGTTCTGGTGCGGTATGTCGTGGCTGATCTCATCGAGAAAGGTTCCAGTAATCTTCATATATTTCGTCGTTTTACGATTTCCAATAATAGTTTTTGCGAGTGAGAGGATATGTAACCGCTATCACCAGCAGAGCAAACAACACACCTCGGGCAAAACCCAGCCATGGAGCCTCCGCACAAAACGCATCCAACGGCTTGATAAGGCCGAGTAGCGTCAGTAGTGGTGTTATGAGGTATCCCGCAGCCACATAGGCGAACATAGGATTGGCACCGCACGCCTCCAACGCCTTGAAGCGGGTGTTGAAACGCAGCTCCAGAATAAGTGCTGCGAGCAGAACCATTGCGGCCATTGCCGAGGTGGTAAAGAAATATCCTATCGTCGCAGGGTCTTTCTTTATTCCGCCCTCCATAGGCTCTGCTATAAGACCTATGAGCAACATAGCCACCGCAGCGACATATATCTCGCGATAGGTGGCAGAGTCGTTGCCTTTGACCCTTTTCAGCAGTATCCACGTCGCAGCAACAAGCACAGCCGTCAGGATGACGCAGATGCCTACTTCGCGGACAAACAGACCCCACATCAAAACCACAATAGTTGCCACTATTGCTATTACGATGCCTGCCAGCACCCACTTTTGCGGCTTGTCGCTACCCTCTGTCGAGAGCTGCTCGGTGGCGGTTGCCCGCTGAATGATATCGCCAATGATGCTACCCGAAAGTACTATGCAAAGATACTTCAAAAATTCAAAACGGAAAAGCCACGCCGCAGGAGATTGTTGCCACAACCACTCACACCACGAGCCTTCGACACCGGAAGCCAGCTTCAATACGGCGAAAGCGGCGATGACGACGATGCGGGCGGTTAATGAGTTGCGTGTAGCCCACCATAGCAGCGTTCCAAACAGAGCCACATTGGCGAGGATGAGAATGATGATATTATTCACAGAAAGACTCACCCCGACACCAAAAAGCGGCTTGTAGAGCATCGTAACACCTATAAGCAGGATGAATCCCGCCCAGTTCAGGATGGTGTTCTTGCTCCTCTCCATATTGGGGAAGCGTATGAACATTGCGAAGAACAGCAGCCATACGCCCAATGTGGTGAGTGCGGCCACCCACGAAGCACACCCTTTAAGGAGATACATACCCGTATTTCCCAGGATGATGGCGAAGGCCGCCAACCACACAAAACGATGTACGGCACTCTTGCATACAGCTCCCCAGCCGGCACCTTGTGCCTCTCGGCGACGCAGGGCCAGAGGCATAGATGCTCCCATCGAGAAGAGGAAGAAGGGGAAGACCAAATCTACCCACGTGATACCCGGCACTTCGGGGTTAAACTGGAATGTGGGCGGCGGCAGCTGTGCGTGAAACATCGCAGCAGGGAGTCCTGCATCCCAAAGCATACTGCCCGAGGCAACCATACCCACGATTGCCAAGGCTCTCAACAAATCTATTGCTGCTACACGTTTCATACTCTGCGGTTTATCCTATTTGCGAATATATCTCTTCTCTTTGAGGTGCTTCACCCAGAGCATATACGCCTCGGGGTGAATGTGAATACCATCCTTGGTGAGCTCCTTGCGTAACTCACCCTGCTCGTTGTGCATTACGGGGCGTAAATCGACCCACACGACCTGCTTCTCGCGGCACATCTGCTCCAGCTTATCGTTCAGCTCGGCCATCTTCGACTGCTTGTTCTTGATGTAGTCGTAGGCCAGCACTTCGTTGTTGGGGGTAATCACACTCTGAATATACAGCTCGCACTGCGGTACTCGCTGCTTAATCATATCGACCATAGCGACAATATTGGCAAAGATATCCTCCACAGCGTAGTTGGCCGAGATATCATTCACTCCACCCATAAAGAATATCTTACGGGGCTCTGCATCCAGATAGAGGGGCAGGCGGTGCAACATACCATAGGTGTTGTCGCCGCCGATGCCTCGGTTTACAATATCCTTCTCCTTGCTCAAAAAGCTCCACCAGCCCTGCTCGGTGAGGCTATCGCCTATCCAGATGATAGCCCCGTAAGGGATGGGCTCCTCCTGGTGGGCAGCCATACGACAGTCGTAATAGCTGCCACCAAACTTTGCCTTTTGAGCCATAGATGGTATTATAATCATTGTGGCCAAAGCCAGCAAAAGCAATCTCTTCATCGCTATATAGTGCTATGATGTTGTTACAATTCGCTACAAAGACTCCTTCACCTCGTCGATACCGGCCTTTGCGTACTGCCACATATCGCCCTTCTTGAGGTGAATCATATCGAAGAGGAAGTAACCGTCGCAGGCGTCGTAGCAAGCCTTAACCGAGTTGGTTACAGCCTGATGCTCCTGCTCGTCGGTGTACTTGTCCGAAGAGTCCCAGTTACCTACATCAGGACCACCACATACCAGCGGACAGTCGTCGTTGGTATATTTCATTGCCAGCTGGCAGAAGCCCTGCATAGTCCACTCTGACGAGCCGTAAACGCTGCCCGGAGAGGCGTAAGCACCGATGAGCATATGGTCCATAATATCGGCATAGCCGAAGTTCTTGTACTCCATTGTCGCCCAGCGTGGGAATGCTGTGCCGGTGTTGAAGTTGGGGCTTGCCCAGTTTACACCCACATCGTAGTATGTGCTGTACCAGCCACCCACATATACACCGAACTTGATGGTGCTGTTAACCTCGCGTACGGCCTCCTTGGCCTTGGTCATAAAGTCGTGAATGGTCTTGGCACGGAACTCCAACCACTTCTTCAAGTGCTTATACTCGTAAGGCATCTCGGCGTCAATAGTGCCGGTGAAGCCTGCCTTCATAACATCGGTGTTGAAATCAACCTCCTCGCCTACATACTCCTCGAACTGCTCCTTTGTCAGGTCAGAGAAGTCACTCAACATAGAGTCGTAACGACCACGGTCCAGGATGATACCGTCCAGATCCTCATAGGCTGCCAAATCTCTCAACAGGTTGCAGAGATACTCCTGCACCTCGGGGTGGTTGGGGTTGAAGAAGTAGGTGGTCTCGTCGCTGTCGAGGGTATTTACAAAGCCACTCTTCGTGTTGAGTGTTGTAGCCCAATCCTTCTTGCTGCTGTCGCGTACAAGAACACCCTGTGAGCCGAGGCTTGACTTGTTACCGCCGACCATAGTGTTGAAACCTGCGTGTATGCGAAGACCCAGCTCGTGGCCAATCTCGATAAATGCACCCAGATAGTCCCAGTCGGCCGTACGGTTAATCTTGCCGTAACCACCCGTTACCCAGGCACCTAACCACTTCACCTGGTCGCAGTGGCTTGACTGGAAGAGGATGTCGCCATTTGTGGGGCGTACATCGACAACCACATCGGTAAAGCCGGTCTGCTTTGCCAATGTGAGGTCGCGACGGATGTTATCCTTGCTGTTTGCAAAGTCGGGGAAGTTTGCCGCTGCATCAACCCAGATATACATAGGATTGGTCTGCGGGCCCTCCGGAACAGAGGGTGCGGGAGCCACATCTGTCGTCATCTTGATAGCATTCACCGATGAACGGTCGCCGCTGCGAACGGCTGCATAGATGTTGTAGGATGTCTCCTCCCAAAGGTTTTCAATGCGGTAGGTCTTGCTCTCGGTAGCCTCTGCCTGAACACCTTGTGCAAGCACCTCGGCAGCCGACAACTGCACATCGTCATCGTCGGTCTCGATACAGAGATAGGCACACTCCGTAGCGTTCTGTGGTGTGATGGTAAACTCCAAAGCATAAGCCTCGGCCTTCACTGCCTCAATCTTCACCTCGGGCAGTGGCTCCACGTCGGGGCGTGCGGGGAATTCGTAAGTGGGGTTGCTCTCATTGTCGCAGCCAATCAATGCAGCTGCCAAACCAATACAAAATAGAAATTTTTTCATCGTTTAATATGTTAATTATCATTGTCTTGTACCCATAGCCCCGATCAAGAGGCTATGGGTTTTATCGGCTCTTATTGGGCGATACAGTCAAACTGTACACAACCAATATAACCATTACAGAACATATAGTAAGCATACATAAAGTAACCATCAGAAGTTACGTGCAGCTTAACGTCATGGTAGCAATTGCTGTTTTGACCCTCGTTAGCACGGCCACCATACAAACCATAGCCTGCTTCGCCACGATCCAATGCCCAAACTACGCAGTCGGGGTCGAGTGAAGCATCCAGCTCGAATGAGCCGTTGAAGGTCTGGGGATACTTGGCCTCCATTACCCAGGCACCACCGGCAACACCCCATGTGAAGAATGAATCCATAGATGTCATTACGTAGTTCACGCCGTTGAAATTAACAGCATCCACAGCCAGCATACCTTCGTTGTTGGTCAATACACCGAAGATTGATGAAGAGAGGGCGTTGGTAGAGCCATTAACCCAGCCAAGCTCGTTTGCCGAGTAACCGCAGACGAAGAAGTCTGCCGTAGCGTCGGTACCCATACGGATAGCATCACCATTGGTCCAGCCCTTGCTCATACCTGAAATCTGGCACCAGTAAGGATTAGAGTCAGCTACGCCATCCTTGACTGTCCATGTAAAGTTCGATGTGGTACCTGTTGAGGTCCAACCGCAATATACAGCCTGCAATGATGCGTCGCCATAAACATCGCCCCATACAGAGAGGTGCTTACCGATAACATCGCTTGTCGCGAACTCGATGAAGAGCTCAGGTGTAGAGTTGATATCACGCATACGCCATACGCGGAACATACCGCCATCATCGGGAATATAGTTGTTGATAACGATGTGACCCTTGTGGTCTGATGTCATATAGTAGTTGGTCGTAGCACCCTTCACCGGACCGAGGTCGAGAGTACCGAGTCTCTTACCACTCTTGGCATCGAGGATGATAGGATTCTCACCACGGGTATTGATGATAACATACTCGTCGGTAGCGGCGATACCTGTTGTCATATCGAGGGTTGTCACACCGGCATCCTTAAGCTTGATGTTCCACAGGAGCTTTGCACTCTCGGGACGAATACCCTCCGGATGGCGTGCAGGCTCGGTCTGCTGCAATGTCCACTCACGCTTTGTAACACCATCCTGTGCGATTACGGTGAACTTCTTGGGCTCGTCGGTAGAGCACCAGAAAGCAGTCTCCGATGGGTCGGGAACGATGCGTGCGTGAGGTGAGAGCACTACATCAGCAAACACATTCTGCAAGTCGTTGAAGTAGATAAGCGATGCGGTAGCACCATTCTTGTCAATCAACGCCGAGAGACCTAAGTCTCGGATTGTGAAGCTCTCGATGTCGCAGGCATTATGCTTTTTAAGCTCTGCCTTGATAGTCCAGTCACTCTTCTGCTTCTTCTGGTCGGTCAGCGTAACGGTGTAGGTCTGTGTAAGATCTATCGTTATAAGCTTGGGCGAGATGTAAGCATTGTCGTCGAGGTTGAACTGTATCCAGACCTTCTTGTAGTCTTCGAGGTCGGTGACAACATCCGACTCCACGGGAATATTATAAGGCACCTGAATAGTGATGACACGGTTCTCGTAGTCAATCTCGCTATTGAAACGTGCATTCCCATCAGCTGTATGGTAACCATCCCAAGTGGGATATACAAGCACATTGTTGATGCCCTTCTTTGTCGCCGCAGGGGTAAGCTCCTCCGGCTCTTGGCACGCCGTCATGGGGAGTACGACTGCCATCAACATCCAAAATATTATCTTTTTCATAGAATTAGCTGTTAGAAATTCCACTCATCAAACTGTTGTATAGCGTTGTTGTTCTGCAACTCGGCATTAGGAATAGGCAGACGATACATACGAGAAAGGAACTTACGATCCTCTCCGTCGCAATCAACATAGGCGTAACGGTAGCCAGAGCCCTCCTTTGTAATCTTCAAGCCGTGAACGCGGTAGCCATTGTAAGCCTCCTCCGAGAGTCTCCAACGACGCATATCCCACCACAGGTGGCCCTCGTAAGCGAGCTCAATCTTACGTTCGTGACGCAACGCTGCGAAGCAGTCGTCACCCTCCAATGTAAGGTCGGTAGGAAGACCCACGCGGTCACGAACCTGTGCGATATAGCCCATTGCATTGCCATACTGACCCAGCTCATACTCGGCCTCGGCAAGGTTCAGAAGAACCTCCGCCAGACGCAACTCAACCCAAGTTGAGGTCGAAGCAACGCTTGTCAGGTTGTTATTCTCCTCTTGACGGAACTTACGCATATAGTAGCCCGTAACGGTCTTGCCATAAGGATAAGGCTCAACACCGTAATCTACATAAGTACCATAGGTACCATCTACACAGCACTCCAACTCAACATCCTTCCAAATTGCTCCGTTGTAGAGGATAGTGGCAGCGAAACGAGGCTCAAGGCTCTCGTAGGGAGGATACTTTGTAGTACCGTCGGCTGTGTGCCAAGCACTCCAATCAACCTTGTTACCATCCTTGTCCTCGTAGCTCTCAACCATCTCCTGTGTAGGTGTCGCACCACCGGCAGTAGTGTACTCGTGATACATACACATATAACGATCCCAGTAGTGGTTAGGGCCTGTTACAAGGTAGTTGAATTCGAGAATAGACTCCGAGTTGCCACCCTTTGTTGCAGCCTCATAAGTAGAGGTGAGTGAGTAACCGAGTTTGAGGACCTCCTCACCGGCAGCCTTTGCATCTGACCAGCGTTCTGCGTAAATCATCGCACGGCACAACATTGCATAGGCAGCACCCTTGGTTACGCGACCTGTGTTAGCCGAATCCCACGCTGCGGGGAGATTCTGTGCAGCGAACATAAACTCGTCGTAGATATACTGCCAGGTCTTGTCGGCAGATGTGAGAGGGGTATTCTTAACAGTCTCGGCGAGGCTGTTGAAGATGATAACCTGACCTCCGTGACGCTTTGCCAGCTGGAAGTAGAGGAAAGCACGGAAGAAACGGGCCTGAGCCTCATAGAGAGTGTTCACCTCGGCAGAGTATGTCGAGTAGTTCTCCATTGAAGCCAGGAACTCGTTGATGCGGCGGATACGTTCGTAAGCACCACTCCAACAGTCGAGGTAGCTACCCTCGCTTGTCAGGGTCTCGGGTGTGAACACATAGTAGTTACAGTCACCCGCACGGTTACCCACGATAGGACTGCCATACTTGAACGTCTCGGTCAAACCCTCGGTAAGGTTACCGCTGAACTGACCCTCGCCAAACTGGCCGTAGATGTGGATATACTCGTAGAAGTTATTTACATACAAATCTGTTGCAGCCTGATTCTCCCATACCGCTTTATCGGTAATCGAATCAGTTGGAGTAAGCTCCAAGTAGTCGTTACAACTCACTAATCCGAGAGATAGGAACGACAAGAATAGAATTAAAATTCTGGTTTTCATAATTTTCAAATTTTTCGGATTATAGAGTAATATTCAAACCTACCGACATCACGCGCTGCTGAGGATAGTAACCGTTGTTTACACTCGGCTGCTCGGGGTCGATATTGTATTTGCTCAGGTGGCTCAATGTGAAGATGTTAGAACCCTCGACATAGATTCTTACACGCTGAATGCCCGCCTTCTTTGTATGCTTCACAGGAAGAGTATAGCCCAACTGGATAGTCTTCAAGCGGAGGTAGTCACCCGGACGATACCAACGAGTTGAAGAGTATGCGTTGTTTGAGCTGCTTTCGAGTGAAAGACGCGGGAAGTGTGCATCGGTGTTCTCTGGGGTCCAAGAGTCCTCCACAAGGTAGAGAGGTGAGTTACCATCGTGATAGAAAGGCTTTGTCATAGAGGTATTATCCATGATACCACCTGCATAGACACCTGTCAAGGCGATAGTTGAGCCTACACCACCCTGCAACAGGAAGTTGAAGTCGATACCCTTCCACTCGCAGTTGAATGCGAAACCACCCGTGAACTTGGGATATACACTGGTACCTACATAACCACGGTCCTGCTCATAAGAGATGATACCGTCACCATTTCGGTCCTCATACTTGATATCACCCACGCGGATAGGCTTACCTACCATTGTCGGAGAGTTCTGAATCTCCTCCTCACTCTGGAACAAGCCCTTGTCGATGAAACCAATCACCGAGCCTACATCCTTGCCTGTCAGCTTCTGGTAGTCGGGAGTGTTGTCAGCATCGCCTGCGTAGTACAACCAGCGACGCTTTGCATAAGAGCCCATAAACTTGATGCCGTAAGAGAAATCGCCGGCACGGTTGTTATGAGAGATTGAGAAGTCGAAACCGCGAACGTCCTGCTTGTTTACATTATCTACGGCAGGGTAGTAACCACCTACTGAAGGAGGATAGCTACCGCCTACGCTTGCCAGCATATCATATTTATAGGTATAGAAGAAGTCGGCCTCGATACCGAGCATACCCTTCCAGAATGTAGCATCAACACCAATGTTGTAGTTCAGGTTCTTCTCCCAGGTGATGTTGGGGTTGGCGATACCACCTGTGTAGATACCCAGCTGGCCCTGACCGCCGATAACAACACCATTTGAAGATGGAATTGTCATAGTGTTCAGATACTGGAAAGCACTCACAGCTGATGTACCTGTAAGACCGATACCACCACGCAATTTCAGGTTATCAACCCATCTTGACTTAAACCACTTCTCCTGTGAGATACGCCAACCGGCAGATGCTGCGGGGAAGAAGCCCCAGCGTGAGCCGTTCATACCAGAGAAGAGGTAAGTACCGTCGTAACGGCCTGAAAGCTCGATGTAGATACGGTCGTCGTAGTCGTAGTTCAAACGAGCCACGAAACCAACCTGACGGCTGTGAGCACTTGTACCACCCACTGCACGCTTGTCGCTTGAGCCATCACCGAAGTTCAACTCGGGAAGGTTCTCGAACATAAGGTCATACATACGACCGTAGTGGTTGTTGCTTCTGTAATCGCGAGTCTCCAACAATGCCAACGCTGCAACGCGGTGCTTGCCGAAGGTGTTGTCGTAAGAGAGGCTTGTCTGTGTGATGCCGTTGAAGCTGTAATATGAAGCCTCCTGCAAGTTGTTTACATCACCCAAACCTGAATATGTCTGACTTACGGTGTAGTTCATCTTGTAGATGTAGCCGTTCTCGTCATAAGCAAAGTTCGCCAACGCCATCTTGTAGGGTGTAGAGAACTGCTTTGTGTGAGTGAAGGCCATATCGTATGATGCGAAGAACTTCGCAGAAAGACCCTTAACCCAGGGAATATCCCAACGCAGTGAGATGTTAGGCTCGATGTAAGTTGCCAGACGGCGGTTTGAACCAGACTCCTCATAAGCAGCTACGGGGTTTACCGTAGCCGAAGCGGTAGCGGTGGCTGTGTGATACTCCGTACCGTCGATTGTCACCTTCTCGGGAACGTATGGGTGAACACGCATAGCCTGCTGTGCCACGTTGTTCCACGCATCGGGGTCAGCCGAGTATGTAGGCTGGTTGTGGTCCTGAATACGGCCTGCAAGACCAACCTCCAATGTAAGGTTGTTGGCAATCTTCGCCGAGAGGTTAGCACGCATATTGTAACGACGGAAGTTGAAGTTATCGACATTACCCTTCTGATCGAACATACCGATTGATGCGAAGTAGCTCATATTGTCGTTACCGCCGTTTGCCGAGATTGTGTGCGACATATTATGACCGATGTTGAACACCTTGTCATACCAGTTGGTGCTACCCCAGCCATCCTCCTCGTTGATCATCTTCTGCACGATATCCGAGGTGAAGATAGGCTGCTTGCCATCCTGCTCCAAAGCCTTGTTGTACCAATAAGCATAACCCGGGCCATCGAGCAATGTCATAGGATTGGCATTCTGGCTGACACCATAAGAGCCCTTGTATGAGATTGTTGAAGCACCCTTCTGACCACGCTTTGTGGTAACGATGATAACGGTGTTACCATCCAGACCATAAACGGCAGCTGCCGAAGCATCCTTCAATACAGAGATAGACTCTACATCCTCGGGGTTAATCTGGCTGATGTCACGGGGCACACCGTCCACGATGTAGAGTACAGACTGGCCACGCACCATGATAGAAGAGCCATCGGCACCGGGCTGACCAGAGAGCTGTACGGCTGTGACACCTGCTACACGGCCGGCCAACATATTCGAGATGTTGCCGACGGGAGCCTTCTCCAACTCCTTACCGGAGATTTGAGAGATAGCGGCTGTTACCGACTGCTTCTTCTGCACGCCGTAACCCACGACTACCACTTCGTCCACCTGTTCTGATGAACTCTTCAACTCGATGGTGAGATTTTTCAGGTCGGCGGTTACCGGTACATACGCGGTCTCCATACCGAGGAATGAAATCTCGAGTCTGCTACCAACGTTGGCAGTGAGTGAGAAATGTCCGTTGATGTCAGTAGAGGCACCTGTTGTAGTACCCTCCACGATAACAGTAGCACCAATAATCGGCTCTCCTGCTTCATCAACAACAGTTCCCTTGACTGAATTTTGTGCCCAGGCAGCACTGGGGCTCAAAATCACGAAGAGGGCACAGAGGATTGATAAGATGGATTTATAAATCCCCCCCCCTTGTTTTTGGGATAAATGTTTCATAATCAATATAGTTTTAAGTTTGTGTATTGCTTACTCTGTCTTAATGTTCTGCTCCAGCACATCCCACCAGTCGCGATTGACGATGTGTACGAGGTCAAAAATCATCAAACCACCCTCGCAGCTCTTCATAACCTGTGCTACGGCACGGCCAAACTGCTCCTTATCCTGCTCATACTGATCAACATAGAGTGAGCCGGCTACGGGAACAACGCCGCAAGTAATGGCCTGTGCCAACTCGGCACCGCCCTCTACCGAGTAGCAGTATGTGAGGTCGTTGGGGTCCATACCTGACTCGGTACGCTGACCTACAACGCGACCCTGTGCTGCATCTACCTCATCCTTGGTAACGAGTGTGTAGTAAAGACCTGTCATATAGATATCGAGCAGGTCGGCATAACCTGTCTTGTAGTAGTTCTCCGAAGCCCAGTCGGGATAGCGTTCTGCGGGGTTGTACTGCGTACTTGCCCAGTTTACACCCAACTGATAGTAGGTCGGATACCAGGCTCCCGTATAGTCACCAATCAGGATGTCGGGATTAACCTCGTGGATAGCTGCGTGAGCCTCCTCGACGAAAGACTTGATGATGGTGGCACGCCACTCAATCCACTCCTTGAAATACTTGGCGGGTCGCCAGTTCTCACCCTCCCAGTAGATGATATCCTCGGGGAATTTCTCCACCTTGATACCACTCCACGCCTCAAACTGCTGGCGTGAAAGCTCCGAGAAGTCGGATGTGATGTTGTCGTAACGCAAACGGTCGAAGATGATACCGTCGGCATCGGGGTAGCGTGTAGCGAACTCTACAAGTATGTTCTTCTGATACTCACGCACCTCGGGATTTGAGGGGTTGAGCATACCGTTGTAGTTGCTCTTAATCTCGCTGATGGGCACCAGTGAACCGTCGGGACGATAGACGATAGACTGCCACTCGGGATGCTCATTGAAGATAATGCCACGATTGAAGAAGATGTGGCCACCGGCGAAGATATTCAGCGAGCCGTGAACACGCATTCCGGCACGATGACCCTCGTCGATGAAGTGACGCATCATATCGTACTCGCGAGGACGTACAGTACCCTCAAACTCCGCCATATAGGGGGCGTACTTACTGTCGTAGAGGGTCTCGCCCATGATAGACTTTACATCGACAACGATGTCGGTGATGCCTATCGCCTTCATCTTATCGACATAGAATGCGATAGAGTCCTGCGAACTCATACGGGCGAAGTTGGCCTCGCAATCCACCCACATATATACGGGTTTGCAGCTCTTCGTTTGTACATCATTGCAGCCTACAATGCCCAACGTAGCCATTGTTACGACCGCCAATGTGAAAAGTTGAAATACTCGTTTCATATACTTTTAATTATTTATGTGATTGCAATGTATTATTCGATTTCAGAGATAACGATAGCTGTGGGGACCTTACGCTGGCTGCCGTCGCTGGGTGAGTTGCACACCTTGCCGTCGTAACCAACGATAGCCGATGAACCTCCACCATCGAGGTTGATGGCGTAGTCCATACCATGCTCTACGAAGATGTCTGCCATCTCGCTGAGGGTGAGTCCGTTTGAGCCGTTCTTACCGCGACCGTCGCATACCAGCAACATCAACTTGCCATCCTTTGTTCCACCTATTGCGGTGCGGGGCTGACGGGTGTTGCCGCTTGTGCCACCGGTGTGCATAATCTCGCGATAGTAGTACTCCATAGCGACATTCTTCTTCTTGTAGACCAGCATCGGGCCGCCACCGATAGCCTGCTCGGGCTCCCAAAGCTTCGCACCTGCTGTGCTGGTGGTGGGAGGGTTGGGCATAAATGTATGAGTTGTCTCGTCGTTACCCAATGGTGAGGGGAACGAGTAGGGCTTGCCATCGATGCAATATACCCAGGTAGCCTCGAAAGAGCCATCTGCGTTCTGACCGAAAGCGGCACGCACGGGATAGGCTGTAATCTGCTGACCTGCAGCATTGTCGGGATAGGCTGTCTGTGTGGCGATAGACTTAACCTCGCCGTCCGAGATGCAGAGGCTGAGTGATGCTCCGTCCCAGAAATAACCTGCGTTTGATGCTACATAAGGCGTACCCAGGCCGAGAGTCTTGAAATGCTCGAAGGCTGCCGTAGGGGTGATGGCAGGGTCGAGGTGAGTGGGGCAGAAGCGGATGTTGCCGTTTGCTTTGAGGTCAGCTAATGCGATGTAACCCTTTGCTACGCCACCATCACTGAACGTCTTCTCGAAAGGCTCCATCGACATACGCTTCGGATAGTTCGATTCGGGAGCATCGCTTGTTGTGATGATAGTAACGGGAATACATACCGAGCCGAGTTTGGCATCGCGTGCTGCGGCGATAAATGTGTATGCCGTAACGGGCTTCAACTCGCTGACAGTAACCTCCTGGCCGTTCTCGGCGTTTACTGCCGTACCCTTTGAGAAGACCTCATCGAGTGAGAGGCTGAGGCTCTCTCCCTCGGCATAGTAGTAAGCACACTCCTCTGCGTAGATCGACTTGATAAGCACCGTAATCGATGTCGTTGTCTTCTCAATGGGGGTGATTACTACCGCAGGAGTGGTCTCCGGGTCGGGGAAAACATAGTTAGGATTTACCTCTTGTTTGCAACCGAGGCACAAGCCTACAAAGGCTGTCAAAACTGCTAAAATCGAGAATTTTTTCATTGCTTTTAGATATTATAGTTCTAATTAAGTGTAAAAATAAAGAAAATTCTTTATATAACAAAACTTTTTAAATGGCGAATTCAACTTGCAAATGCAATCGAATTCTAATTTGTTAATATTGAATTAAATTTCTCATTTGGTGTGAGATAACCAAGCCTCTTTCTGGGTCTGTTGTTCAACTTGTTCTCAACCCAGGA
>SUZG01000019.1 GCA_015060015.1 Rikenellaceae bacterium | reverse complement strand
GAATCTGTTTTGCTATTATGAAAACAAACCCTATACCAAACAACAAGTTCCAATCTATGAGTTAGGGGATACTATTAGAGATAATATAGTTACATTTATTTGTGATATTACATCTATATGACCGTTGCCGTACAAATGCCGTACAAAACAAAAGAAAAACAGCGTCAGAAGTGTTTCTAACGCTGTTTTGGTGAGGTCCGAAGCGGATTCGAAGGTCGCTATGCGAGCTCGCGGGGATACCTTATAAGCGTAGCGAATAAATACTTTTTATCCCCGCAACCCTGCATCCCAAGGTGAGTAATGTGCTTATCAGCCTCGATATTCGAGGACTCCGAAGGAGTTTTTGGGTGTGACGGGCGTGGCGAATTTATTCGCAGAACGCCGGACACAACAAAAAAAACCTCTACTAACGTAGAGGTTTCTCGAATATTCCAACTCTGAGGTCCGAAGCGGATTCGAACCGCTGTAGACGGTTTTGCAGACCGGTGACTAAACCACTCATCCATCGGACCATTTCGGAGTGCAAATATACAAACAAAATGCTAATCCGCAAAAAAAACGGGGAAATATCATCGTTTTTTGGTAAATCTTCATAAATTTGTAGATGAATACCGTAACCTTCAGGGGGTATTTTGCGTCTAATTATACACAATACTTATGTTTTTATAACCTATAATAGAAATAGAATTTTATGAAACGAACAAGTCTGATTTTTTCGCTTTTGATGACAACTCTTCTTATGTCGTGTTCCAGGCCGCAGATCCGTATGGATTTTGAGGGCTTCACCAATGACACGGTCATTGTCTATAGTGTAAGCATTGAGGATGTTTTACACTCTCCAGACGACTATGAACTTCAGCAAGATACGCTACTTATTAAAAATGGCCGTCTGGATATACCCGTGGCAGATAAAGATATGACTTACATCTTTGAATTCCGCGAGACAAATGATGGTAGCCCCAATTATACCCGCCGCCATATTGAGATTGAGACCCGCCCCACAGACCACCTAAAATACAAAATCAAGCGTACTGAGGAGCAATTTGAGTACACGGCCAAGGGTAATGCTTATATCGAAGGTAAAGCCGCTTTCGACCGTCATATGCTGCCCATCTCACTTGAAATAGACAGTTACGACCGCGGAGTGAATGAGAATTGGGCTGTACTGAATCCACTCTACGATAAGCGTCGCGAGATAGCCGCAGAATGGTTACGCAATAACCTCGAAAACCCTGCGGCAGTGTTTGTTATGGCTTTTGAGGTCGCAAGCGACACTCTTTTAGCGTATTACGATCGATTGCAGCCATTGATTGAAAAATCTATCATAAAAGATTTTGCAATAAAAAGAAAACTTGGTGCCGAAAAATATGTTGCTACGATGCGAGCAATTGAGAACATCAAAGAGGGGGCCGAGGCTCCGCAATTCACATTGGAAGACAACAACGGCAATGCTGTTTCGCTTACTTCGTTACGTGGTAAATGGGTGGTACTCGATTTCTGGGGAACCTGGTGCGGTTGGTGTATCAAGGGTATCCCCGATATGAAGAATTCTTACGAAAAGCACAAGGCGAAATGTGAATTTATAAGCATCGACTGTAACGAGAGCCGAGAAGCGTGGCTCAAAGGCTTGGAAAAGTATGAATTGCCGTGGACAAACCTCTACAACCCTACCGACAGTTCACCGTTGGAGGATGTGAGTGTCACATACGCAATCAGTGGATACCCTACTAAAATTATCATCACACCCGAGGGATTGATTCACAAAATATTCGCAGGCGAGACAACTGAGTTTTATAACGAACTGGATAGAATTATTAAGTAAAAACGCATATTTGCGGGCAGGATCGTAATTTAGAATTGAAAACAAGAGCAAGAGGCTCTTCAAATAGGATATTGCATCTTAATAAAACTTGTATGACTTCGTGTCAAGCAGATGTGTAATCCTTCGATTCTGCCACGTAATCAATGCAATAAGCAACATCTGCTGACCCATCACTCTTTTGCTCTTGCGGGGCGTATGATGTCATATTATACAAAAAGTGTAGCCACAGTCGGCTACACTTCGTTTTTGTCTGTATCGGCCTAAAACGGCTTTTTCAGAAGTCGTGCGAAACCGCACAAGCGGCATAAATGAAAACCGTAATCCTACGCACTTGCAATCTCGGAAGGCTCTGGCGTGATAGAAGTTTCATCTGGTGTCATCTTGCAGTGTCCGGCACGATATATTGCCGGCGTGGTGCCGTACTCCTTCTTGAAGAGCTTGATGAAATGTGATGTGTTGGGGAATGTGCACTCAACGCCTATCTCCGAGATGGATTTTGATGTCGATATAAGCAGCAATCGTGATTGCATAAGTCGCTGACGGATGAACCAGCGGTGCGGTGGCATCATAAAATGGCGTTTGAACTCCTTCTTGAATGAGGTCAGCGACCGATTGCTTTTCGAGGCGAGCTCCTCAATGGATACGTCGTTGAAGATATTCGTGTAGATGATTTGCTCAAAATTGTCGTGTGCGGAATCGACATTTCGCAACACCTTGCTTTTCAGGCAGCCATCAGCCTGCGAGACAATGAGATAGACCAGCTCGGTCATCTTGATATTCTCGGCCGTCTCGTCGTGCATAAAACTCTCCTCTTGCAGGTAGGTCGATACGTGCTGGAAGAAGCCACGCATAACATTATTTGCCACAAGTGAGATATGGTTTATCGTGCGACAGGCACTGCAACTATGCGAGTTTGTTATGTTTATCCGATAGTTCATATTCAGGTGCAGCAGTATCCTCTGCAACAACTTGGGAGAGTAATAGACCACAATCTGCTCGAAGGGCCTGCCCTCCTCGGGAACATCCTCCACATAATGGGTTCCTACACCCAGATAAAACATCTCACCTCGCGAAATGGTGTGGTGAGTATCGCCGTAATAGATGTGTTTCTCGCCACGCACAACATAGCCAATAGCACACCGAGAGAGATTTAACAACTGTATGCCGCCACGACTCGTCTCCACATATTTGACTATTGTCGGCTGGCTCAGCCTCTCTGTTTTCTCTTCTTGTAACATAATATTTTTTGTTAAATAATTGTTCCACATTCAAAATTAGAAAGAATAAATCACTTTTACAAAGTTTTTTCATATAATTATGATATTATTTCATAATAAAGTGCAAATAAGTCCAAACAGAATATTTCCACACGGGCGTAAGGCTTTTTTGTTTGCTTTCGAGATTGCGAATGTTGCCAAAAATGAGGAGAGCCAACCTTTGTCCAGAGGCAGACACACAGAAATTTACGCACAAAAAAAACGGACACTTCCGCGATGGGAAAAAACAGACATCTCCGCGATGAGCAAAAAAAACGGACACTCCACTATGGGAATGCCCGTTTTAGTTAAAGAACTGATAAGATTAATAGCCCTCTGCCTCTAACGATGCGTAAGAGATCTTCAACGCGTTAGCACGACGAAGCTCCTGCTTAACATCGGTGATGATACCCATCTTGGTATAGCGGTCAGCCTTAATACTTACTGTCATATGGATACGGTCAGCCTCATCCATCTGCTCGCGCTCGGCAGCGATAAAGTCACCAATATCCTTTGCTGTCTTATAAGAGTCGTTCAGCTGAATCTGGGGAGCTGTACCATAGCGAGCCTGCATGTGAGTCACAGGCACACCTATATTAATATAGCTGACCAAATTCTTCTTCTCCAACTTCTGCACCTCTGTTGCGTTAGGGAGCTGGTACTTAACCAATACCTCCTCCTCACGCATAGTAGTAGAGACCATAAAGAAGAACAGAATCATAAAGATAACGTCGGGAAGTGATGCTGTTGAGATTGCGGGCAGTTCCTTGCCGCCCTTCTTTTTCATTACTGCCATATTATCTTCTCCTTCCTACTTTTCGTGGCTCTGCCTCTGAAATCTTCAAAGGTACAGCGTCAATAATAACTGATTTCTCCTCATCGTTAAGATCTGCAAACTCTCGCTGGAACTTACTCATTGCAACCTCGTTACGAACTTCGTTGAAGGCGCGAGTAAGCTCGTTCTGAACCATAATATATGTCTCGTAGTTAGTATCACGAGTAGTCTGCAGCGACACAACGCCCTTACTTACCTCGTAAGTCCACTTTGTTCCATCAGGCATCTCGATCTCGGTGGGTGCCTTCTCGGGAAGATTCTCGTCGTCGTTCACATTGAGGATGAACTCCTTGGCCTTATCCTTCAAACCGTAGATATCCATCTCTTTATCGCCCGCCATAATATTACCTTGGGCGTTTACGAATACCAACAATACATTACGGTCCTTAACCTTCTGGTCCTCCACCTTAACATCCTCGGGGGGCATAGGGGGAAGGGTACGAAGAAGACCCTTATCGGTATTCATTGTGGTTGCGACGAGGAAGAACACGAGCAACAAGAACGCGATATCGGCCTGTGAACTGGCGTTAATATCCGGTGTTTTTCTTTTATTTCCTCCTGCCATAACTCAATTCTTATTTAAGTGCGTCGCTTACTGCTGAATAGATAGCGGCAACAACTGCACCAGCCATAGCAACATAGAACACAAGGATACAAGCATCGGTAATAACTGTATCACCACGCTCGAAATAGCCCTGATTCTGCAAATCTACAATCTGATAATCGTGACCGTTAGCAACTACATAAGCGATAACCACAATAGCGATAATCGCTACAAATGAGAAGATCGCACCTTTGATGCCCTCGGGCTTCACAAGCAGATCTCGGCAAGCACCAAATACTGCGGCCAACAGTGCCAACGCCAGCAAAGCATAACCCCAGTAGAGGTTGGCTCCAACTGCCGTAGCGGTCTCAACGGTAGGATCCTCGGGAGTTGCGAATACTGCCCAAGCAACCAGACCGATTGACACAGCCATAAGTGCTACCAGCAAATATTTAAAAATTTTCTCCATTATCAAAAAATCTTTAAGGTCTTAATTATTTCTTGTTGTAAGCTGTCAAAATATCAACCAAAGTGATAGAAGCATCCTCCATAGCGTTCACCAAGTTATCAATCTTTGAGATGATGTAGTTGTAGAACAACTGAAGGATAACAGCAGCGATAAGACCCATCAAAGTTGTCAACAAAGCAACCTTGATACCACCTGCTACGACGGTCGGAGAGATATCACCAGCAGCCTGAATCTGGTCGAACGCCTCGATCATACCAACAACGGTACCCATGAAACCCAACATAGGAGAAAGTGCGATGAACAAACCGATCCAAGAAAGACCTGACTCCATCTGACCTGTCTGAACTGAACCATAAGAAACAACAGCCTTCTCAACAGCGTCCATACCCTGATCGTAACGATCCAAGCCCTGGAAGTAGATAGAAGCAACAGGACCACGAGTGTTACGGCAAAGCTCCTTGGCAGCCTCAACGCCCTCGTTGTTCAAAGTCTCCTCGAACTTAGCGATGAACTTCTTGGTGTTGATGTTAGCGAATGAGAGGTAAAGCATACGCTCGATAGCAACTGCCAAACCAATTACCAAGCAGACCAACACGGGCAACATCCAGCCCCAACCACCCTCGAGGAACTTCTGCATCAAAACCTGGTGCATAGTCTCACCGGCGATCTCGGTCTCAGCATCAACAGCTGCAGCAGCAGCCTCATTAGCAACGGCAGCAACCTCAGTAGCAGCCTCAGTAGCAGCGGCAGCAGCCTCCTGTGCGAAAGACTTAACTGTGCCTAAAACGGCAACTGCCAAAAACATAGAAATTTTTTTCATAACTGTTTTTAATTGTTTTTAATTAGTGTTTGTTGTTTTTATTTGTCGTTAAAAATTAATTTTTTATTCTCACAAAGTAAAATGCGTCCTAAAAAGCCGTTCCGAGCACCGCCACACCCCTCACTACGACTATGTAGCAAGATAGTGGCCGCTGACCGTTATGACGGATGTAATTACATATCCATCAAATAGTTATGCCCCAAAATATACATTTTCGGCGGGCTCCCGATGCCATTTAGGCCTACTTTACGGACCGAAATATACAAATTATTTTTTTTCTACGCAACTCTTTACAGCGTAAATTCTCCACGGAGTGGCTGTTTCATCAGCTTCAAAGTCTCCTCCGACGAGAGATTTTTACCGAGTACATACATCAGTTTGGTGATTGCAGCCTCGGTTGTCATATCATAGGCCGAGAGCACTCCGACACCTCGCAGACGCTGCCCTGTCTCGTAGAGTTGCATCTCCACCGAGCCGTTGTCGCACTGCGTCACATTCAGCACCAGCACACCCCTCTCCACCGTCTCACGCATCAGGTCGAGGAACCACTCTGCTGTTGGGGCGTTGCCTGCACCGTATGTTTCAAGCACTACGCCTCGCAGACCCTCGACCGAAAGGATGGCCCGCAGGGTATATTCGCCGATGCCGGGGAATAGTTTTATGACAGCCACACCCTCGCTGAGCATTGTCGCTGTATGTAGTTGCCAATCAAAGCGTTCCACCTTCGCTATGGCGGGATAGTTGTAAGCTATCTTCACGCCCACTTCGGCAAGTGGCGGGTAGTTCGGCGAACGGAAGGCATCCAGCTCCTCGGCACTTATCTTACGCGTGCGGTTGCCGCGATAGAGGCTGTTGTGGAAGAGCAACGACACCTCCGGCACTATGGGACGACCATCGGGATACTTCGCACCGGCAATTTCGATGGCTGTGATAAGGTTTTCGCGACCGTCGGTACGCAACACTCCGATAGGAATCTGACTTCCGGTAAAGACCACCGGCTTGGCCAAGTTTTCGAGCATAAAACTCAACGCCGAGGCGGTGTATGACATCGTGTCGGTGCCGTGCAGAATGACAAAGCCGTCATATTTCGCATAGTTCTCGCGTATCACCTCGGCTATGGCACACCAGTCCGACGGGTGCACATTCGACGAATCTATCAGCTTGGGCATAGTATGCACATCGATATCTATGTGCAGTCGTTTCAGCGACGGGAACTCGCTATATATGCCACTAAAATCGAAAGGTACCAAAGCACCCGTAGCCTCATCTTTTTTCATACCGATAGTACCGCCCGTATATATAATCAGAATAGAGGAACGTACTCGGTTTGAGAGATTGTTTGCATTCATATCTGTAAATTATTCGTCAATTCATTAATAGTCCCTGTTCGTCAGGCAGAAACATCCTTACAGCGTTCTCGGTTGTCTTGCGGGCCACATCCTCCGCACTTACGCCCTTGATTTCCGCCACCTTCTCGCAAATGTGACTCACATAGGCCGACTCGTTACGCTCTCCACGATGCGGCACAGGCGTAAGGTAGGGACAGTCGGTTTCCAACACCAAATCATCCAGCTCCATATCGGCCACTGCCACCGCCAAAGCACTCTTCTTGAAGGTCACGACACCTCCAATGCCGAACAACCAATCGCCACACGCCTTCAAGCGACGATAGACCTCGGCACTCTCCGAGAAGGCGTGCAGGACTCCTCGCAGACGCAGTCCCTGCTCCGAGGCTCGGCGACACTCCGCCTCCAAAATCTCGCACATATCCTCCCACGCAGCCCTTGTGTGAATCGCTACGGGCATATCCAGCCTTGCCGCCAGACGGCATTGCGAGATGAAGGCCTCACGCTGCTCGGCGACATACTCCTGACTCCAATAGTAGTCCAGACCTATCTCGCCAACGGCACAAAAACGGATGCCCTGCGGTGGCTCGGCGAGGTATTGCTCCACCAAAGCCAGCTCCTCACGCCAGCGAGGATTTTCATTCACCGATGTAGGGTGCAGACCCATCATCGGACGACACACCAGAGGCTCCTCTTTTGCCAGTGACAGCATCCTCTCGTGACTCTCGCTGTCGATAGCCGGCAGAAGCAGGCGTGTAACACCCCGTTCCCTTGCTCTCAACAACGCCTCCACGCGGTCGGCATCAAACTCCTCAGCGTAGATATGTGAGTGTGTATCAATTAACTGCATACTCTGAAACATCTAATGACTCCAACCACTCCAACAGAGCCACTGCATTTGCAGCGGAACCTCGCATAGGTGACTTTTCTGCTATTTTTCGCACTTGTGCAGCCTCTTTGTCGGCAGGTTTTTGCTCTACAAAGCGTTGCCAGACATAGTAGGTGACGGCACGAGAGACCATGTTATTGGAGTATATCTTGGCGTATCGAATTACCTCTTCGGTCATAAAACTCATTATCTGTTCCCGCCCCAAACGCAATGCAACAGCTGCCACCAGCATATCACAGGCGGTCTCCATTCGGTACAACGGAATGAGTTGCGTTCCCAGGTCGTATAATCTTTTCAGCTCCTTCCACTCGTTCTCGAAGTCAAATTGCTCTTCAAAACGCGATGCTCTGAATCCGACAACAGCGGCATACATGGGATTCGACAGGTCTGCATCGTCAGGCAATGCAAACCACTCTTCGGGCATATCTGCCAATTTCACGCCCCGTGAATGTTGTGCGTTGATTTTGAGTTGTAACCACAATGGTCGGAGAAACTCCTTGTCGTCGCCCAAAACAAAGACATCGTATCCATCATTCGGAACACTCATCTTTAAGGGAATACCATTCATCAATGCCATAACAATACCCGTTGCACCGAGCATTATAAGGGAGAAGAGTGGTAAAACTCCCATTTCAAGGGTAACGACCATAACGATTGCGATAATTGCAGCTACAATATTGGCGATGACGCCTCCCATGCCGTATAGTTTATATGGGGTATGATATGCATCCTCAATATTGTCGGTCGGAGGCTCTAATAGACATTGTCCGGCAGTACCCATAACGCTGAAATATCCACATTTCAACCGCCCATTATCGCTTCGCATAATCATAAAACTACCAACGCGGAACGATACAAACTTATACCCTGACAATAATCCAAACACAAGGTGTCCTGCTTCGTGAATAATAATTTGCAGGTAGAAAGCCACACCCATTATTGCTATTGCCGCAAGCCAGCAGAGCATAAAATTCAGAAAACCGCCCTCTACCATTTCGGTCTTGAAAAAAACTTTCAACTGCGGGCAAACTATTCCCGGCAAAATTAAAATTCCGCCAAAGATGAGTCCTATAAGGAGGCCCATTAACGATTGTTTGATATTGGTCTTTGATTTTTTCATAACGTCTATTTCAATTTTTCATACATTCCACCACGCAGCGGTCTTACAGCACCCGACAACTCCAAGGTCATCAGGTGCAGCGACACCTCGCCCGATGACATACCACTGCGTTCCAGCAGTGTGTCGATATGTGTCGGCTCCGAGTCAAAGCAGGCCAGCAGCCTCTCCTCGTCGGTGGTCAGCGGTTGCCTCTCCCGCTTCTCGGCGGGCATCTCCTCCAAATCTAGTTCCCACATCAGTTCGGCAACGATATCCCTGCCCGACAATACGGCTTGTGCTTTACGATTGCGGATAAGCACATTGCATCCACGCGAATTTTCGTCGGTCACACGCCCCGGCACAGCCATCACCGAACGACCATAGCCATCGGCAAACTCGGCCGTCGAGAGTGAGCCACCCTCGGCCGGCGACTCAACGACAACAACACCCGCCGAGAGGCCTGCGATAATACGATTTCGCGGAATAAAATAGCGGCCATTCTGCTTCGTCTGCGAACAAAGTTCCGTCACGATAGCACCACTACGCCCGACAATCTCCGCCGCCAGACGTTCATTGGCCGCAGGTGTCACATTGGGCAAGGGATTGGCTATAACGCCCACTGTCGTAACGCCTTCGGCAAGTGCTGCACGATGGGCGGCACCATCTACACCATAGGCAAGGCCACTCACTATCGCAACATCGGGAACAGCCTCGGCAAGCGAGTGAATCATCTCGTTGCAGACCCTCTCGCCATAGGCACTTATCTTGCGTGTGCCGACAAAGGCTACCATACGGCGTTGCAAGGCCTCCACGCTGCCTCGCACATAAAGGATATGGGGATAATCATCTATCTGACGCAGCAACTTGGGATACTTTTCGTCGGTCGAAGCCAGCGGTGTGATATTATGACGAGAGCAATATTCCAGCTCCCTCTCCGCCTCGGGAAAGCCACTGTGTGCCACGATGTTACGCACTACATCATCACGCAACTTTGCTCGCTGACGCAACTCCTCTGCCGATGCCGAATATACGGCCGCAGCCGAGCCGAACACCTCCATAAGATGCACTATGCCACGCACACCGAGTTGCGGCACAAAGGTCAAAGCGATATCCTCTAATTGCATATAATCAGCACTCTTTTTACATCCTGCTCTTTCGCCAAGAGCCACTCAACTTGTAAAGTTAATAATTTTCGCGGAAATAGTGCTGCCGTAAGATGAAAAATATTTTTCGCCCAACAAAAAAAAGAGTGTCGTACCAAATTGGTACAACACTCTGAATCGTTACCACACTCTTCGCCTTATATAGTGAATGTCTGTTGTGAATCTATTTCTTTTTGTTCTTGCCAAGACGGAATGTGAGATAGATACGGGTGTAGTTTGAGTAATATTTCTTCTTCGCCGAAGAACCACTATCCTCCGAGAGAAGCTGTCCCATAACATCCGACATCTTGCTCACTCCTGTACCCCACTCAACACCGACACCTATCCAGTTATATGATAATTCCGCACCATATTTCATATAAGGCATAAATCCCACATTGATCTCCGAGTTTGAAATAATCAACGCAGCCGAAGGTACAAAGTGACAGTATCCGTTTAGGCGAAGCTGTGCTACGGGTTTTATCGTTGCCGACAAACCCAGTCCATAGCCCAATGACACATAGTGTATACCGATATTGGGCATATCTGACGCATACTCATCACCGTCAATACTTCCAGAGCCGATATACCCCAACGGACCATTGTAATTATCATTTGGCAGTTTGGTGTCAAACATACTATAACCGACATTAAAGCCGTGGTCAAAACCAAACTTTAATACGCCACCAATAGGCTTCTTATGCAACCATACATTGTGATTATTCACAAGGCCTACACTGAACTTGATGGGCATATAAGCCCCTGACTCATTCTGAAAATCGTGAAAGTCGTAACCCAAACGCAGACTATTCTTCTTTGACCAGAACTTTTCGGCAGCATTATCTACCTCAATGACATTCTCCTGCGGAGTTGCGGCAGCCACAACTGCAGCATCCACATCCTGCACGGGATTTCCGAGCATCAGCGTACATACAAGTAAATTTGCAAGCATATCTTCAATGGGTTTAGTCTATCTTCTTGAATGTTGTTATGCGACTCAAACACTCGTGGTACTCAACCACTCTGTTTGGCTCATATCCGCCTTCATCATCATAGACAGTCTTGTAGTACTCGTCTAATTTGATTTTCAGCGTAGTGTTGGTAAGTTCCAAGACCTCCACATACTCCACATTGGCTTCGGGATCTACAAAAATCGGAGAGTATAGCTTACCATCTTTCAGGGTGTAGGGCATAGGTATATTCAGATTTTCAACATCTTCCTGACTATCTGTGGCAACAAGTGTCATCAAAGCCTCGGTAAAACGCAAAACAACATACTCCTCCTGACCATCATTGCAAACTACTTCGCTGTCAAAATGGTCATACTCCTTCTCACTCTGGGTGCCGTCGCTGTAAACCGAGTAGTAGTAATCGTTATCGGTAATGTGAGTGATCTCCCAATAACCTTCAAGGAGATTGGCATTTTCGTCACGGCCGTCGTCATCAGGTTTGAAGCAACCCGTAGTCGCCAGCAGTGCAAAAACCGCCACGACTGCATATTTCAAAATGCTCTTCATAAGTTGTTATGTTTGAATTAAATATTTACGCGTTGATTTTTTCCTAATACAAAATTAGGTGTTATCTCGCAATTTTCCAAATTTATCCACTCTTGTCAGCCCTCTCGCCAACAACTTTTCGCCCAACAAAAAAGGTGTCACATCGCTGCGACACCTTAATTACAAAATCTTTCTATTATAGTTACAAAACCATTCTCCTATGCCTGCTCCTGCGTTACGGCCTGCGAGATATTGATGACGAAATCACCCATACGTTCCACCTCCGAAAGCACATCGAGGTAATAGACGCTGCCATGATAGTCTGTGCCGGCCTTCTCTATATTCTTTATCTCGCTTTCACGCAACAGGTTACGCAACTCGTTAATCTCAATCTCGCAATCAACAGCCATCTTCAAGCCCAGCATACTGCGATGGCCCTGCGAGAGGTTGCGTATCATAATGTCGTAGGCCTTATCCACAAGGTCGATAAGCGACAGGATATTTCGCACCTGCTCGTCAGAGAATTTCTTGTCGTGAGAGTTGCGGCGTGAAAGGATTCGGCTGATAGCCTCGCCCGAATCGCCAAGACTCTCCAATTCGTTGATAGTCTTATACATAACATTAACCTCGTCGCGGGTATTCTCACTGATATCCTCCTGCGGAATAGCATTGAGGAACGAAGCAATCTCGAACTCTATACGATCGGCAATCTCCTCATACTTGACCAGCTTCTGGCGATACTCCTCGAACGTCTTTTCGTCGGCAGCCTTCACAGCCTCACGCACATATCCCAAGCCGTTGCGAGATATCTCGGCGAAATGCACCACCTCCTTTTGAGCCTGACCAATCGAGAGCTCGGCCGTAGCGGTATGGCCTGCCGAGATATATTTCAGGCGGAAAGCCTCCTCCTCGGGCTTGGTCTTCGGCTTGATTACCGAGGTTACAATACGAGCCAACTGCGGAATAAACCATATAAGAATCAATGTATTGAAGGTATTAAACAGCGTGTGGAACATCGACAGACCATAGAGAGCAGCCGTAGATTCGGGCGAAGTGGACTCCATAACACCCGTATAAGCCATCTCGGCAGGGTTGGGATAGCCCCAACTTGCGATAATCGCACCGACCAAGGCGGTGAAAGGCTTGAAGAGGATAAGTGCCCACACAACGCCAAAGATATTGAATACGGTATGTGCCAAGGCAGCACGCTTGGCGTTGGTGTTGGCTACCGCAGCGGCGATGTTGGCGGTGATTGTCGTACCGATATTCTCACCCAACACCATCGCAGCACCCATATGGAAGGGTATCCAGCCAAGGCTCATCATAATAAGCGTGAGAGCCATCGTAGCACTTGACGATTGCAGAACAAGCGTCAGCACCGTACCAAAGAGCATAAAGATAATCACCGAGCCAAAGCCATATTGGGTCCAGCCCTGAATGAACGACAACACATCCGGAGTCTGGCGAAGGTCGGGCACCGACTCCTTCATCATCGACAGACCGAGGAAAATGAGTGAAAAGCCGATGATACACTCGCTGATGTTACGATACTTCTCATTCTTGGCGATGCTCAACACAAAACCCAAGGCCATAAGTGGCACAGCCAGAATCGAGATGTCGGCCTTAAAGCCGAGCAACGATATAAGCCACGCCGTAACGGTGGTACCGATGTTGGCACCCATAATAACGCCGATAGCCTGATTCAGTGCCAGCAAGCCCGCATTTACGAAGCCTACGACCATTACGGTTGTAGCACTCGACGACTGGATTATCGAGGTGATAGTCAAGCCTGTGGTTACACTCTTAAAACGGTTTGAGGTCATTGCCTCCAAGAAACGACGCAACTTATCGCCCGCCGCCTTTTGAAGACCCGCACTCATCAAGTTCATTCCATACAGGAACATTCCCAATGCTCCTATAAGGGTAAAAATCTGCAAAATCATAATTTTTTTGTTGTTTTATAGTTTTTGTTTTCTGTGTCAATCATCTGTTTCGAGAGCAAAATTAGAGGCGGTTTGTTACCAAATTATTACCATAATTTTACCATTTTGTTAAATCTCGCCAAAAACACCATAAAACAGACAAAAAAAGGTGTCACATCGCTGCGACACCTTAATTATATAATATAAATTACCGGCTTGAATTACTCCTCTTTCCTGTACTCCAAAATATCGGCGGGCTGACACTCCAACACCTCGCAAATAGCCTCCAAAGTAGAGAAGCGAATGGCTCGTGCCTTGCCCGTTTTCAGCACCGAGAGATTGACAATCGAGATATCAACCCTCTCGGCAAGTTGCGAAAGTGTCATCTTGCGGCGTGCAAGCATAACATCGAGATTTACTATAATTGCCATAATCTTCGTAAAAAGTTTTCCCGTTAGATTGTCATCGACTCCTCCTCGTTGATGTGTGCCGCTACGGCCATCAACTCCGCAAAGATAAGCAAAAGAAGCGGAACAATAAAGGCCTCAATATCTATTCTGACAGATACCAGTACCTCGATAGGCAGATTGTCGGCAAAGATATCGGACACTGCATACTGCATCAAAACATGACGATTATTCAGGCAAACATAATATATGAATGTGGCCAATGCCAGCCATCGTAACAGCACAGGATGGTTACGGCGGAAGATATTGCCAGTGCGGAAGCCCTTAATAGCCTCAAAAAGAATCCACCCGACAAGCAGCACAATAACAACAAAGACAGCCACAACCAGATAGAAGATGATACGATTGACCGTCCAGCCATAGTGTTCGGGAAGCGTGTAGGCGGGATTATCCGAGAAGAGCATAAGAGATGTCGGCAGAGCCTCGACAAGTGGCTCTCCATCGGCATCGCGAGTGATAGTGATTGCATCGTACTCATACTCTCCCAACGCAATAGCACCATACGAGGTGTCAATCTCGCCGATATAGGTGCGAAAAGCCTCCTCGCGGTCGGAATTGATTAACGATGATGACTGCATCGCAAGGTGTGTCACCTGAACGAGTGCAAACAAAGCCGCCAAAGCAGCAAAAATGACTGTGCGTCGCTGAACAGATTTTGAAATTTTCATAATGATAATTGTGTTAAAGGTTAATGATAACTGTATTAGTTGAGTTTTTTGTTATGAAAAAGTTTTATGTTTTTTATAAATATTTTATCGTTTGTCATTAAAATCAACGCAAAGATATAGCAAAAATTGTTATCTGCAAACTTTTTTCGATAAAAATTTAATGTTTTTCATTAAAATCACTCCTCACCCCACAGCGAAGCCCCATTATTAAGATTTTGCCGAAAAATATAATTTTTTGATAAAATTTTGCATAAAAGAAAAATTATACTATCTTTGTTATAGCAATGTGGGGCAACCCACATATTCTCATTAACCTAACTAACCTAACTCCGGTGGTGGATGCGTTCAGCATCTCACCACTGTTTTTTTTGTAAACACCTCACGCACAGGGAACAATAAAGCCTGCCTAACCGAAAGTTAGACAGGCTCACCACATAGTGACATTTACCCCGTCGGTGGTGGCAAAGAGGGCAAAATGTGGTAAAAGGCCCTGTTTTTGTGGCGAAAAAAAGTGCCACGAGTTGAGGGAGTCGTGGCACGGGCAGCTCTGCAAGATAATCTACTACTACGATTTTACCTGAACTATTGAGCTGTACTATAACAAACTACTCATTTAGTTTCTCTTCGATTATACGCCTCAATCTGTCGGTGTCGCGAACACCGTTATAATCTTCGTCCGTATGTCTGTTGCCATAGATATTTATTGCTTGCGGCTCGGCATTTCCCTGCTTATCGACAATATAGTATTGCGGCATTGGGCCTCTTCTATGCTCACTCTCCTTATCAATCAAAAGAAATATATCCAAAGCATGACCGTGGTGAAGTATATAGTGAAGACCATCGGTGGTCTCCATCATAATTCTCTTGATACCGGCTAATCTGGAAGGATCATCCATCTCGTATGGATAGGTATAATTCAGGTCAATCCATACCACACCCTGCTCGCTTGTTTCACGACGCAAATCAACCTCTCGACGCACTTCGTGCAATGAAGGAAAATCAGAGAAGCCTGAATAATACCAATTACGCAATACCACAACCTTGCCCTTATGTCGGGCGACGATGGCGTCAAAGACCTCCTTTGCTTCACCTTGCGGAGTGGGTTCGAAAACCACACTCTCGGCAGCCTCCACAACCTGCTTCTGGTCCTCGGTTATCATATCGTTGAGCATAGTGACCACCTCCTTGGTCTTTATCTCTTTGATTCTCTCCACACTGACCGAATCCAGCTGCTTGTGCTGGATTATCATGCGATAGGGACGACGTGCGTGGGCGACATCGTTATAGAAATCGAACTTATAGCCCAACTCATCGACAGTGCAGACACGGGCGAGTTTTATATCCGCCAGCTGCTCCAATACAGACAAATCACCCGTCAGGCCCATCTCACGAACCATACCCCTTTTTTGTTCAAGCGTAAACTCTGCCAACTTCACGCTGTCGGGCAGCTTTGAATAGTATTGATAGTTACGACCTCCACCCCAGCAGAAGTTGCCACGCAACACACCTTCGGGATTGGCCGCATACGATACATACTCCTCATTCAATTGCACGGTGCTGATACGCTTCTGCAATGGCGTCAAATCCTTGGCGGAAGCAATGCTGTCGCGACACTCGTGATAGCACTTTGTAACATGTGCAATATACTCCTCGGTACTCACACGATAATCGATAAAGTTGTGCAGTCGCGGGAGTGGGTCCATCAACACCTGATATGGCAGGTTGTTCATCTGTCGATTCACCTCGGCATAGCGACCCGAAGTATAAATGCCCATATCGTAGGTGCAAACACCATTGCGGCGATTGCGGAGCCACTCGCCACGCTTCGTAAGGTCGATATATACATCTGTCACCTCACCCGGATCGATATAGAGATGGTAGATCCGTTCGTGGGCGGGCAAATTGTTATGGGAAGCACCAATATAAAAATGGAATCTATTATATGCTCCCAAATAACCTATTTGAATCAGCGAAGTACCATAGAGTGGTATGCGGAACGAGAGATTACCCTCGGTATCGACCGTCGAATAATAGACACCCATATCATCAAAAATATTTTTAACGACTATCACCACACGGTTATCCATCAGGCTGTCGCGATAGCCCAGCAGATGCAGACGCATCTCACTCTCGCCTACCTTGTAAGATAGTTCGGGCAACTCTACCTCGCCCTTATCTATCGGCTTGCGGAACTTGCGGGGCAAATCCTTGTGATACTTCGGCGTACGCTTCCGGCCCGTAAGGTCGATACCAAAAAGTCGTTCGGTACCAATCTCATAATAACCGTTGAACAGGTCCATCGCTTTTGCTCCCTTCGGTATGGGTGGGAAGGTTGCAATCATAGGTGCATGACCATCGGGGTGCATCCAGAAGCGTTCATCGAAATTGGCACCTTCAAGCCTTGTGGCGGTGTATTTCTCGCCATCAACCCGCAGACACATAGCCCGCAGAGGCATAATCCACCAGCCGGGCAGATAGTGAGCCTCAAGATGTACAATAGTCGCCGTATCGGTCAGCTCGACACGCGTAACATCGTAGATTTGGCTGGTAGCACTCTCGATGTAGGGGTTGTCGATGATGCGATGGTCGGTAGAACACGATGTCACCAGCACAACCAACAAGCAAAAGTGAATAAGTTTTTTCATAGTATATCTATTTTTAGTTAAGGGTCATAAAAACTTCTTGCCGCAAAAAAACCTTTTCGTAAATCTTTTTACCGGTATTGCAAAATTAACAACAATCAAGTAAAAACATTAAAAAAACGAAGATTTTATACTTACACGCCCGATTTGGAAACCACTGAAATTCAACACATTACAAAATAAACAAGGAGTGTAATTCTTACACCCTTGTAACTTACTGAATATCAGCAGGATAAAAATATCACATCCGTTTTGCAGCCGTATCACCCTAATCGCCAGCGACTTACGCCAACAATTCAGCAAACTTTTCGCCCGAAACGGCATCTAAATCGAGTAACTGGCGTTTCAATCGGCTTCTTCGGGTATGGACATTTGCGATTGAGCAATCGAGCAAAATTCCGATACTCTTGGCCGAGAAGCCAGCCAAAATATAACACAACAAAGTGATGTTCTGCTCCGAGAGTGAGGGGTACTTTGTGCGGATTTCGGCAATCACGCCTCCTCGGTGGCGATTGATGATAGCCTCCAACTCGGCCACACTCTTCGGGCTGCTTAACTTGGCAATCTCGCCCTTCACCTGCTTGTATATCGCCTCCTTGTCGCGGTTGATGTCGCGTGTCTCGTAATAGGTATTCACAAGCGAGTCGAGCAGCGAGAACTGGCTCTTGAAGAGAGAGTTTATCTGACGGCTCATATCCTCGACCGACGCCGACGAGTGGATAATCCTGTCGTTCATATCCGAAATAACACTCTCGCTGTTGTGAAGCTGCTGTTGCAAGGTCTGCACCTCGACCATATAGTTATCGACCGCCGCCTTACGCAGTCGCCGCTGATAGATGACCATCGTTGCCAGCAGCACGATAACGACACAGGCAATGATGGTTATCAGGATGTTTATCGTTCTCTCCTGATCCAACTGCTCCAAACGCATATCGGAGAGCTTACGCAGATAGTCAATCTGCACACTGTTCATCGGGTTATAGACTATCGTATCGGGATACATCTGCTGTAATTCTCTGCGATAGATTTGTGGCGGAGTCATATGGTAGCGTATGTCGGGGTCGTCATATAGTAGCCTCTCGTTATGACTATTTACGCTATCGGTGGCGTACTCATTAGCGATTGGTATCTGACGAAGAGTCTCCAAGTGGTCGAATTTGTGATAGAGTTCTGAAATCTGCTCCTGACACCGCTGCATCAGATCTCTGTTGCCCTCGATTAATGCCCAATTATAGACCAGCACATAGAGCATCTCGGCATCGCTGTTGCGACCCACAGCCGAATAGCTTTGGGCAATCGAGCAGAGGGTCTGATTCCGTGCTACCTCGTCATCGGCCTCAACATAGGAGTTATAGGCACGGCGGAAGAGTGTCAGGGCTTGCGAAAAGTCGTAATGGATGATGTGCAGTTCGCCCATTCGCGAATATATGTCGCCGAGCAGAGCCTCATCGCCACTTTTGTAGGCGGGGTTCTCGGTCTCCATATATAGTTGCATAGCCTGCTGATAGTCGCCCCGAGCCTGCAACGCATAGGCCTTATTATATGCCTTGCGGAGATTTTCCACATTTGCCGTAGCAGGCCTATCCTCATTATCGCAGCCACAAAGCGTACAGAGGAGGCAAGCCACCGCCAGAATGATGATTAAGACACGATGTTTCATTAGTTGAGAGTTAAGGTATCGCAAATGTAGTAAAAAAATCCATATACCGCAATGGATATATGGACTAAACGACATTATCTTCCGCTGCGAATTATGCCTGTTTCTTGTCGCGGAAGATATTGAACCTTCGCAGACGCGGATTGCGGCGTGCGAGCACTATAAACTCCAGCAACAGCAACGCCATAGCCACAGCCAGCGGATACTGATACTGCTCGTTATACTCCTCGTATCGAACGGTCGAGAGCTCACTCTTCTCCATCTGGTTGATGCTCTTGACCACCTCGTCAAGGCCTATATCCTGCTTCGAGGCACGCACATAAGCACCCTCGGTGATGGTTGCCATCTCCTGCAACATCTGCTCGCCCAATTTCGACACTACAATCTCGTTATTCTCGTCCTTTACGAACTCGCCTCCAATCTCAATGGGGGCACCTTCGGGTGTGCCGATACCTATCGTATAGATGCGTATGCCCTGCTCCTTGGCCATCTGTGCCGCTGCTATGGCATCGTCCTCGTGGTTCTCGCCATCGGTTATAAGCACTATGACACGGCTCTTCTCACTCTGCGACGAGAAGGATAGTGCCGCCAGCTGCAACGCCTTGCCTATGGCTGTGCCCTGCTCGCCTACAAGCGTGGGAGAGAGGCGTTTGGCAAAGGCCTGTGCCATACGATAGTCCGACGTGATGGGCAACTGCACCTTCGGCTCGCCGGCGAAGGCTATAAGACCTACTCTCTCCTGCTGCAACCCCTCGAACAACTTGTTTATGGCATATTTGGTGCGTTCCAGACGGTTAGGCTCGAAATCCTCGGCCAGCATAGAGTTCGACACATCGACAACCAGCATAATCTCCACGCCGCGAGCCTTCTCCTCGCGTAGCTTGGAGCCCAACTGCGGGCGTGCCACAGCCACCACCAGAGAGGCGTAGGCAAGGATGAACAGCGTAGCCTTCAAACGCAGGCGACCCTGCGAGAAGTCGGGCATCAGCGAACGCATAACCTCGCTATTGCCAAATCGTGCCACCAGTCGGCGACGACGATATGCTGCGATGAGATATATCGCTATGAGCAGCGGTATGAGTAACAATAGGTATAGGTACTCTACATTTGCAAAACGAAACATAGGCTATGGTATGCGTTTAAGTATTATCTGACTGAATAAAAACTCCACGATAAGCAGTCCCAACGCCAGCAGCAACAGCGGCACCCACTGCTCGTGATATATCGTAAGGTTGGTAATCTCCACCTTGCTCTTCTCCATCTGGTTAATTTCGTCGTATATGGCTTTCAGCTTCTGCTTGTCGGTGGCACGGAAGTATTGTCCGCCCGTACGCGAAGCTATCTCCGTGAGGGTCTTCTCGTCAATCTCGACATCCATCATCTGATAGGTCATATTGCCGAACATATCAATCGCCGGATAGGGGGCCTTGCCTCGCTTGCCCACACCTATCGTATAGACCTTCACGCCCATATCGGCGGCAATGTCGGCAGCCATCAGGGGAGCAATCTCTCCGCGATTGTTCACACCATCGGTCAGCAGGATTATCACCTTGCTCTTCGCCTCACTCTCACGCAGGCGGTTAAGAGCTGTTGCAAGGCCGTTGCCTATGGCCGTACCATCCTCGATAACGCCGCTACGCACGCGTGCCAGAAGTGTCTGCAAGGTACTCTTATCGGTTGTCAGCGGGCTCTGCGTAAATGCCTCGCCGGCAAATACCGCCAAACCTATGCGGTCGCCGTGATGGTCAGCAACGAAGTTACCGGCAACCTCCTTGGCTGCGGTCAGACGGTCGGGCTGGAAGTCGCGTGCAAGCATAGAGCCCGAGATATCTATGGCGAGCATAATGTCGATACCCTCGGCATCGGTACGGCTCTGCTCCTCAACACCCTGCGGGCGTGCCAGAGCAATAGTCATTAGAGCAAAGGCCGCTATGCGAAGCACAAATGGGGCGTGTCGCAACCAATAACGCCAGGTGCGTGGGGCACGACGCACTCCCTCGACCGTTGATATGCGTATGGCTGCACCACCTTGCAGTGTGCGGTAGATATAGTAGGCTATCATCGGCACCAGCAGTACCAGCAGCCACAACAGATATGGATTTGCAAATCTCAATGTTCCGGAAAATTAAATATTCAAACTACCAATTTTTACGACCTCTGATAAGGATGCCCTTCTCCTTTTCGTCAAGCTTCTCCTGCGTCTTGTCCTCCTGTGCCTGAATGGCATTGAGCACCTGCTCACGCTGCTTGTCGTTCATTCCGCTGCGGGGTGGGGCCTCGCCCTCCTGCTCCTGAGAGTCATTCTGACCATCATTCTGGTCTTCGCCGCCGGAGTTCTGCTCCTGCTCATTCTCTCCACCCTGATTCTGCTCCTGGTTTTGATTCTGATTCTGCTCCTGCTGGTCGTTGTTCTGATTATCGTTCTGACCATCACCATTCTGATTTTGATTCTGCTGGTTCTGGTCCTGATTTTGGTCCTGATTATCCTGATTCTGGTCGTTGTTCTGCTGCTGATTCTGCTGCTGTTGTTCAAGCAGTTTCTTCGTGAGGGCGTAGTTATATTTCGCCTCCATATCGTCGGGGTTGAGTGTCAGGGCACGGCGATAACTACGCAGTGCATCCTGCAACTTCTGCTGCACAAACTGCGTATTTCCAAGGTTGTAGTAGGCATCGGAACGGTCGGCATCGTTTCGCAGCGAGTCGGCCGAAGCCTTCTGCAACAAGCCCTCGGCCTGTGCCACATATCCCGCCACCATCTTCGCCTCGGCCGACTGTGGATTCTGATGTGCCAGCGTGTCGGCCATAGCACGACGCAACAACGAGTTACCTAAATTGTATCGTGCCTCAAATGCTGTTGAGTCATACAGCAAAGCACGCTGATACAGCTCCGAGCTGTTGTCGTAACGGCCCTTGTTGAATTGACGGTTGCCCTTACGCACCAAGCCTCTCTCGGGCAGGTTTTGTCCCACCGACATAAGCGGCAGAGAGAGCAACGCAACAACCAATATGAAGATATATTTTTTCATTCTCTCTATCGTTTTTCATCCTCCTCGTCGGCAACCTCCTCTACGGGCTTGGTCTGCTCGACAAAGTCCCACACAGCACTATACGCAGCCTCATTCTCTTCGGCCTCGGGCATAGCCTTGGCGAACTTCACAAGGTCGGCATCACGCAGCACCTGCGTCAAATCCATTGCACTCTTCTGCGGCAAATCCACCTCTCGCATAGCTTCGATAATCTCGTCCGAGGTCATCTCCATAGCACTCACGCCAAACCTTCCGTCGATGTATGTTCGCAGGATATCGGTCAGCGACGAGTAGTATAGCTTATGCTTCTCGGCCTGCCACAAACGCTGCACATAGAGCCTTTCGAGGGCCATGCGTGCCACCTCGTGCGGCGGCAGCGGTGGTGCGGGGTGAAATATGTCGGCAAACGACTTGCCGTAGTGTCGCAAAATACGATAGGCCACATAGAGCAGCAATGCAATGATTACCAACGCTATGGCTGCCCACTTTGCATAGCCCGCCACCTCGGCGAACTTGAACGGCATATCCTTCTGCGGCTTGATATCAAAAATGGAGTGCGACGTAGAGTCTATCTGGAATGTCGTAACCAGCAGGGTCAGCGTATCGTCGCCTTTCAACGTGTCGATGATGTTCTTGTCGGCATAGATAGCCTGCGGTACAACGTGGTGTCTGCCCTCCTGAAAAGCGGCCAGGCAGTAGGTCTGACGCACCCTTAACTTGCGTCCCTCACGCGAGAGTGTATCCACGACGGGTGTGCCGATAAGCTCGTAGTAGGTATCTTCGCCTCCTATCATCGGGAAGAATATGCTCTGGGCGATATCCTTCTCTATCTCAATCGAGTAGGTAAATCTGTCGCCGATACCGATTGAGTCGGGCGACAGGCTACCGCTGATTTTGGGATAGTTATCCTTTGTCAGCTCACCCTGTGCCAATAACCTTGTCGGCAACAGCGTAACCACCGCCATACACAGCACAACGGCCCAATGCCACTTGCCCGAATTGGAACTATACTTTTTGAATCTCGAATTCATCCGGCTATCTCTGCTTGAAAAGTTTTATTAACTCTGCCACATAATCCTCCTCGGTGGAGATTGTAGCCGTATCGATGCGGTTGCGACGCAACAATTCGCCAATCGCCTCATTGCGTTCTGCCCACGACGCAGCATAATGCTCTCTGACGCGTCGCGATGAGCTATCGACCCACTCCTTACGGCCGGTCTCGGCGTCCTGCAACTCTATGATACCCACATCGGGCAACTCCGCCTCACGCTTGTCGTAGATACGTATGCCTACGATGTCGTGCTTCGAGCCGGCAATCTTCAACGCATCCTCCAAAGCCACCTTGTCGCGTGGTGCGGTCATAAAATCCGACAGGATAAAGGCCGTACAACGCTTCTTATTGACATTCGTGAGGTAACGCACCGCCTCCGATATGCGTGTGCCCTGCGACTCAGGCTCAAAGCCTATGAGCTCGCGGATAATCATCAGGATATGGCTCTTGCCCTTCTTGGGCGGGATGAACTTCTCGACCTTGTCGGAGAAGAATATGCAACCCACCTTATCGTTGTTCTGCGTAGCCGAGAAGGCCAGCACGGCCGCAATCTCGGTGATGATGTTCTTCTTCATCCTCTCCGCCGAGCCGAACATACGCGAGCCGCTGACATCGACCAAGAGCATCATCGTCAGCTCGCGTTCCTCCTCATAAATCTTGATATGAGGCTTCGACGAACGGGCTGTCACATTCCAGTCAATATCACGCACATCGTCACCCACACGATACTCTCTCACCTCGGAAAACGACATACCGCGTCCTCGGAATGCCGTATGATACTTTCCTGCGAAAATCTCATTCGACAAGCCTCGTGTCTTTATCTCAATCTTGCGGACACGCTTCAAAATATCGTTTTCTTGCTCCTGCATACCGATTAGGGAACGATTACATTGTTGAGTATCTCGGTGATAATCTGCTCGGTGGTGATGTTCTCCGCCTCGGCCTCATAGGTAAGACCGATACGATGACGCAATACATCGTGACATACAGCACGCACATCCTCGGGGATGACGTAGCCACGACGACGGATGAAGGCGTAAGCTCGTGCCGCCTTTGCCAGCGAGATAGATGCACGCGGCGAGCCTCCATAGGCGATAAGCGACTGCAACTTCTCCAGATTATACTCCGCAGGCTCGCGTGTGGCGAAGATGATGTCGATGATATACTTCTCAATCTTCTCGTCCATATATACATCCTCGACAACCTTGCGTGCCTTGACGATATCCTCGGGTGTGATAACCTTCTTCACCTCGGGCATACCCTCACCGGCAAGGTTCATACGGACAATCTCGCGTTCCTCCTGCTTCTTGGGATACGAAATCTTCGCTTTGAGCATAAAACGGTCCACCTGTGCCTCGGGCAGAGGATACGTACCCTCCTGCTCCAAGGGGTTCTGTGTAGCCAACACAAGGAACGGCTCCGGCAGCTTGTATGTGTCGTCACCGATGGTCACCTGACGTTCCTGCATAGCCTCCAACAGAGCCGACTGCACCTTCGCCGGAGAACGGTTGATCTCATCGGCCAATACGAAGTTTGCAAACACAGGGCCCTTACGCACCACAAAATCCTCACTCTTCTGCGAGTAAATCAGCGTACCGATAAGATCGGCAGGCAAGAGGTCGGGGGTAAACTGTATGCGGGCAAAATCGGCATCCACAGCCTTCGCAAGGGTTGTGATGGCGAGAGTCTTTGCCAATCCCGGCACACCCTCCAACAAGATATGGCCGTTTGACAACAGGCCAATCAACAGTGTATCAACCAGATGGCTCTGGCCGACAATGACCTTGCCCATCTCCTGACGCAATGTATCCACAAAGACACTCTCACGTTCGATGCGTTCGTTGAGCTCCTTGATATTAACTACTTCACTCATAATATTTATATTTTTATATTGTTTTCAATCCACATTTCCACCCAGCCACCCCAAAAAGCACTGCGTGCTTACTACAAACGTATGCGTAGCATAATTTATTGCAAAGATACAAAAAACTCTCTATTTCCACCACTGCGACAGGTTTTGTCCTTATTAAATGCGGCAATAGGGGATGTATGGCGGCCAAAATACGCCTAAAAACAGAGGTTGCGAATCATAAAATAAATCGTTATTTTTATAACAATATGTAATCGATGGTGGCAAAAATAGAGTTTATGGTCAATGTCAAAAAAGACACAGCCAAAACATATAGCAGCAAAATCAAAAAAGATATTGATACACAAAAACAATTTGCAGAGTCACCCTACAAAAACAAGGGTACTCTGCAAACAAAACAAGTGGGCGTTTAATAATAAGTTGCTTTCACTCTACTCCGCTGAATATGACTATTTTATATCCATATTTGAACGGAACTTGACGGTCTTGCGAGCTGCAATTTTAACTTGTTCACCCGTGCGAGGATTGCGACCTACTCGTTCGGCTACTTCGACAACAGAAAATACTCCAAATCCCGAAATAACGACCTTGTCGCCCTCTTTAAGTGTCGCTTCTGTAAGGTCAAACAATGCATCTACAATACGCTTAACCTCCACCTTTGAAACGGATGACTTCGATGCAATCTCACTGATTAACTGCGACTTATTCATATAAAAAATGTTTAAAAATAAAAACTGGTTACAATTTATAAGGCAAATGTATGTAATAAAACTTTACTCTCCAAATAATTTTTTATTTTTTGCACTGAAAATGAGAGGTTTGTGATATTTTTTCAAAAAAAGTGTAAAAAAAATTTGGTCAAACCAATTTTCTGTTCTACTTTTGTGCCCGGAGAGGTGGCAGAGTGGTCGATTGCGGCGGTCTTGAAAACCGTTGAGCTGCGAGGCTCCGGGGGTTCGAATCCCTCCCTCTCCGCCAAAAGAGAGATACTGATTAGAAAACGACATCTGCTGAATAGCAGATGTTTTTGTATATAATAGCCACCAACGAGTTTATTCGATTGGTGGCTATTATGTGCAAAAGAACTCCTTTGCGGAGTCATTTTCTAATTTGTATCTCTTTTTTGCAAGGGCCCCCGCGGCGAGCAGAAGGGAAAGGGCGTGCGATACGAAGCGGCAAGCGAGTATAGCACGGCCAATCCCTCGTCCTTGCAAAAAACTTTTGGCGTAGAGATATTTACATTCCCTCCCCTCTGTCCCCTCCCTTTGACAAAGGGAGGGGCTTATATTTTCTCGCAAATTGTGTAGTTGAAAACCACTTCGTATATCAATTTTTCCGTTTGCAAACTAAGGAGTAAAGGGAGAGGCGACCGCAGGGAGCCAATCCCGACCGTTTTCAAGTACCGCCTGTGGGCGAGATTGATGAAGATTGAGGCGATACCCCAATCTTCATCTACCTCCGGTCTTTGCCCTACGGTTGCGGCGGTCGTATTTTTTAAGCCTTGCCCCCGCGGCGAGCAGAAGGGAAAGGGCGTGCGATACGAAGCGGTTAGCGAGTATAGCACGGCCAATCCCTCGTCCTTGCAAAAAACTTTTGGCGTAGAGATATTTACATTCCCTCCCCTCTGTCCCCTCCCTTTGACAAAGGGAGGGGCTTATATTTTCTCGCAAAAAAGATGGTTACCACTTCGTATATCAATTTTTCTGCTTGCTAAATAAGGAGTAAAGGGAAAGGCGACCGCAGGGAGCCAATCCCGACCGTTTTCAAGTACCGCCTGTTGATTGTTGATTGATACTTTTTTACGACACAAGTCTGGCCGTAAAAAAGCATCTACCTCCGGGCTTCGCCCTACGGTTGCGGCGGTCGTATTCTTTTCTTATGTCCTGCCCCCGCGGCGGTATATTATCATTTTATTGCAAGCAAATAAAATAAGCCCCGGCTATGTCGAGGCGTGTGCTATTTTTTCACTATCTTTGCGAGGAAATAGTAGGCAATCGAAGGGATTGCGATGATAAAAAGGCTATGAGTGAGGTAAGATTGGATAAATATCTTTGGGCGGTGAGGGTATTCAAGACGCGAAGCGATGCGGCGGATGCGATACGCAACAACCGCGTATTGGTCAATGACGCCTATGCCAAGCCCTCGCGTGAGGTGAAGGAGGGCGACATAATAAGCGTGAAGCGTATGCCTGTGACCTATTTATATAAGGTGGTAGGTCTTGTCAGCTCGCGACAGCCAGCGAAGAATGTGCCGACATACTGCCTTAACTTCACGCCACAGGAGGAGCTTGACAAGCTGACCACACCGCGTGAGACCATCTTTGTATTCCGCGAACGAGGCACAGGTCGCCCGACAAAGAAGGAACGCCGCGAGATTGACGCACTGATGGATGGTTTCTACTTCGACGACGAGGAGGATTAGCCTCAACAATACTACATAAGACAACGGCTGCCCTGCTATCAGGACAGCCGTTTTTAGCATATTGCCATCAAAAAATATAGTTAATATACTCATGGTGTACAATAAAAATCCCTAACTGATTGAATTTGTTGTACACCTGTGATATATTAATCTTATTTTTGAATACGTTAGTTAAATTCGAATTTACTTACTTGTTAACCATTCCATCTTTGTTAGGCAAGTAATGTGTTCCGTCCGCAACTCACCAACCAATTGTGATGACACGTTGCATTTCGTGAACATATACTTAAAACCGCAT
>SUZG01000005.1 GCA_015060015.1 Rikenellaceae bacterium | reverse complement strand
GGTTTGACGGAGTAAAGTAAGCACTTTTATCCCATTCAGTAGAGCAAGGGAGGAAATTTTCCTCTCTGCTTACTGAAGTTATCTCAAACCGATAATTCCGTTGCATTTATTAGTTGAATTTGCGTATTTATTGTGTCGAATTAAATAATAAATGTGGAATGATCGATGGTTACTCATATAAAGAGATTGCTCCTTGCATATATGATCACATTGGTGGATTTAAGGATGGTATCGCCCCTGTTGGTATAGATGGAAAATCTGGATATATTAACTCTGGCGGTCGGATTGTTATCCCTTGTATATATGATTATGTGAATTCGTTTTGTGACGAAGGAATTGCAAAGGTTGAATTAAATGGCAAATGGGGATGTATAGACTATAATGGGAGGGTTGTTATATCTATAATATACGACTATATAGAAATCCGTGAAGCAGGAGTAGATGCTAAATTAAATGATGAATGGATATTTGTTTCCGTTAAGGATATTCAATATGATTGGGCTGGGCAATCCTCGCATTTAGGTCTAATAGAGGTTGGAAGAAATGGCCGATGTGGATTTATCGATAAAAATGGGAACGAGGTCACCCCTTTATTGTATTGGGCGATCTATGATTACACTGAAGGATTGGCTCTTGTTCGTGATTATGAGAATGGCAAGTATGGATATATTGATGAGAATGGACAGCAAATAATTCATTGTATATATGATTGGTGTGAATCTTTTAAAGACGGCTTCGTAATTGTTGTATCAAACAAAAAGTATGGAGTAATCGACAGAATAGGAAAAGAAATAGTATCATGTAAATATGATTATATTAGCTCATTTAGCAATGGTATGGCGGTCGTGATGTTAAATGAAAAATATGGAATAATTGATGGCACAGGTAGAGAAATAATCCCCTTGAAATATGATTACCTTGAATTGTTCAGAAAAGAGTTGATAAAGGTCGGTAGAAAAGATAGTTACATCTATACAAAATATGGTATTATAGATAAAGATGAAAACGAGATACTTCCCTGTGAGTATGACAACATAAGTATCCTTGATAAAAATGGATTGGCTCAGACTAGGTCGCGTAATAAATATGGCTGTATAGACCATTATGGCAAAGAAATAATACCATGTATATATGATGATGTAGACATCAATTGGGAACTTGATATTATTAAAACTAAAATAAAAGATGAAGATCATTATATAAGTAGGTGGTCTAGTAAGGAAATTTCTCGTGCAGAATATAATGGATTAATAGCAGAAAATTGGGAACCAGACTCCAAAGATCTAATGCGAGACACTTGGTGGGCTCTCACTGATGGACAGTATGGTGATATGCCTGAAAATTGGGATGAGGATACTGATTTTTTAGGATACTAGAAGCTTTTACATTTGATAAATTCTTGAACAGTAGATGAAAACGCGATTTTTTTAACGATTTTTTCGGAACTTTGTTAGTGGAATCCTGCTCGGGTTGTCGAGCGGGATTTCATATACACACACCCAATAGAGATAAACGATTAACCCCTTAAATAATACCATACTATGACATCAAACACCTCCTCTAAACCGTTCTTTGCTGGCTATGGCACTTTGGCTGGCACTATTGTTCTCTATCTTGTCTATATCGCTACCATAATCGTAACATCCCCTGATGTTTGGGTGGAGGTTGGTATCGATAGCATTTTACTCCTTTTGGTAACCTCGGGGCTTGTGTGGCTAAATATCCGCAAGTCGCCAACGCCAGTTAAGCAGGTCGTGTTCGCTATACTATGGTTGGTTTATGCCGTAATGATGTTGCTGTTCAAGTTAGAAGGTGAATCGATTGGCTTCTCTTTTCAGGTATATTATATCGGGAGACGCATTTTCGCTTTTGTGATGATTCTTGTCGCAGCGATTCTGCCATTGATGATAAAGCACAACCCGCAAGCAAGCATTGCTCGCATAAGCAAGGTCGCGCTATGGGTGGCCGTGTTACTCATTGATTTTGCGATTGCCTCACCACATCTTTACTTTATGGAACGAAGTCATACTGAACACTATTATAGTATGCCCGATGATTGGCAAGTCGGCGATGATGTTTCGGAATATCTCATCAGAGATTATGGGCTATACTACCTTTTGTCAAGGGTGGATAAAGATGACGAGTTTTTCCGTGGCGAGAAGTTTTACAAAGGCGAGGATTATATCGTAAATGCCACTACGCAAGACACTTTGTGGATCAAGCCCCATTACACGCAACCCGTTGCCGACAAGGAACTAAAAATCACTCACAGTTCTTTTGCCCGCTACGACCTATGGCAAAATATAAAGCGATTATTCGGCCGCAGGGCAAGATGGGCGACTAACGATTAAAGAGAGTCAAGAAACTGTAAATTAGAAAATTATGACTAAGCAAGATTACAATAAACTACTAGACGCTATTTCCAATGTCCGTAATCAGGAATGGGGTTATGCCATTGTTGGTATAAAGGGATATAATCACTATGTGCAATTCTCTCAATCAATCTACTCTCAATCGAAAGCAGATGAATTATATATAGAAGTAGCGTCGCATCATACAACACCATTAATAGAAAACAAAGAGAACGAATTTCGTTCAATCGGTTATGCTATTGATGTTTGGAACGAATGGACCGACGACAATAAGCAGGTCGATATAAATGGGCACTATGGCAAACTCATCGAAAGTCATATTACAACTGCGTTTATTGCAGATGAGATAGTTTATATATTCGAGAACATATATGGAATTGAGTTCAAAAACATTCGAATAGAATATGACCCTTATCCATCCAATGCAGAAAACGGGATGACTATGGATGAGGCAGAGGCACAATTTAGGAATGATATGCAAGAACTACGACGCAACCATGAACGAATGAAGGCCAACGAACATTTGGATAAAGTGCGTCGAAATTACAAAATAGGATTATTAGCACTGGCCGTATTCTGTCTGATTTGGTTATTGAAATATATCATTTGGGGATAAATTATGAAAAACCTTATATCAAAACTTTTTGAGAAAATTTCAAGTTTCTGGAATAAGGAGCAGAAACAAGACCCATTGTATCGCTTTGTTGAAGCACAGAACAAAAATTATGAAATTGCTCTCGCAGAGATAAAGGCGGGTAAAAAGCAGACGCATTGGATATGGTACACATTCCCTCAATTAAAAGGCTTGGGTAAGAGTGCCTTTGCCGACTATTATGGGATCGAGGATATGCAGGAAGCAAAACACTACCTCGCACACCCTAAATTGGGCAAGCGTTTAAGAGAGTGTGCCGAAGCATTACTCGCAGTCGAGGGTAAGGGCGTGAGAGATATTTTCGGCGAACTTGATGCGATGAAAGTGCGTTCATCAATGACGCTATTTGATTTGGTCTGCCCAAACGATATCTTCGCACAAGTGCTTGAAAAGTACTACGACGGCACGCGATGCGAATTGACAATTAAAAATCTTTTGCCGCAGGAGTATAAACCTCAAGAAGAACCGAATAATATAGGAAGTACAAGTAAGGCTAAATCTGATTCTTGGAAACGAGTTCGTTTAACTCCTGAAAACTATAAGGAGTATATGCCATTAGATATGGTAGGAATAAGCTACACAGAAGAGTGCGGAATGCCATCATCCTGTACCTTAGAAATGGTATCAAACTGCGGACATCGATTCATACTTGACACAAGAGAGTTCGTTTTGGATCAAGATGTGTTAGAAGAGATTGTGCCTCAATTGTTGTATTATCGTGAACACAATACTGCTCCCGAAGGCTGGCATTATATTTTTTATAAGGATAGCACATATAGACTTCTTCACGATTCGATATACAAGATATATCAAACCTTGATGGGACAAAACCCTGAATTAGGATATTGTAGCCTGGAGCAGGATAATACTCTTACGGATAGGGATTGGATGGATGTAGCGATTGAAGCTGTGTATTTAAGGAAGTATGTTGGTGGCGGTCCTATAAATAAAAACACATTATTTAGATTGTGTGCGTTTGATGCCGTAAGAAATGGGCTTAATTATTCATTTGTTGATGTTATGAAGAAATATGGCGTTGGCTATGAAAGAGCAGATGAAATAATAGATCGTTTACAAGCAGCTGGTATAATATCAGAGATACGCTATGATGCAGTACATCCCGATGTAAGAGAAGTGTTTATAAAGGATATCTCGGAGTTAAATGCACTACTCAAAAAGATTGATTTATGCCCTATTAGCAAAGGTGGCATTCTGGGTGCCATACTCGGCGATATTGCAGGGTCGAGTTTTGAGTTCCGTAATGAGAAATCAACCGATATAGACCTCTTTGCGGCATCAGATTATTTTACGGATGATACCGTAATGACGATTGCAGTCGCCGATTGGCTAATGAATGGCACTTCGTTACCTAATATTATGCGAGATTGGGCTAATGAATACCCCAATAGAGGTTACGGTGGAATGTTTTACCGTTGGTTATTCCCATTGGATGAGAGTGAAAAGAAACCTTACAATTCGTTCGGTAATGGTGCGGGTATGCGAGTCAGCCCTTGCGGATATATTGCAAGAACGCTTGATGAGGCTCTTGACCTTGCCAAGCAGTCGGCCGAGGTTTCTCACAACCACCCTGAGGGTATTAAGGGTGCACAAGCTATTGCAGCAGCGATATTCTTGGCTCGCCAATCAAAACCCAAAGATGATATTCGATACTATATAGAGCAAACTTTTGGCTATGACCTGCAACGCACTTGCGATGATATACGCCCTGATTATGGGTTTGATGAAACTTGCCAAGGCTCTTGCCCCGAAGCGATTATTGCCTTCCTGGACAGTACCGATTATGAGTCTGCAATCCGCTTGGCTATCTCGCTGGGTGGCGACAGCGACACAATCGCCTGTATGACAGGAGGCATCGCCGCCGCCTACTACGGCATACCCGACTGGATAGTTGAAAAAGCAGTAAAATACCTGCCCGCAGATATGCTTGATATAATCAACCGCTTCGACGGCCGAGAATTGAAGAAATAACAAATATGACAATATCTAAAGTATGAAGTTAGACAAATTCACAAGATGTTTTGCACAAACAGCACAACCTGTTATGCTGCAATTGGGAGATAGACATAGTTATATACTTAAAGAAAATGGGGAAATTGTGATAAAAGATTCCTGCGTATGTGTTATTACGCAAGATAAAAAAGAGATATATAGCATCAGTAACAGAGGATTTTGCGACAATTGCCAAAGAGTTATTTGGCCTATCAAAGAAGATGTTTTAGCCGATTTTAGAGGCGTGGAGGCTTTGGTCAAAGGAATGATATCACGACACTTTAACGGTGAAAGACTAAATATATACACAACAATCTCGCCTACATCAACAAACAGCGAAATAAAAGCACTGAGTGATAGCATCGAGCACATTAATGAAGTTGCTTCGGTATCAATGGTCTTTAAGCCGATAGCCATTGCCTTGGGTATAGGGTTGGATATATATCTAACTGAGCCAATTCACATCGTGGATATACATTGCGATACGCGAGGTAATCGCACCTGCAGTGGGCGGTTCCATTATGGAATTGAGCTGTCCACAATAGCCGAAGGGAAACTTGTCAACTCAGAGTGGCTTTATGCTTGGGAAGATGATGTGGTACAAAATGTTCTTTCCAAGATTCATGCGACTCACCCCACGCTTCATATTGTCGGCGATTGTGATGATATATATCTATATTGCAGACGCTTTAATGAATCGGAAACTTGTACCGCCTTTGTACCCGATAATCCCGATTGTATCGCATTGCTTGGCTTGAAGAAAATGGCTGTTGATGAACGATACAAAGGATATTTTACACCCAAAGATACAATATAGATAATCAACCGCTTCGACGGTAGAGAATTGAAGAAAAAGTAAATATGACAATTAGTACCACAGACTATTATGCAGACGAAATATAAACATCTAAATGTGTGGAGGCGCCGTTCCGATAAACATATTGTATTCTTTACAGGTGCAGGCATTAGTGCAGAGAGCGGTATGCCTATTTATCGTGGCGATAATGGTATATATAATAATGAATCATCACAATTGAGCGTTGGAAAATTTTACGAAGACCCACAAACCGTTCTTGTCCTTGTGAATGAATACCGCTACGCGTGTTTGGAAGCAGAGCCGAATCACGCTCATCGAATGATTGCAGAGTTGGAAAAATGGGCTGATGTATCCGTCATTACTCAAAATGTAGATAATTTACACGAGCGTGCAGGTAGCACGAATGTAATACATTTGCACGGCGAACTTACAAAAGTGACATCATCGGATAATAGACTATCTCTTGATTGTATTCAAACTTATCCTTTGGGAAAACCTATAAAATGGGGAGATAAAGCCGCAGATGGTTCTCAGTTGCGACCATACATAACAATGTTTGGAGAGTTCTTGACTGAACAAGATAAAGTAGCAGGAGTTATCAAGTCTGCTGATATTTTTGTCATTATTGGCACATCTTTGCAAGTTTTTCCTGCGTCTACATTGATTCGCAAGGCTCGCACGGATATTCCTCGCTATATAATTGACCCCAATACAGAATTAGATGGTTATACAATTATAAAAGATGTTGCCACTAAAGGAATCGACAAACTCATAGATTGTTTGCAGAATGATATAACCAATTCAAAACCAATATTTACAGCGACAATTTAATTCTTGACGATATAAATTTCTGCCAATTCAATAATCATCATCGTAACAGACTTGTTACTTGTAATGACAGAGAATTGAAGAAAAAGTAAAAAAGAAATAAATTATTATAACCATGAAATATCTATTACCTATACTTAGCCTTATTATTGTTGTGTCGTGTGGGCCAGAGTCGACATTAAGATATCGAGCAAAAATACGAGCAGAATATCGAGAACAATATCAAGAGCAAATGCAGACTTATTTGGCGAAAAATGCAGAACGGATCACAGACTCCATAATGCGTCGTAACTATTACAAGGTGGATTCTTTGGAGGAAGTGCTGCAATACTATAAATTAGTTGCGTCGCAGAAGGAGTTTGCTTCATCGCCACAAGACTCACTGATTCGCATTGTATTTACCAATCCTATTGCGGGCTATCAGGTGTCGGCATTTTGGCAGCCCGAATATGTCGGCTATATGAACAGGATTATCGGCAAAGCCATATTGAATTTTAGATCGAAGAATGACTCTTTTTCGATTGTTCATAGTATGTTTTTTCTTCCTGGTAATATTGGGCTTGATTCGGATAATAAAAAATTCGATCCATCGTATCTGTATGAGTTGGAATATCCAAATGCGGAACTCAAAAATTTGCGAGAGGATGATCTCCCATTCTTTTTCTTAAATAACCGAAAGTATTTAGTGCTTACGATGTGGGCGCAGGGACAACGGCGAACTCATGCGTATCAATTTTTAGTTCGTGAAGGAGGCTGTGATTTGAATTACGAACAAGGAGCATTATATCAAATTACACATCAGGAGCCATTCAATGAAATAGATATGTGGTCGTATATCGGTGAAGACGAAATTATAACCATAGGTATTGGAGGCGCCGAAGATGATACAAGAAAATATTATCGCAAAAATGAATATGGGAATGGCTACACATTATACAAAATCGAAGAACGAGAGGGGAGTGTCGTAAGGACATATAAACCCAAGAATGTTTTGGTAAATAAGAGTTCCGTTAATGAATCAGCATATGACAAACACTTTGATAATGACGATAGTGCAAATGACAAGCCTGCATCGAAGAGGGAAAAGTCGGAAACTCCAAATGCAGAACAGAAGGAATATGTAATCGCAGAAGGAGACAAACCTTGGGTGGAAAGTCTTAATAGGGTAGCTAAATCAGAAGGCCTATATTTAGATAAAAACCATAAGGTATATTTCAAATATGACCATCTTTTAGAGGGATATGAGATTACGATGCTTTGGTTGCAATATGATGATGAAGCCTCTGCTTCGGGTGGGGTTTTAATTCATTTTAACAACAAATCATTGGGTAAGAAGTTTTATGTTTTACAGGAAGAGTATTTTTCTAATATCACAATGTGTGATTTGATATATGGCGAGGGTGTTACGACTCATCCCAATAACGCCGTTTATCACATAGACTACAAGTTTGAAAGCGATGATAAACAACAATTCTTATCGAATCATGATCCATTTCAGTTTGTAGATATCGACTTCGATGGCAAAGATGAACTTATTGTAGATAATTTTTATAATCCGAGTGACGATTCATCCCAACGATGGGTTTATGACATTACCTCCATAGGACTTGAATTAAAAGAATATTTGCCATTTTCGCATATGGATAGCGAAAATATCAAAGTGGATTTTAATAGGAAGTCCATAACTCTAAAATGTGGTAATAGAGCAGACGATGCCGACCGAATAGTCTTTGCAAAATCGCATAACATCACTTCGTTTTATTACCCTGATTCATTAAGCCATACGCCAGCAGGCAAACTTATACGCCACTATAATACGGAGGAGAAGATGGATATGGTTATCGATTCGGCATACATACATTTTTACGGGAAAGAGATTATACTATATTAAACAATTAAACATTGCAACCATGAAAAAACTTGCTTATGTATTTGTCTTCTTGATCTTAGCGGCTTGTGGCGCAAGAAACAATCAAAATGAAACAACCCAATGGCCGATTGAGCCGAAAAATGAGAGTGTGGAGTTGATGTTGCAACTCGATAGTATGAACTTGGCCTTAATGGGCGATAGTTCTTCGAAATATGATACAGCAAGCCAGATATATGCCGACCAGGAGGGGGCTTCTCTTGAACAGGCCGCCAAAGTGATGAAAGATACATATCGCGAGGCTGATGAGGCTTGGCATAAGTTCGTGCATTTATGTAACGAGGATAAAGTTGTAGAGGCTCTGAATTTTTACCGCGAGAATCAAGCCAATATAAATATTGCATTGTCGCATTCCATAGTGCGTTTCAGGTTTCATGATGAGGTGCTCGGCTACCTTGCATACGAAGCGTTGCCAGAGGCCGAAGCCCAGGCACTGATGATAGAAGCGCTGGAGTTTGATTTTATGATTTTTGAGGCTCAATTAGTTGTTCTGAATCCTGATAATGAAACGGCTACAACTTATTTTGAGTACTCCTATCGCATGCTACGAACTTTATATCACGTAACAGACCGTCACGATGATATGCTCACTTTGATAGATAGATGGTTTGCCGTTGTTGAACCCAATCCAAGTAAACCTACACAAGCACTAATCGCAACACGAAAAGCCGAAGTGTACTACGCAAAAGGAGATGATGAAATGTCGCTAAAATTGCTGCGTGAAGCAAAAACTTTGTTGGAAACCGAACTGCGAAACGGCGGCAATGCCGAATATTGTAACGCTGGATTAGAGGTTGTAAATGGCTATATCGAAAAGATGAATAAGAGGAAATAATACCCCTATTTATCTATAATAGTTAAATATTACTAAGACTTACCACTGCTTGTGAGTTCTTGCAGTGCAAGAGCAACGAAATATATTATATTGTATAACCAGCAGATTCTTGATTTTGTGTTACCAAATGTGTTACCATAGATTGTAATTTCAAACTTTGCTGTGTGTAATTATCTGGTCGTGAGGGTGTTGCCGCAATAGCTCAGTTGGTAGAGCGTTTCACTCGTAATGAAAAGGTCACGGGTTCAAGTCCCGTTTGCGGCTCGTCGGAGAGTGCCAAGAGTGGTTGGCTTAAAGTTCTGAAGGTTACGGTACAACCCGTGACCTTTTTGCATTTATAGCCCTCCTTTTGCAAAGGAGGGTTGGGAGGAATGTGGATATAAAGCACTCGTGCTTGCACGAGTTTCAAGTCCCGTTTGCGGCTCGTCGGAGAGTGCCAAGAGGGGTTGGCTTAAAGTTTTGAAGGTTACGGTACAACCCGTGACCTTTTTGCATTTATAGTCCTCCTTTTGCAAGGCTGCGAGTAAGCGAGTGCAGAGTGTGCTTGCACACTATGCCGAACGGGAGCAGACAAGGGAAACTCTTGCAGTTTCCCAAAGGGAGTTAGAGGGAATGTAAAAATGAAGTACTCGTGCTTGCACGAGTTTCAAGTCCCGTTTGCGGCTCGTTTATCAAAATTAAACTATATAATTCCGAAATTAAAAGGAGTATCAGTTGATACTCCTTTTTTTATGCTTCTCTTTCGTAGGCGTCAATCATTGAGCCTTTGGTGCGGTTTATTATTCGGATGCCTTCCGTACGGGCATACTCGGCCAGCACCTCGTGGCCACGGAACAGCTCGGCGGTCTCTGCCAGATAGGAGGCCATAGTGTAGGGGCGTGGTGGGTTGGTGGCGTTCACGAATATAGGCTTCGGCTCGGCGGGCGAAGAGTCGTAGTAGTGGCTCTGCGTGCGGCACAGGCGGTTATTGTCATCCACCATCAAGCCCTCCAACAGCGTGTGGTCCACGCCATAAAGCTCGATGGTGCGATAGCCGAGCTGCATAGCTATAAACTCGCCATTCTGTACCACAGTGCCGAAATTACCCGACCCCAGACCTCGGCGATAGCACCAGAACTCCACATTGCGAAATCCGCGAAACAGTGTCGTGTGAAATCTCACGATGCGGATATTGGGGTTGTCGCCCACGGCTTTGGCGTAATCAAATTTTTCGGGATTATAGTACTGTACATAGAGAATCATTGACCAGCTAACCTTCTCGGCCAGAGCTTTATACATATCTCTCACGCGGTCGCTGCATCCCGCCTCGCGGAAGAATTGCGGGTCGGACAGGACATAATATTTAGGCTTCAAAACAGTAAACTCCTCACTTGTAGCGAAGAAATTTACAGCCATAATATCGCCCTTTTGCCACGCCTTCGCCTCGATAAGTCGGGGCATCTGTTCTCGCAGTGAGGGTCCGTTGCCGAGTATCAGCATCTTGCCGTCGGGGTGCTTGTCGATGGCTCCGGCACGCTTGATATGGTTGCAGAAATCCTCCTTCACAGCCATTGTGGCGAAGAAGAGCAGCGTATCAAACGAATCGCGTATAGCCTTTATGATTTTCTCGGTAAATCGCATTGTATTGAATTTTACACTATTGCAAAACTAATAAAATATAGTTACATTTGCAATTATATGACACAGAGTTGTGACATATCGGTTGTGATACCCCTCTATAACAAGGCGGGCGAGGTGTCGCGTGCCATATCGTCGGTGCTGGGACAGAGCCTTTTGCCTCGCGAGATTATCGTTGTGGATGACGGCTCTACGGATGGCAGTGGCGATATCGTTGCCGCCATAGAGTCGCCACTCATTCGTCTGATACGTCAGGAGAACAAGGGCGTGAGTGTTGCTCGCAATGTGGGTATTGAGGCGGCGAATTCTGAGTGGGTGGCTCTGCTGGATGGAGATGATGCGTGGTGCAGCGATTTCCTCTCTACGATAGTGTCACTTATGGATCAATATCCCTCGTGCGGAGCATACTCTACGGCTTTCTATGTAGAGCAGGGCGATGAACGCGTGGCGGCCGATACGCCTGCCGATGCCGGCATAGTGGATTTTTTTGCCGAGGCTATGAGCCGCTATGTCATTATCCCCTCTACGGCGGTGCTGGATCGTGATTTGGTATTGTCGCTGGGCGGTTTCCCCGAAGGTATGCGACTCGGAGAGGATCAATACCTGTGGACGAAGATTGCCCGCCAGTCAGATATCGCCTTCTCGCCAAAGAAGATGGCTATCTACTCGCGTGCGGCGTCCAATCGTTCTGCCTCTATCTATCGTGCGGAGCAGACCCGTTTCTCGTTTGAGGAGCTGTATGACTCTGCGGAGAGTGATTTGAGTAACGAGTATATAGCTCGCGTGGCTCTGGGCAAGGCTCTTGTGGAGAGTGTCAAGGGAGGAACGGCTGCGGCGGCCCGTGCGGCGAAGTTTTTCTCATATACACGCCTCTCACGACGGGCATTATGGAAGGTGCGGGTACTCAACTCGCTGCCTCGGTTTATGCGTCCTTCGTTGCTGGCGGCGTATAACTGGTTAGCGTGGAATATTGCTCACAAAGGGATGTAACAGAAAAAGGAGGCCGCAAGCCCCCTTTTATCTTATCTGCCTATTCAATTACTTGTTCAACCCCGCCTTGGCGATAGCCTCGGCTAAAAGAAAATCGTCGGGATTGTCAATATCTATGCTCTCTATGCGGTCGGTGACGGCAATATAGGGCTTGTCGCCTATGCGGCGATGCTGCTCACGCCATACCTCGCGGCGGAAGATGAAGAATGCCGATGTCTCGATATATACAGCCTCCAAATCCTGCGTGCGTGGAATATGCGACAGCGAATAATTCAGCGGCTGACCTTCGTACCACGCAAAACTCTGCTCCTTCTTTGCACTGAAAGCCGAGTCGTAGCTTTCGCACTCCACCTTTTGGATTGCCTCCTCGATGGTTGCGGTGCGGATGAAGGGCGATGTGGTGTGTGCCAGAATATATATGTCGGCATCAACCTCACTTGTGAAGGCATCATAAATCTCTGCTCCCAGAGTCTCGTTTGAGTCGAGTCGTGCATCGCGTTGCAGGAACTTCACACCTTCGGGAAGATACTCCTCGATTGCGGGAGTGCTGCAATAGACATAGACCTCGTCAATATTTTTTGCCGCAGCCAGAGCATTCAGGATGTGCGTCAGCAGCGGACGGCCTCCCAGCTCTCGCAGGTTCTTGCCCACGACGCGTTGGCTGTTGAGGCGGATAGGAACAAATGCAACTCTCTTCATTGGTTATTGTACTAAAAGATTACAACCTCTTATGTCGGCACCCGTCAGTCGGCCCTCAATCATAAACGAGCCGTCGGCAAGGGTGCGACCTACATCTTGCGTGGCGATAAAGGCACACGATGAGATGTTCGCCAAGTCGATGATGTTTATAGCACCTCGCTTGCCTGCGGGCAGAATCTTCATCGGGTTATTTACATCACGCGTAAGCACTCGCATCCACTTGGGCGACAGAAAGACACCTCTGCCGGCAGAGTATGCTTGCGAAGTCAGTTCGGCCATACCATACTCCGAGTGGATGGCCTCTACGCCGAAGGCCTCGGTCAGAATTTTGTGAAACTCCTCCTTGGGCAACTCTTCACGGTGCCCCTTCATTCCACCGGTCTCCATAACAATAGTCTGTTGCAGCTTCGGAGCATATCTCTCGGCCAAATCCCATAGGGCATAGCTCACGCCGAGCAATATCTTCGGCTTTGTGTCGGCGGCCATATCGGCCAGCAACTTGTCGTAGTCATCAAGGTAGAAACCTCCCGAACCACAACGAGCAAGCAGCCTGTCCACCATATAGACCAGCGACGAGCCCTCGCGTTGCAGGTAGTTGGGCAGAAGTCCGTATATGCTCCAACCCTCCGTCGCACCATAGAACTGCTCGAAGGCGGCTGTGAAGGTGCGTTCGTAATGAGAAAGGCTCTGCATCAGGTGGCGTGAGGGAGTCTGTCCCGTTGTGCTACTCGATGTGAAGACCTTTTCGGGCGTTGTGTCACCGCAATATATGTCGTGCGTCTTGAACAGCTCAATCGGCAGAAACGGAATCTGCTCTATGCTTTTGACACTTTGCGGGTCGATACCCAGTAGCTCGATATATTGACGATAGGGCATACACCTCTCGGCCTGCCACCGGAACAACTCCAACGCCACAGCCTCAAACTCCTCGTCATTGCCGATGGAAAATATTTTCTCGTCAATCAGCGACATGGCATCTCTTATTAAAACACAATCCAAAACAGGATGTTGTTTTTACAGCACCCCGTTTTGGATTTATGAATCTATATTCGACTACTTCTTGCTCTTCGGTGCAAGAATCATATTCATCTTCTTGCCGTCAAGCTTGGGCATAGCCTCAACCTTTGCAATCTCCTCCAAGTCGGTAGCAAAACGCAGAAGAAGAATCTCGCCCTGCTCCTTGAAGACGATTGAACGTCCGCGGAAGAATACCGAAGCCTTAACCTTCGCACCCTCCTTGATGAAGTTCTCGGCGTGCTTCAATTTGAAGTTGTAGTCGTGGTCGTCGGTCTGCGGGCCGAAACGAATCTCCTTGATTACGACCTTGACCTGCTTCGCCTTAATCTCCTTCGCCTTACGCTTCTGCTGGTAGAGGAACTTCTGGTAGTCGGCAATGCGGCATACGGGGGGATCGGCCTTGGGCGAAATCTCGATGAGATCCAACTCCATCTCGTCGGCCATAGCCAACGCCTCACGCAACGATACAACGGTGTTAGGCTCCACATTCTCGCCTACAAGGCGTACTGTGGGGGCCGTAATCTCGTTGTTGATACGGTTGGGGTTCTCCTTCTCGGGACGCTTGCCCCTTTGCTGGGGGTTGTTTCCTCCGCCGTTCATCGGACGGGGTGGAAACGGTTTTTGTGTAATTGCCAAATTAGTAACTGTTTACTTGTTGTTATTAGTGTGATGTTCTTTAAGCCATCTTGTTTGCTTCAATCTCGGCATCAACCAGCGAGTTGATATGCTCGGCGAACTCGGCAATGGTCATAGCACCCTTGTCGCCCTCGCCCTGCACGCGAACTGAAACCTTGCCCTCGGCCTCCTCCTTCTCACCTACGATAAGCAGGAACGGGATACGCTTCAACTCGTTGTCGCGAATCTTACGGCCAATCTTCTCGTTACGTTCATCAACCTGCACACGCACATCCTTCTTACCAAGGTCGCGGGCAACCTTCTGTGCGTAGTCGTTGTACTTCTCCGAGATAGGCAACACAACAGCCTGGTCGGGAGTGAGCCACAATGGGAAGCGGCCTGCTGTATGCTCCAGCAACACAGCCACGAAACGTTCCATAGAGCCGAATGGTGCACGGTGAATCATAATCGGGCGGTGAAGCTTATCGTCAGCACCCTTGTATGTAAGGTCGAAACGTTCGGGGAGGTTGTAGTCCACCTGAATAGTACCCAGCTGCCAGCTGCGGCCCAAAGCATCCTTAACCATAAAGTCCAGCTTGGGGCCATAGAACGCAGCCTCACCCAACTCAACAGTGGTGTTGAGGCCCTTCTCCTCACAAGCCTTGATGATAGCACCCTCGGCCTTCTCCCAATTCTCGTCCGTACCGATGTACTTCTCCTTGTTGTTGGGGTCACGCAACGAAATCTGTGCTGTATAGTTGTCGAACTTCAATGTGCGGAAGATGTAAAGCACGATGTCGATAACCTTCTCGAACTCCTCCAACAACTGGTCGGGACGAACAAAGAGGTGAGCATCGTCCTGTGTAAAACTACGCACGCGTGTGAGGCCGTGCAACTCGCCAGACTGCTCGTAACGATATACCGTACCGAACTCCGCCAAACGAACGGGAAGATCCTTGTATGAACGGGGCTTTGAACGGTAAATCTCGCAGTGGTGGGGGCAGTTCATAGGCTTCAACAGGTACTCCTCGCCCTCAAATGGAGTGTGGATAGGCTGGAACGAATCCTTGCCATACTTTGCATAGTGGCCCGAAGTAACATAGAGGTCCTTGTTACCGATATGCGGAGTGATAACCTGCAAGTAGCCGTAATCCTTCTGAATCTGACGCAGGAAACGTTCCAGACGGTCACGCAACTCGGCACCCTTCGGCAACCACATAGGCAGACCCTGGCCTACACGCTGTGAGAACATGAAGAGCTCCAAATCCTTGCCCAACTTACGGTGGTCACGCTTCTTGGCCTCCTCAATCATCGCCAGATATTCGTCGAGCATCGACTTCTTGGGGAACGATACACCATAGATACGGGTAAGCATCTTGTTATTCTCGTTACCACGCCAGTAAGCACCCGCTACGGATGTCAGCTTCACAGCCTTGATAAAGCCCGTGTTGGGGATATGCGGACCACGGCAAAGGTCGGTAAATGAGCCGTTTGTATAGAATGAGATAGAGCCGTCCTCCAAATCCTGAATAAGCTCCACCTTATATTGGTCACCCTTCTCGGTGAAGGTCTTCAAGGCCTCAGCCTTTGAAACCTCTGAACGTACGAGCTCCTCCTTCTGACGAGCCAGCTCCATCATCTTCTGCTCGATGGTGGCGAGGTCGCCCTCGGTGATGGGTGTCGGAGAATCTACATCGTAGTAGAAACCATTGTCAATAGCGGGACCGATACCGAACTTAATGCCGGGGTAGAGGCTCTGCAATGCCTCGGCCAAGAGGTGTGATGATGTGTGCCAGAAGGCGTGCTTGCCCTCGGCGTCGTCCCACTTGAAAAACTTGATTGTTGCATCCTCATCGATTGCACGGCCCATATCGACCGTCAAATCATTTACCGAAGCGGCCAGACAGTCGGCAGCTAAACGAGGGCTGATGCTCTCGGCTACTTGGTAAGCTGTTGTCCCTTTGGCGAACTCTCTTACTGAGCCATCGGGAAAAGTAATTTTAATCATAATAATATTTTAAGTTGTTTATTGTTTTGAGCCTTCCGATGCTTCCACAATTACGAGACGGAATACATCGTATGACCCGTGTTAATTCTCCTTCGCTACTCCTCTCCCTGTTCGGGTAATTTCAAATCCTTAACCGACACATCGCGGCCCTTCTCGCGTTCGAAGTGCTGCAACGGTTTTGCTGTCCAGTCGCCCCATGCCTCGCGGTGACGCACGATGTCGATAGCTGTGTAGATGGCGTTACGTATCGACTGCGGATCAGCTATACCCTTGCCTGCGATGTCGTATGCAGTGCCGTGGTCGGGCGATGTGCGTACGGCCGACAGACCTGCTGTGAAGTTCACACCATCGGGCGATAGGGTCTTGAACGGTGTCAAACCCTGATCGTGATACATCGCCAGCACAGCGTCATATTTCGCATAACCACCGGCCGCAAACAGGCCATCAGCAGGGAATGGACCAAAGGCCAGAACTCCCTTCTCGAAAGCCTCCACAATGGCGGGCTTGATAATCTCCTGCTCCTCCGAGCCGAGCATACCTCCCTCGCCGGCGTGTGGATTGAGGGCCAGAACGGCGATGCGTGGCTCCACGATGCCGAAATCCTCTTTGAGTGACTGACGCAGGGTGTCGAGTGCCTCCACAATCTTCTCCTTTGAGATGCTCTTGCTCACCTCCGCTACGGGAATATGGATAGTAACCAGTCCGACACGCAGACGGTCGCTGCACATAATCATCATAGGCTCGCCGCCCAAGTGTGAAGCCATAAACTCGGTGTGGCCTGTGAACGAAAACTCCTCACTCTGTGCCATCTCCTTATCGAATGGAGCTGTGACCATAGCATCGAGAGTGCCATCTTTCAGGTCGGCAACGGCTCTCTCCAACGCCTCCACAGCGGCCTTGCCACCCTCCTTCGATGCTACGCCCGGTGTGGGCTTCACGTCGCTGCACTCCACGAGGTTTATCTTGCCGTAGCGAGCCTCGGCAGCCGAAGCCACTACGTTAAACTGTATCTTGCTGCTCAACTCCTCGTCGTTATTCTTTTCGAGTAGAGGCATATATGCTTTTGCAGCGGCGAGTGAGCCATACACCACCGGTGTAAACAGCTCTGTTGTGCGGCTGTCGGCCAGTGTGCGGAGTATAATCTCCCAGCCTACGCCGTTTGTGTCGCCCTGCGTGATTCCTATTTTGAGTCTGTTATCTGACATAAATTCAATCGTTTTCAAACCACAAATATACTAATAATTTTCAATTATTAGCGTTTTCTTGCGATTTTGCACTTTCATAAAAGAAAAAACGACCTCCGCAAAGGTCGTTTTGTATCATTTTTGGTCGGTTTTAACCCCTCGTGCGGCGACGGAATTCTGCACATACGATGCCCGTAGCCATAGCCACATTCAACGACTCGGAGCCTTGTCTGTCGGCGGGGTAGGTGGGGATGAGCAGACGATGCGAGAAGTGTCGGGCACACTCTCTGCTGACACCCTTGCCTTCGTTGCCCATAACTATCACTCCGCCAGCTTCTAATTCGGCATCATAGATGTTCTCGCCATCGAGCATAGTGCCGTAGATGGGCGTACCCTCTGCGGCTGTGCGTGCGAGAAAATCGGCCAATGGCAGATAGTGTACTCTCACTCGCAAGATAGCACCCATTGTTGCCTGCACAACCTTGGGGTTGAAGCAGTCGGCCGTATCCTCCGAGCAGAAGATATCCTCCACGCCAAACCAGTCGGCAAGGCGTATAATTGTGCCGAGGTTGCCGGGGTTCTGTACGCCGTCCAGGGCCAACGCCAGCTGTTTGGCCGAGGCTGTGGCGGGAGTCTTATGGTGTGGCTGCTCCACGACAGCCAGCGATGTTGAGGCCGTTTTCAGTTGCGAGAGGCGTTCCATCTCCTTTGGCGAAATCTGCTCGGCACGCCCTTCAAAGTGCCCCTCCAAAGCGTATAGATGGCGAATCTTCCACCCCGAAGCGATAATCTCGGCTATGAGCTTGTCGCCCTCGGCAAGGAACAGATGCTCCTCATCACGCGTGCGTTTGTCGGCAAGCGAACGAACGAATTGTATCTCGGCTTTTGTCATTGTTTATGGCTCTTTGGTTCAATCAAAAATGTCTTGCCCTCCTCGGCAATATCCGATGCAGGAAATATCTCGCGACACTCCTCCACTAATGGCTGCAAATCTTTGTAGCGTGACGAAAAATGGCCGATAAGAAGCCTTCCCACGCCGGCCGTAAGTGCTACCTTGGCGGCATCAACGGTTGAGGCGTGGCCTCTCTCTCTTGCAATCTTCTTTTCGGCGGCGGCGTATGTCGTTTCGTGGTATAGCATATCCACACCTGCAACCATCTTTGCGAGGCGTGCCGAGTAGTTTGTGTCGGAGCAGTAGGCGTAGGCGAGTGTTCTGTAGGGACGATAGGTAATATCGCTGTTCGATAATCTCTCGCCGCTGTCGAGTGTGATATCCTCGCCTCGTTTGGCTGCCACGATTTGTGCCACCGAAAGACCGTAACGGTCTATGGCATACTTGCTTACATTGAGTGCCGGCTCCTTCTGACGGAACAGATAGCCTGCCGTCGGCACACGATGTCGCAGGGGCAGAGTCCATACCTCGGTGGTGTCATTCTCCCAGATTATGCGGTGCTTGGTCGTATCCACCTCAATCCATTCGGGCGTGTAGGGCAGGTCACTCTCAAAAAGCCTTAAAAAGCCCTCCAACATCTCGCCAAAGGGGCGTGGAGCATATATTTTCAGCGGAGTACGACGACCATACAGACCCATTGTCGAGAGCAATGGAAACACTCCGAAGATATGATCGCCGTGCAGATGCGAGATAAATATGGCACGCAACTTCAATGGCGATAGCCCATAACGCATCATCTGTCGCTGCACACCCTCGCCCGCATCAACCAGAAAGAGCTGTTCGTTGATGTTCACGACCTGTGCCGAGGGGTGTCCCGTAGGCGTAGGCTTAGCCGAGGTGTTGCCGAGTATGGTTACTGCTATCGACACGCTACGATGCTATTTGCTCAACAGATAACGTTCGCAATCGAGTGCAGCGATACAACCCGAGCCGGCAGCTGTGATAGCCTGACGATAGTGGGGATCCTTCACATCGCCCGCAGCAAAGACACCCTCGATGTTGGTCTTCGATGTGCCGGGAATGGTCTTGATATAACCCTCCTCGTCGAGTTCCAGCTTACCCTTGAAGAGTTCGGTGTTGGGGTGATGACCGATAGCGAGGAAGAAGCCGCTGATGTCGATGGTGGTCTCCTCGCCCGATGTGTGACGCAGACGGGCTCCCGTAACGCCATCCTCGTCGCCCAGAACCTCGACTGTGTTATGCTCAAACATAACCTTGATATTCGGTGTGTTGAACACTCTCTCCTGCATAGCTTTTGATGCACGCAGGAATGGTTTTCTTACAATCAGATATACCTGCTTGCAGATAGATGCGAGGTAGGTGGCCTCCTCGCAGGCTGTGTCGCCACCGCCCACAACGGCCACATCCTGCTTGCGATAAAAGAAGCCGTCACATGTGGCACAAGCACTCACGCCCATACCTCTGAACTTCGCCTCCGACTCCAGACCGAGATACTTTGCCGAAGCACCTGTGGCAACGATAAGCGTCTGGGCCTCAATCTTCTTCTCGCCGTCGATAGTCACTACAAACGGACGAACATCAAAGTCGATATCGGTTACGATACCGAAGCGTACATCGGCTCCAAAACGCTGTGCCTGACGCTTCAAGTCGGCCATCATCTCCGTACCGCCGATACCCTCGGGGTAGCCGGGGAAGTTCTCAATCTCGGTCGTTGTGGTGAGCTGACCACCCGGCTCGATGCCCTCATAGACGATAGGCGAAAGATTTGCACGCGAAGCGTAAATTGCAGCGGTAAAACCCGCAGGCCCGCTACCTATGATAAGACATTTTGTCTGTTCCATATTGAATATTTTTTGGTTTTCTAAATTTTCGGTTTTTCTGTGCTGAATGGCTCAATTATCTCTCCCGAATAGTCGAACAACGCCCAGCAGTTATCTTTGTTTACCAGCGAGTTACCCGTTATGTGGTCATAATCCACTATGTTGTATTCGGGCAAAATGATATACTCCCCACTTTTGTTTATAAGACCCATACCTTCGGCTGTCTCCACCTCGGCACGCCCCTCGCAGAACTGACTCACCCAGCCATATTGCGGCTCAATGACGATATTGCCGTCGCAGTCGATGAATCCCCAGCCGCGAAGAGTCTCAACGGCAATCAGACCTTCGGTCATATCGAGGTGGTTGATGTATAGCGATGGGTCGTATCCCACAACATTGTAGGTTGCTGTATCGGGCTCTCGCAGCAGCATCGTATCCGTATTTTCCGCTGCTGACTCTACTGCAGATGCAATCTTCGTGCGTAACTCGTTGAAAGCCCCGTCATCTCCGCCCGCACCCTCGGTGGCGTAGTACCAGCGTATGGGTCGCAGAGTGTTGTTGCTGTCGAAGATAAGGTTTTCAGCCCGCACATTGTTGAGTGAGATGTTTACTCTCTGCAACTCCTCTTGTAGTGTGTCAATGGCTGCTAATAGGGTCGGAACAATGCTGTTGTCGGTTGTGGCCACATTCAGACACTCCGACAGAGTATTTCCGAAATGGTATGGCTCCAACAATATATCTTCGAAACCATCGTCGCTGACAGTATTGTAACGCATCTCTTGGCGTAGAATTGTCAGATGTGGTACTAATTGCGATGTCAGATGTTTTTTCAGTGTACAGAGGCGTTCCACACGTTGCAAAGCATCATTAGTGAGAGGCATAAAGACCATTACGGGGCATCCGGCAAGTGTTGCCCGGCACTCTGCAAAATATGTTGAGCGGACAATAGGGCAGCCATTCCACACAATATTGGGAATCGTGCGAAAATGCTCTATCGGAGAGTTCAATGCTTTGCGAAATGCCGAAATTGTTGCCATAACTACTGCATATTAGAGGCACTGCGTGAGCCGATGTTGATTATCGAGAGCAGCTCAATAACGGAGGCGTTGTAGCCCATACCTATAAACGGCGGTATGGCAGCACGCCCTTTCAGACTGCATATCGCCTCGTTGAAAGTCTCCGGCATAATGCTCGAACAATCGGCCAGAGTCTTGGCGTGATGACTCGCTGCCAGCATCTCGTCAGGCATAGGGAACAATATTGCCGGAAGTTGATTGTCTGCCGATATGTGAATATTCAGCAGGAGGGTATTGCCGTCGGCTGTGCCTGTCTGCTTTATCTGCGAGCAGATGTCTATCAGCTCCCTGTCGTCGCAGTCCGAAGCCTCGCCATCGGTGATGTGTATCACTACGGGCGGAAAACTCTCTTTGTTCTCTTTCTTTGCACACCAGTCCTTCACAAGGTCGCGTATTCGCAACATAGCCTCGTACATCGGAGTATTTCCCTCGGCTTTTGGCTCAAACCACTCTACGGAACGATGCTCCACCATTGCCCACGAGCCGTCAGGCAGATGCTCTTCGGTCGTGGTCGTTATCTCTGCGGGCTGGTGGCGTTCCAGTTCATCTATCGCAATAAACCCGTCGCCACCCAGCAGCATCTCCACCTCGTCGTTACCATACCCTACAACGGCAATGTCGTAGTAGTTTCGAAGTGCATCGGTGCGACGGCAACGGTCGATAAGCTCCGTGATGAGAGCTCCCGCTGTATGTGACAGAATGGTCGCTTTGGTCTGCATATAACGCCCATAACGCATCTGCTCCTGCATTGAGCCGGAACGGTCAAGTGCAATGACAAATGCGGTGCGGTACTTGCGTGTTATCTCCTGTGAATACATTGACAATATCTCTAATTGATGCAAATTTACACTTTTTAGCCGAAATTTACAACAAGTGTTGTGTCATCTTTGCAAAACCGCACTAATCTGCGAGAATGGATTTTAGTGTGATGCTCGTGCGATTGCCATCCTTGTCGCGGATGACAACCTCGCCATTGGATACCGACCTTGCCGTTATGCCCTTCTCAAAGGAGTGTACCACCCTGCCCTCGGTAATCGATATCAGGTGTGCGTAGCCTCCAAGCATAGCAATCATATAACCCTCAACGGGGTCAAGGCCGCTGTCATAGAGTGGCGGTATAATCCATCCCTCATCGTTGCGGCAGCCCCACAGACCGTTCTCCTCGTCAAGGTAAGCCCCTTCGGTTGAGGCTGCAAGGTTTTCCGCCTGCGAGAAACGGAGTGTATGTTCAAGGTTGAACAATCGCGGCCAGGCCGATGTGAGCATACTTGCAATGCGATAGCGAATGGCATCTCCTCGGCGTGCAAAGGCCTCCGTATGAGTGCTTAAATAGGGGCATTTACCCGCTATTATGTCGCGTGGCTGTAAAGGGTTTTCGTGCGTATCACGAAACTTCTCCACAATCGAAAAGTCTGTTGCGGCGATATGCAGCAGGGTTGATATTATAGCTATGGAGTAGTCGTCGAGATGCTTGTCGAAGAAGCGTATGTCGCGTGCAGGGTGCTGATAGCCGGCCGTACCTACCTCTGTGGCGGGTTTGCCTGCAAGCGAGGGTGTGAATGCCGAGTCGTAATCTATCGGAATCATCTCCAGCGAGGGCGTGACGATGATATTCTCCGGCTTCAAATCTCCGTGTGAGGTGCTGTCGGCGAGAATATGACACGCCATCGTGTCAAAGGCCCTTGCCAGAAGTGCAATATCGTGGCAGTCGTGTGCCGCACATATCGCCTCGTCAAGCGATATGCCCTCGATGTAGTCGTACAGCAAACAATCAATCCACATCTGACTGCCTGTCAGTGATATGACGCACAGCTCGTTGGGGTAGTACTTCGAGCCGTATATCTCGCGAAGATAGGGGTTGCTGCGGGTGTAGCATTTGAGAATCTTCTTTCGCCCCTCGTGCATCACCGTAAAGGTCACTGCGGCATTTCCCGTGATGAATGTAGCCCTGCCGTTATGACATAGAGGCTCTATGCCGCGAAGCGTACGCCACACGGTATATGGTGCTGAAACAGCATCTACTATATCAATTATAGGCATTGGGGTACAATAAAAAAGGAGCCGCAAACTATATCGTTGTGCAGCCCCTTGTTGCTTTGTTGCAGATTAGTTGCAGCCGCAGTCGCAATCGCTGTCACAGCCACCCTCGCAACCGCCTTCGCAGTCGTGACAGCCACAACCGCAGCCGCCCTGTGAAGCCAAATCCTCGGGTGTTACATCGCGTACCTCGACAACCTCGACATCGAAGTTCAGGGTCTTGCCTGCCATAGGGTGGTTGAAGTCCATCTTAACGGTCTCCTCTGCTACCTCCTTCACGATGCCGTTCATACGGTTGCCCTGTGCGTCAGCCATAGGGATAATGTTACCCACTGTGAGCAACTCCTCGGCTACCTTGCCGTCAATCATAAAGATAGTCTTGGGGAGATCTACCACAGCTTCGGGGATAATCTCGCCATAACCATCGGCGGGAGCCAATGTGAACGAAACCTTCTCGCCGGGCTCCTTGCCCATAATTGCACCCTCAAACTTGGGCAACAACATACCTGTACCGCAGATAAACTGCAAGGGCTGACCCTCGCGTGACTGGTCGGCAATCTGACCATCAACTGTCAGTGTGTAGTGCACCGACACCATCTTTGAATTCTCTACTTTCATATCTTTTTATGTTTTAGTTTTTACTCGTTTTTATTTCAGCCTCACAAAGGTACACACTTCGTGCGGAGTTACCAAATTTCAAAAAAGATTTTTTTGTTTTTAGAAATCGGGACCCCCGACAACTAAACTACATTATAATAATATTGAACAAAAAGAGGCCGGTAGTTATTTGCCGGCCTCTCTGATTATAATGTGTGCTTTAATCTACATTGCAGCATACAAGGTTACGGTCGCCGTAGCCGTTGTCAATCTTCGTTACATAGGGGAAGAACTTCGCTGCCTTGACCCACTCCAACGGGAAGGCTGCCTCTGTACGTGTGTAGGGGTGTGACCACTCGCCCGCCAGCTCTACGGCTGTATGAGGAGCATTCACCACCATGTTATCCTTCTCGCCCGATGCGGCTGCTGCCTCGCACTCACGCTTAATCTGGATGAGTGCCTCCATAAAGCGATCCATCTCGGCCTTCGGCTCCGACTCGGTAGGCTCCACCATCAGCGTCTCGTGTACGGGGAACGAGAGGGTAGGTGCGTGGAAGCCGTAGTCCATCAAACGGTGAGCAATATCGCCGCAGTCGATGCCATAGTCGTGCTTGAAGTGTGTGAGGTCGAGAATCATCTCGTGACCCACGCGGCCTGTTTCGCCCGAATAGTAGGTGCGATACTCGTTCTTCAACGCCGACGACATATAGTTGGCATTTACGATAGCCATCTCGGTAGAGTGACGCAAGCCCTCCTCGCCGAGCATCTTGATATAGCCATAAGTAATTGGGAGCAACATCGCCGAGCCCCATGGTGCTGACGATACGGATGTGATACCATCCTCACCGCCCGTAGCAACAACGGGGTGCGATGGCAGGAATGGCTTCAAATGCTCTGCCACGCAGATAGGACCTACACCCGGGCCACCGCCGCCGTGAGGCATCGCGAAGGTCTTGTGAAGGTTGAGGTGGCATACATCGGCACCGATATATCCGGGGTTGGTAAGGCCGACCTGTGCGTTCATATTCGCACCGTCCATATATACCTGACCGCCAGCATCGTGTACTGCATCCACAATCTCGCGGATGCGGCTCTCGAACACACCGTGAGTCGATGGGTAGGTAACCATCAATCCGCACAGCTCCGATGAGTGCTCCAAAGCCTTTGCCTTCAAATCCTCGACATCGATATTACCGTTCTCGTCGCAGGCAACGGTCACAATCTTCATACCTGCCATAGCGGCCGAGGCGGGGTTAGTGCCGTGAGCCGAGGCGGGAATGAGAATGATGTTACGATAGCCCTGACCGCGACTCTGGTGATATGCACGGATAACCATAAGGCCCGAATACTCGCCCGCAGCACCCGAATTGGGCTGCAATGAGCAACCGGCAAAGCCTGTGATAGTGGCGAGGTCGTTCTCCAGCTCCGAGATAAGCTCGGCATAACCCTCGGTCTGGTCGGCAGGTGCAAAGGGGTGCATATCCTGGAAGCCGGCCAGCGAGAGAGGCTGCATAATAGCGGCAGCATTGAGTTTCATAGTACAAGAGCCAAGCGAAATCATAGAGTTTGCCAGCGAGATATCACGCAACTCCAACTGCTTGATATAACGCATCATATCACTCTCTGAACGATAGCGGTTGAAGACAGGCTCGGTTAAAATCTCACTCTTGCGGAGCATATCTTCGGCAATCGCTGCCTTGTCTGCTATCTTCACAGCCTTCGCCTTCTTGCCTGCGGCCTCGGCGAAGATAGCCACGATAGCCTCTACCTCTTCGGGTGTTGTAACCTCATCGGTTGAGAGTCGTACCTTACCCTCCGACGGGTAGTGGAAGTTGATGCCTGCGGCAAGAGCAATATTCTGAACTACGGCAGCCTCGGCCGCAACCTCGACAGTGTCAAATATATCCTTATGGGTGAGTTTGTAGCCCAACGCCTTCAATGCCTCGGCAATGGCAACAGCCGAAGTGTGAGCCGTCATAGCGGCACGACGCAAGCCCTCGGCTCCATTATATACGCAGTAGAAACCTGCCATAGAGGCCATCAGTGCCGATGCTGTACAGATGTTCGATGTGGCCTTCTCACGCTTGATGTGCTGCTCACGCATCTGCAACGACATACGCAGAGCCTTGTTGCCCAAGCGGTCCACCGATACACCGATAATACGGCCGGGGATGTTACGCTTGTAAGCCTCGCGGCACGCCATATAACCTGCTGCTGGACCACCGAAGCCCATAGGACAGCCCAAACGCTGTGTAGAGCCTACGGCGATATCAGCACCCCACTCGGCGGGAGCGGTCAAAAGAGCCAGTGATAAGATGTCTGCAACGGCAGCAACCAAAGCTCCCTTGGCGTGTGCCTTCTCGGCGAAAGCGGCATAGTTGCGTACCTCGCCCGAAGCCGAAGGATACTGCACCAATACACCGAACTCCTTGCCCGAGAACTCGTAAGAGGCAAAGTCATCGACAATAAGCTCAATGCCGAAAGGCTCGCTGCGGGTGAGCAATACGTCGAGATTCTGCGGGAAGATATCCTTATCGACAAAGAGCTGGTTGCGACCCTCCTTAACGGCGTCACGCGAACGCAGGGCATACATCATAAGCATAGCCTCGGCAGCCGCTGTGGCCTCGTCCAGAAGCGAGCAGTTGGCAATCTGCATACCCGTAAGCGAGAGGATAGCGGTCTGGAAATTCAGCAAAGCCTCCAGACGACCCTGCGAAATCTCGGCCTGATAGGGCGTGTAAGAGGTGTACCACGCAGGGTTCTCAAACACATTGCGGCTGACAACGGCAGGAACGGCCGCTGGGTAGAATCCCATGCCGATAAATGAACGCAGACGGCGGTTCTTGGCTGCCAGTGAGGCAACGTGTGCTGCAAATTCATACTCACTCATACCCTCGGTGGGCAGAGCAATAGGCTTTTTCAGACGGATAGAGGCGGGGATGACTTGTGAGATAAGCTCCTCGACTGTCTCTACGCCGATAACCTTCAACATATCGTTGAGATCCTGCTGGTTTGTTACGCCGATGTGGCGATTCATAAACTTGTCGAACATCGTTGTTAGTTTTTATAGTTTTCGTTTGTAATATGCTTTATAATGTGTGTCGGGCTAATATCCAAGTTTGACAGCCGTACCGGACGCCGTAACCATCAGCATACCGCCACTCTGTCCCAACACCTCGTAGTCGATATCTATTCCCACGACTGCATCAGCACCAATAGCCGCTGCCCGTGCCTTCATCTCGTCCATAGCCGTCTGACGGGCCTCGACAAGCTCCTGCTCGTAGGTGCTTGAACGACCTCCTATAAGGTCGCTGATGCCTGCGACAAAATCTTTCAGGAAATTCACTCCTACGATAACCTCTCCAAATACAACACCTTTGTACTCTACGATTGTTCTGCCCTCTACGGTGGGTGTGGTTGTAAGTATCATACTTTATTCTATATTTGTGTTTTTACTGTCTGCAATTCTTAATGGCAACTCCTAATATTTGAAACTGCTGCCGCCGATGAACTCTCGCAGAATGGATGTCGGCGGAATCTCATCGGGTGAGATAGGTGTGAAGTTGTCGATAAACTTCAACAGGCGTTTTGCCTCGGCATATTCCGGCTCGGTGTCGGGTACCTCACGCAATATAGGTTCAATCTTCTGACGCAGAACGCAAATCTCGTAGAAGAGTGATGAGTTGAACATCACATCGGCCTCCTCCTGATAGGGGAAGATATGCTTCTCCTCGCCGCGACGCACGCTGGGCCAGCGTTGCAATGTAGCCAACGCCGAGTGACCTCGTGTGGCGTAGTCGCGTGTGATGCGACGCAGCAGACGATTGTCGGTTGTGGCTATGCGTGAGAGGTTATCCATCGTAACCGATGTCAGACACGATGCGTAGATGCCAAACTTCTTCTCGCGTGGTATGCTTGGCGTAAGACGCGGATTAAGGCCGTGAATACCCTCCATGATAAGTATCGAATTTTCGTTCAGCTGCAACGGCTTCTCGTGCCACTGACGGGTACCCGAAATAAAGTCGTAGCGAGGCACCTCGACACTCTCGCCGGCCATAAGGCGTTTGAGGTCGCTGTTCAGCAATTCGAGGTCGATGGCCTCCAAGGCCTCATAGTCGTAGTCGCCACTCTCGTCGCGTGGAGTACGTTCTCTATCGACAAAGTAGTCGTCCAGCGAGATAAGCACAGGGTCAAGACCCAGCATACGCAACTGAATGCCTATGCGTTTCGATGTGGTGGTCTTTCCGCTTGATGATGGGCCCGAGAGAAGCACTACGCCCACGCCTCTCTCTTTGTGAGCTACGAGAATCTTGTCGGCAATCTGTGCAATCTTCTTCTCGTGGAAGGCCTCGGCAATCTTTATAAGCTCGCTGGTGTCACCCTTCAAAATCTTGTCGTTGAGGTGTCCTACTGTCGGCACACCCATAATGTTTACCCACTGCTGATACTCGTGGAAGACATCGAGCATCTTGTCCCAATGCACATTGAAATCCAACTTGTCGGGGTTGGAACGGGTCGGCAGGGCGATATAGAATCCGTTGTAGTACTGACGGATGTCAAACAGGTGGATATATCCCGAATCGGGAGCCAATGCACCATAGAAATATCCCACCATATCGTCCATCTTGTAAATGTCGCTGTAAAGGCGTTTGCGGGTGTTGAGAAGTGCAATCTTGTCGTCAAAACCGAACTTCTCGTAGATGCCGTTAATCTCCTCTGTTCTCAAACGATGACGGACAATAGGGTAGCGGGCTTCGATAATCTCCTGCATACGCTGACGCAACTCGCCGAGCTGCATATCGGTAGGCACGCCCTCGGCAAATTCGCAATAGAAACCGCGACCTACTGTGTGGCGGATATAGAATTTAGTGCCGGGTCGCAACGACCATACGGCCTTCTGCAAAACAAACGAGATGGTGCGTTGATAGACGCGATAACCCTCAAAGTGAGTGATATCGATAAAACGAACCATCATAGGTTTGAATATTCTGTAATTCAACTCTTTGAGGCGGTTATTGACGTATGCTGCCAGCATCGGATACTGGCTGTCAATACCAACGGTCCGCAATAACTCAAGGAGTGATGTTCCAAGCTCGACATCTATCTCTGATGAGGTATTCTGACAAAAAACTTTTACTTTTTCTGACATAAAACAAGTGTTAAGATGTGTAAAGATAATTATTTTATTTGTAACTTTGACCAACTAAAAACAAAATATTGTCGGGTAGGGTAAAAATTAGCCATACAATGGTTCAAAACGAGCCTGCCCTGTATTTTATGAAATTGAGAGTATGATTAAAAAAATTAGTCTGTTTATTGCGATTGTATTCGCCGTTGTCGGTGTTGTTAAGGTGTGGGAGAGATATGTTGCGGAGAAGAGTCTGGTGATAATTTCGACATCGGACATACACGCCAAAGTGGAGAATTTTCCACAACTCGCTACGGCTGTCAAACTATCGCAGGATACGGTTCTCACGATGCTGGTAGATGCCGGTGACCGCTGGACGGGTAATGCCTATGTCGATATGGCCAAGGAGCCGCGTCGTCCGGTGATTGATATGATGAATGAGATGGGTTACGATGTGGCGACACTCGGTAATCACGAATTTGATGATGGACAGGCCTTTCTGGGGCATATAAACTCTATTACGGATTTCGATATTGTGTGTGCCAATTGCCTGAGTGATACGATAACTTTCCCGCAGCCCCCTGCCTATAAGATTTATACGCGTGGCGGCATAAAGATTGGTTTTGTGGGCGTCATCACAAACTATGACCGCAACAACCGTCCTGCGGGCAAGGAGGAGAGCTATGTTGGCCTTCGTTTCCCCGATCCGCAGCAGGTGGCGATGGAGCAGGCCGAGGAGATACGAGGAAAATGTGATGTGCTGGTGCTGCTCTCGCATATGGGCGATGATATGGATCATCAACTTGCCCAGAAGTGCGATGCCTACGATATGATAGTGTGCGGACACACTCATAATCTGGTTGATACGCTGGTAAATCGTACGCTATTGGGTCAGTCGGGTAACAACTGCAAACGCGTGGGTGTGACCTATGTGAAGATGAAGGGAACAAAGATTAAGGAGCTGAAATACGATATCGTCGAGTTGAAAGATTATGCTCCCGACCCATTTTTTGCGGAGTGGGTGGAACGTCTGCACGACAACGAGGCGTTGGCAACACCTGTCGGCGAGAGTCGTGAACTGCTCTACCGAGCAGGCCTTGCGGCGTGGGAGGTCGATGCCGTAAAGCGTGCTTTGGGTGTCGATATAGCACTCTATCACCGTGGCGGCATACGCTTTAACCCAATGCCTTCGACGCAAATCAGTGTGGGCGACATCTATGGTTTGGAGCCGTTCTCTTCAACCATCTATACGATGACGATGACACCCGCACAGCTGCGTCAGATGATTATCACGAAGTATAACGATACGGAGAACCCGAAGGAGTCGCACAGTCTGGATATCTATTCAAACATCCCCTATACGATTTATACCGATACTGCGGGCGAGGCTGTTGATGTGGAGTTTGTGGGCTTGAATGAGGAGGAGAAATACAGCGTTGCAATGGGCGACTATATGTATGCCAACTATAAGGGCATCGAGGCGGAGAATGTCGCTACGGAGGGCATCCTGCTGACCGATATCCTGCTTAACGACCTGCGAGCAAATTCGCCGATAGACTACTCTAATGAGCCGGTGCAGAAGATAGAGAAAAGATAAAAGAGCAAAGAGCAAAGAAGAAAAAGAGCAGAAAATCTGCTCTTTTTTTGTGACGATTGTTTTCTGTGTAAACGACTATCTCCTGGTATAAACAACCTTTTTTGTCTCGAAAAACTCCTCGTCGAAAAACTCCGAGATGGGGTATTCGGTCCATTGAATCTTTGTGGCGGCAAGCTCCTCGGTAAGGTCGCCACCTTTCAGATAGAGTATGCCGTTGGGAAGCGAACCCTTTTGGCCTCGGTCAATCTTGTTCCATATCCACTTGACGAAGGTCGGCATCTCCGTAACGGCACGCGATACAACATAATCAAACCGTTCCGGAATCTGCTCCACGCGGGTATTGCGGGCGTCGATATTCTTTATCCCTGCACCCTCGCAAACGCCCTTGACAACGGTTATTTTCTTGCCTATCGAGTCGGCCGATACGAAGTGTGTGTCGGGGAACATTATCGCCAGCGGAACACTCGGAAAACCTCCTCCGCAACCCACGTCAAGCACCCTTGCACCGGCCTCAAAGCGGCACACCTTGGCAATCGCCAGCGAGTGCAGTATGTGACGCAGGTAGAGCTGGTCGAAATCCTTGCGGGATACCACATTTATCTTTGCGTTCCAGTCGGCGTATAGGTCGTACAACGCACGAAACTGCTCCTTTTGCTGCGGTGTAAGGTCGGGAAAATATTTTTCAATTATCTGTATCATCGTTACGCGTTTTCTTTATTTTGTTCGGCAGTTGAGAGCAGGCCGCACGCCGCCTTTATGTCCTCGCCGCGTGAGGCTCGGATGGTGGTTTGTATGCCTTTGGCCGAGAGAGTGTCGCGGAATGCCGTCATCTTTTCGTCCGATGGTGAGAAGTAGGGCGAATCGGGTATCTTATGGAAACGAATAAGGTTTATTCGGCACTTGATGCCGTCAAGCAGACGACACAACTCCTTGATATGCTTCGGTGAGTCGTTCAATCCCTCCATAACGATATACTCAAACGACACGCGACGCTGTCCCGTAAAGTCGTAACGACGTAATATGTCGGTCACTTCGCGAATGGGATAGGCCTTCTCGATAGGCATAATCTCGGCTCGTTCCTCATGGAAGGGGTTGTGCAGGCTGACGGCCAGATGCACCTTCGTTGAGTTGAGGAAATGCTCCAGCTCCTTCGCTACGCCGGCTGTCGATAGAGTGATGCGTGTGGGTGACCACGCCATACCCCACGACGAAGTGATTATCTCTATGGCTGCCAATACATTGCTCGTATTGTCAAGAGGCTCTCCCATACCCATAAATACGAGATTTGTCAGCCTCTCCGAGTCGGGAATTGAGAATATCTGATTGATAATCTCTCCTGCCGAAAGCGAGTGCTGCAAACCTTGTCGTGCGGTGGCACAGAAGCGGCAACCCATACGGCACCCTGCCTGCGACGATACGCATAGTGTAGCCCTCTCCCCGTCGGGGATGTAAGCCGATTCGATATACTCGCCTTGTCGCGTGCGGAAGAGATATTTTTTCGTTCCGTCCTTCGATATACTCTCACGCAGTGGAGCTTCCAGACCAAGAGTGTAGTTGGCGGACAAAGCCGCACGGGCCGCCTTCGAGAGGTCGGTCATCTCGTCGATATCCGTTACTCGCTTGACATAGAGCCAGCGGGCTATCTGCTTGGCCGCAAAACGTGGCAGATGCTCCTTTTCGCACACCTTTTGCAGATCGGAAAGGGTCATCCCGTAGAGTTGGTATTTTTCAGCTTGTGACATAAAAATCGCTACAATCGCAACAAAAGTAAAAATTTTTTGTAGATTTTTCTTCACTGACGGCTCTTTTTTGAAATATTATGATTATATTTGCCCAAAGATAGGTGGAAATAATGGCTGATAGAGGCTGTTTCAGAGTACTTATCGAAGATGTTGCCACTTGCATTCCGGATGGTTGGGAGTATGCGTGTGGTGTTGTATTATGTTGATTGATAGTGCTTTGACGGGTATTGAGCCTGACTTGGATTAGAGATTGATATAAATTGAAAAAATAAATTTTTAGTATGGAAGTTAAAAAATCACCGAAAGCCGACCTTCAAAACAGAAAGGGGCTTTTCCTTGAGATTGGCTTGGTCATCTCATTGTTGATTGTGGTTGCTGCCTTCAAGTATGCTCCCGATGAGTATCGTATTGAGGCAGTAGAGCAGGAGGCAGTTATTGTTGAAGAGGAGATCGTCGAGATCACTCGTAACGAGCTTAAGCCACCCGCACCCCCCAAGAAGATTGAGATTCAGGTGTTCAACGATATCTTGGACATCGTGACCAACGATACAGAGGTTAAGACCGATATCTCTTTCGACGAGTTTATGGATGGTCTGGATATGGACGTAAACTACGTAGTGATGGAGGAAGAGGAGATTGAGGAGGATACCCCAATCATCAAGGCCGAGAAGATGCCTACATTCCAGGGTGGTGACCTTATGAAGTTCCGTGAGTGGGTTCAGAAGCGTCTTCGTTATCCCCAGATTGCACAGGAGAACGGTATCTCTGGTCGTGTAACCTTGTCATTCGTTATCGAGAGAGATGGCTCTCTCACCAACATCGAGGTTTTGCAGACTCCTGACCGTTCATTGTCAGAGGAGGCAATCCGCGTATTGAAGACATCTCCGAAGTGGGAGCCGGGTAAGCAGCGTAACCAGCCGGTGCGTGTAAAGTACACTTTGCCCGTGGCATTCCAGATTCGTAACTAATATCGTAACAGAGTATCCCGCTATGTTATTGGCGGGATGCTTTTTTTTTATCCCTATGGCAAAGTCCAAGAACGAAAATATTGTAACACAGGATGTTGAGGCCGAAGATTTGCGTCAGCGTGCCGTTGTTGTAGCCGTTATCCGCGATTCGCAGAGCATCGAGCAGGCCGAGGAGTTTCTCTCCGAGCTGGAGTTTCTGGCCGAGACGGCCGATATCGTTACGGTGCGTCGTTTCACGCAGCGTCTGCCGCAACCTTCGTCACGCATCTACGTAGGCCCCGGTAAATTGGATGAGATTGCCGCTTATTGTGCCGAGAATGAGATTGACGTTGTGATTTTTGATGACGAACTGTCTCCCTCACAGACCCGCAATATCGAGAAGGTTATGCCGTGCCGACTGTTGGACCGCACACGCCTTATTCTCGATATCTTTATGTCGCGAGCCCGTACGGCTTACGCCAAGACGCAGGTGCAGCTGGCACAATATGAGTATATGTTGCCCCGTCTGGCGGGTATGTGGACCCACCTTGAACGTCAGCGAGGAGGTACGGGTACGCGTGGTGGTGCCGGTGAACGTGAGATTGAAACCGATCGCCGTATCGTGCGTAATCGCATATCGAAGCTCAAAGAGGAGCTCTCGAAGATTGACCGACAGATGGCTGTGCAGCGTTCAAATCGAGGCTCTATGGTACGCGTGGCGTTGGTGGGCTATACCAATGTGGGTAAATCGACGCTTATGAACCTTATCTCGAAGAGTGAGGTCTTTGCCGAGAATAAGCTCTTTGCTACGCTTGATACTACGGTGCGTAAGGTGGTCTTTGACAATCTGCCGTTCCTGCTCTCGGATACCGTTGGTTTTATCCGTAAGTTGCCCACCGAACTTATCGAGTCGTTCAAATCGACACTCGATGAGGTGCGTGAGGCCGACCTGCTGATGCACGTTGTCGATATCTCGCATCCCAATTTTGAGGAGCATATCGCCGTTGTCAAGCAGACCTTGCAGGATATTGGTGCGGGCGACAAACCGGTCTATTTGGTCTTTAATAAGATTGATGCCTATACCTATGTTAAAAAGGATGAGGATGATTTGACCCCCGCCACACGCCAGAATATGTCGTTGGAGGATATGAAGAAGAGCTGGATAGCCAAGGCGAATACCCCTTGTATCTTTATCTCTGCTGTTGAACGCCTCAATATAGAAAAATTGCGTTCCGACCTGTATGGTATGGTTCGTGAGATACACGCAGGGCGTTATCCATTCAACAATTTCTTGTATTAGAATGAACTTAACCTAAAAATACCACAACACTATGATTCACATTCTGAATAAGGAGAATACCATTCTCAATAAGTTTATCGCACAGATTCGCGATAAGAGAGTGCAGGGCGACTCTATGCGTTTTCGCCGTAATCTGGAACGCATTGGCGAGATTATGAGCTACGAAATCTCAAAGACGCTTAACTATAAGACGGAGATTGTCCCTACGCCGTTGGGCGAGGCTGCCGTTGAGATGATAGGTGATGATATCGTGGTGGCAACTATTCTGCGTGCCGGTTTGCCTCTGCATCAGGGTTTTCTGAACTACTTTGACGATGCCAACAATGCCTTCGTGTCGGCTTACCGCAAGAGCAGCAAGGGTGGCAAGTTCACAATCAAGGTGGAGTATATCTCGTCGTGCAACTTGGAGGGCAAGACCTTGCTTTTGGTTGATCCTATGCTTGCTACGGGAGCATCTCTCGTGATGGTCTATGAGGCTTTGGTCGAGAAGTGTGGTCATCCGAAGCACACTCACGTTGCATCGGTTATCGCCTCGGAGCAGGGCGTGGACTATGCGATGAAACATATGCCTGCCAAGACAACTACGCTGTGGGTATGTGCTGTTGATGCCGAACTCACATCGCGTTCTTACATCGTTCCGGGTATCGGCGATGCCGGAGATTTGGCCTTTGGCGAGAAGTTGTAAGAAGAGTAACTTTATAAAAAAAGCCTATCTGATGAGTAAAATCGTTAGATAGGCTTTTTTGTGTCATAAATTGTCACGCCGTAGCTCTACTTTTGTGGCGTAAACCTTAAATGTCAGAGTTATGTTGTTTGGTATTTTATGTTTTATCGGAATTTTTGCCGATGTGCTGGGGATGATTCTTGGCCACGACCGCCGATAATGCACAATCTCTTATGGCAAGCGGAATTCGTCGTTGATAACCTTTTTCAAGCGAGAGATGCGGTTATAGACGACGGATTTCTCTTTGCCGAGCAGAACGGCGATGGTTGTAGCCGAGAGTCCGGCCGTAAGGTAGGCGTATAGACGAAAATCCTTCTCTTTCAGCGAGGGGTGTGCCGTGCGGAAACGACGCATAATGTCGTTATGCCGGCTGTTGAGAAGGGCCTCAAACTCGGCGTGGGCATCGGCGTCATTTCGTAACTCGTCGATAATCTCCTCTACTTCGGCTATAATCTTCTTTTGCAGGCGGTCGCTACCCTCGTAGATGTAGTATTGATAACATAGTCGCGTGAGAATGGCGTAGTTACTACCCGCACGGAATAACTCCTTTTCGGGCGTGGCGGTTGCGTTATTGTCGGTGCTGGTTGAGCCGTTCTGGTGCGTCGAGAGTTGCCTGAAATCTTTTATCAGACCGATGATGTCGTCGGCCGAGAATTCGCGATAGTAACCTGTGCGTTGGTTGCCCCACAATTTGAAATTGACGAAACGAAGGCGTGCGAAGGTGTATCGTCGCAATAAATCGATGAAATTTTTAGCATCCATAGTCTTTTGTTTTTAGTGATTTTGTTTGATACAAAAGTAGTGTAAAACTTATGGAACAGCGGTATTTTGCATCGGTTTTAATCTATCAAAAAGGGGTGTGGTGAAATTGTTTATAGCACATATTCAGCAAGTTATGGGGTCGGCCGTAGTAAATCTTCTATCAAGAGGCCGAAGAGGTCTATCATCCCTTCACTTTTACCGTTCTGGTTGCGGGATTGAACTCCACTATGCCATTTGTAAAAAGCCTCTCGATATGACCACTGCGAATCATCTCGTCGGTGGGAAGAATATGCACCTGCGGTGGCGAGATAAGTGCTACGGCATCGCAAAGTTCAAGAGCAATATCCAGCTCGTGAGTCGAGAAGAGTATGCACTTATGCTCGTCGTGAGCCAGACGGCTGAGCAATGAACATAGCTCATAGCGGTTGGGCATATCCAGAAAGGCCGTAGGCTCGTCGAGTAGTATTATGGGCGTCTGCTGTGCCAGGGCTCGGGCAATCATTATTCGCTGACACTCGCCGTCCGACATTCTATCCATCGTCTTGTCGGCATAGTCACTCATACCCACCGAGGCAAGGGCCTCCGCTACAATCTTTTCATCCTGTGCCTGCATACGTCCTATCCAGTTGGTGTAGGGTGCTCGGCCAAGACCCACCACATCGCGACAGCGAAGGTTTGCGATGCGTACCTTGTCGGTCGTAACAAAGGCGATGGTTGTCGCCAAGTCGGCAGCCGGCAGCGAGCGTAAATCTCTGCCACACAACTCAATCGACCCTGCAAAGTAGTCGCCTATGCCGGCTATGGCACGCAGCAGCGTACTCTTTCCCGTGCCGTTGCGACCTACAAGGGCCGTCAAAGCCCCCGCAGCGACCTCGCCCGTAAGGTTGTCGATAAGCGTGCGGTCGCCATATCCGAGTGAAAGATTATTAAAGCGTATCATAGCCTATACAATATTTTTGTTTCTCACAACCACCCATATAACAATAGGTATTCCCAGCAGGGCTGTTATGGTGTTTACGGGGAGGGTCATTATCTTCGACACTATATCGCAAATCAGGAGTGACACAGCACCCAGCAGAGCCGTTGCAGGCATCAATATGCGATGGTCGGCGTTGCGGAACATCGTGCGAGCCACATGCGGAATTGCCAGACCGATAAAGCCGATAGGGCCGCAGAAGGCCGTTACAGTACCTGCCAAAAGTGTGGTCGAGAGTAGAATCAACATTCGCGTACGACCGATATTTAAGCCCATTGTGCGGGCATAAGGCTCTCCCAAAAGCAGCAGGTTGAGAGGCTTAATCACCGCCACCGCAATAGCCAGACCTGCCACCACTGCCGGCACGATGAGCAGCAGTTGTGTGGTACTCACGTCGCCCAGCGAGCCCATAGTCCACACGACAAAACTCTTCAAAGCCTCCTCGTGGCTCATATATTGCAATACCTGCACAATGGCACTCACAGCCGAGCCGACCATCATTCCGAGAATCAGGATAACCATAATATCCTTTATGCGGCGACTCACTGCCGCAACCATCATTAGCACCGCAGCAGCACCTATCCACGCAGCTCCCGCCACGCCAAACGATGAGAGCAACGACGAGCCGCCCAGTCCCAAGAGTGGTGCACCGAGGATAAAGAGTGCCACGCCGAGGCTGGCTCCCGAACTCACGCCCAGGACATAAGGACCGGCCAGCGGATTGCGGAACAGTGTCTGCATCTGCAAGCCACTCACCGCCAGGGCTGCACCTGCCAGAATAGCCATCAGGGCCTTTGTGAGGCGTATGTCGATGATGATTTTCGTGGTTATGGGGTCGCACTCTCCTCCTGTCATTACCGTCCAGATATCACGCAGGGTTATCTCCACCGAGCCGACACACATATCGGCGGCAAAGAGTGCCACGACGCACAATGCGAGCAGAGTGAAGAGTATTGTTGTGCCTTTTCTCATCAGTTCAGTCGTGTATAATAATATAAAGTATGCTCCTCGCCCATAATCTCGGGGTGGAAAATCGTTGCGAGGTCTTTGAGAATCAGGTCGGGACGCACCACGCCCGATTCCCAGAAGTCGGAGCCTCCACTCGCTGTGCGGCGTGCCGTATTGTTATATACCTTTTTATCCTCGACGACCCCCACCTTTGCAAAACGGGGATTTTGCGAGGTTAGCTCTTGCAGGCTGCGACATCCGCCCACATTGAGCCAGAAGTCGGCACTCTCGGCATAGAGCAGAGCCTGCTCGATATCTATCGGCTTCGAGGTGTTACCCTCGCCTTCGGTGGTGTAGCAACGACCACCCGCATCGCTGATTATGCGGGCCATATAGTTATTCTCCGACGGCAATACCCACGCATCGCGATAGGGCGTGTTTATCATCACTTGCGGGCGTGTTGCTGTGGAGGTGTGCTCGGCTATGCGTTGTGCCGTAGAGTTATAGCTGGTGGCGATGGCGTTGAAATGCTCCTCGCCAATCTCTCGCTTGCCTGTAATCTCGGCCACGGCAACCATCCATTCGGCCTTGCCCAGGGGCGACGACTCGACATACTCGCCAATGTAGATGTATGGTATTCCCAACTCCCGCAACTTGCGTTCGATGCTGTTCTCGGCCGACACGCCATAGAGCATCACAAGGTCGGCATCCAGCGAGAGCAATAGCTCGTAGTTCATATTGTTGTCATAGCCTATGTCGCCAATCTTTGTGCGGTTTGCTACGATATGCTCATTCATTATAAAGTTGATGCCCGACACGCCGACAACCCTCTCCACCTCGCCTATGGCATCGAGCATTGCGATATGGCTCGACGAGAGGCACACAATCCTCTCGGCGGGGGCTGTGATGCGTTGCACTTCGGGATGATGCCCGATGTCGAAACGCCTCCCGCTGTCGATGAGCAGCATCTGCTCCACGCCCTCGGCTCCCTGCCACGGATTTTTCACGATGATAAGCCTTGCGTCGCCCTCGGCCGTAGAGAGAATCTCAAACCCTGCGGCATATTGCGGTTGGTAGAGTAACTCGCTGAATGCCTCCGTATTGAATGCCACACCACGTTCGCCACACCCTGCCAGGCAGAGTGCTACAAGCATAAAAATATGTCGAAAAAGGCGGTACATAAATCGTCTCTCCTCAATATAAGCGGTTTATTCACTGCCAAAGGTACGAAAAAATAGAGAAAAATTTTGTTTTCAGGAATTTATTGTTACCTTTGCACCGCTAAAAAGCACATAAACACTTAATTAAAATTTTATTATGAACAATTACGAAACCGTTTTCATTGTCACTCCCGTCCTTTCAGACGCACAGGTGAAGGAGGTTGCTGACAAATTCCAGGGCATCATTACCGAGAACGGCGGTCAGATCGTGAATGTGGAGAACTGGGGCTTGAAGAAGCTTGCATATCCTATTCAGAAGAAGACTACCGGTTTCTACTTCCTGGTAGAGTTCGAGGGTGAGGGTTCACTCATCGAGAAGCTCGAGACTGGCTACCGTCGTGACGAGCGTATCATTCGTTTCTTAACTTTCAAGCAGGACAAGTTCGCTGTGGAGTACTCTGCAAAGCGTCGCGCCAAGCTTGCTAACAAATCACAGGAGGAGTAAACTATGGCACAGGAGAATGTAAATGCAGCAGGCGAGATTCGTTACTTGAATCCCGTATCAGTTGATGTAAAGAAGAAGAAGTACTGCCGTTTCAAGAAGCTCGGCATCAAGTACGTAGATTATAAGGACGGTGAGTTCTTGAAGAAGTTCCTCAACGAGCAGGGTAAGATTTTGCCCCGTCGCCTCACAGGTACTTCTCAGAAGTTCCAGAAGAAGGTAGCACAGGCTGTTAAGCGTGCGCGTCACCTCGCAATTTTGCCGTTCGTAACCGATTGTATGAAATAATTAAGAGGAGGAGAGCAATATGGAAGTTATTCTTATCAAAGACGTAGAGAACTTGGGTTATGCTAACGACATCGTTAACGTAAAGCCCGGTTACGCAAACAATTACTTGATTCCTCAGGGTTTTGCAAAGGCCGCTACCGCATCTGCAAAGAAGGTATTGGCTGAGAACCTTCGCCAACGTGCTCACAAGGACGCTAAGATCTTGGCTGATGCACAGGCTTTGGCTGAGAAGTTGGCTAACCTGCCTTTGGTTATCACCGTTAAGGCTGAGGAGGGTAAGATCTTCGGTGCAGTTACTTCTGCTGACGTAGCAGAGGCTTTGGCTGCAAAGGAGGTTGTAGTAGATCGCAAGGCTATCGTAGTTGATGCAATCAAGACCGTAGGCGAGTACACTGCTACTGTTAAGCTTCACCGCGAGGTTAAGGCTACTGTGGCGTTGTCAGTAGTAGCAGAAGAGTAATTTTGTTGTCTTAAAGGTCTTTTCTGCGTTACGCTCGTTTTCAAACTGCTCACATACGCCAAGTATGCTCCGCGTTTGAAAATGTCGCAAGCCTTGAAAAGTCACTTTAATACAAGCAAAATACCAAATAAGAAAGCAGATTCGAAAAGAGTCTGCTTTTTTGTTGGGGTTTCACTCGGTCACAGCTTCAAAATAGCTATCGTTATGTGAATTTTTTCGATATTAAATGCCTGACCTTTGGGTTAGGCATTTTTTGTAGCCTTGAAAAGCCACTTTAATACAAGCAAAATTGAGATAAGAAAGCAGATTCCCATTGGGAGTCTGCTTTTTTGTTGGAAAAAATATAGCCCGCGGTGAGGCGGGCTGATATGGTAAGAGAAAACTCGGTTAGATAGTCTTGGGTTTTTGGATTATGCGCACGACAAGCGAAATGAAATATACGATAGCTCCCCAAATTGGAGCAATAAGGGCCACCTTTGCTCCGCCTAAAAGCACCGAGGGCGAGATATCTCCATTTATTTGCAGCACGCCCATTGCCTGATACATTCCGACGGCCCAAGATACAAGTCCCAGAACGAGAGCCGCAATACCTAACTCCTTTACGCGTGAGGGCATCTTCCATGCTGCCAAAAAAACGCCAACCAAGCAGAGTGTGATAAGTGACATAAACAGCACACCACCCTGCTGATAGAGTTCATAAAGAGAGGTACTCGGTACCGGTATCGCTTGATAAATGCGTGGCTCCGGGGATGCAACTACCTCGCCCGACGAGTAGTTGATTGTGTCTTGTGCAAATGCAGTCGCACAAGCCACAGCGAACATAAAGCTAATAGTAAGAATAACATACTTTTTCATTGTTTCCGTTTTTTTAGTTTTTGATGGTTTTAGGAATTCCTACTGCAAAGATAGCGTGCAGGAGTGTGTTTTTGCAAGGTCAAATCCCCAAAGTGGGGCGTCAAATCCCCTATTTCGGGGGTGTGGGGCTTTTGACGAAACCATTTTTTCGTATCTTTGTGCTATGCGAATCTTGTGGACGATACTCTATTGGGGCATTTGCCTTGTGGTGCTGGCGACGATTCTCTCGTCACTGGGCTACGATTTTTCGGCGTCGATGTTCGTCGGCTCGATGTTCCTGCCGGGGTTGCTGGCGATAAAATTCTTCGTGCCGCAAATTTCGTTTTCAAGCAGGTGGCAGGGGATGATGAATGCAGGATTTCTTGCTGCGGCAGTGCTGGTGCTTACCTATCTGCTACTGTTTGGTGTCAATAACTATATAGGTGTTGGAGTCTATCACAAGATGACATTTCCACCTCTGCTGCTCAACCCCATATTCATCCTCTTCGTCTTGGTAGCTCTGGCCCTGCCCGAATGGCTGCTGGATAACTTTTTGAAGCGTCGCGAGGCCGAGCGTCCGCAGGTCGTGGAGTTTATCTCCGACCGCCGCCATATATCTTTGCCCTCGGAGGAGATTTTCTACATAGAGTCTTTGGATGACGAGGTAGTGGTGCATACTATCGCGGGAGAGAGTCTGCGTACGCGAACACCAATCTCTCGCTGGGAGGCTACACTCAATGAACTCCATTTTGTCCGCATACACCGTTCCTATATCGTGCGTCGCGAGCTTATTATTCGTGCGTCGCGTACCGAGGTGGAGCTCGATGGCGTTACACTCCCCGTCTCACGCAAATATGCCGAGAGAGTAGTGGAGCAATAAAGTGAGCCACCCCCGAAGAGGTGGCCCGGCACAACTTATTACCTATTTTATGAGTTGTGGTTACAATCCGCCGTCAAGCAGCCAGATGTGCGATGAGTTGTCGTTGCGTAGAGCAAGCACCAACCTCTCCTTCTCTCCGTTAGCGAGGATAACCTGACACTCGACAAAGCGACCCGGGTATAGACCCGACTTTACAGCCTTCTTGACAGACTTTACCTTCATACCCTTATATTTCGCCTCCAATGTGGGCATAAAGTCGCGGTAGTAGCACATTGCTGTCGAGAGAATCTCGGTATTCCAGTCACTCATTGCATCCAAGATGATTTTTGCTGCCTCGTCGGCCGAGTGGCAAGCCAGCGGTGAAGATTCCGCACCCTCGATGTCGGCGGTCTGGAATGCTACACTCTCAAACAGAGCCTCGTCGTATAGGTCATCGGCTGACATTGGCTCGTTGTAGCGTATAACCTCGCTTTCGATGACAGTGACGGGTTGGCTGTCGATTACAAAATCTATACGCAATTTAAGGAGTTCGCTTGTCGCCTTGGCGAATGTATATTCGCGAATGGTGTTAGCCTCCAAGATTGATGTGTTAAGCATATATTCACTCTCCGAGAAGTCGCCCTGGGCAATTGTCGTTACCGATACAACAACGGTCTCGCCATTGTCGTAGGTGGCATATTTCGTACCTCGGTTGCGTTCGGCAGTACGCAGCTCTGCTTCAAGGAGCAGACGAGGGTCGAGAAAAACAGCTAAATCGCCATTCGGATAGCCATCGTAGTATTTTACCCAGCCGATACCATTGTCGCCGCCATTAAGCCATTCGTAAAGTTGATTGCCACCATTGAAAAGCACCGTGCGACCATCTTTCTTCTCTATCGACCACAACATCGGCTCGTCGTAGATAACCTTAATTGTGGCAGGAATAAAGTCGTGCGAGGGGTGTATGTAGTCGATTGGCTCATCCTTCTCGGTGCGGACGCTGAGTTGCATCACCATCGTCTTGATATCCTCGGCAACGGTCAATGCTTCGGAGAAGTATCTGCGTGCGGCATAGGCGGGTGTGTTTAGCGTCAGCGTGATGGCAATGGCTATAACGGCTGCAACCGAAGCAATTGTCCCCAGCCAGTAAAGTGGTGTGCGGCGACGAGGCTGCTCTGCGTGTTGCTCGGCCTGTTGCTTTGCTGTGCGGAGGATTCTGCCTCGCAAATCAGCCGACGGCTTGACTTCCATTTTTGGTGTGAGCATATCGATAATCTGCTCTGACTGCTTGTCATATTCTTGAGTCTTCATAGTTGCTGTTTTTTAGTTGATATACATCTGTTTAAGTTTTTCAATGCCACTTGTAAAGCGGCTCTTGATGGTTGTTACCGGCTCGTCTAACATCTCAGCAATCTCGGTAAATTTCAGTCCAGCGTGAATGTGCAGGCGAATAACCTCGGCTTGTCGTGGTTGGAGTTTGTCGAGCAGGCGGGCTATGCGGCGTTGCTCCTCTTGTGCCTCCGTCTCGTCTTGGAGAGAGGGTGCCGGCATACGTTCCTCAATGGGTTGAAGGTGCGAATTGCGGCGTAAAGCATCGGCACAAAGATTTGCAACGGTGCGGAACAGATAGGCCTTGGGGTTAAGGATGGCCCTCTCCGCAGATGCTATTTTCAGGAAGGCATCCTGAATCACATCCTCGGCATCGGCTCTGTTGCCCACCTTGAAGAAGGCGTAGCGGTAGAGTGCATCTTGCCACAGGTCTATCCATTCGCCCAATTGTTCATTGCTTATGGTTTGGTTTAGTTTCATCTCCTTGTTTTGTTTGTTATTTCAAACGGCCGTTTGCTTATAAGACTTAAAAATAGCGAAAAAGACGAAACCGAGAATATTTTTTATTACTTTTGCCAAAAATATTTCCATTATGAGTGATAAGAAGCGTACCGAAATTGCAGAGTTGGGCGAGTTTGGTCTGATTGACCACCTTACCGAGGGTTTCCAGCCGAAAAATAAATCAACATTGAAGGGTGTGGGTGACGATGCTGCCGTGATAGCCGCAGGGCGTGATGATGCAGTGGTCGTGACGACCGACACGCTGTTGGAGGGCATAGACTTCGATTTGACCTACTTTCCGCTGAAACACCTGGGTTATAAGGCTGTAACCGTTGGCGTGAGTGATGTTTTGGCGATGAATGCCCTGCCCGAACAGATTACAATCTCGCTGGGCGTATCGTCGAAGATGTCGGTCGAGGCTCTGAAAGACCTCTACGAGGGCATCGAGTTTGCCTGCTCGGAGTTGGGCGTAGATTTGGTTGGCGGTGACACTTCGGCATCGATGACGGGCCTTGTGATAAACATTACCACCATAGGTCGTGCCAAGCGTAAGGCTATAACCTATCGCAGTGGGGCACAGTTCAACGACCTTATCTGTTTGACGGGCAATCTTGGTGCAGCGTATATGGGCTTGCAACTTTTGGAACGCGAGAAACGTGTCCTGCACGATATGGAGCATCCCGAGCCGCAGTTTAAGGGTTATGAGTATCTGTTGCAGCGTTATCTGAAACCACGTGCACGCAAAGATATTATAGAGGTGCTGGCGGAGGAGAAGATTGTGCCTACATCAATGATTGATATCTCGGATGGTCTGGCAAGCGAGGTGTTGCAGATTTGCAAGGCGGCGAAGTGCGGTGCCCGCATCTATCTCGACCGTATCCCCATCGCCAAGCAGACAACGGCTCTGGCCGAGGAGATGCACGCCGACCCCGTAGTGGCGGCACTGAATGGCGGCGAGGAGTACGAGTTGCTCTTCACCGTGCCACTCGCTATGCAGGAGCAGGTTATGCGTCTTGGTCTGGTAGATATCATCGGCCATATCACACGCGAGACAGCGGGTGCATATCTCGTGACGCCCGATGGCAGCGACATCAAACTGCGAGCACAGGGTTTTAAGGAGTAATCAGGGATAGGCTACTGCTCCTCAACGAAGTAGAGCTTCGCTTTGCGGCTCTTTGTGGAGGTAATGATAAGCGTGCGACGGTTGCCGTCAATGCCTATCTCGGCAGTAACACAAAACGATTTTAAGCGTCTTGATGGTGGGGCAAGCTCGGCATCGGACGCTGTTTTTTTCTTCTCTTTTTTCCGTTCAGGTGGCAGCGATAGTGTGCCACGCAACTCAATTACATCCTCCTCGCCGGAGAGTCGCCACGAGCTGTATGTGAGAATATCGGTTGGCGAGAGCTGCGTGATAGTGCCGTCGGCACATAGCTCAATGTCTATCTTGGGACGTTGGTCCTCGCGTGATGCCCAGCGGCCTATGGCACGCGGGAAGGTCTTGTCGGCCGTAATCTGTAAGGCTTTGGGCAGTACGACATCCCTCTTCTCCTCGGAGGGAAGATATATCACCTCGGCGATATTTCCAGCTACGAGTTCTCCGCCGGAGATTGTCGTTGCATCGGTTATGGCTATGCGTACGGGCAACAGGCTGTCGGGGTGCGAGATGATGATTGCCGTATCGTCGCTGCCGGCCGCTATATATCCCGTGACGACAACAGGCTCCACTGCACTGCGACAAGCCGTAGCCGCCATGGCTGCCAATCCGCATATTATCAATAGACTCTTTTTCATTTCGTGCGAGGTAAATATTCAACCAAAGGTAGTGATAATTTCGCATATAAGGATACTCTATGGAGAAAAAGCGACTTTGAAAGGTTGTTTTTTGCATATATTTTTGTAATTTTGGCGTCGGTTAGGTTGAAGGTCTGCTCATTGGAAACAGGGCAGATAAGAAAAACTACGAAACAGTATGCTGAATATAATTTTGTTTGGAGCACCGGGCTGCGGCAAGGGTACGCAGGCGGCGCTGATTAAGGAGAAGTATAACATCAACCATATCTCTACGGGTGAGGTTATACGAGGCGAAATTGCTCGTCAAACGGAGTTGGGTAAGAGTATGCAGGAGTATATCGCTGCGGGACAGTTGGCCCCCGACTCAATTGTTATATCAATGGTGCGTAACTATATGTCGGAGCATCGTGATGCCGTAGGCAATATCTTCGATGGCTTCCCCCGCACCACAGCACAGGCCGAGGCTTTTGATGCTATGCTGGCCGAGGATGGCCTTTCGGTAACGGTTATGATATATATGGATGTTCCGGAGGAGGAGCTCGTCAAGAGAATCCTGTTGCGAGGTAAGGATTCGGGTCGTGCCGATGACGCTTCGGAGGATGTTATCCGCAATCGTATCGCTGTCTATCGTGAGCAGACCGAGGTTGTAGCCGAGCACTACGCGAAGCAGGATAAGTATGTGTCGGTGAATGGTGTTGGCACTCTCGAAGAGGTCTGCGACAGGATATGTGCCGCTATCGACGCACACAAATAGACGAAACTGAATTCTTGATTCTACGTGCGACAAGGTAATGCTACTTTGTCGCACTTTTTTTGCATTGAACTATTGTAATTTACAATTTTTTACTTACCTTTGCACCGCTAAATGCCCCCTTGAGAGAGGAGGCGATAGTGGTAAGGCCCATTCGTCTATCGGTTAGGACGCAAGATTTTCATTCTTGAAAGAGGAGTTCGACTCTCCTATGGGCTACGACTTATGGTTGCAAAACCATTTGACAGCGGTAAAATATTTTGGGGACTTACGTGGTCCCGGAGCCAAAGGCTCGAAGAGTGCAACGCCTGCCGGCAGAGAGGGTGGGCAAGAGAAAGCAAACAATAAAAGTAAAAAATAAAAACAATTTAGAACTATGGCAAATCACAAGTCATCAAAGAAGAGAATTCGTCAGACCGTTACAAAGCGTGCACACAACCGTCTTTATCACAAGACTGCTCGTAACGCTGTGAAGGCTTTGCGTAACACTACCGAGAAGGCAGCAGCTGTTGCAGCACTTCCAAAGGTATGCTCAATGCTCGATAAGTTGGCTAAGCACGGCATTATCCACAAGAATAAGGCCGCTAACTTGAAGAGCTCATTGGCATTGCACGTGAATGCTTTGGCATAAGCAAGCATCGGAAAATTAAAATAGAGGCTACTCACAATGTGGGTAGCCTCTATTGTTTTTTGTCGGAAATTCTCACAACCCTTTTCCGATATAGGTTCGCAGTGCATCGACATACTCCGTAAAGGCAGCGACGCCCTGCTCGGTTATGGCACAGGTGGTGCGGGGCTTCTTGCCGTTGAAACCCTTCTCGACAGAGATATACCCCGCCTGCTGCAGCTTGTCAATCTGAACACTCAGGTTGCCTGCCGTAGCTCCCGTCTGCTCACGCAGATAGACGAAGTCGGCACTCTCGACACTTACGAGTATCGACATTATGGCCAGACGCAACTCCGAGTGCAGTAGTGGATTCAGTTCTCGCAACATCGGATTATCTCTTTTTGGTTTTGTAGTTGAGGATATGTCCGGGGATAACCATCATAACAACGAAAATCGCTGCAAAGATGAGAATCTCCGTTGCCGGCTCTCCGCACTTGAAGATGTGCATCAACGGGAAGATAGCAGAGGCGAGCATCGCAAAGGCTCCGCAGCATTTGGTGGCGTTTTCGCGTAGTATGATGCCGGTAGTAAGCGTTCCGATACCCATCACAAGCACTATAAGCGAGAAAAGCGATACCCCGTAGGCTACGGCCAGCAGATAGAGAAAGAGTGTTGATATGCCCAGTACACTCCACATAGCCGAGATTGTGCGGTCGATGAGGTTCTTCGCACCCTTCTCCTGCTTGCGTATTACAAGCATCATTATTGGTCCGCCGAGTAGAGGAATGGCAAACCATGCCCACGCCCACATCCAAGACCAGCCGTTGGCGATTACGAAGTACTCAAAAACCGATACCGCAACGGTGATGTAACCCCATACAAGGAAGGGTGTTCCCGAATTCTGGGCCAGACGCTTGCGTGAATCCTGAATCATTGAGGTAATGAGTTCTAAACTCTGTGCCTCTGAAAGTTTTGTGTTGTTCATAAAAAAATAATTGTATTAGTTGATGTTTTTTTATATCTCCGATTTGCGGTTCTGGCGTGCGTTTCACTACCAATCATCCTCAAATCCTTTGCAAATATAAAGTAGTTTATTTTATAAACCAAATTTTCAAAGCAAAATTTTAAAAAAAAATCGCAGGGTAGAGCATTGATGTATATATACATCAAAAAAAATGCATCATTCCACAAAAAAAAGATAGCCGGACTCTTCTGCCCGGCTATCTTCAATATTTTTCCGAATAATACTACTTCTGCAACGCCTCCCAAAGCATATCTTTCAGACGCTGGATGTTGAGTCCCGATACCGATGAGATAAACACCGACGGAATACCCTCGGGCAGATGTGGTCGCATCTGCTCAATCAGCTCGTCGTCCAGCATATCGCACTTTGTGATAGCCAGCAGACGTTCCTTGTCCAATAGCTCGGGGTTGTATTGCGTCAATTCGCCCAGCAGAATCTCATAATCCTTGGCTATGTCATCACTGTCGGCAGGCACCATAAACAACAGCACCGAGTTACGTTCGATATGTCGCAAGAAACGCGTTCCGAGACCCTTGCCCTCGTGAGCTCCCTCGATGATTCCGGGGATGTCGGCCATAACAAACGACTTATGGTCGCGTACCTCCACAATACCCAGATTGGGCTCCAATGTAGTGAAGGCGTAGTTCGCAATCTTGGGCTTCGCTGCCGATACCACCGAGAGCAGGGTACTCTTACCTGCATTCGGGAAGCCTACCAAACCCACATCGGCCAGCACCTTCAACTCCAGAATGAAAGCACCCTCGTCACCCTCCTCGCCGGGCTGTGAGTAGCGTGGAGCCTGGTTTGTTGCACTCTTGAAGTGCCAGTTACCCAGACCACCGCGACCTCCTTTCAGCAGAGTGAGCTTCTCGTCGTGCTCGGTAACCTCGCCCACATACTCAATCGTAGTCGAACCATCCTCCTGCTCTACCAGACGGCGTGCAACCGTTCCGAGAGGTACGGGGATGATGATGTCGGGAGCATCCTTGCCCGAAGAACGGGCTCCGTGTCCACCCTCGCCATCCTCGGCAAACTGGTGACGCTGATATTTGAGGTGAATCAGAGTCCAATACTGCTTGTCGCCTTGCAGGATGATACTGCCACCCTTGCCGCCATCGCCTCCGTCAGGACCACCAAAGGCCACAAACTTCTCTCTACGGAAGTGGCTTGAACCGGCACCGCCGTGTCCTGAACGAGCAAAAATTTTCACATAATCAACAAAATTAGACCCTGCCATAGTACTCTCTTTTATAATTCAAGGTGCAAAGATAGTGGTTTTACAAGAAATAGCCAAATAGAATACCAAACCTAAAACCTCCACGTTACAACGGCGTAGATATTACGCGGATAGGCGTAGGTGATGATATTCTCCTGCGGCAGATATATACGTTTGCCACCGCTGGTGTAGTTGCGTATGCGTGAAGGCTCGTAGCTGCTGCGTACGATGTTTCTGTTGCCGAGCAGATTTCTCACTGACAGCGTTGCCGAGATGCGGCTGGACTTGCCACCTCGAAGCATACTCCTCTTGCCTATCGACCACCAACGGGATAGTGAAACGTCCATTGTGACGGCATCGTTGAGCCGTTGCTGATGGTTGAACTTTCGGAAAATCTCCTCCGACATCGAAGCCTGATTAAGCACGCGTTCGGTGCGGCGGATAAAGTCGGCATTGGCATATCGCAGTGCGGCGGCCTGCACACTGCACGATGCAGCCCAGCCCTTATAGTTCAGATATGTGAGTGACGCCATGCCGACAATCTGCGGAGAGCCCAACACGCAATCTCCCATCAGGCTCTCACTATGCAGACTTATAATCTCGTTTGTAGTGTCCGAATAGTGTGTCACAAGTGGGTTGTGCGAGTAGATATGCCTCTCGGCTGCCGCAGCAAGTTCGGCACGCAGAAATCTTCCTATGTGTATCTCGGCGGTGGCCTCTATGCCATAACTCATCGTGCCGATGCCCTCCACCTCCACATCGCAATATTCGCCCGACAGGTCGTCGTAGGTGCGAAACATCTGACGGGCATCGTTCCGAGAGTGGAAGTATGCCGATAGCGAAACATCAACTTTGGGTGCGGTGTATCTGTAATTTGCCTCTACGGCGAGAATCTTTTCGGTTGAGATGTCATCCGCCACGCGATTGTTGTATTGCGGGTTGAGGAATATATCGCCGGCATAGGGCGAGCGGGAGGCTATCATCGTGTGAAGGTCAAGAAAGTGTTGTGCCGAGAAGAGGTAACTGGCCGAAATCTTGGCTGTATAGGGCGTGAAGCGAGCCGTTTGGGAGTGCCCATACGAGCCGTTACCGCCGAAAATCTCCTTCTCGTAGTGTCCGGTACGCCTCATGATATCGCTGCCGACCATCAGGTCTGCATCTATACGCCACCTGTCCATGCGATACTCAAACTCCACCTCGGCTGCGATGTTGGCTGTTGTTATGGTGTAGTCGTAGGAGAACCTATCGCCTTGGCTGATGCGTCGGTCGGGGTGTCGCAGGTCGTTTTGCAACATATTGGAGTAGGTGTCGTCGTCTAAAAGATAGTAATCCAAATCTATAAACTCATCGGCTCCAAGCATATCCAGCATACGCTTATAATTGCGTGATGAACAGACAGAGCCCCGCAGACCGTACGACAGAGTGAGGTTTTGCCCAAATTCACTACGCATACGCCACGATATCTCGCCCTGTGCGATGCGTTCCACCCTTTCATCGAGTGTGTAGGCTGCTCCATTCTCCGATAAAGCATTTGTGCGATAGAGGTCGTTCCAGTTTATCTGCGTGTATCTCTCATCTCTGGCACGCCACCTCTCGGCTACGGCATCCGACAGCGAGAAGTCGGTAAAGTAACTCGGCATATAGCGATAGTTGTCGGGACGTGGCGTCATAGCATCGTACCAGCCCAACGACGAAGTACCTCTTTTGCCGTAATCGCCACCCATTGACAGCGTCATTGTCGTTGTATTGCTTATGGCGGTGTTGTAGGTTGCTACGACGAATGGTACGGCCTCACGCAGCACCCGCGAGTTGCGAATCCTGCCATTCTGACGACCCCACAAGGGGTTATACAGATTGTCGCCCGATAGCGAGAAAGCCTCTTCGGTTGAGCCCGTACGCAGACCTCTCTCGCCTATGCTCGCAACACATAATACCGAAAATATTGCTCCCGATGCGAAATTTTTGGTAAGACGCACTCCGGCATCAATCGATTCGTTATACACACCATCAATATAGAGGTCGTTGCCGCCTCGTGCTGCGAGGTATGCCGACAAAGACCACTCGTGCGACATCGTGGAGTGCAGCGATGCCCGCAAGCCTCCCAGATAGCCCTTGCCCGTGAAGAAAATACTTACCCGACCGCCATCGAGAGGTGTGCCGTCAAGTTGCGAGAACTCCTGCGTGCCGGCCATTCCGCTTATGCCCTGATTGCCATTTGCAAGGCCTCCGAAATACTCTTCCGAAACGCCTAACTGCCTTATTATGGGGATGTTTCTGTAACGCAGATTTATACCGTCAATAGTGCTGCGGCTCTCGAAATAATCTATGCCACGTCGCGAATAATCAACAAACGAGAGGTTGTAGGTTGTCAGAGAGTGAAACTTATCGCTGCGATTTTGTGCCACGCGATAGAAGAGCAGGGTGTCGGGCTCTATCTGTTCGAGAATATAGACCCTGTCGTCTATCTTGTATCGCATATAGTCATCTGCCACCTCTTGTGCCGAGGAGGTGAATGATATGAGCAACGATATGATGACAAGCAATCTCTTCATTTACGACAAATATAGCAAAAAAGGTCGGAAAAACCGACCTTTCTGTGCAATATAATATCTGTTTGGTGTGTCGGGCTTAAATCGCCTTGATGACATCCTTCAACAAAATCCAGAATTTATCAACCGAAGCGATATCCAACCTCTCGTCAGGTGAGTGCACGCCACGAATTGTCGGGCCAAACGACACCATCTCCAGATGAGGATACTTTTCCAGGAAAAGACCACATTCCAAGCCTGCGTGTATGGCACGCACCTTCGGCTCAACGCCAAAGAGCTTCTTGTAGCTATTGACTGTGGTCTGCAACAGACAAGAGTCAGGGTTGGGTGCCCAGCCCGGGTAGCCGTCAGAGTGCTCAACATCGGCACCTGCCAGCAGGAATACTGACTCAACACTCTGCATAGCCCACTTCTTGCCACTCTCCAACGATGAACGCTGCGAGGTGGTTACCACAACCTTGCCATCCTCCTTGAACTTCACCGATGCGAGGTTTGTTGAGGTCTCCACAAGGCCGGCCACAGCCATCGACATAGCCAATACGCCGTTTGGCAGACCTATCAACGCACCCACCAGACGACGCTGTGCATCCGCGGTCAGTACCTCGGCGGGGGTGTCGGTCTGTGCGAGTGTCAGTGATGTGTTAGGCTCGGTTGCGTGGAACTCAAACTTGACATCCTCGGCAAATGTCGCAAAGCTTTTCTCAAACGCTGTGGCTACATCTGCCGAAACACCCACAATGGCATACGCCTCGCGAGGTATGGCGTTGCGGAGGTTGCCGCCGTCCATCAGGCTCAGTCGCAAGCCATACAGCCCCTGCATCTCGTAGAGCCAGCGGGCTGCAATCTTGTTTGAGTTGGCACGCCCCTTGTCGATGTCGTCGCCAGAGTGACCACCCAGAAGGTTGGCAACATCCATACGATAGAACTTGTAGCCGGCAGGTGCAGCCTCTCTCTCGCAACTGAATGTTGCAACGGTATCAACGCCACCGGCACAACCGATAAATATCTCGCCCTCATCCTCCGAGTCGAGGTTGATAAGATATCGTCCTGTGAGCATATTCTCGCCCAGCTCGAAAGCACCCGTAAGGCCGGTCTCCTCATCAACAGTGAAGAGAGCCTCGATAGGGCCGTGCTCGGCTGTGGGGTCTATGAGCAGAGCCAACGCTGCCGCCATACCTATACCGCAGTCAGCACCCAGTGTAGTGCCTTCTGCCTTGACCCACTCGCCATCAACCTTTGTGCGTATCGCATCGTTGTCGAAGTCGAAATCTACGTTTGAGTTCTTCTCGCATACCATATCCATATGTGATTGCAGGATTATGGTCTGACGATTCTCAAAGCCGGCGGTAGCACCCTTGCGGATAACTACATTGCCAATATCGTCACGCTGCCACTCCAGGCCGTGTTGCTTTGCGAAACCAATCAGCCACTCGATAATCTGCCCCTCCTTCTTCGATGGACGCGGAATCTTTGTTATAGCATCAAACTGCTCCCAGATGATGCTCGGTTGTAACTCTTTTACAAGCATATCTAATCAAATTTAGTGTTCGTATGAGCAAAGATACAAAAACGGTGCGATATTTCCCACCCAAAAGCCCCTTAAATAGACCATATTATTTAGTTTTGGTAGTAAATCATTGATTTCTATATCCACACCGCCCGAGCAGAAGAATCCTGTCGTAAGACATAGCATATACAACAAAAAAGCGGTCATCTAAAAGATAACCGCCTTAAAATCAAGTGACTCCGACAAATAATAAGATATTATTATTTATTCAACTGCGTCCGCAGAGTTTGCGATGCAGAAATCAATGGACACAAAGTGTAAGCATAAGAGAGTAGGAGATATATTTTTCAAATATATAAGCCTACACTCTTATGCTGTATTTACGGAGTAAATCATTGATTTCTATATCCACACCGCCCGAGCAGAAGAATCCTGTCGTAAGGCATAGCATATACAACAAAAAAGCGGTCATCTAAAAGATAACCGCCTTAAAATCAAGTGACTCCGACAAAATAATAAGATATTATTATTTATTCAACTGCGTCCGCAGAGTTTGCGATGCAGAAATCAATGGACACAAAGTGTAAGCATAAGAGAGTAGGAGATATATTTTCAAATATATAAACCTACACTCTTATGCTGTATTTACGTAGTAAATCATTGATTTCTATATCCACACCGCCCGAGCAGAAGAATCCTGTCGTAAGGCTTGGCATATACAACAAAAAAGCGGTCATCTAAAAGATAACCGCCTTAAAATCAAGTGACTCCGACAGGATTCAAACCTGTAACCGCTTGATCCGTAGTCAAGTACTCTATTCAGTTGAGCTACGGAGCCATTTACTGATTGCGAGTGCAAATGTACGGCGAAATTTCTTTTCGTGCAAATATTTTTTGAAAAATTTTTATTTTGTTTTCGCTATTTATTCGCAACTTGTTGTTTTACAGCGTTATCCGTGCAGAGGCAATCTCCGAAAATATGTTCCAGCTCGTGTCGCAAAACCTCTCCGTAGAGGTTACGGGCAACAATTACGCCCTCGGGCGAGATAAGGAAGTTGGCCGGAATAGATTGCAGACCGTATTTTTCGGCAATGGATCTCTTACCCTCGTCGGTGCTGTCGATGGCATTTGTCCACAACATATCGTTCTTCTCGATGAATGTACGCCAGCGATTGGGGTCGCGGTCGAGTGATATGCTGCAAATATCAAAGCCCTGCAAGGTATATTTGGCATAGAGCTCACGCATCATCGCTATATCGCGGTCATAGTTCTCGCACCACGTAGCCCAAAAATCAACCAGCACCCAGTTGCCCTTGCCGCATACGTCGCTGAGGGATGATATGCCTCCCGAGATAGCTTGCAGCTCCACATCAATAAAGCGGTTGCCAATCTCCGTGCGGGCATAGATATCGATATACTCGGCGAAGCGTTGCATAGCCGACAGCGATTGCATCTCGGGTGAGAACTGTGCAAAGCGTACCCGCATATCCTTGGCGGTCATACCACGCGACTCCTGACTGAGGAAGAGCTCCACACCCACGAGGTTGTCGAGGTTGTCGCGAATGGCCGTAGAGAGTATATCCTGATATTTGAACATCAGCGATTCGTACTCCTCGTTGGCATATTCGGTTGTGTAGTCAAGCTCGGCGAGCTGCATTGCGACATCCGAGAGGCGTTGTATGACGAAGTTGTATTTGTCGTTCACAGGGCCACCCTCGGCAATGTAGCCACCCGTAGGCAGGGGTCGCAGATACAGCTGTGCCTCCTCCAACAGAAGGATGGTCAGGGCGTTGCCGTTGTCATCGCATACGAAGGCTGTTGTCGGCTCTGCCACCTCACCACGCAGGCAGAACTTGTTGTCGGCACCCACCTCCGCCGAGGCCAGAGTATCTATCGTAGCACCTTCCACCACAAGATATACCTTGCTGGCGGCATTCTCAATAAGCAGTCCGTCGATATCAAATTTCACGCTGCGAGAGCAGGCTCCCAGCAGCAAAATGGTGAATATAGCTAAAAACAATCGCTTCATAATCTGTGAATATTCGTGATAAGGCAAATATACTTAAAAAAACTGAAAGACCTACATTAAACGGCGTGAAGATATATTTAATTGTACGAGATGTTGAATTTGTCGTATAAGTTTTATAACTTTGTCCTCGATATTTTCAGGGGGTGCCTTACTATCAGGCTGAGATTATACCCATTGTACCGGATACGGGTAATGCCGAGACCGGGATATATGTTACAATCTTATCATATCCCCTTTTCTGTGTTTTTAACTTAAAATTAAAAGCTTTATGAAAAGGTTTTTTGTTTTTCTGGCAGCTGTGGCACAGTGTGTTACATCTGCAATGGCGGCTGATGTTATGCCGCAGGACTCTTTGCGTACCTATGCTGTTGATGCTATTGAAGTGGTGGCTGTCAGGGCTGACGACCGATCTGCCATAGCCCACACCGACCTCTCGCCGGAGGAGGTGGAACGACATCGCTACGGTCTGGACTTCCCGTCGTTGCTCGCCCAGACTCCATCTGTCATCGCCACAAACGAAACGGGTATAGGCATTGGCGGCACTTCGTTCAAGATGCGAGGTACGGATGCTACGCGACTCAATGTGACGATTAATGGTGTTGCGATGAACAATCCCGACTCACACTCGATGTATTGGTACGACACGCCCGACCTTATCTCGGCTGTGGGTGATGTTCAGGTGCAGCGAGGTGCCGGTGTATCGACCAATGGTACGGGAGCCTTTGGCGGTGCGGTGAGTATGACTACAGCTGCGGCATCACATCGTTTCGGTGGTGAGGCCACGCTATCCTATGGCTCGTACAACACCCAGAAGCAGGGCGTGCAGTTCTCTTCCGGCCTGCTCGGTGGTCGCTGGGCGGTGGATGCCCGCTTGACGCATATCTCCTCTGACGGCTATATCGACAGAGGTGCTACCGACCTTAAATCCTATATGCTGCAAGGCTCGTACTACGGCGATAATACGGTTATCAAGCTGCTCTCGTTTGGTGGTAAGGCCAAGACCTACCTCACCTATACGGGTGTGACGAAGGAGGAGATGGAACTGTATGGCCGTCGCTACCACAGCGAAGGTCAATACGAGACCGATAGCGGCCCGTATCAGCTGGCCGATGGTACGCACGTCGATTACTACGATGACCATACCGACAACTATCTGCAACTGAACAATCAGCTCATCATAAATCAACGCTTGTCGGATAGGTGGATGCTCAACCTCACGGGCTTCTATACCTATGGCTACGGCTATTACCGACAGTATAAGGCCGACCGCACGCTGGCCGAGTATCTCAATCTCGGCATCACGGATTATGGCGTTGAGGCCGATATCATACGCAGCAAGGTTATGGAGAATCATACGGGCGGAGTGAATGCCGCTGCTGCATATAAGGCTGATAACCTGTCGCTTATTGTCGGAGGTTCGTGGTCTGTTTATGCCTGCCCGCATTGGGGCGAGCTGGATTGGGTCGATGGAATGAGAGAGAGTGCTATTGCGGGGCGTTGGTACGATAACGATGTGCGTAAGCAGGATGCCAACATCTTTGCCAAGGTCGATTGGTCGGTGGTGCGAGGCCTTGATATCGTTGCCGATGTGCAGTATCGTCACGTTCATTATAAGGCGTGGGGAGTGAACGACAATTTCGACTGGAACACGATGCAGATGCAGCCCATCGATATAAATAACGGATACAACTTCCTCAATCCGCATCTTGGCATCAGCTATCGTTTTGCAAAGCATCATCAGTTGTATGGCTCGGCGGCAATAGCTCATAAGGAGCCTACGCGTTCGGACTTTACCGACCGCTATATGTTCTCCGCCGATGACAAGGAGCCACAGGCAGAGGCTCTCTACGACTTTGAGTTGGGCTATAACTACTCATCGCAGAGTTTGTCGTTAGGTGTAAATCTCTACTATATGACCTATCGCAACCAGCTGGTGCATACGGGTCTGGTGAATGACGGCTCCGATGCTTTGAATGTGAATGTACCGAGGAGCTTCCGTCGAGGCGTGGAGCTGTCGGCTGCGTGGCGACCTCTACGCTGGCTCTCGCTGGGCGGTAATGCCACATTCAGCGAGAATAAAATCAGAAACTATGTGGATATGCTCGCCGATAGCCCCACCTATGGTGAGAATCTGGACGATATGACCATCTCGTACTCTCCCAACGCTATGGGAAAGATATTTGCAGGCGTAAATGCTGGCGGCTTTGAGGCGATGATAAGCACCACATTTGTCGGTAAGCAATATTTTACCAATAACGAGATAGAGGCTCTGTCGTTGGAGGCCTATAACTTCACAAATCTTGATTTGAGCTATACCATATCTTCGCAGAAGGTACGCAGCGTGCGATTTGGTGTTACGCTGTATAACCTCTTCAATCAGCTCTATTGCAGCAATGGCTATGGCTACTCCTATATGTGGGATGGTCAGCGATACGACGAGGCCTACTACTTCCCGCAGGCTCCGCTGCATATTCTGGCAAATGTGACGGTGAAATTTTAGGCCGTTCCTCCCGCTTGCCCGCAAATAAAAAGGTCTGCCCGCGGGGACAGACCTTTTTACTTGCTTGAAACAAAGATTAGCGGATACGCTCCTTGTACTCGCGAGTACGGCTATCAACGCGAATCTTGTCGCCTGTATTTACAAACAAGGGAACCTTAACAGTTGCACCGGTGTTTACAGTAGCGGGCTTCAATGAAGATGTTGAAGCTGTATCGCCCTTGATACCCGGCTCGGTGTAGATAACCTCCATATCGAGTACGGGAGGAAGCTCGGCTGAAAGAACGGCCTCCTTCTCGGTGTGGAACATTACCTCTACGATCTGGCCGTCAGCCATCAAATCGTAGTTGTCGATGAGGTTCTTGTCGATGTTAATCTCCTCGAAAGTCTCGGTGTGCATAAAGTGTGCACCCAAATCATCCTCGTAGGTGAACTGATAGGGACGACGTTCAACACGAACCTGCTCAATCTTCTGGCTTACAGAAGAGAAAGTCTTCTCGAGAACGTAACCATTCTCCAAGTTCTTGAGCTTTGAACGTACGAATGCGGGACCCTTACCGGGCTTGCAGTGCTGGAAATCAACAACAAGGAAAGTCTTGCCGTCCATCTCGATACACATACCAATCTTGATATCAGACGCTGTAATTGTCATAAAAATATAGTTTTTTTGTTAAAATTTTTTCAGTGCGGCAAAGATAGTAAAAATTTTGCAAATACAAATCTCTGTCTATCATTATTTTGAGTTACTTACCCGAAAATGAGTAGTGTGGCGAGGTGATACCCATGTGTGCCACGACCCTTTCCACAACCGTCAGCGTCGCCTGCTCGATGTCGGTGGGGTGGGAGTAGAACGAAGGCGAGGCGGGCATAACGATAGCTCCTGCCTCGGTCAGGGTGGTCATATTTCGCAGATGAATAAGCGAGTAGGGGGTTTCGCGAACTACAAGAATTAACTTGCGACGTTCTTTCAGCATCACATCGGCCGTGCGTTCTATCAGCGAGAGAGATACTCCCGACGCAATGCGACCCACGCTGCCCATAGATGCCGGTACTACGACCATTGCATCCCAGTCGGCCGAGCCGCTGGCGATGGGCGAGAACATATCGTTGTTGTCGTAGCGGACAATCTTCTCGGATGAAGGCAGCACCTCGCCTTCGTATTGCACGACCTGCTCACCCTTTTCGCTGACAACAAGGGCAATCAGCTCAACCTCGTCGGCCGAGATTAGTTTTTCGAGGCATTGTCGGGCATATATGGCTCCGCTGGCACCCGTTACGGCTACGATTATTTTCATCTCTACAACTCTATGATTTTACATTTCAGACCCAGCTCCTGTACGCGTTGCAGCACGCGGGGCAGAGCGTAACTCATATTTCGGAACGACTTCTCGCTATCGTGGAAGGCTACGATGCTCCCCGCCTCCAAATACTTTGCCACACCCTTGTAGCAATCTTCGGGCGAGATGGTGGCGGTATAGTCACGCGAGAGTATGTTCCACATTATAATCTTGTATCGCTGACCCACAGCACGCATTTGCGAAGGTGTTACGCGAGCGTATGGCGGACGAAAGAGGTTGGTGTGAAGAATGGTGTCGGCAAAATCGACATCCTCGATATATTTTTCCAGAGGCATACCCCAACCTTTCTGATGAGAGTAGGTGTGGTTGCCTATCTTGTGTCCTTCGTCAAGAATCTTCTGGTAGAGGTCGGGATACATCTCGGCATTCTTACCCAGTACGAAGAATGTCGCTTTGGCGTCGTAGCGTCGCAGCGTGTCGAGAATCCACTCCGTAATGCCTGGTGTCGGCCCATCATCAAATGTGAGAAAAACGCCATTCGGGTCGTTTATCTCCCATATCATATCGGGGTAGAGGTTGCGTATGAATTTGAAGGGTTTTATCTTCATATTATCTCTTGTCGTAGTGTTCGTTGGAGGTCGGCTGCTGCTTTCGCCATTTGGTCGCAGCCTGCCTGTTGCAGGACAACCTCCTATGCTGTGGACAAAATTAGTGTTTTTTATCTAAAAACGGGTATATATTTTGCGTAAACTGAAAAAATGATTAATTTTGTACAGGTCAATCGCTGACCATCGCTATTGTGTAATATTCTAAAAGATAACAAAATACTATGAAACGATTTTTCGTAAATACACTGCTTGTTGCCTTTGCTGCAATCACAATGTCTGCGTGTAAGTCATTCAATACCCTCTCATCGGGTGAAACGGCACAGGGTCGTCCCTATGAACTGATATTGGTGTGTGGTCAGCCGCAGTGGCAGAGTGAGTTGGGTGATACGTTGCGTTATTTCTTGCAGCAGCCGGTAGCCGAACTGCCTACCTATGAGCCTATGTTTGATGTTATGCGTATTATGCCCAATAACTTCAAGAGCCTCACAAAGACGCATCGTAACATCGTGGTCGTAAATGTCGATAAAGAGTTTACCGAGCCCTCAATCTCGGTGCGTTATAACGTTACGGCAAAGCCGCAGGTGTTTGTAACCATCAAGGGCCCCGATACGGAGAGTGTGGCCGCTTATGTGGGCGAGAATGGCAACAATATCGTGCAGGTACTCGAAAAGGCGGAACGCGACCGCACGATAGCCTATGCACAACGCTACGCATCACAACCTCTGAAGGAGCTTATCCGCAATACTTTCGGTGTTGAGATGAATATTTCGGACGATTACAAACTGCGTACGCAGAGCCCCGATATGGTGTGGATTTCGCAGGAGTTCCCTACGGCAAGTCAGGGCTTTTTTATCTATAAATACCCCTATGAGGGCGAGCAGTCACTCTCGGCGAAGGCTTTGGTCAAGGCCCGCAACCGCTTTGCGTCGCGTATCCCCGGCCCGAAGGAGGGCTCTTATATGACAACCGTCAATAAGATTCCCGACGAGACAGGCCTGGAGTATATCCCCTATACACCCGAGTATCGTACTATGCGTATCGGCTCGCAGCCGTGGATTGAGATGGTCGGCCTGTGGGATGTCGAGAACTATTTTATGGGTGGTCCCTATGTGAGCTACACTACGGTAAATTCTCGCACAAACGAGGTTATCACTATCGACTGCTATGTATATTCTCCGAAGGTTGAGAAGCGTAATATGCTGCGTGAGTTGCAGGCGTTGGTGCATCTGATAGATTTTAATGCTACCGATACCGATATGGCGGCCGAGCAGTAAAGTGTGCAAATATCCTTTGCGGGGTATGTGAAATATCCCGCAAAGAGATTAAAAAGGTGAAAAAAATTGGAGAATTGAAAAATTCTCTCTACCTTTGTTTGCAGAAGGAAATATTATTGTTGAATCGGGATTCTAATTCAGGCGATAAAACGTGGGGATTAGGATTCTGGCTTTTTTACTGTTATATAAAACTATGGCACAAGAGATTATTTATCTGACAGCGGAAGGTTTGCAGAAGCTGAAAGACGAGCTTCAACATATGCGTTCTGTGGAACGTCCCGCTATTTCGGCAGCTATTGCCGAGGCACGCGACAAGGGTGATTTGTCGGAGAATGCCGAGTATGACGCTGCCCGCGAGGCACAGGGTTTGTTGGAGATGCGTATTGCACAGCTGGAGCAGACGCTGACCAATGCCCGTGTGATTGACGAGTCGAAGATTGACAAGAGCAAGGTGCAGATTTTGAGCAAGGTGACACTGCTTAACCACAATAACAAGAAGCAGGTAACCTATACCATCGTATCGGAGAACGAGGCTAACCTGCGTGAGGGTAAGCTGGCTATCGGCACACCCATTGCCAAGGCTCTGCTGGGCAAGAAGAAGGGCGACGTCGTTGAGGTTACCGTTCCCGCCGGCGTGTTGAAGTTCGAGATTCTGGATATCAACATCTAATCGACACCGCAAAGGAAGAGGGGCAGATAAGTAGGAGAGGGGCAGAGATATTGAAGATGCCTCTTGTAAAAATTAAGCCTGTCTAACCATTGGGTTAGGCAGGCTTTTGTTGTGTCGTTATTTGTTGTAACGGTTATTTTCTTTTATTGTAGCGATTGCTGACGATATCCCAGTCAAGCACCTCCCAGAATGATTTTATACCATCTGCACGGGCGTTGCGGTGGTCGATGTAGTAGGCGTGCTCCCACACATCTATCGCCAATAGCGGATGCAGACCCTCGGTCAGCGGCGTGCCGGCGTTTGACTTGCTTATGATGTGCAGTTTGCCATTGTCGTCAGCGGCGAGCCATACCCAGCCAGAGCCGAAGAGTCCCATCGCCTCCTTCGACAGACTCTCTTTAAGGGCCTCCACGCCACCAAAACTATCCTCTATGGCACTCTTTAACTCTCCTTCCGGCTCTTTTGTCGGGGTGGGGGAGAACTGATTGAAGTAGAACTCGTGATTCCAGACCTGTGCAGCATTGTTGAATATGGGACCATCGGCCTGGCATATAATCTGCTCCAGGGTCATACCCTCGAAGGGCGTGCCGACAATCAACTCGTTGAGCTTATTGACATAGCCGGCCAGATGCTTGTCGTGGTGGTAGTGCAGAGTCTGCTCCGAGATGTAAGGCTCCAGGGCTGCGATGTCGTAGGGCAGCGGCGAGAGAACGAAAAGTAGTGTAGCTGTTGCGTTCATAATGATTTTTAGTAAAGTTTATAATAAGAAAAAAGTATCTTCACTCTATCTGCAAAATCAGTGCCTTGCCGATATGCGGTATGAGTTTTTGGAGAATTAGAGATTATTTCCTAACTTTGCCATAATTATAACATTACGATTAAGATGCCGAGACTCTTTATCATAGCAGGATGTAACGGTGCGGGAAAGACAACTGCTTCGTATGCTGTGTTGCCGGAGATGTTGGAGTGTCGCGATTTTGTCAATGCTGACGAGATTGCACGAGGCCTGTCGCCCTTCAACCCTGCGGGTGTGTCGATTGAGGCGGGACGACTGATGCGTAAGCGTATGGATGTGCTGATGTCGGAGGGTGCTGACTTCGCCTTTGAGACGACGCTTGCTACGCGTTACTACACCCGTCTTATCCGCGAGGCACAGGAGAAAGGCTACTTTGTATCGTTGTTGTTCTTCTGGCTGCCTTCGCCCGATCAGGCTGTTGAACGCGTGGCTCGCCGTGTGGCGGAGGGTGGTCATAATGTGCCGGCCGAGGTGGTGCGTCGTCGATATTATCGTGGCATACGCTACCTTACATCGTTATATACGTCGTTGTGCGACTATTGGGTTATTTACGACAATAGTTCGGCTGATGGTGTAAAAAAGATAGCCTACGGCACCAAAGACGAAATAAGAGAGGTGGTTGATTCGTTATCATACCGTAAGATATGCAAAATGTAGAGGAAAAAAATATGAGTGAAATGGAGTTGGAGCAGTTGCAGGAGAAGATTGACGCCGGCATCTTGCTGGCCCAGCAACGCTTGAAGGAACGAGTAAAACGCGAAGACGGCGAGTTGGTTGTTATGCGTGATGGAAAGATTACGCACCTCTCGGCCGAGGAGCTGGATTAATCTGTCTATTTTAGGATAAATAAAAACGCCTCAAACTTTGTTTGGGGCGTTTTTATTCTTTCTCGGCGAGAGATTACAGATTCTCCAATGTGTATCGAACCATCTTCTCGCGGATATGTACATTATACTCCGGATACATCGAGTGATTCTGGTCGGGATATATCATCATATCGTACATCTTGCCGGCACGATTCAATGCGTGACACATCTCCATAGCATTCTGTACGTGTACGTTGTCGTCAGCCGAGCCGTGAATAATCAACAGACGGGTACGGTCGTGCAGGCGGTCAGCGAAGTTAATCGGCGAGTTGTCGTCATAACCTGCGGGGTTGTCCTGTGGCAGGTCGTTGTAAATCTCGGTGTAAATAGTGTCATAATAACGCCAAGAGGTTACAGGAGCCACAGCAATCGACATCTTGAATATGCCGTCGCCCTTCAATGCACAACCCAATGCCATAAAGCCACCGAATGACCAGCCGTAGATACCGATGCGGTCGGCATCAATATAGGTCTGCTCGCCCAGCCAGCGTGCAAATGATAGCTGGTCCTCAACCTCCAGCTTACCCAGCTGGCCGTATGTCTGCTTCTTGAACTTTTCGCCCATAAAACCTGTACCGCGACCATCGACACAAGCCACGAGGTAGCCGTTAGCCGCCATAACATACTCCCAACCCAGGCCGAAGCTATCGCTTACCGATTGTGAGCCGGGGCCAGAGTACTGTGTCATCAATACGGGATACTTCTTCTCGCTGTCAAAGTCCACCGGCTTGATAAAGTAGGCGTTGAGTTTGTCGCCACGTTCTGTGGTGAATGTGAAGAACTCCTTCGTGGGCAACGACTTCATCTTCTCCGTAAGCTCGCGGTTCTCAACAAGCGTACGGATGCTCTTGCCCTTGCTGTCGCAAATCTCCACCTTACGAGGTGTGTTGGCCGATGAGAAGGTCGAGATGTAGTACTTCATACCTGCTGATGCCGATATTGAGTATGTACCATCGCCCAAAGTCATACGCTGCTTGTGCTTACCCTTGTAGTCGATAGAGTAGAGGTTGCGACGCAGAGGCGAAGACTCGGTAGAGATGTAGTAGATTCTCTTGTCGGTAGCCTCAACAATCTGCGTTACCTCCCACTCTCCCGATGTAATAGGTGCGATAAGACCCTTCTCCATAGAGTAGAGGTAGATATGATTCCAGCCCGTATGGGTCTCGTTGGTCACGATGAAACGGTCTTCGTCGAGGAAACGGATAATATCGGATGTGCGTTCAACATATACAGGCGACTGCTCGTCATAGATTGTGCTCTGCTTGCCGTCGGCGTGGCATACGATAACCTCCAGATGGTTCTGCTTGCGGTTCAGGCGTGAGTAGTATAGCTCACCGGCGGGAGTCCAGCCTATCGAAGATATATACTGGTCGGGGTTAGGGCCTACATCAATCTTGCTCTTCTTGCCCGTTGCGATATCGTACAACCATACCTCGACAATTGAGTTTACATCGCCCGCCTTGGGGTATTTGAAGGTGTAGGGCTTGTTATAAAGCGTACCGTCAAACTTCATCATCTCAAAGAGAGGTACCTGACTCTCGTCAAAACGCATATAGGCAATCTTCTTTGAGTCGGGCGAAAAAGCATAACCCTGCGTGAAGCCCAACTCCTCCTCATATACCCAGTCGGCAGTACCATTGATGATGTGGTTCCACTTGCCGTCGGTCGTAATGGCTACGGGCTCCTTGCCCAGCTCGCCTACATAGAGGTTGTTCTCCTTGGCAAAGGCTACCAGCTTTGAGTCGGGAGAGAGTGTGAGGTCGCGAACATCCTTCAATGAGGTGATGACACTGCCGTCAGCAACCTTTACAATGTCGTAATCCACGTATGCCGAGTGGCGATAGATGGGTCGCGAGTTATTGCCAAGGATAATCATATCCTCGTTTGACGAGAACTGATAAGAGGCGAAGCGGCCCTTATAGATTGTGTCGCAGAGTGTGGCGTCGGCGTAGCTGTGGCGGATAATGGCTCCGCGATTGCTGACCGTATAGTGCTCTCCGTCCTGCATAGAACGCAGACCCCATACGCCCTGATTCATACGGCTGATTTTGGACAGGTCGGTAAAGGTCATTTGTGCTGCGGCGTTGTAGCTGCACAGGATGAGTCCGATTAAAAAGGCCTTTCTGATAACTGATTTCAACATATTTTTTTGAGTTTAATTATTTGCCAATAAAGTTGTTTGCAGATACACATTAAATGTCATCCACCTTGAAATCGTAGCCCAAACGCTTACCCGTGATGAACTTCGAGTTGTCCATCTTGGTATTGAACTGATCGACCGTAACACGCTTGCGATCGTCATACGATGGCACGAGCAAATCGAAGTTTACGGCATAGCATATCGCCGCCTCCATAATCGCAATCAGAGCCTCACGCGTAATCTTCTCTTTGCCGAAATCAATAGGACGTACGAGAGTCTGACGCTTGCCCTCCACGAAGAAACACTTCTCGCGGTTGATGAATATACGGCCAATCAAATATCCTTCGTCTGCATTTCGATTGAACTTGAACGAGTCTGAGAGGAAGTTGTAGATGTTAATCACGCCGCAATAAGAGTTGTCGCGATTCTCCTTTACATACTCATTCTGCCAGATGATGTGGTTTGACTCGAACTCAAAGACGTCGGTGTGCATCTGGAAAATCAAAAGGTCGCTGGCAATCTGCAATTGGGCCTCAAACTTACCTCTGTCGCGGTACTCTATTCTCACACGCTTATCCAGTTTGCCGTCCAACTCGTCGTCCAATTCCGACGCAATTTCAAACAGGACATCCTTCAACTCGTTGAACGTGGTGAAAGTGTTGTCGAAGGTCTGCTGTTTGAGTGTCGATTTGTTGATTATCGTCGAGAGAATCTTCTCTCGCATAGAAGCATTGTCCATATATTCAATTTTTACTGTTTTTATTTCAATCTAATCTCTTCACCCACCAGTAATGTGTCTGAACTCTTTTTCCTGTTCATCTTGGCCAGTTTCTTCAAACGGATGGCATAGTCCTGCGAGATGGATAGCAACGTCTCACCCTCCTTTACTCTGTGGCGGTGTATGTTGCCGAGCCACTTCGCCTGCTTACGTTCGATGTATATAGGCTCGCCTTGTATGGGGTCGAATGTTGTGCGTGGGTCAATTTCGTTATATTTACGCAGCGTCTTTTCCGTAAGGCCGAATGTCGATGCAATACGAGAGAAGGTATCTCCCTCGCGAGCCACAACATAATGTGTGCGGTTGTTGGCATAGACGCTGTAACCGCCATAGGTACGTTCTGCTACGCGATAGTCGTCGGGATTGATGCCGCCCGAGGAGGTTGTCGGCATACCCACGCTGCTATTCTCTGCGAAGCTCTCGTTTAGACCCTGCTCGGCCTTTATGTGTTCGGTGTATAACTCTGCTCCGCCCTCCTTGTCAAGCAGGTAGAGCTGATTATCTTCGATGATTTTCGTCAGTCGCTGTGCGTAGTCGGGAGCTGTGGCATAGCCGGCAGCCTTCAAACCTCTCGCCCAGCTGCGATAGTCGGTTGATGAGTAGGCGAACAGCGAGTCGTAGCGTGGTGATTGGTCAAGGAAGTCGGCGTGGTCGCGATAAGACTCCTCGACGGAGTCATAGGCACGGAAACATTCGCCCTTCTCGTCATCATCGTGATATACCTTGCGACCATCCCAGCCCGTTTTGCACTTGATGCCGAAGTGGTTGTTTGAACTCTTTGCGAGGTTTGAGTTACCGCTGTCCGATTCCAGGATACCTTGTGCCATAGTGATACTTGCGGGTATTCCGTAGCGTTCCATATGGTCAATGGCTATATGTTTGTAGCGTGCGATGTACTCCTCGCGTGTCTGTCGTGTCTGTGCTTGCAGGCAGGTGATGCAAGCCACAGATATCAGGCACAACAAAAATATAATCTTCCTATTCATAGTGGTCGGTAGTCTGTTACATTTATATAAGAGCAAAGATAGCGTATTTTCTGACAAAATACCAATCTTCAGCGTAGAGTTTATGTGCGGAAACTCAATAATTTACTTTTTGACTCCTATCTCCGCATCACGAATCTTCTGCAACTCATACATCCGGTTGCGGTGGCGTATTGCAGCGTCAAAGTCAAGTTCTTTGGCCGCACGTTCCATATCTTCGCGGGCTCGTGTAATCATCTCGTCCAGCACCTTGCTGTCTATTGTCTGCGGTGCGTTGTACTCCTGCCTTACATCGGCCGCCACAGCGTAATGCTCCTCAACAATCGGATATGCGGTCATATCCTCCGGCTTGCCCGGGCCGAGCAGAAGACTCTGTCCCGTACCACTCTTCTGTGCCGTGCGAGGCATCTTGTTATGTTCTATGTTGTACGAAATCTGCTTTTCACGACGGCGGTTACTCTGCTCTATGGCTACACGCATCGAGTCGGTACACTGGTCGGCATACATTATGACACGGCCCTGTGTGTGGCGAGCTGCACGACCTGCTATCTGCGTTATTGAGCGCACGTTACGCAGGAAACCCTCCTTGTCGGCATCGAGTATCACGACCAGACCCACCTCCGGCAGGTCAAGACCCTCACGCAGAAGGTTTACGCCCACCAGCACATCAAACATACCGGCACGCAAATCCTCTAAAATCTGTACTCTCTCCAGCGTATCCACGTCAGAGTGAATATAGCGGTTGCGAATGCCTGTGCGGTCAAAATATTTTGACAACTCCTCGGCCATACGCTTGGTGATGGTCGTAACCAACACCTTGTCGTCACTCTTCACGCAGCGGTCAATCTCCTCTATGAGATTGTCTATCTGATTCTCTGTCGGACGAACCTCAATGGGCGGATCGACAAGTCCCGTAGGGCGAATCAGCTGCTCGATAACCACACCCTCACTCTTGGCCAGCTCGTAGTCGGCAGGTGTTGCACTCACATATATCGTAGTGCCCATCATCGACTCGAACTCGTCAAAACGAAGCGGTCGGTTATCTTTGGCTGCGGGCAGGCGGAAGCCATACTCCACAAGGTTCTCCTTGCGGGCTCTGTCGCCTCCAAACATAGCGTGCACCTGCGGCAATGTGACGTGGCTCTCGTCGATAATCATTAGGTAATCTTCGGGGAAGTAGTCCAGCAGACAGAAGGGACGCGTACCCTCGGCACGACCGTCAAAATAGCGTGAGTAGTTCTCTATACCGGGGCAGTATCCCAGCTCCTTAATCATTTCAAGGTCGTACTCCACCCTCTGCTTTATGCGTTGAGCCTCCATCGTGCGACCCTCCTTCTCAAAGAAGGCTATGCGTTCTCCGAGGTCGAGATATATCTGCTGTACGGCGGTGTGGATACGTTCCTTTGTCGTAACAAACATATTCGCCGGATATATCGTTATCTCCTCCTTTTCTTCGATGCAACGCCCTGTGGCAGGGTCTATCAGCTGGATGGACTCCACCTCCTTGTCAAACATCGTGATACGGTAGCAATTATCGCCAAAGGCCGTCATAATATCGACTGTATCGCCTTTGACGCGGAATGTTGCGGGCGTAAGCTCAATCTCGGTACGCGTATAGAGAGCCTCCACAAGTCGGTACAGGAAGTGCTTGTAGCTTATCTCATCGCCGACAGCCAGCTTTATCGATGTGGCGTGAAAATCGGCGGGATTACCAATGCCGTAAAGGCACGAAACACTCGACACGACAATCACATCTCGTCGGCCCGAAAGTAGGGCAGAGGTGGCACTCAGACGCATCTTCTCGATATCGTCATTTATTGATAGATCCTTCTCGATGTATGTGTCGGTGGTGGGGAGGTAAGCCTCGGGCTGATAGTAGTCGTAATACGACACGAAGTACTCCACAGCGTTGTCGGGGAAGAAGTTTTTGAACTCGCCGTAGAGCTGTGCTGCGAGGGTCTTGTTATGGCTCAATACGATTGTCGGGCGGTTGAAATGCTCAATCACATTGGCCATCGTAAAGGTCTTTCCCGAACCCGTTACGCCAAGCAATGTGTTGTGCTGCACCCGGCTCTCAATGGCATTGATGAGCTGGGCGATGGCTTCGGGCTGGTCACCCGTAGGAGCATATTCCGACACAAGTTTGAAATCCATATCGCAAAGTTAATGAATAAAGAGTAGATATGCAAAGAGAACCCGTCTAACAAGGCTCTTTCGGCATCTGCCTTGCCCGAAAAATGCTCATTTACGCCAAGTAAACTGCGCTTTTTCGGTCTGCGAGCAGCTTCAAAATAGCTCTTGTTATACGAGTTTCCAAAAGAGGAGGGGGTGTCACAAACTTGTTGGACCCCCCCTCCTTTGTCGTATTATGAAAAACTCTTACAAGCGAGCCTTGATAGCCTTTGACTCCTCCTCGTAGCCCGGTTTGTCGAGCAGAGCAAACATATTCTTCTTGTAAGCCTCCACACCCGGCTGGTTGAAAGGATTTACACCCAACATATAACCGCTGATGCCGCACGCCTTCTCAAAGAAGTAGATGAGAGCACCGATTGAGGTCTCGTTGATAGCGGGAATCTCAATACGCAACTGTGGAACACCACCGTCAAGGTGTGCCAGCTGAACGCCCAGCTCTGCCATCTTGTTAATCTCCGAGATACGCTTGCCTGCGAGGAAGTTCAAGCCGTCGAGGTTATCACCATCGGCCTCTACCTTTACCGTATGCTTTGCCTCGGCAACCGAGATAACGGTCTCGAACAATGTACGTTCGCCCTCCTGAATATACTGACCCATAGAGTGAAGGTCGGCGGTGAGAGTTACACTCGCGGGGAAGATACCCAAGCCGTCCTTACCCTCTGACTCGCCATAGAGCTGCTTCCACCACTCGGCGATGTACTGCAACTTCGGCTCATAAGAGGCCAAAATCTCAACCTTCTTGCCAGCCTTGTAGAGCTCGTTACGAACAATGGCGTACTGTGCTGCAAGGTTATCCTCAATGGCAACGCCCTCAGCCGTAGCAGCCTCCATAGCCTGTGCTCCTGCAACCAGAGCCTTGATGTCGAGGCCTGCAACAGCCAATGGCAGCAGACCTACGGGAGTGAGAACAGAGAAACGACCACCTACATTGTCGGGAATTACGAAAGTGGGGTAGCCCTCGTTTGTTGCGAGAGTCTTCAAAGCACCGCGAGCAGCGTCAGTGATAGCTACGATACGCTCGGCAGCCTCGGCCTTGCCGTAACGCTTCTCCAACTCGGCCTTGATAAGGCGGAAAGCGATGGCGGGCTCGGTAGTTGTACCAGACTTTGAGATTACGATAGCAGCAACAGAGTACTCCTTTGTAGCCTCCAAAAGCTCGTATGTATACTCCTCCGAGATGTTCTGACCGGCAAATACCACTGTGGGGTTGTCGTGCTGCTTCTTCAAAGACTCGAAAGAGTTGCTCATAGCCTCAATAACAGCCTTTGCACCGAGGTAAGAGCCACCGATACCGATGCAGATTACAACATCTGCCTTTGCACGCAACTTCGCAGCCTGTGCCTCGATTGTGGCAATCTGCTCTGCGTCAATCGACGAGGGCAAATTTACCCAACCCAGAAAATCGTTACCTGCACCCTTGCCAGAGTGGAGCAGGGCGTTAGCCTCCTGTGCCTTTGCCTTCATCGCATCGTTGATTACAACGCCCGACTTGGCTGTTTCCAATTTCATCAAACTCATTTGAACTAATTTTTTTAATTTATACAATCGTTATACTAAAATTCGCGTCTATTGGTTGTCTAACCTCTCGTTTTTTGTCGTCTATTTCGTGCGACCCGATTTTAGACGCCACAAAAATACAAAAAAAGTTGATATGCAGAAACTATATAACTATTTGGAGTGTAAATCGCTATGGCTTTTTGGCCAAAAGGGTCAGGAATGTGACTTCTTCGATATGAAAAAGCAGGCTGCTTCGCGATGGAAGAGCCTGCCTTCTATGAGTCTGAATAGGACTATTTAAGAGTGAAATTCAGCGTGTAGAGAACATCCTCGGCAGAGGTTGCGATGTAGGCAGTGAACTCACCTGCCTCGGCAACCCACTCGTGCTTCTTGTCGTCAAAGAACTTCAACTCATCCTCGGTGATGGTGAACTCGGCAACGCCACTCTCGCCAGCCGCCAGATGCAACTTCTGGAAGCCTTTGAGCTCCTTGACGGGACGAGGCAATGATGACTCCTTGTCGCCAATGTAGAGCTGCACGACCTCGGCACCCTCACGCTTACCTGTGTTACGAACCTCGCACTTGATGGTAATCTTACCGCCGGCCTTCAATGCAGTCTTCGACATTGTAGGCTCGCCAATCTCAAATGTGGTATAGCTCAAACCGTGACCGAAGGGGAACAAAGCCTTCAACTGCTCCTTGTCTGCCCAGCGATAACCTACGAAGATGCTCTCGGTGTAGTGTACGTCGCGTGCACCCGGCCACTCGCCAACAGAGTGAGCTGAGTTATCTTCCAGCTTGACAGGGAATGTGAATGGGAGGTGTCCTGACGGATTTACCTCGCCAAAGATAACCTGTGCAAGAGCATTTCCTGACTCCGAGCCGAGGAACCAACCCTGCATAATAGAGGGCACCTTCTCAACCCAGGGCATAGCCACTGCATTACCAGAGATATTCACAACGACGAGATTCTTGTTAGCCGCAGCCAACGCCTCGATAACCTCGTTCTGGCCATAAGGCAGAGCATACTCCGAACGGTCAACGCCCTCGCAGTCCTGACCCTCCTTCTTGTTCAGACCACCGAAGAAGAGAACAACATCGGCCTTCTCGGCAGCAGCCACAGCGTCAGCGATGAGCTGCTCGGCAGAACGGCTCTCACTCAAATCCTGACCCGACTTAACGCCATTGTACTCGCCTGTCACGTCACCCACATAGCCACGCTGGTAGATGACATTCGCCTTGTCGCCCACATAGTTGATGATACCCTCCAACGGAGTGTACTCCTTCATCACTTTGAGTGAAGAAGAGCCACCGCCGACCGTCATCATCTTGATAGCATTCTCGCCGACAACCAATATATTCTTGCAATTGTCAAGGTTTACGGGCAATACATCGCCGTCATTTTTCAGCAGGACAACGCCCTCGCCGGCAATATCACGAGCCGCCTGCAAGTGAGCCTCGGTATTCATCGAGCCGAAAGGCTTGCGGGTATTCATCGCTGTACGGAAGATAAGACGCAATACGCGACGCACCTTGTCGTCCAGCTCCTTTGTCGTAAGCTCGCCACTCTCAATCATACGCATATAGGGCAGAGCCATATGATACATATCGTAGGCATTGCTTGCACCCCAGTTCAGACCATTGGTCCAAGAGCCGAACTCCATATCCAGACCGTGCAGAGCCGCCTGCTTGGTGTCGTGTACGCCACCCCAGTCAGAGATGGTAACGCCATCAAAGCCCCACTCGCCTTTGAGGATGTCGTTCAACAGATACTGGTTGTGGCAGCAGTGCTGCTCCTTATAGCGGTTATATGCCGGCATGATAGCCCAGGCGCCACCCTCCTGCACAGCCGCCTTGAATGCGGGCAGGTAGATCTCGTACAAAGCACGGTCATCAACCACCACATTCACGCCGTGACGTTCAATCTCTTGATTGTTCAGGGCAAAGTGCTTGACACAGGCTGCAACGCCGTTCTTCTGTACATTCTGAATGTAAGGTACAACCATCTTCGAAGCGAGCAACGGGTCCTCGCCCATATACTCAAAGTTTCGGCCGTTCATCGGTGTACGATAGATATTCACACCCGGTCCGAGCAACACATCCTTCTCGCGGTAGCGAGCCTCCTCGCCGATAGCCATACCATATTTGGCCGACATTTCGGGATTCCACGTTGCTGCCAGACAAGTGAGTGCAGGGAATGCAGTACAAGAGTCGTTAGTCCATTTAGCCTGATCCCACTCGTCCCACATCACCTCGGGACGAATGCCGTGCGGGCCGTCGGTACACCATACTTCGGGGATACCCAGACGTTCAACACCTGCCGATGAGAATTTCGACTGTGCGTGAATAACATCAATCTTCTCTCGCAGGGTCATTCGCTGCAAAGCATCTTCTATTCTCTCCTCAATGGGCTCATTCTCGTTCAGATAGACGGGAAGGTCTGCCTGACGGGGTGTTGAAGAGCATCCGATAAAGAAGAGTGTTGATGCAAGTAAAAATCTTCCAAGTTTCATAGTTCAAAGTTTAATGTTTTTCTATACGATGCGGGGCGTGTCATAAAAGCACGCCCCACAAAGATAGACATAAATCTTTAATCAATAAGTATGTTTACTTCTTAACTTTCTCAAATTTTACAACAACGTTGCCCTTACCAGCCGAAGCGTCAATAGTAAGAACATACATCTCTCCGTCCTCCAACTGAACGCCGTCCGCCAACTCGAGGTTGCCAGCGACTTTAAGAAGTGAAGAGTCCAGAGTAGTATTCTCTGCCGTCATCTCACCACCCCAGCCGTTCTGGTGGAAGTACTTCATTGAGATATAGTCTGTACGGAAGTAGTCGCCATAAGAAGATCCCTTCTCGGGGCCGGCATAACCTCTTATCTTATAGACGCCCTTCTCAATCTCGGGCATGCAATATGCCTTGCCGGGGTCAAAGCCGAACTGGAAGTCCTGTGAAGGAGCACCTACACCCCAAGCCATCAACCAGAGAGCACCTGTACCGTCGTCAGCAAATGTAGCGTCAGTGCCGTCAGCATTTACACGCTTGAACTTAACGGTGCTGTTGTCGATATTGACCATAACCTTGTAAGTACCATCAACGGGCAAGAACTGCAAGCCGGCTACTGTGGCATTAACATAGTTGGTATCAACCCACCAAGAAGCGAGGTTGCCGAAGCCTGCGGGGATAAGCATCTCGCCCTGCTTGAACTCATAGATGCCTTCGTAGTTAGATGCATCAACCTGCTCCAAAGCCTTGCCATTGATTGCCATACCCTCCTTAACATACTCCTCAAATGTGAGAACTACGTTATTCTTACCTGCCCTAGCATCGATGCGGAGGATATAGGCCTTCTCTGTGCCATTCTCCAACTGAACGCCGTCCGCCAATTCGAGGTTGCCAGCATCCTTAAGGAGAAGAGAGTTCAGGGTTGTGTTCTTTTCGTCACCACTCAATTTCATCTCGCCGCCCCAGCCGTTCTGGTGGAAGTACTTCATTGAGATATAGTCGTAGCGGAAGTACTGACCGATTACAGAACCCTTCTCGGGACCTGCATAACCGATAAACTCATAGATACCGGGAGCAACCTCGGGCATACAGTATGCAGCACCAGGATTCCAGCCGAACTGACCGTCAAGTGAAGGAACACCTGCACCCCAACCCATCAACCAGATGGCACCAGTGCCATCGTCAGCCAATGTAGCGTCAGTGCCGTCAGCATTTACACGCTTGAACATAACGGTCTTGGTGTCGGTATTAACCGAAATCTTGTAGTTGCCGCTTACTGGCTTGAACTTCAAACCAGTGGCTGTTGTATCCACATAGTTGGTGTCAGCCCACCAAGCAGACAAATCGCCGAAGCCTGTGGGAACCAATACATCACCCTGATTCAAGGCGAATACACCGGCATAGTTTGCAGCGTCAATCTGCTCCAGAGTCTGGCCGTTGATAGCCAAATCCTCCTTTGGAAGCTCTGTCTGACCGATCTTTTCAACAGAGAATGTACCAGTGCCACCATTCCAAACCAATGTGAACCTATAGATACCACCGGGCTCGAATGTCTTACCCTCCTGGAGCTGTACGTTACCAGAGTCAACGCCGTTACCGTCAGCACCTGTACCAACCAAGATAATGTCGCTTGTGCAAGAGAGTACATCACCCTTCAACTCAACAGGACCCCAGCCATTGTTCTGACCGAAGAACTTGAAGTTGATGCCGTCAGCCTTCATATTCAGACCTGCGGTAGCAGTAATCTGGTGTGTGTTTACATCTACGGGAGCCAAGCACAGACCCTTCTCGGGAACCCATCCCGGAGCACCTGCCAAATTAGGCTTACCCAAGCCCTCACCTACGAGGTACAAAGCACCCTTACCGGTAGCAGTGTCGAACATAGCAGCAACACCGTTTGAGTCGCAAGTCATAGCTGTAATATACTCGGCGTTAGTATCAACAATGACTTTGTAGATGCCGTCGATTACATTAGCTACCAATGAGCCATCCTCGTTGCGCGTGAACCAGTCGGTATCAACAGTCCAAGAGCTGATATCAAGACCCTCGAAAGCATAGGTGTTACCCTTCACGAGAGACATAACAGCTGCGTACTGTGAGTCAGAACCGTCAGCCAAGCCCAACTCCTTGCCACCGAACATAAGTTTGAGGAACGGAGAGGCCTCGAATGTGAGCATATCAAATGTGATAGCATACTCACCGGCAATAGCGTTGCTGAATGGGATATCGGTTGTTGACTCCCAGGCAACAGCACCTCCCTGCCAACCGAAAGTAGCAATAGTGCCATCCTCATCGAGTGCATCTGTGCAGAAGTAACCCTTTGGCTTCTGTGGGAAGTCGGCTGTTACAGAGTAGAGGTAACCCTCCTGACGAGCCATCTCCAACTTCTCCTCACCCATTACCAAGTAGATTTTCTCTGGCTGTGGACGATAAACCTCAACCTGCTTCTCGATTGTAGTCAAGCCGAACTGGATGTTCTGACCTACCAAAGCGAGCTTTGCAGTGCCGTCAGGAATATTGGCAGCAAAGGGAACAAGCACAGTACCGCTATATGTACCGTTGGTCTTTGTACGGATTACAGTCTCGCCAACCATCTCGTCATCGAAGAAGAGCTGTGCCTTCAATGTTGAGAGGGGAAGAACGTCGTTCATAGTAACCTCAAACGAGATATTTGAGCCGAAATAAGCCTCTGCACTTACTGCCTCAACGGTCATTTGAGGACCCTTGTCGGTGATTTGCAACTCGGGCTCTTTCTGACATCCCACCATTGTTGCAATGGCCAAAAGTGGGAGTGCGATGTATTTCAAAATTTTCATAATAACTTATGTTTTTAATGTTAAATATTATTATTCACTCTCACTCCAACGCAATGACGTAATTGCCGTAGCGGGAATAGTGAAACGAAAGCCCTTGTTAGGACCCTGGAATGATACCTGAATATCCTCGCTGCTGCGGTTAAGAGCCAATACAGCGAATGAGCCATCGGGATTCTGGAACGCCTCGTAAGTCAAGCCGTTGGCTGTGTAGCCAGAACTCTTGATACGCTTTGCTCCGGGCTTAACAACCTTTGAGCAGTGGGCGATATCGTAGTAGTGTGAGCTGTAACGCAGCGACTTGTAGTTGCTGTTGTTAATCTCAACAGCTCCAAAGCAAGTAGAACAACCACCGGGGCGGTAGGGCTTGCGGTCGTTATCGAGCATCAGGTTCCACATAATGACGCCGCTGCCATTGCGTGACAGCACGCCGAGGAAGTTATGCTCAAAATCGTTAAGGATACAAGCCTTCAACACGCCATCCCATGTTCCGTCAGAGATCCACGTTCCGATTGAAGCCTCGGTGAAGTAGATTGACTTACCGGGGGCCATCTCGTTGATGTAGTCCAGCTCCGAAACGTGTCCGCCGTAGCTGTGCCAAGCCGAGCCATCGGCATACTTTGCAGCCTCGGCATCAGCAAATATTTTAAGCGGGTAGCGTTCCTGTCCGGCCTTATTGTCGTAGTTGTAGTTGTGGTCAAAGAGCAGAATCTTGGTATCAATACCTGCCTTCTCGAATGCGGGGCCGAGGTGCTTGATGAATGCCAGCTGATCCTCCCACGGCATATACAACGACATAGAGTTACCGTGATTCAACGGCTCGTTCTGCATCGTGATAGCGAAGATAGGGAAGCCCTCTGCCTCCATCTCCTGTACCCAGCGTACGAAATACTCGGCATAGTCAGCGTAGTATTTAGGGTTCAGACGACCACTTGTCCAGCGATTCCACTCCGACTTCATATCGTTATGATTTACCTTCATCCAACGAGGGCAAGACCAGGGCGAACCCATAATCTTCAAGTCGGGATTAATCTGCATAATCTCACGCAATACGGGCCAGATACCCTCGCGTTCGATAGCAGGAATCTCGAAAAACTCGATACCCTCGCGGTCGCAGCAGGTGTACTCATCCATCGAGAAGTCAGAGCCGCCGATGTGCATACGGATAAAGCTGAAGCCCATACCCTCAACGGGGTCGAATGTGGCTTTGAGGAACTTGGTACGATCCTCGGCGGTCATCTTCATAAGATTGTAGCACGATGAGCCTGTCAGGGCTGCACCAAAGCCGTCAATCTCCTGGTACTGCACCGATGGGTCAAGCGTAATCTTCGTAGGAGACATCGTAACCGATGCAAAGTCTGCTGTAAGCTTTGTGAAGGTGTAAGCAAGACTCTGCGAGGTGATATAGCCCTCAACATCGGCCTTCTCTGTCGGAGTTACGGGAACCTCGGTGCCACCACCATTATTATCGTCCTCCTCTGTTTTGTTGGAGCACGAAGCACATCCTGCAACAAGCAGGAGTGCTACGGCCCAAAACAGGTTTTTATTAATCTTCATCATTTTTATATCGTAATGAAAGGATTAGTAACCGGGGTTCTGCTCGATATTGGGGTTCTCGTCCAATACAGCAGTAGGAATAGGCATCAAGACACGCTGGTCGTTCAAAGGAACGCGAGTTGCGAACCACTCGTCATAGTATGCCGAGCCCTTGATGTTACCGCCATCGTGAACCTCTTTAAGCATAGAGTAGTCATCACCGAAACGCATAAGGTCGAAGTAGCGGTGACCCTCATAAGCAAGCTCCAAGCGGCGCTCGTTCAAGACGTAAAGTTTTGCTTCATCGGGAGTAACATTCTCCGGAAGAGCTGCAATCTTTGCACGGTCACGCACGCGATTTACCAATGCCATGGCACCCTTCGCGTCACCCAGATTAGCCAAAGCCTCTGCGTGGAGCAGGAGAACGTCAGCCAGACGTGCGTGATAGATAACAGTGATGTTGGTAGGAATCTTACCCATAAATGCGTAGTTGTCCTTTGGATAGTACTGCTCCCAGTCGCACTTGTCCCAACGAATTGAGATGTTCTTACGCTCGGTATCACCCTCTGCGTCGTAAGCCTCTGCAAGGTTGCGGGTAGGAGTACACCACTTAATCCAGCTGAATGAATCCTCGGGCTTGAAGTGGTTACGCCAGAACATCATAAAGAACCAGTTACCGTTGGCTGTGTTATCCTTACCAGCCTCGAAGATAGACTCTGTGTTGTTATGCTCGGCTGTCTGTGCATCCAAATCGAAAGCCCACAAATCTGCATAGTTGTCTGCAAGGTCATAACCCATACCCTCGATAGCCTCACAAGCAGCCTTAACCTTGTTCCAGTCGCGGTACTGCTTCAAAGAGTACATTCTTGCAACGAGATACTGGGCAAAGCCCTTGCTTGCAAAATCTCTCTCAACACTCATTGGATCGGGTGCATACTCGCACGCGAAAGCCAGGTCTTTCTCCAACTGTACCTTCAAGGTCTCTGCATCAACACGCTGTGGGAAATAGAGAGGATATACCTCCTCAACATTGTCGGCATTGATTGCGGGTGGAATAGCTGTCAGCATAGGGATATCACCGAAATACTGTGTCATAAGCAACCACATATAAGCACGCACGCACAACGCCTCTGCCATCCACTGATTATACTCGGCCTGTGTAAGACCGGGGTCATTTGCCAATACGGCGTCAAGGTTGCATATTACAGCGTTCGCACTGCTTACGCCACTCATGAAGCCAGTCCAGAATGTGCTGGGGAACTCATTGTCAGATGTAAATGTGTTGGCCTCAATCTCTGTCGGCTTACCACTGTCACCTGCACCGTAAGCGTCATCAGCACGGCAAGCGTTAGCTGTCAAATGCTTGTAGTTAGCATCCTGGAATCCGTCACGCAGGTAGTCGTACATAGCGGTACGCAAACCGGCGAGGTCCTCTTTCTTGGTAATGGCGTTTTCGTTCTCTGTACTCTCTTCGCCCTCTGGAGTCTCGACATTACCCTCGTTGTAGCCCGTCTCGGGGAACTTGTCCAACTCACAAGAAGAGAGCATCACTCCAAGACCGAACAGGCTGGCTAAAATAAATATCTTTTTCATATCGTATTCTCCTTATTTTTAGAAGTTAACATTAAGACCTACGACAACGGTGCGTACGTTGGGATATGTACCCCAGTCGATACCCATTGATGTTGCCGATGTATGCTGGCTGACCTCGGGGTCATAACCTGAATATTTTGTCCAAGTGATGAAGTTCTGCAAAGTAACGTAAGGTTGAATCTTCGAGATGTGAAGGCGTGCCAAACGCTTGCAAGGAATATCGTATGAAAGTGTGATATTCTTAACCTTCAAATAAGAACCGTCCTCAATCCAACGTGTAGAGTTACGCACATTGTAGTTGCTTGTAGTTGCACGAGGCATATCGGTAATCTGGCCGGGGATTCTCCAACGACGAAGAACGTCGGTAGTCTGGTTGTAACCGTTGTACATACCCTCGGTCTCGATACGAGAAGCATTGAAGATGTCGTTACCGTAAGAACCTGTGATAAGGATATTAAGGTTCAAGCCCTTCCAAGAGAAGTTGTTGGTCATACCGAATGTGAACTTCGGGTTAGCATCACCAATCCAAGTCTTGTCGGCAGGGGTAATCTGACCATCCTCGCGGATATCGCGATACATCAAATCACCGGTCTCGGGATCTACACCATCAGAGATATAACCCCAGAACTTTGACAGGGCGTGGCCCGGAGTCATACGAACAACGTAGTCGTTGGTCATATCGGCAGTCTTCGAGTAGTAATATACCTGCTGAAGATCCAAAGCCTCGAGCTTGTTGCGGTTCATAGAGATGTTGAAATCGGTAGTCCAAGTGAAATCCTTATGAACGATGTTGCGTGAAGAGATGGCAAGCTCCAAACCCCAGTTTGACATCTCACCCTCGTTTCGCATGATTGAAGGATAAGGATCGGGCAGCGGAACCCACATCAACATATCCTTTGTATATTTATAGTAACCGTCCAACGTTATCTCCAAGCGGTGGTTGAACATCGACCAGTCGATACCGACGTTAGCCTGTGTTGTAGTCTCCCATGTGAGATCCACATTCTTGATGTTAGACTTGTCACCCAATGTAGGAACATCGTTGGCGTGACCTGACTCTGACCAAGAAGTGTAGTTGGTGTTATACTGCTGCAAGTAGCCATAGTCACTCAAACCAGCCTGGTTACCGGTCTGACCCCAGCCTGCACGCAACTTCAAGTCGTCAATCCATGTAGCTGACTTCATAAACTCCTCGCCAGAGATACGCCAAGCAGCCGAGAATGACGGGAAGAAGCCCCAACGATGACCCGGAGCAAGCTTTGAAGAACCATCGGCACGGAAGTTGGCAGAGATAAGATACTTGTGGTCGAAATTATAAGATACACGAGCCAAGTAAGACATAATTGCCCACTCACTCTTGCCTACACTCTGACCACGCAAACCGCCATTGTTACCACCATTGAGGTTGGGGATTACGTTGTTGTGCTCCGCAGAGAAGTGAGTACGCTGGCCCCACAACTCCTCCCATACAGAGGTTGTTGCAGATGTACCACCCATAACCTCAAGCTCGTGACGACCCATGGTGCGGTTGTAAGTCAGGATGTTATCGTAGATCATACGACGGTCTGATGAACGTGTGTCAGAAGCAACACCCATCTGCTCACGACCATAAGTAGTACGGATAGGATCAAGGAATGAAGAAGAGTGTACCCAACGAGAGTCAACCGATACGCTTGACTTGAATACAAGACTCTCATAAAGATTAAAGGTAAGAGCACCTGTCGCCAACAAGCGGTCTGTTTCGCCCTTATCATAATCGGTACGAGCCATATTCTCCAATGGAGAAGTAATGGTAGCACCATAGAAGTTGTTGTAATACTGCTGTGGGTTCTCCTCGTTCCAGACAGGAGCATAGGTAGGAGTAGTGATTGTAGATACTACTACACCTGCACGGTTACCACCCTGACCAGAGATGATACCACCTTTATTAGTATAATGAGAGTAGGCTACCGAAGCACTTGCTGTAAGCCACTTGCGAATCTTGCGGTCGAAATTAACCTTTACGTTGAAACGTTCTGCAGATGTTGTGTTGATAACACCCTTCTCCTTGGTGTAACCACCACCTACATAATAAGAGCCCTTTTCGTCACCATCAGAGAGTGAGAACTGGTAGTTCTGGTTTACACCAGTTGAGTAGGTCTTGTCAAACCAGTCAGTCTGGTCACGCAATGTTGTGGGCAGACCCTTGATAAGACCGATCTCCTCCTGCAACTCGATATACTGCTGTGTGTTGAGGACATCAAAAGTCTTGGTTACGTTAGAAACGCCGACGAAAGTAGAGAATGCTACCTGTGCTCCATCCTTCTTGCTACCCTGCTTGGTGGTGATAAGTACGACACCATTCGCAGCACGTGAACCGTAGATAGCAGCTGAAGATGCATCCTTCAATACCTGCATCGACTCGATGTCGTTGGGTGAGAGGTATGCGATAGCGTACTCACCCTCACCTACGGGAACACCGTCCACAACGTAGAGAGGATCGTTTGATGATGCGATAGAAGAGGCACCACGCACGCGGATAACCATACCTGAACCCGGAGCACCGTTAGGCTGAATAACCTGCACACCGGCAGCCTTACCCTGAAGTACGCCTGATACAGAGGTGATGGGGCGGCGATCCAGGTCGTCGGTATCGACAACCGATACAGAGGTTGTCAAATCCTTCTGCTTAACCGTACCATAACCAATGGCAACGACTGTCTCGATGCCGATTGCATCCTCTTCGAGCTGAACATCGACATTGCTCTTACCGGCAATACCCAATGTCTTTGTGATGTAACCCAACGACTCTACGGTAAGCTCCTTGCCCTCTCCGCGAAGAGAGATAGAGAACTGACCATTAACGTCAGTGGCTACGCCATTCATTGTGCCTGTCTCGACAACAGTTGCACCAATCACAGGTTGACCGGCTGCATCAACGACTTTACCGGTAACGACCCTTTGCTGTGCGTCAGCCGCAATGGCGACTGACAAGAACATCAATGCCAAAAGGAAGCATTTCCCCCCCCCTCTCGGAATTAATGACATCAGTTTTGTAAAAAACTTTCTCATAAAATAGGGTTTTAAGTTGTTAGGTTGGTAAGACCTCCGAAAAGGTCAAACCGCTGAATTAATAAAAAATTTAATAAAATTATTGTTTGTCTGTTTATTTTTGTTTTTATCGAGCTTTCTATACACAAATATAAGAAAATTGTCCTTATGATAAAACGTGTAGGATAAAAATATAAATCATTTGAAATTACTTTCTGCTGTAATTCAGTGTGTTGAGTGTTTTAATGTGTAGAAAAAATATAAATGCAATATATGGTAAATTACGCCGAAAAGGCTGTTTTTCTCCCGGTTTTACCCCTTTTTTGGTCGAAGAGTGTGGCCTGCGAGGGATTTGTGATGTTCGTGTTGATAATGACGAAAAAATAGTATATTTGAAAATTTTTAATTAAATTTGCACAAGGAGTTTTACTCTATGACTTGATATCGATATGAAGAGACTGCTTTTTACCGCAATATTTACGCTTGTGGCGTTGGTGGTGTCGGCATCCACCAGATTGGACGATTTGCTTGCAGAACTTGATGCACAGTTACAACAACGCGACAGCTATCGTGCAAACCGTGAGCAGAGAATAGCCTCGCTGATGAGTATGAAGTCGGCAGAGGGGTTGTCGGTTGAGCATAACTATACGCTTAATCAGCAATTGATTGACGAGTACGTCACCTTTCAGGCGGATTCGGCCATAACCTACTTTCAGCAGAATCTGGCACTCGCACACGAGATGCGGAACAAATCGCTGATTGCCGTCACATCAATCGACCTGGCCCATTTTTACGCTTCGACGGGTTTTTACTTTGAGGCGTCGCAGCTGCTGGATATGGTTGATACTCTCTCTCTGAATAAGGAGCAACTTGTTGATTACTATATCACGCAGCATAAACTCAACGATGAACTCTCGCTGTACTCCAACGACGAGGTGCAGAGTCATCGTTCTATGCAACTCACAACTTACTATTCAAAGCGTATCATCGCCACAGCCGAGAAGGGGTCGTACCCCTCGCTGCGAGCTCATTTGTGGCTCTTTATGCGGCAGAATGACGATGCTAATGCGGCTCTGACGGCAGAGAGAATGATGGAGGTTGTGCCGGAGTTGTCACGCGAATGGGCTACGGCTGCATTTATGCGAGGGCTGGTGGCACAGCAGATGGGCGATGACGCACTATATATGGAGTGGATGATTCGTTCGTCGATTATAGATATGCGACTCGGCATACGCGACTATGCGGCGTTGAAGAGCATAGCCGACTATTGCACCCATTACGATATCGAGAGGTCGATGCGTTATATGCGTGTGATGATGGAGGATGTGCAGGCATTCAACTCGCGTCTGCGTCCGTGGCAGGATGCTATGATATGGCCGGAGATTGAGAAGGGCTATCACGATTACACTGAACGTGTGGCTGCGACACAGATGCGGTATATCTATCTGTTGGTGGCGATGGTGGTGGTGGTGATAGTACTGCTGCTCTACCTTATGATGCAGAACCGCAAATTAAAGGATATTCGCCGCAAGATGTGCCTTACGAACGACCAGCTCAATACCTCGGTAGAGGATTTGCAGCAGGTTGCCCAGCGATTGACCGAACTCAATGCCCAGATTGCCGAGGCCAATCAGGTGAAGGAGGAGTATATCGGAGTCTTTATGCAGGTCTGCTCGGAATATATCGATAAGATGGTTGCTGAACGCCGTCATATCGTCAAGTCGCTACGAAATGGCAAGGCTGATGATGTGCGTAAGGAGCTGGAAAGTTCACGCCTGGAAGCAGAGGAACTTAAACATCTCTATAACCTATTTGACAGCACCTTCCTGCGTCTGTATCCGACATTTGTCGAGGAGCTGAACTCGCTGCTTGCCGAGGAGTCGCGTATAACGCTTAAACAGGGCGAGTTCCTCAATACGCAACTGCGAATATTTGCTCTCATACGTCTGGGAATCAACGACACACCGCGTATAGCGACGCTGCTGCACTGCTCGCTATCGACAATCTATAACTATCGTTCTCGTATCCGATATAACGCACAGATTTCGCGTGAAGATTTCGAGAAGCGTATTCTGACAATCGGAACCTTTAACCGATAGCGTGAAGGCGGCTTGATACAGTCGCTTTCTATCTTCTGATGAACCGAAAATCGGAGGTTGGAAAATCCTGTCGGCGGGGTCGAAAAAATCTTTGAAAAAAATAGAAAAAATTTTACCCGAAAAGTTGGATTTTTTCTACATCTTTTTGCTACCTTTGTAGTGCCAATCGGAAAATTCTTTTGCGATGGTGTGTCGCAAGTCGGGATTAGCTCTTTTTGAGGCACGTAATACGTTGAAATATAATTTAATAGAGATATGGGATTTTTTTCATTGATGCACGAGTTGGCTATCGACCTCGGAACGGCCAACACGCTTATCATTTACAACGGCAAGGTCGTTGTTGATGAGCCTTCAATCATCGCCCTGGAGATTGCAACAGGCAAGGTGAAGGCTATCGGACTCGAGGCAAAGAAGATGGACGGAAGGGTAAACCCCAATATCAAGACTATTCGCCCGCTGCGTGACGGCGTTATCGCCGACTTCAAGGCTACGGAGTTGATGTTGCGTGGTCTTATCAAGAAGGTTCGCACCACAAGTACTATGTTTGCACCTTCATTGCGTATGGTCATCTGTATCCCTTCGGGTTCTACAAATGTGGAGATTCGTGCCGTGCGTGACTCTGCCGAGCACGCGGGAGCTCGCGACGTATATATGATTTTTGAGCCTATGGCAGCCGCTTTGGGTGCCGGTCTGGATGTTGAGGCACCAGAGGGTAATATGGTTATCGACATCGGTGGTGGTACCTCGGAGATCGCTTGTATCTCGCTGGGTGGTATCGTATGCTCGGAGTCAATCAATATTGCCGGAGATGTCTTCACCGAGGATATCAAGAACTATGTGCGTCAGCAGCATAATATCCGCATCGGAGATCGCACTGCCGAGCAGATCAAGCACGCTATCGGTGCCGCTATCCTCGACTTGGACGAGGAGCCTGCCGATTTCGAGCTTACAGGTCCCAATATGCTCACTGCGTTGCCGCAGACTGTGACTTTGAGTTACAGCGAGATTGCCTACGCCTTGGATAAGTCGTTGGTGAAGCTCGATGCAGCCTTGATGAAGGTCCTGGAGACTATGCCACCAGAGCTTTATGGTGATATCGTGAAGAATGGTATCTATCTGGCAGGTGGTGGAGCCTTGATTAAGGGCCTCGACAAGCGTCTGTCGAAGAAGTCTGGTTTGCCGGTACACATCGCAGAGGATCCGTTGCGTGCCATTGCACGAGGAACAAGTATCGCGATGAAGAATGTGGATAAATTCTCATTCCTCATTCACGGTGAGTAATCAGTCTTGTTGAAGAGTTGGTAAGAGATGTATGCAAATGTCGGGTGAGTCAGCTCGCCTGATCGTGTTGGCAGTCCTGTACTATGTATAAACTCATTGAGTTCATTCGTAGAGTCTATGTAGTGTTATTGTTCGTCATCATCGAAACAGTAGCACTATATTGCTATGCTCACTCCACATACTACACACAAGCCAAAATTCTGGCGAGTGCCAATAGTGTGGTGGGGGGCATTCAGGGTACGCTTTTCGGCATACGTCACTACTTTACGTTGCATAACGAAAATGCCATTCTCGCCCAGCGTATCGTGGAGTTGGAGTCGGAGCTGGAGTTTTATCGTGAGTCGGGTGCTGTCGAACGCGAGGATTCCGAGGCTTTGTCCGAGATTGACTCTATGTACCTTTCCGAGATATTGCAGTATCGTTATATGACGGCTCGCGTGATTTCCAATACGGTAAATCACAACAACAACCTGATAACTCTCAACCGAGGCCGTTCGCACGGAGTTGTTCCCAATATGGGAGTCATTACGCCTGACGGCAATATGGTTGGACACGTTGCAGCCTGCTCGGAACGCTATTCGGTAGTGATCCCCTTGATCAATATGAGCTTCCGCACGGGAGGTCAGGTGTTGAGAGATGGGGAGAGGTATATCGGCTCGGTTTCGTGGAGTGGAGGTAATCCCTATCGTGTGAATATGACGGAGTTGTCGAAGTACGCCGAGGTGGGAGTTGATGAGGAGGTTTTCGCTTCGTCACTCTTCTTCCCGCAGGATATGAAGGTGTGCATCGGCTATGTGGAGAAGGTTACGCCCAATGTGAATCAGATATCGGATGATGTCGTGATACGTTTGGCAACCGATTTCTCTCGTCTTGACAATGTCATATTGATAGAGAACAGCGACTTCTACGAGACTACGGAGCTGGAGAATAGTGTGAGGAGTGGCAGCTATTTGCAGGATGATACAATGAGTGAAAATTAGTGGAACGATATGCAGAGGTATTTTACATATTCGGGAATATTCTTGGTGCTGGTGTTGTTGCAGGTCTTTCTGATTAACAACATCTCGCTTTCGGCATATTGCAATCCGCTGATTTATATCGCATTTATCATCATCCTTCCTTTGGATATGCGTCCTGTGTGGGTGTTGTTGTTATCGGCTCTGCTGGGTCTGATAATCGACCTCACTACGGGAATGGCGGGTCTTAATGTGGTCGCTACGACGGCTGTCGGCTTTATGCGTATGACAATTGCGTCGGTAGCTTGTGGCCGCAATCTGAGCTTTGATGATGCTCTGCCGTCATTGCGTCGCTTTACGGCGAAGAATCTCATTATTTATGTGTCGGCTATGATAGTCGTTCACAGTCTGATATACTTCTTTATGGAATCGCTGTCGCTGATGCACATTTTCCATACGCTTCTGCGTGTCGTGCTGAGTGATGTTGTGGCGATTATCATTGTGTGGTATATCGTCAAGTTGATAATCGAACGTATTATTAAAAATTAGTTTGTCCTATGAATTTGAATGATGCGAATACACGGCGAACTATTTTGCAGTGTATTGTATTGGGTGTCTTTTTAGTTTTGGCAGGACGCGTGGCGTACCTCCAGCTATTTGATTCAAAATATAAGCGTTTGGCTGCCGGAAATGTGTTGCGTAGTGAGGTGGAGTATGCCCCACGAGGCGAGATTGTGGATCGTAACGGACTCTATATCGTGCAGAACAGGGAGTGCTACGACCTTATGGTAGTCTATCGCGATATGAACAAGCAGGGTTTCGATACTATGCAGTTGTGTAATCTTGTAGATTTGTCGAAGGAGCAACTGATGAAGAAACTCAAAGAGGCACGTTATGCTTCGCGTAAGGCTATACTCGTTACAAGCTATATTCCCAAGGAGACGAAGGTGCGTTTGGATGAGTATAAGTTTCAGGGCTTCTATACGGTGTGCCGTACGGCTCGCCAGTATCCACGCAAGATTGCGGGTAACCTGCTGGGACACGTCGGCGAGGTGAGTGCCCGCGATGTGGAACGCAATCCCGATGTCTATAAGGTGGGTGACTATATCGGTATCACCGGTCTGGAGGCTGCCTACGAGGAGGAGTTGCGAGGCGTAAAGGGCGTGAAGGTTCTGGAACGCGACTATGGAGGAGCTATCAAGGGCTCGTATATGGATGGAGCCTTTGACTCGTTGCCTGTGCCGGGATTGAAACTTACCTGTACGATAGATGCTCGTCTGCAAGCCTTTGCCGAGGAGCTGATGGCGGGCAAGGTCGGTGCTGTGGTGGCCATAGAGCCATCTACGGGTGAGATTCTGGTTATGGCATCGTCGCCCACCTATGACCCCGACGAGTTGGTGGGTCGTCAGCGTGGTAACCACTATATGCAGTTGCAGAACAACAAGCGTCAGCCTCTGTTTAACCGAGCTGTGAAAGCAAAGTATCCTCCGGGATCGACATTTAAGCTGGTGCAGGGTCTTATCGGCTTGCAGGAGGGTGTGCTGACACCTTCGACAGCCTATCCATGTCACGGCGGCTATCACGTGGGAAAGGTTAAGGTGGGTTGTCACCCGCACTCTTCACCTCTGGATTTGCGTAATGCTGTTGCCCAGTCGTGCAACGCCTACTTCTGTTATGTGTTCCGTGATATTATCGAGAATCGTAAGTACGAGAATATCAAGAAGGGCTTTGATGCGTGGGTCGAGGATGTCAAGAGCTTCGGCTTTGGCCGTAAGTTAGGCTCCGACTTCCTGGGCGAGGGTGCAGGTTATGTCCCCACAAGTGCATATTACGACAAGGTATATCGTGGCTCGTGGCGAGGCCTAACGGTTATCTCCCTCTCTATCGGTCAGGGAGAGTTGGGCTGTACGCCTATGCAGATGGCCAATTTGGCTGCCACTATCGCCAATCGCGGTTACTACTATATCCCTCACATTATCAAGCACGTTGAGGGTCGCGACTCGTTGGATAGCCGTTTTTACGAGAAGCAGTATGTCAATGTCGATGCCAAACACTTTGAGCCTATTGTCGAGGGTATGTGGCGAGGTGTCAATGTCGAGGGTGCTGGTACATCGTATGCGGCACGCCTTGAAGGCTGGGATGTATGCGGTAAGACAGGTACGGCACAGAATCCCAATGGTCAGGACCACTCTACATTCCTCTCGTTTGCACCGAAGGATAACCCGAAGATTGCCATTTCGGTATATGTGGAGCATGGTGGTTTTGGAGCATCTATGGCTCTGCCAATCGCCAGTCTGATAGAGGAGTATTACCTCACCGATACAATCAAACGACCACATCTGGTTGAGGCGATAAAGAACAAACAGTGGAGAGTTCCAAAGAAGTATGTCGAGTAGAGGAGGTAAAATATCGTTGTTCGAGGGTGTGGACCGCGTGGCGGTGCTGCTCTATGTGGTGTTGGTAGCCATCGGCTTTGTCAATATCCTGTCGGCGTCATATAACGATGATGCCGAGATATTCTCATTCTCACAGCAATATATCAAGCAGCTGATGTGGATTGGCGTCGCTTTCTCGGTGGCATTGATTATCTTGCTGCTGGACTCTCGCTACTATCATATGTACGCCTACTATGCCTATGTCTTTGGCCTTATCTTCCTGGCTGGAACACTCATACCCGGTGTGAGTGATGTGGTCAAGGGTGCGAAGGCGTGGTATGAGTTCGGTCCTATACGAATACAGCCGGTGGAGTTTGCCAAGATTGCTACGGCACTTGCTGTGGCACGTCTGATGAGTAACTACACCTTCACGATTAAGAACTTCGGGCATCTTGTGCATGTCGGACTGATAATTCTGCTGCCATTCATTATTATCATTATGCAGAATGATACCGGCTCGGGAGTGGTGTTGAGCTCGTTTATATTGGTGCTTTATCGCGAGGGTCTGAACAAGTGGATATGTATTCCCATAATCATCGTGGCGGTGCTTTTTGTCTGTTCGTTCCTCTTCACGCCTCTCTTCCTGCTGGCGATATTGCTGCTGGTCTTTACGCTGTCGGATGCTATGATGATAGGGCGGTGGAAGATGCATATAGTATTTGCTGCAAGCATCTGTTTCCTTGCCTTGCTGCTTAATGTGCTCTCTACGCTGTTCTGGGATGGTGCTTTGTCGGGCTATGCTTCGCTTGTTATAGCTACTGCGGTGGGCGTTGTTGTGGCTGCCCTCTATGCCTGGAAGCGTAATATTACGGCAGTGTTTCTCTCGCTGGCACTGTTCGTCTTTTCGGCACTGTTCGTACCTACGGCCGATAAGATTTTTGAGTCGGTGCTGAAAGATTATCAGCGTGAACGTATCATCAGCTTCCTCGGCATTACCAACGACCCGCGAGGTATCGACTACAATGTCAATCAGGCGAAGATTGCTATCGGTTCTGGCGGTCTTGTCGGTAAGGGCTTTATGGAGGGAACGCAGATTCGCTACGGATATGTTCCGGAGAAGCATACCGACTTTATCTTCTGTGCAGTAGGCGAGGAGTGGGGCTTTATAGGAACGATGACTGTGCTGGCTCTGCTGTGTGCATTGATTTTACGACTTATGCGAATGGGTGAGAGGCAGGAGGAGCCGTTTAGCCGTATATACAGCTACTGTGTAGCCTCCATTCTGCTGTTCCACGTCTTTGTGAATGTGGGAGTTACGGTCGGTCTGTTCCCCGTGATGGGTATTCCGTTGCCGTTTTTGAGTTACGGAGGTTCTTCGCTGGTTGCATTTACCATAATGGTATTTATAGCGATACGCCTCGACTCTACGCAGCAGTCGGGAATTACGGCATTGTAATGCAGTATTATGATAATTGACGCTACAAAAAGGCGGAATACAATAAGTGCTTTTTGGTATCTTTGCTAAATAAAGCATTGGTAACCAATGATTAAAATTTGCGAATGATGATATATCTCTTGTATGTCGTAGTGGCGACCGCCGTTGTGTGGTTTTCGATACTTGCGTCGCGTTATATCGATATGATAGATCGCACGACAAAGCTGTCGGGTGCCTTTCTTGGTGGTGTGTTGTTGTCGGCCATAACATCACTGCCGGAGCTGTTTACAAGTTTTTCGGCAACTATTCTGATTGATAGTCCGAGCCTCTGTATCGGCAATATTCTGGGTAGCAACCTGTTTAATTTCGGTATGCTGGCTGTGGTGATATTGCTATATATCAAGGGCTTTTCGTCGGCACAGCTGTCGCGTAGCCACAGTATTGTAGTGTTGCTGCTCTTTATGATGTATAGTGCCGTTGCTCTTAACTGGCAATATATGTCGGATGATAATATCGTCTGGGCTGCAAACGGCATACCTTATATATATATTAGCATCACGTCGCTTATCGTGATTGCACTTTATGCCTTCTCGGTGAAGTATCTGGCAAGTGATAATGGCTGCGAGTGTTGTAAGGATGAGGCGTGCGAAGCGGTGACACTCTCACGCCGTGCCATCATCGTAAGGTTTGTGGCAGCGAGCATAGGAATCATCATTGCAAGTGTTATCCTCACCTATATCACCGACGAGATATCCGTACGACTCAACCTCGGCTCGGGTCTGGCAGGTGCGTTGTTTCTGGGTGTAGCTACGTCGTTGCCGGAGGTTACATCTACCATATCGCTTTTCCGTATGCGTAATTTCAATATCGCCTTCGGAAATATTGCCGGCAGCAATGTCTTTAACTTCTTCGTTCTTGCCATTGCCGACCTGCTCTATACGGGTGGCAGCGTCTATCACTTTGGCGATGCGAAGGTGATTAACCTGACGGTCTTCGGCCTGCTCTCTACATCTGCCGTATATCTCTTACTGCGATTTAGGTCGCCGTGGATTAAGGCTCTGATGTCGTTGGTTATGGTGGCGTGCTACCTTGCGTTCCTGATGGTGTAGGGTAGGGCACTGAATCTGAAATAGTGCTGAAATAAAAAACCTGTCCGGTCATTGACCAGACAGGTTTTTTTGTTATTGTAACGGAGTATGATTACAACTGGGGACCAGCAGCAACCAACTTCTTACCCTCCTCGTTGCCGGTGAACTTCGCGAAGTTCTTGATGAAACGTGAAGCCAAATCCTCAGCCTTTGTCTGCCACTCTGCTGCATCAGCGTAAGTGTCACGAGGATCAAGGATGGCAGGATCTACGCCGGGAAGAGCTGTGGGAACCTTGAAGTCGAAGATAGGAATCTGCTTTGTCTCGGCCTTGTCGATTGAGCCATCCAAGATAGCGTCGATGATACCGCGTGTATCCTTGATAGAGATACGCTTGCCGGTACCGTTCCAGCCTGTGTTCACAAGGTAAGCAGTAGCACCCGATGCCTCCATCTTCTTAACCAGCTCCTCGCCATACTTTGTGGGGTGCAATGAAAGGAATGCAGCACCGAAGCAAGCCGAGAAGGTAGGAGTAGGCTCGGTGATACCACGCTCTGTACCAGCCAACTTTGCAGTAAAGCCAGAGAGGAAGTAGTACTTTGTCTGCTCGGGAGTCAGGATTGATACGGGAGGCAATACGCCGAATGCATCAGCCGAGAGGAAGATAACCTTCTTCGCGGCGGGAGCCTTCGATACGCCCTTAACGATGTTGTCGATGTGGTAGATAGGATAAGATACACGAGTGTTCTCGGTTACTGACTTGTCAGAGAAGTCAATCTTACCGTTCTCATCAACTGTAACATTCTCCAAAAGTGCGTTGCGGCGGATAGCGTTCCAGATGTCGGGCTCGTTCTCCTTTGAAAGGTTGATAACCTTTGCATAGCAGCCGCCCTCGAAGTTGAATACGCCCTCGTCGTCCCAGCCGTGCTCGTCGTCACCGATAAGCTGACGCTTCGGATCGGTTGAAAGGGTAGTCTTACCTGTACCTGACAAACCAAAGAAGATAGCAGTTTCGCCCTTCTCGTTAGTGTTTGCAGAGCAGTGCATTGAAGCCATACCCTTCAAAGGAAGCAGGTAGTTCATATAAGAGAACATACCCTTCTTCATCTCACCACCATACCATGTGTTGATGATAACCTGCATCTTCTCTGTGAGGTTGAATACAACGGCAGTCTCAGAGTTAAGACCCAACTCCTTGTAGTTCTCAACCTTTGCCTTTGATGCGTTCAATACTACGAAATCGGGCTCACCATAAACCTCCAACTCAGCGTCAGTGGGGCGGATGAACATGTTCTTTACGAAGTGTGCCTGCCAAGCAACCTCCATGATGAAGCGAATCTTCAAACGGCTGTTCTCGTTAGCACCGCAGAAAGTATCAACAACATAGAGCTTCTTGTTAGAGAGCTCCTTTGAAGCCAAAGCCTTCAACTCAGCCCAAGCCTCCTTTGTTACGGGCTTGTTGTCGTTCTTGTACTCCTCTGATGTCCACCAGATAGTGTCCTTTGATGTCTCATCCATTACGAAGAACTTATCCTTGGGTGAACGACCTGTGTAAACACCAGTCATTACATTTACAGCACCCATCTCGGTAACAACACCCTTGTCAAAACCTGTAAGGCCGGGCTTGGTCTCCTCGCGGAAGAGCTCATCGTAAGAGGGATTGTAGATCACCTCTGTAGTACCGGTAATACCGTACTTTGTCAAATCAATTTTTGCCATAGTTTTTTTGTATTTAGTTAAACTTCTTCTCTGTTTTCAATAGCTTTCAAAGGCCTTAAAATGTCGCTTACGGCAACCTTCTAATGAAAAGCCCTTATTTCAGCGGTACAAATTTAATCAAACTTTTTAAGTTGTGAAAAAATTAACACTTAAATTTTTCAAAAAAATTAATTTTTATTTCGGTCGTTTTGTATGTTCTTGATACATAGTTGGTTACATTGTGTTATTATGGTCGCTTTGAGTCGGAAAATATCCCTCGCTTCAAGGCTTTTGGTTTGTGATATTAGGCTGCATATTGCGTGCCGATTTCTCTCCGACAAACCATCCTTGCAGATGTTGTTTAATACGATAAAAAGTAGTACATTTGTCTGTTTGGCACAACCAGCGTGCGACGATGTTTTTTATTGCATATTTTGAGTATGGCAGGATTGTATTTTCATATACCTTTTTGTAAACGTATATGTGCGTATTGCGACTTTTTTCGTTCGGCATCTCTGCATTTGAAGGAGGGCGTTGTTTCGGCTATGCACGACGAACTGCGTGAGGAGCACTCGTTTATATCAGACAGGAATGTCCGTACCATATACTTCGGTGGCGGTACGCCGTCGTTGTTGCATCCTGCGGAGTTTCAGCGTTTTATAGATGATGCAGACAGATACTTTTCGCTGTCGGATGTCGGAGAGATAACCATCGAGGCCAATCCCGACGATATTGATGCGAAGTATGTTTCGGAGTTGCGTCGTACGGCCGTCAATAGGGTTAGTCTGGGCGTGCAGTCGTTCAATGATGTGGAATTGCGGTTTATGAACCGACGACACAGTGCCGACGAGGCCGTTGCGGCTGTCAAGCGTCTGCAAGATGCAGGTATTGAGAATATTACAATCGACCTTATATTTGGTGTTGATGGCTTTGGCGAGTATATACTGCGTCAGTCGTTGATGCAGGCACTGGAATTGCAGGTGCAACATATTTCGGCATATCATCTGACTATCGAGCCTTCGACGACATTCCACCGACGATTGTGTCGTGGCGAGATGCGAGAGGTGGATGAGAGCCGTAGCGAGGCCGAGTATGCTTTGATTGAGAGGGTGCTTTGCGGGGCTGGATTTGAGCATTATGAGGTGTCAAACTATGCCCGTGAGGGTTATCGTTCCCGTCATAACTCCTCGTATTGGCAGGGTGTGCAGTATCTGGGCATAGGGCCGGGGGCTCACTCGTTCAATGGAGAGCAGCGTCGCTGGTGCAGCCAACGCTTGGAGGATTATGTGTTAAGGCGTGAGTTTCAGGGCGAGCAGTTGAGCCAAAAAGATAAATATAATGAGCTAATAATGACTTCGTTGCGTCGTGTGGAAGGTATTTCATTGAGTGAGGTGGAACGCCGCTTTGGCGAGGAGTGCCGCAAGCAGATTCTCGGTCGTGCAACACGATGGATTGATGCGGGCGATTTATCTCTCGATGGCGATAGTCTGCACATTCCGACTTCGCGTTTTTTAATCTCGGATGCGGTAATTGAGTCGTTATTTGAGGAGTAATTACTAAAAAATATTAAATTATTGTTAAGTTTTTTTAGAAAATGACATCAAAAGGCATTTTTTATGCTTTTATATAAATATAAAGTATTATCTTTGCGGCGTCTTTTGGTTTGATTTTACGGAGTATGCGGATAACTCGGTAAAAGATTGAAAGAGAAATAGCTGCTTGGGGGCGTTTGTGTAAGTATTGGCACTCTGCACCCTGTGCTGGTTACCGATAGCCACAGCCAACGCATCAGGCAGATAATACGAGATAATTACGAATTAACAAATAAAACAGTTTTATGGGTAATATGAAGATGCCTGACCATCTGTTTGAGGTGAGTTGGGAAGTATGTAACAAGGTTGGAGGAATCCATACTGTGATTGCCACAAAGGCATTGACTGTAACCAAGCTTATTGGCGATAACTATATCGTTATTGGTCCGGATTTGATGCAGGAGGTCTCTAATCCGGAGTTTGAGATTGACAATACATTGCTCGCCGGCTGGCGTGAGAGCCTCTATGAGGAGGGTATCCGCGTGCGTATCGGTCGCTGGAATGTCGTAGGTAATCCTATTGCGATTCTTATCGACTTCAAGTCGCTTATCTCGCAGAAGGACGATATTTTGAAGTTCCTGTGGGAGGACTACCACGTAGATTCAATCTCTGGTCAGTGGGATTATATCGAGCCCGTGTTGTTCGGACACGCAGCAGGTATGGTTATCAAGTCTTATGTCGATAACTTCTGCTCATCAGCCGACAAGGTGGTGGCTCACTTCCACGAGTGGATGACTGCATCGGGTGGTCTTTACCTGCGTAAGAACTCGCCTTATGTAGCGACTCTCTTCACAACACACGCAACCGTAGCAGGTCGTTGCATTGCCGGCAATAACTTGCCTCTCTACTCTGATATGCACAAGTATAACGCCGACGAGATGTCTCGCCGTTTCAATGTTACGGCAAAGCACTCTATCGAGAAGATGGCGGCGTCATACCACGATGCATTCCTGACTGTAAGCGACATTACAGCCAACGAGTGCAAGTATCTGCTGGGTCGTGAGGTTACCCACATCACTCCCAACGGCTTTGAGAACGATTTCGTATGGCAGGGTAAGGAGTTTGCCGAGAAGCGTGCCGATGCCCGCAAGGCTATGATTGAGGTTGCCGAGAGCTGTCTGGGCTACAAGTTCGACAAGGAGCCTCTGATTATCGGTACAAGCGGTCGCTATGAGTTCCATAATAAGGGTCTTGATATCTTTATGGAGTCATTGAAGCGTCTGGCCTCTTGCTCGCTGGATCGCGAGATTCTGGCATACATCACCGTTCCTGCTGCTAACAACGGCCCTCGTGCCGACTTGGTTCGTCATATGCAGGATGTGGCACAGCCTATCGATGAGAGCCAGTGGCGTTTCTCTACCCACTATATCGACTCAAAGCAGTGGGATCCTATCTCACAGTCAATCAAGGGTAGTATTCTCGAAAGAGAGGACTCAAAGGTTAAGGTTATCTTCGTGCCTTCATACCTCAACGCAAACGATGGCGTATTCAACAAGAATTACTACGAGATGCTGGTAGGTATGGACTTTACCGCATTCCCGTCATATTATGAGCCTTGGGGCTACACTCCGCTGGAGTCGGTGGCATTCTCTATTCCTACCGTTACCTCAAACCTCTCTGGCTTTGGTTTGTGGGCTGTGAAGCAGACTGACCACGCAGGCGTGGAGGTTATCCGTCGTGATGACAATAACGATGCCTATGCGGTTGAGCAGCTGGTTGATTACACACTGCGTTTCCTGAATATGAACGAGAGTGAGGTTGAGGCTATGCGTGAGTCTGCAAAGGAGATTTCAGACAAGGCGTTGTGGCGTAACTTCTACAAGCACTACCAGAAGGCTTATGTTGAGGCTTTGGAGAACTCTGTTGCCCGCACAAACCGTGCACTTGTTGAGGATGGCGGAAACTATACCGAGCAGATTAACTTCGTGCGTCAGCAGCTCACATCAAACAAGCCCTCTTGGCACCGTATGATGGTTGAGAAGCGTCTGCCAGAACGTTTGAGTGCTTTGGAGGCAATCTCTCGTAACTTGTGGTGGAGCTGGACACAGTCGGCTCGTGACCTGTTTGAGTGCATCGACCCCGAGTTGTGGAACGCTGTTGAACGCAATCCTATCGCACTTATCGACAAGTTGCCGCTGGCTCGTATCAACGAGTTGGAGAAAGATAAGCAGTTCCTTGCCCGTCTGGATGCTGTTGATGCACAGCTCAAAGAGTATATGTCGGAGAAGGCCGATCCCAAGAGTGCCTCTGTTGCATACTTCTCAATGGAGTATGGTTTGCACTCGTCGTTGAAGATCTACTCTGGCGGTCTGGGTATTCTGGCCGGTGACTACTTGAAGGAGGCTTCTGATAAGAATACTCCTATGGTTGCCGTAGGTCTGTTGTACCGCTACGGATACTTCACACAGCAACTCTCTGCACAGGGTAGTCAGGTTGCTACTTACGAGGCACAGAACTTCTCGAAGTTGCCTATCTCGCCCGTGCGTGATGAGGCCGGTAACTGGGTTACCGTACAGATTGCATTCCCCGGCCGTACATTGTCGGCTCGCGTATGGAAGTGCCAGGTAGGTCGTACCGACCTCTTCCTCTTGGATGCCGACTATGAGGCAAACCGCGAGGAGGATCGTCAGATTACATACTACCTCTACGGTGGCGATTGGGAGATGCGTTTGAAGCAGGAGTTGTTGCTCGGCGTTGGTGGTATCCGTGCTCTTACCAAGATGGGCGTTAAGCAGCAGGTATATCACTGCAACGAGGGTCACGCTGCCTTCATCGGCATTGAACGTATCCGTAACCTCATTGCAAAGAAGCGTCTGTCGTTCTCTGAGGCTTTGGAGGTTGTGCGTGCATCGTCACTCTTTACTACACATACACCCGTGCCCGCAGGACACGATGCCTTCCCCGAGTCTATGATGCGTCAGTATATGTCGCACTATCCCGATGTGCTGGGCATCACCTGGGAGCAGTTCATCAACCTGGGTAAGACCAATCCTAACGATCCTAACGAACGCTTCTCAATGTCGGTATTGGCATGTAACCTTTCACAGGAGGTTAATGGCGTATCGTGGTTGCATGGAGAGGTGTCGAAGGATATCCTTGGTAATATGTGGCCGGGCTACTTCAAGAATGAGTTGCACATCGGCTATGTAACCAATGGTGTTCACTTCCCCACTTGGGTTGCCTCTAACCTGCGTCGCCTCTACGAGAAGTACTTCCCGAAGGGATTCAACAGCCACGTCTATAATATCCCTGAGTGGCAGGGCGTACACAAGATTGATGACGGCGAGTTGTGGCACGAACGTATCGAGTTGAAGACTCGTTTGATTAACCACATCCGCAAGCGTTACACCGATCCCAAGCAGGTGCGTTTCGATTCACCTCGTCAGATGGTACAGACCGCAGAACGTATCCGTCCTGATGTATTGACAATCGGTTTTGCTCGTCGTTTCGCAACATATAAGCGTGCTTACCTGTTGTTCACCAACCTGGAACGTCTTTCAGCGTTGGTAAATAACAAGGAACGCCCCGTACAGTTCATCTTCGCCGGTAAGGCTCACCCGAACGATAAGCCGGGTCAGGATCTTATCAAGCGTATCGTTGAGGTATCGTCAATGCCGGAGTTCGTGGGTAAGATTGTATTCTTGCAGAACTACGATATGGAGCTGGCTCGCCGTATGGTTCAGGGTGTCGATGTATGGTTGAATACTCCTACACGTCCTTTGGAGGCTTCGGGTACTTCGGGCGAGAAGTGTGTGATGAACGGCGTTATGCAGTTCTCTGTGCTTGACGGCTGGTGGGTTGAAGGTTACAAGGAGGGAGCAGGTTGGATGCTTCCTATGGAACGTACCTTCGCCGAGCAGAAGTTCCAGGATGAGTTGGATGCCGAGATGATTTACAACACTATTGAGGATCAGATCGTACCTCTCTACTACGACCGTCAGGAGGATGGCATTCCTCACCGCTGGTGCGAGGCGATGAAGAAGTGTATCGCCGACATCGCATCTAACTTTACGATGAACCGTCAGCTGGTTGATTACGAGGATCGTTTCTATAACAAGCTCGCCGTGCGTAAGGAGCAGATGGTGGAGAATAACTACCGTATGGCTCGTGAGATGGCAGCATGGAAGCGTAAGGTATCGGCTGCGTGGGACGATGTGAAGATTTTGAATGTTCAGCGTGTGGAGCTGGATAACGAGGCAATCTTCGTTGATAAGAAATATCTCTATGAGGTATCTCTCGATATTGCTAATCTGCGTGCCGAGGATCTGGGCGTTGAGTTGGTTGTTGCCAAGCAGATTGAGGCCGGTGAGGCTGTCAATGTCGTAGCTACCAAGCCTCTTGCATTGAAGAATGTAGAGGGTCGCACCGTAACTTTCGCTATTGACTACACTCCCGAGCGTACCGGAACATTTGATGTGGCATTGCGTGTATATCCCAAGAATGACCGCCTGCCACACCGTATGGACTTCGCTTTGGTAAAGTGGGCATAAATCGAGATTAGAAAAGTTGTCGCTTCTTGCGGGCGGAGTTATTCCGCCCGACAAGATGGACAAAAAAGCCTGCTTTGTGAAATAAATATCCGAAAAGGATAAAAAATATAAAAATCACGATACAATTTGTGAAAATTTTACTAACTTTACTGAAAATAAATAATTTTTCAAAAACTTAAATATGTCGGCATTAACATTTGACAAGAATGAGTTGGGTAATTTGGAGTATTCGCTTCAGCGTGAGATGCTCGCAACCGACCGTAAGGGCGGCTATATGAGTACTACGATTGTATGCTGTAACACTCGCAAATACCACGGACTTATGGTTGCTCCGATAGACCAGAGTGATGAGGCTTATGTGCTGCTCTCATCGCTTGACGAGACTATCATCCAGCACGACCAGTCGTTCAATTTGGCACTTCACCGCTATAAGGGCGTGTATGAGCCACGAGGCCATAAGTATATTACCGATTTTGAATATACGCCTACACCTACGATTACCTATCGTGTAGGAGGTGTTATCCTGCGTAAGGAGTTGTTGTGGATTCACAAGCGTACACAGCTTATGATCCGCTATACTCTGGTAGATGCTCACTCTGACACTACGTTGCGTCTTCGCCCATTCTTCGCCTTCCGTAACAAGCACTCTTTGTCGAAGGCTAATGTCGAGGCTAATGGCCGTTCATACCCAATCACGGGTGGTGTGAAGTGCAAGCTCTATGAGGGTTATCCCTGGTTGCACTTGCAGACCAACAAGAAGGATGCGGAGTTCGTTGCTGCTCCCGATTGGTATTACGGCTTTGAGTACCCCGAGGAGATTAAGCGTGGCTACGATGGCTACGAGGATTTGCTCACTACGGGTTACTTCGAGATGTCAATCAAGAAGGGCGAAAGCATCATCTTCTCGGCAGCTACCGAGGAGGTTGCCTCTGCCGATGCCATTACCGAGATGTATGAGGCATCGCTGGCTCGCCGTACGCATAAGATTGATTTCATCAGCTGTCTGCACCACTCTGCACGCCAGTTTGTAGTGCGTCGTCCGGGTGGCCGTACAGAGATGATTGCCGGCTATCCCTGGTATGGATCAGTTGGTCGCGATACGCTTATCTCTCTGCCCGGTATTGTTTTGGAGCAGGGTTATAAGGAGGATTGCCTCGATGTGCTTGATACGATGGTTTCCGAGATGCACAATGGCGACTTCGCTGGCTCGGCTTCGGCACAGGTTGCAGCTGATGCTCCGTTGTGGTTCTTCTGGACCTTGCAGCATCTGGAGAAGCATATCACTGCCAAGAAGTTGTGGGAACGCTATGGCGAGGCCATGAAATCTATTTTGGAGGCTTATCGTCGCGGTTTTGGCGGTAAGGTTGTTTTGCACGATAACGGACTTGTATGGGCAGCTGCCGACAATGAGGCTCTTACCTGGATGAATACGCAGGTGGATGGTAAGCCTGTCGCACAGCGTGCCGGTTATGCCGTAGAGATTGAGGCTTTGTGGTACAACGCCGTATCTTATACATTGGAGTTGGCCCGCAAGATGAAGGATAAGGAGTTCGTGGAGAAGTGGGCCGATATACCTGCCAAGACCAAGGAGTCGTTCCTTGCGAAGTTCTGGTTGTCGGAGGAGGGTTACCTTGCCGACTATGTAAATGATTATGAGGTCAATGACTTCCGCCGTTCAAATATGATTGTTGCTTGTGCATTGGATTATACGATGCTTGACGAGGGTCAGATTATGGATGTGTTGAGTGTTGTTCGTCAGCACTTGATGACACCTCGTGGTCTGCGTTCTCTCTCGCCTCGCAATGCTCACTATGAGCCTTCCTATGCCGATGACCAGCGTTCACAGGATTTGGCCTCTCGTAACGGCTCAATCTGGATTTGGCCGTTGATGCTCTACGTGAAGAGTTGTTTCGCTATTGCAGGCAGTCGTTTTCTCTCTGATGCCGAGGAGATTCTTGCAGGCTTTAATGAGGAGATTCAGACCGCTTGTATCGGTTCGGTGAGTGAATGTTTTGAGGGTGATCCTCCATTCCGAGCACGCGGTTGCTTGTCGCAGGCTACAAGTGTCGGAGCTCTGCTGCATATCAAGATGCAGATTGATGCTATGAAAGGCGTAAAGGCTGAGAAACCTGCCAAGAGTGCAAAGAAGCCGGCAGTTAAGAAGGAGGCAAAGCCCGCAACCGAGCAGAAAGCAGTTAAGGCTACCGCGAAGAAGACAGAGAAGCCCGTAGCCGCGAAGAAGGAGGCAAAGCCCGCCACCGAGCAGAAAGCAGTTAAGGCTACCGCGAAGAAGACAGAGAATCCCGTAGCCGCGAAGAAGGCCGTAAAGGCCACTGCGAAGAAGAGTGCAGCCAAGACTGCACCTGTAAAGGATGAGAAGAAAAAGACGAAGAAATAATAAAACAATTATAGGATGAGAGTATTAATGTTTGGCTGGGAGTTTCCCCCTCATATTGCCGGAGGTTTGGGTACCGCTTGCTACGGTATGACCAGAGGCCTTGCACGAAATGATGTGGAGGTTATCTTTGTGATGCCTCGTGCATCGGGCGATGAGGATGAACGTTTTGTTAAGGTTGTCAATGCCAGCGATATAGAGGCACGCTATTGCGACTCTACGATTGAGGGTGCTGACGATATTATGCGTAAGATTTCGTTCATTCATATCGACTCTAATATGGTTCCCTACATCTCTCCCGAGGAGTGGGACACCTATCGCGAAGAGTACGAACGCACGGGACGCAAGTTCTGGGAGCGTGAGGGCGATAGCTGGACGCAGCGTTACACATTCTCGGGCAAGTATGGAGCTAACCTTATGGAGGAGGTTGCACGCTATGCCGTTGTTGCTGCCGAGGTAGCACGTCAGTTGGAGGGACAGTTTGATGTTATCCACGCCCACGACTGGCTCACTTACTTTGCGGGTATCGCAGCGAAGCGAGTGTCAGGAAAACCTCTTGTAGTGCATATGCACGCCACATCGTTTGACCGTTCGTCAAGCGACAATATCGATACGCGTGTCTATGAGATAGAACGTGCCGGTATGGCTGCTGCCGATAGGGTTATTGCTGTGTCAAACCTTACTCGTAACATCGTTATCGAGAAGTATAATATCCCTGCCGAGAAGGTTGTAACGGTGCATAACGCAGTACGTTTCGTGGATAAGGACAACGAGCTTCCGGAACGTGGCGTGGAGGATAAGATTGTGACATTCCTGGGCCGTATCACCTTCCAGAAGGGTCCCGACTACTTCGTTGAGGCTGCTGCCAAGGTATTGAAGCGAGTGCCTAATGTGCGTTTCGTGATGGCCGGTTCGGGTGATATGATGAACCACGTCATCCGCCGTGTTGCCCGTCTGGGTATTGCCGACCGTTTCCACTTTACAGGCTTCCTGAAGGGCGACGATGTGCATAATATGTTCCAGCTGTCGGATGTATATATTATGCCGTCGGTATCGGAGCCCTTCGGTATCTCGCCGTTAGAGGCTATGCGTGCCAATGTGCCTGTAATCATCTCAAAGCAGAGTGGTGTAGCCGAGGTTCTGGACTATGCCGTGAAGGTGGATTATTGGGATGTTGATGCTATGGCTGACGCTATCTATGGCTTTGTGAAGTATCCCGCCTTGTCGAAGATGTTCGCCGAGAAGGGCTTGGAGGAGGTTACCGGCTTGAAGTGGAACAACGCCGCTGCCAAGATTAAGGATGTATATCAGGACGCTATTAACGAGAGTGATAAAAAATAACAAAAAGATACAATAATATGAAGACAGTATGTTTATATTTTCAAGTGCACCAGCCTTGGCGTTTGAAAATCTACCGATTCTTTAACATCGGTAAGGACCATAACTATCTGGACGACTTTACCAACCGTGCCATTATGCAGAAGGTTGCACGTCAGTGCTATTTGCCGATGAATGCACTCTTGTTGAAGCTTATTAAGGAGAATAAGGGAACTTTCAAGTGCTCATTCTCAATCACAGGCTCGGCTGTTGAGCAGTTCCGTGCCTATGCTCCCGAGGTGTTGGATTCATTCCGTGCCTTGGCCGAGACAGGTTGTGTGGAGTTCCTGGCAGAGACTTATTCACACTCTTTGGCAGCCCTCTCATCGAAGGAGGACTTCGTAGAGCAGGTTAAGTTGCACTCAAAGATGATTAAGGATGAGTTTGGCAAGAAGCCCGTTGCTTTCCGCAACACCGAGTTGATCTACTCTGACGCTATCGGCGAGATGGTATCGGAGCTGGGTTTCAAGACTATTCTGGCCGAGGGTGCAAAGCACGTTATGGGTTGGAAGTCGCCTAACTATCTCTATACTAACGCTATCGATAACCGCTTGCGTGTACTGTTGCGTAACTATAAGCTCTCTGACGATATCGCTTTCCGCTTCTCAAACAAGGGCTGGGATCAGTATCCTTTGACCGCCGAGAAGTTCGCATCGTGGGTTAAGGAGGATGCCGGCGAGGTTATCAACCTCTTTATGGACTATGAGACATTTGGTGAGCACCAGAAGGCCACAACAGGTATCTTCGACTTCGTGAAGGCTCTGCCAAAGGCTATCCTTGATGCCGGCGATATGTCATTCGCTACTGTCAGCGAGGCAGCGAAGGCTTATCAGCCTGTGGGCGTTCTGCACTGTCCTCACGTTATGTCGTGGGCTGACGAGGAGAGAGATGTTACCGCTTGGTTGGGTAACGAGTTGCAGAATGAGGCATTCAGCAAGCTCTACGCTTTGAAGGATAAGGTTAAGGCGTTGAAGAGTGCCGATTACGAGTATGTATGGAACTTTATGCAGACTTCGGACCACTTCTACTATATGGCAACAAAGTGGCTCTCTGACGGCGATGTTCACTCATACTTCAACCCTTATGGCTCGTCTTACGAGGCGTTCATCAACTATATGAACGTGTTGGCCGACTTTGAGATTGAGGTAGATAAGGCGTTGGCCGCAAAGAAGGGTAGCAAGAAGAAGGTTGCAACCGCATAATTGCAAAACATAGGGCAGAGGTGTTGAGCCAAAGCCAAGAAAAAGAGGTTGTCCGGTTATCGGGCAACCTCTTTTCTGCTTTGCGAGAGATATCTATTTCACCTGCTTCAATACGGCCTGCATCTCGCCGTTAGAGAAGAGCATCAACATCTCGCCATCGATCTCGTAGTGCGTTGTGCCTTCAAGAATCTGGTTGAAGGTCTCCTCCAACTCAATGTCGGGGCACATCATCTTTGTTGATGCGAGGTTGCTGAATGTAAGCTCTCCCTTCTCGCCCTTGCTGTACTGTGCGTTAATCTGGTTGCAGGCACCTGTGCCGGCAAATACGCCGTCGGCAAGGAATGTGAATGTGAACTGCTCGGCGGTGATTTTCAGGTCGTGGTTCATCATACGCACCACGTGCCACTGACCCTCGGTGAGTGTTGCGTTGTTCTTACCCTTGCGGCAGGGGCAGCAGGCAAAGACAATGGCAACTACGGCCACTACCAACAACGAGATAATGATAATCTTTTTCATAGCTCAAATCAGTTTTGTTAAATATTCTTTCAAAAAATAGGTGATGGAAGCGTCTTTTCTTCCGTATGGCACAAAGATATGTATTTTTTATGATTTCATACTATTTATTTGGTGCTGATGCCGATTTATTGGTCGGAAGATACCAGAATAAGATTTTTTTGTAGTTCCGTGCTTTTTTGCTATATTTGTTCTATGGACCACCACAGTTAGGTGTGCTGCTTAATTAGTATATACTTTTATTAATATTATCTATGCGTATGAAAAAGATTATTGCTTCGCCTCTGGCTCCCAAGGCCGTAGGCCCATATTCACAAGCCGTTGAGAATAACGGTACAATCTATGTTTCAGGTCAGCTGCCTATTGATGGTGCAACGGGTAAAATGCCCGAGAGCATCGAGGAGCAGACCCGTCAGTCGCTTACCAATCTCCGTTACATTCTTGAAGAGGCGGGTTACGCCCTGACAGATGTGGTAAAGACTACCGTTCTGCTTGATGACATCGCCGATTTTGCCGCTATGAATGGTGTCTATGCTACATTCTTTACCGAGCAGATGCCCGCCCGTATGTGCTACGAGGTTGCCAAGTTGCCTATGGGTGCGAAGGTTGAGATTGATGCTATCGCGGTAAAATAGAGTGCTTATTCTCTATAATCGCATTACGAAAAATATACCTAACAAACTTTATGAAGACCTTAAAACTATTTCTGCTGTTCCTGCTCCTCTCGGGGCCTCTTTCTGCACAAAATATTGTGAATGAAGGGCTCGGAGAAGTTGAAGTGGCAGATGAAGTGAGGCTCGTGGATGATGACAATATTGAGACTATCATTCGTCAGCGTCCCAAGCGAATCGACAAACACGAGTTTCGTGTCGGCGTCGGCACATACTCTATGGCTGCAGATATGTTTCTGGATGATGAATATTGGGTTGATTATGACCCAAGTTTCAGAGAGCAGATGCTGGATGCCGAGACTTATCTTACCGACAGACGATTTGTCGGAACCTATTCATTGAGCTATACCTATCACTCCCGTCGCTGGTTTCAGTATGGTGGCACAGTGTGGTTCGGTGCCGTTACACAATCTCGCCGAGATAACCTTACCGACAGAAAAATCGAGCAACTCAACGAATTTATGGTCGGAGTGATGCCTACGGTGCGTTTTGTCTATATGTATAGGGATAATGTGCAGCTCTACTCCTCTCTGTCGTTGGGCGTGGTTGTTGGTAGCGGAGCGTCGTTTCTCTGGGCCGATGCTACGTTGTTCGGCTGCTCGTTTGGCCGCAAGCTGTTCGGCTTTGCAGAGATTGGTACCGGCATTGGCGGCTGGGGCCGTGTGGGCCTCGGTTATCGTTTTGATTCATCAAAAAAAGGTAAAAAATAGGAGGCTGCTATGAAAAAGTATATTATTATAATATGTATCGCCTTGCTCGGACTCAGCTCGTGTGTAGTGGGTGATGGAAGCGAGAAGTCTGATAGGGATTATAGCAGCAGAATGCTTGCTGAACAGGTTGTCTATACTCTCTCGCCCGTGACTATGTATCCTCAATTTGCGATTTATGCCGAGGCTCTCTTTGCCGAGAGGCAGACGGAGGCCGAGTTCATAAAGGAGCTATACTTCAAGGATGCAAATATCTTTGTCGATGAGGGCAAGGTTATATTCCTGATAGGAACTAACTACTATGACCAGTATGAACTGCGGACCGATGGCAAATCTCTCGCCGAAGGTGGTGTGTGGCAGCTGGTGAAGGTGAATGGAACGGCCAATACTAACATTCTGGCATCAATCAGCGGAAGCGAGGGCGAGGAGGATTGTTTCAGATTTAATTACAACAGGTTGCCATATCGCTACTATTACAGCAATGATGCTTGCTCTGTATCGACCAATATTGAGTATCTGATTGGTGAAGAGTCTGTTACGCTGGAAGTGAGAGGCGAGGGCCATATAGGCGAAAACGATGAATATAGAACGGTCTTTGATATCTATGACGAATATCCTCTCCTGTATGAAAAGCGTGCCAACGAGGAGGGCAGCTACCGCGGTGGTCAGGTCGATATTGTGTATGAAGACCTTAAAACGAAGAAGACCAAGTCGCTGACGATGAATCTTTGATTATGGAGTGAAATAGCTCTTCCGAAAAGGCCTGAAATCAAAATTTTTCAGCCCGAAAATTCTAATCTGCGTTGTATGTTGATACGACGCAGATTTTTTGTTTTTGTAAATAACTTGTCGAAAAATTATATAGGGCCTTGTTTTTTGTGGCTCTATTTTTTCGGACCTTTGTAATGGTCTCTTCCGCCCCTAATGGATAGATATAGGAAATATTCAAAAAAAATAGATAAAAAATATGTCAAAAAACCAAAAATCACTTACCGAAGTGAGTTATAACGATGCCGTAGCGGCATCGAAAGAGTACTTCGGCGGCGACGACCTCGCTGCAACCGTGTGGGTGAGCAAATATGCGTTGAAAGACTCTTTCGGCCATATCTACGAGAGTTCTCCTGTGGATATGCACAACCGTATTGCGGCCGAGATTGAACGCATCGAGAACAAATACCCCAACCCGATGAGCAAGGAAGAGGTGTTCTCGTTGCTTGACCATTTCCGTTATATTATTCCACAGGGTGGCCCTATGACCGGTATCGGCAACAACTTGCAGGTGGCATCTCTGTCAAACTGCTTTGTTATCGGTAACCGCAAGCACGCCGACTCTTATGGCGGTATCTTCCGTATGGATGAGGAACAGGTGCAGTTGATGAAGCGTCGCGGCGGTGTAGGTCACGACCTCTCGGAGTTGCGTCCTGCGGGTACTCCTGTATTGAATTCGGCTCTTACATCAACGGGTATCGTACCTTTTATGGAACGTTATTCGAACTCTACCCGCGAGGTAGCACAGGATGGCCGTCGTGGTGCGTTGATGCTTTCGCTTTCAATCAAGCACCCCGATGCAGAGAGATTTATCGATGCCAAGACACAGTCGGGTAAGGTTACGGGAGCTAACGTCTCAATCAAGATTGATGACGAGTTTATGCGTGCTGCAATGGCGGGTACTCCCTATTCACAGCAGTTCCCCATCCATTCGGATAACCCACGCATCAAGACCGAAATCAACGCCAAGAAGTTGTGGGAGAAGATTATCCACAATGCTTGGCAGTCAGCCGAGCCGGGTGTATTGTTCTGGGATACAATCATCCGCGAGAGTGTGCCCGATTGCTATGCCGATTTGGGCTTTACTACCGTATCGACAAACCCCTGCGGCGAGATTCCTCTCTGCCCTTACGATAGTTGCCGTTTGCTGGCTATCAACCTGTTGAGCTATGTAGAGAATCCTTTCAAGGCGAATGCGAAGTTCAATTTCGACCTCTTCAAGCAGCACGTTGGCAAGGCTATGCGTATGATGGACGACATCATCGACTTGGAGCTGGAGAAGGTTGAGCTTATTATAAATAAGGTAGCCGCTGACCCCGAGGAGGATGATATCCGCCGCGTGGAGTATGACCTGTGGGTGAAGATTAAGGATATGGCATTGCGTGGCCGTCGTACCGGTTTGGGTATCACTGCCGAGGGCGATATGCTGGCCGCTTTGGGCTTGCGTTATGGCTCTGACGAGGCTATCGATTTTGCTGTTAATGTGCACCGCACATTGGCTGTTGAGGCTTATCGTGCCTCTACAAAGATGGCACAGGAACGTGGTGCGTTCCCTATCTATGACGCTGCTCGCGAGGCAAATAATCCTATGATTCAGCGTATCAAGGAGGCTGATCCTGCACTCTATGAGGAGATGGCGAAGTATGGCCGCCGTAATATTGCAATGCTTACGATTGCTCCTACGGGTACTACATCGCTTATGTCGCAGACAACATCGGGTATCGAGCCAGTGTTCCGTCCCGTATATAAGCGTCGTCGCAAGATTAATCCATCGGACAAGGGCAAGACTGCCGATTTCGTGGATGAGATGGGCGAAAAGTTCGAGGAGTATTATGTATATCACCACCAGTTTGTCAAGTGGTTGGAGCAGAATGGCTACGATACTTCACGCTTGCAGACCATTCCCGACGAGGAGCTTAACGAGTGGTTGAAGGCATCGCCTTACTATGGTGCTACGGCAAACGATATCGACTGGGTTGCCAAGGTGCGTATGCAGGGTGCTATTCAGAAGTGGGTGGATCACTCAATCTCTGTAACCGTAAACCTTCCGAATGAGGTGTCGGAGCAGTTGGTTGCCGAGGTATATAAGACCGCTTGGGAGTGTGGTTGTAAGGGCGTAACAGTATATCGTGACGGTTGCCGTGACGGTGTGTTGCTCGATGCGAAGAAGAAGGCCGACAAGAAGTGCGACAATGTGGTGGATAACTCTCGCAAGCGTCCTACATCTATCCCTGCCGATATCGTTCGTTTCAAGAACGGTGCGGAGGATTGGATTGCGTTTGTGGGTATTCAGAATGGTCGTCCTTATGAGATTTTTACAGGTAAGATTGAGGAGGATGCTATGTATATCCCCCGCAAGGTTACCAAGGGTTGCATCATTCAGGTTCGCGAGGAGGACGGCACAAAGCGTTACGACTTCCAGTATGTGGACCGCTATGGTTATACCAACACAATCGGTGGTATCTCGCGTTTGTTTGACGAGGAGTTCTGGAACTATGCCAAGCTTATTTCGGGCGTGTTGCGTCACGGAATGCCTATCGACAAGGTGGTGCATTTGATTGACGGTCTGCATCTTAATAGCGAGAGTATCAATACATGGAAGAATGGTGTGCAGCGAGCACTCAAACAATATATTGCCGATGGCACAAAGTCAAAGGGCAAGTGCCCGCAGTGTGGACAGGAGGATATGGCTTACCAGAATGGTTGCCTGACCTGTATGTCTTGCGGATATTCTAAATGCGGTTAATAGTTTTTGAAAGGTATTAGCCACACCCTCGGCTCTGAATGAGTCGGGGGTGTATTTTTTTTGGCGTACTATTTGCAAAGGAAGAGGAGAGATTTACTCGGAGTCAGGTGCAACGGGTTTATTCATTCACAATTATAAAGTAACCTTATTTGGATTATGAAAAGAAATTTACTCTTTTTTGCAATTTTGACACTCTCTGTAAGTAGTCTATCGGCTCAGGAGATGTCGGCAGAGGGCCTTCGCTGGAAAGGCTACTACAACAACGGCTTTTGGTCGAATATGGAGCTGACGGTAGGTGGTGGTGCTACCTATACGGCGTGGAATAAGTGGGGTGGTAAGCAAGGTAAGTTCGGTGATAATATCGGCTGGATGGCCGAGATTACAGCTACCAAGTGGTTTAACCCCATCGTAGGTATGCGATTGCAGGCAAGCGGAGGTGAGCTGAATATGTCGAATAAGGCTCACGACAAGTTCGACAGCTATTGGATGATGCCGCACTTCGACGGTATCATCAACCTCTCGAATTGGATAGGCGGCTACCGCGAAGACAGGGTCTATTATGCCAAGATTTTTGGCGGTATGGGTGTAAATATCGTCGATATGGGCGATGATGGCTCGGCGGGTTTTGCGATGAATGCCGGTATGAATCACACCTTCCGCGTGAGTGAGGCTTTTGACATCAATTTGGAGATGAAGACCATCTTTACCCCCGGAGGAGATATGCCTAAGGCCGTGAAGGCCAATTCAGGTCGCGTGGGCCAGATCTATACAGCGACCCTCGGATTGACCTATCGTTTCAATAAACGAAATTGGGAGTTGGCATACTCGCAGACCGATGTTGATGGTTACCTCGCTGCTATTGCAGTGCTGGAGGTAAGCTTGGCGGAGTCGTTGCAGAACGAGAAGGTTTTGGCCGACCAGTTAGCTGCACAGCAGTCGGCTACAAATAAGGCTGTTGCCGAGAACAAGGAGTTGCGTACCGAACTTGTGCGTGAGGAGCATATCCACACCAATAACAGCATCATCACCTCGTCGGCGGTCTTCTTTACAATCAATAGTGCAGAGTTGTCGGAGCAGGCAAAGGCTACGTTGCAGTTGGTGGGTGAGGCTATAAAGGAGTCGCCCGATGCAACCAAATTTACGATTATCGGCCACGCCGATGCCGACACAGGTACTCCGCAGTATAATCAGACATTGTCAGAAGAGAGAGCAAAGTGCGTCTATGATTATTTGGTTAATCACGGCGTAAGTAAGGAGAGACTTTCGTGGAAGGGTGTAGGCTCAACAGACTCAATATTCCCTGTAAACAATACCAATCGCGTAGTGATTGTGGAGTAGGGAGTGATAGTTGTATTACAATATCTAAACATAAAAGCCTGCCAACATTTGGCAGGCTTTTTCTGTTGTCTTATGTAGTATCTTACAGATTGAATCCTGAGAAATCCACCCTCATATTGGGCTGGGCGACTGTTGCCGGTACCTCAATAGTCAGGTTGCGTTTTTCGCCGGGTAACAAGTGGAAATATCCGTCCGATGCGTATGCAGGGAGGATAGCCTCGTTGCTGTCGGCCTCACGCACATTCGATTTTATGTTCAGGGCGATACGCTTCGACTTGTTGCGTACCTCCACCGTAAGAGTGGTTGCCGCTGCGTTGGTCTGCTTGCTTATCACACGCCATGAGATGGCTGCCTTGCCAATCGGATCCAATGATGAATAGACGGTCGGATTGGTCGCATCTATCCAATAGTCGTTCTCCGAAATCTTCTTGCCCTTTTTGTCACAGAGCTGCAAGCGTACCAGCGTAAGACCCTTTGCCGATGCCGGTAAACTTATTTCAGCACACTCCGTAGTGCAGTTTGCCACCACATCCACCGACAGGCGGTGCTTGCTGATAGCCTTGCCGTCGGCATTGTATATCGTAGCGAGGGCTACGGCCTGCTTATACTCCTCGCGAGAGGCATTTACCACCTGCAACTTCTTGCTCGTAGCGTTCCACTGTATGTGGGTAGGCTCGCACGCCTTGCGAGAGGCAAAGTATGCGGCGGGCGTCTCGTAGTCGTAGGTGTATGTCTGCCAGATTACGCTGGGCCATGCCGGATGGGTCATCCAGAGCAGCAGTCCGCTTGTATGGTTCCACATCTTGTGGTTCCAGCTCTCAAACATATTGCGGTAAATCTCATAGTTGAGATATTGTGCACGGTCGCAGAACTCGTCAATAGTCTGACAGGGAGCATCACCCAGGAAGTTGATGTGCTGCATATAGGTCTGCCAGCCGTGAATGTTCTGGTGCAGGTCGTGATAGTAATACACATCGCCAATGGGCCACAAATCTTCGGGTGCGATGAACTTACGCAGGGTCTCTGCCGTAGGCATTGAGGGGGCTCCCAACTCGGTAGAGAAGCCCTCGGCCTTACCCGTTGCAAACTCCTGATATTTGTCAAAATAACCCCAAGGGCCACTCTGACAGAGATTCATCAGACGAGAGTTGCCGTGATAGTGGCGTGTGCCATCCTCGTTGAGTATGATATCCTGAAATCCGTCCTCCAGATAGTCGGGTGCATAGCCCTCGTTACGCGGACACCATATAGCAATAGAGGGGTGGTTGCGATAGCGGCGTACAATCTCGCGAGCATTCGCAAGGAAGAGGTTTGCATCGATAGGGTTGAGGTTGTAGTCGCCTGTCGAGATTGAAAAATCGTTCCATACAAGCAGACCATACTCATCGCATAGCGAATAGAACTCCTCCTCGGTTGATTCGCCTGTCCAGTTGCGAATCATCGTGAAGTTCATCTCCTTGTGCAGACGGAAATATGGCTCCAGGCGTTCTCTGCTGACACGCTTCATACCATCGTCCATACCCCAGTTACCGCCCTTGCAGAATATCTTGACTCCATTGACACATATCACGAGATATGGGTTTTCGCTGTCGGGCAATCTCTCCACATACTGCTCCATCTCTTTATGCAGAGCTGGAATCACCGTAGGACCGAACTTGCCGTTTGCTGGCGTGATACGCTTGCGATAATTGAGCAACACCTTGCCATTGTCGCTGATGTCGGTGGGGCTATAACGGAAGCGGATATGCTCGCGGCTGTCGTTGCGTGCCATAAGCTCATAAGTGAGCTCTCGCACGCCAAAGCGAACACTCTTCTGCTCGGTCTTTGTGCCATTCTGCTCAACCGTAAGCGTCAGATTATAGAGATTTTGCTCGCCATAGCCGTTGGGCCACCAAAGTTTGGGGTTCTGCATTGTCAGCTGTGGAAACTCTTCGGGTGAGAACTCCACCTCAATCTTCTCGCCGGCAGCCAGTGTAAGCTCCTTTGCGAACCTGATATCACCGATAGAGCCCTTGATAGTCGCCTTTGCTGCCGCTTTTGACCTGTTTTCAACGAGTGTAGAGATAGTGATGTCGGCCTTTGATGTGTCGGGCAAGGGCAGGTCGGTGATAACCTGTGGATCTTTAAGCGATATTGCACCTGCACGAATGATTTGAACATCCTGCCATATACCTATGTTACGGTCTCGGATGCCCGGAATCCAGTCCCAGCCCTCCGATGAGATGAATGTCGGGCCATCAAGGCACAATGCTCCTCCGTTGGGGCCTGCCGAGTTGAACTCCTGCTCGTGAGGAATACCGGGGTTGTGGGGCGGGATGATACGCACAGCGAGGATATTGTCGCCATTGTTGTTCAGACAGTCATTTATGGCGAACTCCGCACGCGTAAATGCTCCGGCAATATTGCCCAGACGCTTGCGATTGAGCCACACCTCGGCTTTGTAGTTGATACCGTTGAAGAGCAGCGAGAGCAGCTCGCCCTCTGCGATGTCGGGTGTGGGGAACGAGATACGATACCACCACTCCTGACGACACAACGTCTCGGGTATGTAGAGGTTGTTCAGTCCGTAATATGGGTCGGGATATACCTGCTGCTCAACCAAGGTGGTGAGAACAGTGCCGGGCACGGTGGCGTTATACCAGCCGTCGGTAACGGCGGTGTTCCACACCGTAATATCCTTCTCTACGAGTGTCGCAGCCTCAATCATCTGCCAGCCACCGGTAAGCGTAAGATTGCCGTCGGCGGTAGGCTCCAAATGGGTCGGTTGCATAACAAAAGCCTTGCGTTCGCATACGGGAACGGGAGCTTTTGACTTTGGAAGATTACTCTCCGCCTGTGGAAAGACCAAGCCGAAGTTACCCTGTCCAAAGGCACTGAACAGCGTGGTCGAGAGAGCTGCAATAGTAATAAATAATGTCTTCTTCATCGAAATATAAACTTAATGAATTTTATCGTTGTGGAATATCTACCTCTCGCTGGCGACCATCAATCAGATAGTCGGTGAAGTGTTCAACCAATCGCCAGTAGAAGTACTCGTTCATATCACCGAAGCCGTGTCGCTGTGTGGGCAGATAGAGCATATCGAAACGCTTGTTGGCACGAATAAGAGCATTCACTACGCGTGTAGAGTTGCCCGGGTGTACGTTGTTGTCAATCTCGCCGTGAACGAGCAACAGATGACCCTTCAAACGCTTTGCAATCTCGGGGTTGCTGCTGATTTTGTAAACAAAGGTTGTGTCACCCTTCTCGTTTACCTCCTCCTTCACGCCGTGGTGAGTCTCACTCCACCAGCGGTTGTAAATTTTGTTGTCGTGGTTGCCGGCACACGATACAGCCGCCTTGAAGAAGTCGGGGTATTGCAGTATGGCTGCCGTTGACATAAAGCCACCGCCAGAGTGCCCGTGAATACCTACGCGATTGATGTCAATGAAGCTGTGGCGTGCAGCGAGCTGCTCGATAGCGGCCTTCTGATCCGCCAAACCATAGTCACGCAGGTTGCCGTAGCCATAGTTGTGATACCACTTTGAACGGTCGGGGTGGCCGCCACGATTACCAACGGTGATTACGATAAATCCGGCCTGTGCAAGGCGGTCGGTGCGTACCGACATACGGGTATAGGGGTATGTTGTAGCCTCTACCTGCGGGCCGGGATATACATAATCGACGATAGGGTAACTCTTCTCGGGGTCGAAGTCAAAAGGCTTGTACATCACACCATAGAGGTCGGTAACGCCGTCGGCAGCCTTAACCTTGAAGGGCTCGGGGAACTTGTAACCATTAGCCAGCAACTGTGAGAAATCGCTTGTCTCCAAAACCATCAGTTTGTTACCCATGCAGTCGTACAGAGCCGTTTCGGGGATAGCATCAACGCGTGAGTAGTTATCCACGAAGTAGCGGGCCGAGTCGTCCATCGTAGGAGAGTGGAAGAACTCGCCCTTGTCGAGCAACTTGACAGCACCACCGTCGAGGCTTACCGAGTAGAAGTGCTGGTAGTAGGGGTTTTCGCCCTCCTCGCGGCCCATAGCGGTAAAATACACCACGCGACGCTTCTCATCAACCTTTACAATCTGATGAACGTGCCAAGCACCTTCGGTGAGGCGACGCTTCAGGTTTCCCTCGTCGTCATAGAGGTAGAGGTGTGCCCAGCCATCTCTCTCACTCCACTGAATCAGCTCCTTGCCATTGCCGAGGGCCGATAAGGGACGCACCTCGATATAGGTGTTAAGGCGTTCCTCAATGATTGGTCGCAATGAATCCTGACCAATGGTGTAAGAGCAGATATCTATGCGGTGCAGGTCGCGGCTTGAACGAGTGATGAACATACGATTCTCGTCGCCGAGCCAGATGTTGGGCTGGTCGTACATATGACGCTGCTTATGCTCGCGTGGTCGGCGGGCAATCGACAAAGTCTGGTCCTTGAAGCGTGAAGTGAGAATCTCCTTACGAGAGTTATCACTCATATCAAACAGGTAGAGGTGATATTGTGGGGCCTCCTTCTCGCCCGGCATCTGATATCTGTAAGATTCGAGTGTGGGGCGTGGCTCGGCAATAGCGTCGATAACCCACAACTCCTTAACCTTGCGGGAGTCTGTCAGAATGGTTGCGAAGTAGCGTGAGTCGGGCGACCATACGCCATACACGCCGCGACGCTTGCCATTGCAGAGTGTGTCGGTATTGAGCATTGAGTGTGGCTGACCGTAGCCGAAGTCCTTCACGCCGTCGGTGGTAATCTGAATCTCCACAACGGTAGTATCCTTCTCGTCCTTCTTCAACTTCTCGTAGTCCTCGCGTGACATACGATAGAGGTTGAGGTCCTTGGCATATACAACACTCTTGCCGTCGGGAGAAACCGATGCCCAACGCAACTCCTTTGTCTCCTTCTTCTTATCTTTAAGATGTGTGAGCTGCTTGGTCTGGAAGTCATACGAGAAGTAGTAAATCTGCTTCTCGCGGCGACCCTTCTTGCCCTTCTCGGCTACGGCATCCTGCGATGATTTGACCTCGAAAGTGAAGGTGTTGCCATCTTCCGCTACGTCGAGATTCTGAATAGGCAACTGCTCGGCAATAAACGGGTCGTGCATAATCTCACTCAACTGCGAAGCCATCTTGACGTGGTCGAACAGCGGCTCACGCTTGCGTGTTGCGGGGTCCACAACATACCATTTCGTGCCGGTGCTGGTCTTGTAGCTGTACCAGAACTTCTCGCCCGACTTGAAGTAGTGCGGGTCGATGGTGGTTGAGAATAACATATTCTGCAACTTGCTTGCAGTGAATCTCTCTGCCAGCTCATAGCGGTTGGCAGGGGTCGTTGTCTCGCGATTGTCGGCAGAAGCTACGCTGCCGAATGCGAACAATGCGAGAGAGAGGAGTAAAAACTTCTTCATAATATTTAATGTTTCGCAAATTCAACTAATAAATGCAACGGAATTATCGGTTTGAGATAACTTCAGTAAGCAGAGAGGAAAATTTCCTCCCTTGCTCTACTGAATGGGATAAAAGTGCTTACTTTACTCCGTCAAACC
>SUZG01000004.1 GCA_015060015.1 Rikenellaceae bacterium | reverse complement strand
AACTCTACAATCACATTCGCAGTCGATACGGTAAATATCGACAATATCTCGAAAAGTTGGCAGTCGAACTTGATATTGACTATCATCTGACGAGTTATGTATCACGCCACACAATGGCGATGACCCTACAACAAAATCATATCCCGCGAGAGATAATTTCGCAGATGCTCGGCCACGCCGATATGAAAACCACAAATGTTTATCTCGACAGTTTCGATAATCACACGATTAACGAGGCTGCAAAAGTGTTATAGAAATAGAAAATTATGAAAAAATCGTTTTATCCAATGTCTTATAAAGACTTCATCAAAATGTTCCCTTCGGAGAAGGATGCATTATCTATTATTTGCAATGCTATAAATGAGCAGAATAGAGCAACCGAAGATCCGCGTTATCCATCATCCGAGATTAGTATTGCTAACACCAAAAAGGCAATATATAAAAGCACAACATTAGCGCGTCATCCCAAAATAGATGTTCGCAAATGGTTTTATGTAATATATGCCCAACATCTATACCCTCGTGTATCTTTGCAGTGGTTAAGAAAATCCATCGCCGACATTTCGTATAATACTATTAATGGCATTGCGCAATGTATCAAACAGTATATGGTCGCCCAGAATGGCACCCTCAATCGGAAGGTTCACGACGAAATCATAACGGCCGTTTGCACACTTATTCAAAATAGATAAGTTAGTAATATTTTTTACCAACTTCCCCATTTTGCCCCGAAATCAAGCGATTTTGGGGCAAATTTACTTTTTCTAAATCTGTTTATTTTCTCATTATACATATAGTTAGAAACTTTTATTAACAAAGCAAAAACATATGCTTATGGAAAAGAAGATAGCAGATGAAACGCCCATAGCAATGCTAACGGTGGGCGATTTGAAAAAGCTACTCGGCATCGACCGAATTATCGGACAATTGAAAGAGCCGATACCTCCACCATCGGAGGTGATGATGGATGTCAAAGCCGTAGCCCGACTAACGGGTTACAGCGAAGCGACCATCTACAAATACACCAGTGAACGGAAGATCCCGTTCCACAAGCCCGAACACGGTGGGCGCAAACTCTATTTCAATCGCGAAGAGATTCTCGATTGGATGCAGTGCCACGCCACGCCTACTATCGAGCAGGAAACAGAAATTAAATTAAATCAACTTATTAAATGTTAATATTATGAGCAAAAAGACAAAAGAAGTTTTACATGACGAGTTTGAACAATTAGCTAATGAGCTTAAAGGGAGTGCTAATATGGAACATAAGAGCAAGTCTAAATCGAGTAGAGAACATTTCATTTTCTACATCTCGTTTTATGAATCCATAATGGCAATGGATAAACGATATAGGATACGAGCCCTCCAAGTCTTGTGCGAATATGCGTTATACGACAAATCTCCCGATCCGACTTTACCAAAACCAATTGAACTATGCTTTATCAATTGGAAGCGATTGTTAGATGCAGCCAAAAGACGCTACGACAAGAAAGTTGCTCTAAATATGCTGCCTAATGAAGATAAACAAATAGAGAATTGATGTTTTTATGTGTAATCATCGTGTCGTCGAAAGACACATAGGCCTTTTTCAATAGTTTGATAATTGAGCTCTTACATCTTTCGACGACACTACAATAACAATGACAATAAAAATGGAAAAATCAAATAAGAATGCTGATAAAAATAGGAACACCGTTCGGAGCTGCAAACCGACCTTTGAACCTGTGGTATCTTGTTTTAAGAATGTAACATCCATTGAACCATATCAAGAAGTTCGGCTATATGAATTCTTATTATCGTCCAAATATAAAGCACTTGTTATGAGGTATAGGAGTTCCAAAGATGATGAAGAACGGATGTATATCAAGAAACATCTTTTACCTTGTGTGACTGTTTCTGGAATATTTGACACTCGCTCTAAAAAGCGCTTACTTCATAAACCCAGTTCGTGTATCTGCATTGATATTGACGGGAAGCAGAATCCACGAGTGCAAGGAAGATGGGAACGAGTAAAAGCTATGGTAGCCTACAATTTCAATTCCTTATACTATGCAGGGTTATCATTGGGTGGAAATGGTCTTTGCTTGGTATTTAAGATTCTTTCTCCCGAAAAGCACAAAGAACACTTTAATGCTCTTGTTGATGAAATATGGGCGCGTACAGGACTTGTGGCAGATGAGAGTGGTATTGATGTCGTACGACTTCGTGTGGCCAGCTATGATGACAATCCATATTTCAATACCTCACCTCGCGCATATCTGTTTTACAAAAGGCTCCCCAACATGGCTCCAAGAAGAATCACAAAAGCAAGAAATGCACGAATGCAAGATGCTACCATTGATAGGGTTAAAGTTATTTATAAGAAAATTAAGGAGGGGCGAATTGATGTTACGCAAGGTCGAAAGAATTGGCTTGCCATAGGTCGAGCTTTGGCAACTGAGTTTGGAGAAGATTTAGGAAGAAATATTTTTCACACAATCAGTTCGTTTCATCCCAATTATAGCTACTTCGAGTGCGAAGAGGCATATGATTGGTGTATTAAAAATTGTAGCAATACGGATATAGCCACTTTTTTCTACATCTGCAAGAAGCACGGGGTTACTTTCAAGGATTAGTTTAGGGTAATTTTAGAGTCGGAGTCGAGGTACAAGACCTCGGCTCTGATTGTTTTATAGCCGGAGTCGTAGTGGGGAATCAACGAAGATATTGATATTATTGCTGAACAAGACCCCAAAAGAGTGTTGTCAATTGCGAAAAAGTTTCTAACTTTGTAATGTCGCGTAAGCGGTGTACATAGTTGATGAAAGTGTTTTCGCTTTTATCCTTAGTGGTAAAATCTGACAGTTTTCCAGAAACGAGGGTAACGACAACACTCATCATCTGTATTGGTATGCGATTCAAAGTCATATCATATACAGGTGTGGGGTCTTGTAATCGTTTATTCGTTTCGGGTTTTGTCAGAGCCTACCACTAAATAGACGGAACTGCTCCACACTTTCTTTTTGTACTTACCCGACCGACACCCACCATCAAGGAGCAGAATGGTAATTTGATTTAGCAAAGAATGTTAAACCAAAATCATATTACTATGAAAAAACTATTTACCTATTTGCTCGTTGCTATAACGATGATTATCGCAGGGTGTAGTGAATCATTTGACGATTCAAAGATTTGGGACAAACTCGACGACCACGAGAGCCGAATTGCCAAACTCGAAGAGCTCTGCAAGCAGATGAACACTAACATTTCATCGTTACAGATGATTGTGAAGGCTTTGCAGAACAATGACTATGTTACAGGCGTTACACCCATCACCAAAGAGGGCGAAACGGTCGGTTACACCATCACATTTACTAAATCGCAGCCCATTACCATCTATTACGGTGAAGATGGCAAGGACGGCCAAAATGGAACTGACGGTAAAGACGGAGTAGATGGTAAGGATGGCTCAACACCCATTATCGGAGTAAAACAAGACACCGACAACATCTACTATTGGACATTGAATGGTGAGTGGTTGCTTGATGCCAACGGCAATAAGATTAAAGCACAAGGCACTGACGGAAAAGATGGAGAAGACGGTGCCGACGGTGAGGATGGCAAAGACGGTCAAGACGGAACAAATGGAGAAGACGGAACCGACGGCAAGGACGGCATCACACCTCAACTGAAAATCGAGAACGACTATTGGTATATCTCATACGACAATGGCACATCGTGGACTCAACTCGGTAAGGCAACGGGTGAGCAAGGTGAACAGGGAGAGTCTGGGCAAGATGGAGGCCTCTTCAAGAGTGTCAATGAGACAGAAACGGAGATTATTTTCACTTTGACCGATGACACAATAATCTCAATTCCCAAGGCTGTATCATTGGATATCGCGTTTAGCAATACAGATTCTATCAATGCTCTGCCGAATCAAACCTATGAAATTGAATATGCGATACAAGGTGCAGATGAATCTACCACCATTGATGTTATCGCCCAAGATTATTACAAAGCATCCGTAATTCCGACCGACTATCAGTCGGGTAAAATTGTTGTAACCACACCATCTGCCGACTTCGCAGCCAGCCGAATCATCGTGCTTGTTTCCAAAGGCAATAACACGATTATGCGAGTAATCAACTTTGTAGAAAGCGTGATTATTGTTTCTACCAGCACATTGGATATCGAAGCGGAAGGCGGGGTGGTACAAATTGAAGTCGAAACAAATGTTGTTTATACCGTAGAGATTCCCGAAGTCGACAAAGAGTGGATTTCCGTTGCCAACACACGCGCTGCTACGCACACCGAGACACTAACATTTACCGTGCAGGCGAATCCCAATACAACCTATCGTTATTCAACTGTAAATCTGAAAGACGAGAGCGGTTTGGTTGCTCAAAGTATTTTGTTTGCCCAGAAAGCATCTGGCTATAAAACTATTTATGTTGCAACTGCAGGCACTCTCGAATCTTATATTTCGGCTGATGAGAAAGAAAAACTCATTGGGTTGAAATTGACAGGGAATCTCAACACCTTTGATTATGACTTTATGCGGACTATGCCCGCATTAAAGCAGGTAGATTTGGCACAAATCAACAATACGACAATTCCGTCAAGTTGTTTCAAAGATGCAACAATTGAAACAGTTATTCTGCCATTGAATCTTACAGCTATTCCCGACAATGCATTCTATGGTAGTAGCATTACGGCTATTGATATTCCTTCGTCCGTTAAGTCGATTGGAGCGTCTGCATTCTATGAATGTAAATCGCTTGCAGGCAATCTCGTCCTGCCCGATGGACTGCAAACAATCGGAGAAAAAGCATTCTATTATTGCAGTGCATTGACGGGTAATTTGAAGATTCCCAATAGCGTAACTGCCATTGGTAAATATGCATTTTATTATTGCGATGGTTTTGACGGTACTTTGACTTTGAGTAATAATTTAACTGAGATTCCTGCATATTGTTTCGATGCTTGCAGTGGTTTTAATGGTAGTCTAGTAATCCCAGATGCAATAGAAACCATTAGTGGTTGTGCATTCAGGGATTGTAACAGTCTGAAAGGGAACTTAGTGCTTGGCACTTCTATAACAAATTTGTATTCTTACGCTTTCAAGGGGTGCGATTTCTCGAAATATTATTGTAAGGCACAGACTCCTCCAAGCCTTATGTCAGAACCATTTGATTTAGGGAAACTAAGTTATTTAGGAGTTCCTATCGGCTGCAAAGAGGTTTATGCTAATGATTCTAACTACAAAACGAAATTTGCGACTATTGAAGAAGTTGAATTTTAATATTTATCACTATGCTATATCAAAGAAATAGAATTGGGGGATTAGTCCCTATGAATGAGCCTAAATGGCACGCAAGACGATTTGTCGGCAATGAACTTTTAGATATTATGAACTTATTGAGAAATCTGATTCAGCAAAAAGGTTTCGACCAAAATCAGATAGAGTTCACAGCGTCAAATCTTGTTGGAGAACATCAAATAGAGTGGGATGAGAATTCAATACTACAAGCGATACTTATCCGATACCCAATATCGCAGAGTACGCAAAGTACGGTTTTGGGACGCATACTTTTTCAGACTCTGTTAGATGATTCCAACGAGTATGAGTTTATAAAAGGTCGAAATGCGTATCGTGCAAAATATCGCAAATTATAATCCATTTAGCAATGGTCCTCAATGTAAACCTTGTTTGGGGATATGGCATTGACAACAAATTACCCGATGGGCATTGCTCAATTTTGTTATTGATTGGATAATTCAGATTCTATTTGCGACCTGCCAAAATCATTGGCGGGTCGTTTTATTAGATGACAGTAGGAGATTTTTAAGGGCGATTAGAGGCGATGTAGTCAGAAACTCGATAAAATTCATTAACCCGATATTTCGAGCCACTGTATAGGGCTTCCGCATAGGCTGTCAAAGAAGGCTCCACACACATTGACAATATCCCCATTCGTATAGACAATTTGGTTGTGGGATTTGTTATATCCACTCATAGTTGTAACCCGCAATCGGCACTATTTATGCGCCTTGGCTGCCCGACCTGTCGCAAATTGCGGCAGGTCGATTTATTTTATCTACGAAACCATATCTTTTATTGCAAGAAATGATTATCTTTGGGTATTCCATAATTTTACTACATATGAAATACAAACATTACGATATTACTATCCCCGAAGATAATCCATTTGCAAACTGTAAATTAAATCGCAAACAATATGCCAATGTGTTAACTCAAATCGTAAGTAACTATTCGGACGGTTTTGTTATGTCCGTAAATGGTGCTTGGGGCACGGGGAAATCCACATTTATGAAGATGTGGTAGGCAACTCTTAAATTAGAAGGATTCAAATCAGTCTATTTTAATGCTTGGGAGAATGATTTTACATCAGATCCGCTTGTGGCCCTGCTTGGCGAAATTCAAGGTGCTATTACAAGCGAACAGGAGTCTGCTTTTAATAAAGTATTAGAAATCGGAGGTCGTATTGCACATAATGCAATCCCAACATTGGTAAAAGTTGCCACGAAGAAGTTTTTGGGAGAGGATGCTGCCAATATAGCCGAAGCACTTACGAAAGAAGCAGGAAATGTCTTTAAGGAAGAAGTTTTAGAATATCAGAATAAGAAAGAGCAGTTTGTCGCTTTTAGAGAAGAACTTTCAAAGTTTATAGAATCAGAAGTAGAGCAGAAGCCTTTGATATTTATTGTTGATGAGTTGGATAGATGCAGGCCGGACTATGCGGTAGAGGTCCTTGAACATATCAAACATTTCTTCTCGTTAAAAGGTATTGTCTTTGTCTTGGCTATTGATAAAGAGCAACTATGTAATGCCATTCGCGGCCATTATGGTAGTGACCGAATCAATGCGGAAGAGTATCTGCGTAGATTTATTGATGTTGAGTACATTCTGCCAGAGCCCAATATGGAAACATATTGCAATTACCTATATGAGTATTTTCAATTTGAAGATTTCTTTCAACAGCCAGCCCGAAATCAACATCAAATATTTAGAGATGATGGTGATGCTTTTTTGCAAGGAATCGTACAATTAGCACATGAATACCATTTATCTCTACGCCAGATAGAAAAATTATGTGCACACACAAGGTTGGTTTTACGCTCATTAAAGAGTCATTATTTATTCCCCAATATGACTCTTATGCTGATATTCTTGCGAGAATATAATCATACGGCTTATCTCAAAATTGTACATTACGAATTCAACTATCAGGAATTGGTTGATTTTGTTTCGACAATTTTCCCAACCAAACTATTTAAGCAAGAACATGAGTACGCATCCAGTGCTATGGCTCGCGGTTTAGCTCAATTGTTGTACTGTTACTCTCAAGGTATCGCTTCCACGGAGTACCCCAAACCATTATTCAAACCGACTCAATCGGGCGAAAAAGCAACACTAACAGTTTCTATTTCATATGCTAATGTTGAATATATTACCAATGATATTGAATGGTATAAGCACAGTTATTATTCATTCTCAAACTGGGGATATCTAATCAACTCAATCAATTTGTTCAGCCGACTTGTTGATTAGAGAGACATATAACCGAATAGCGACCATTCGTGTTCCACTTGTGTTCCACTGCCGAGAGTGGGCGATATGCAGCAAAAGAAAAAGTCTTGATATTCGATTGAATATCAAGACTTTCAATTAGTCGGGATGACTGGATTCGAACCAGCGACAACACGCCCCCCAGACGTGTACTCTAACCGGGCTGAGCTACATCCCGTTGTCTGCATTGTGCTTCTTCTGATGTTTGGGGCTTTCATCGAGAAGTAGCGAGAGAGAGACTTGAACTCTCGACCTCATGATTATGAATCATGCGCTCTAACCAGCTGAGCTATCTCGCCATTGCGTAAATGCGAGTGCAAAGATAACTCTTTTTTTTCTCTGTGCAAACACTTTTCAAAAAAAATGCATCAAAAAGTTATTTTTCTTTCGGCACATCTTTTGCGTGAGAGGGCTAAAACATTGAATATTATGGCATCAGAAAACAATTTTATGCGACTCCTGAGTATGCTCGCCGGCGTGGCTCTTCTGGTCGGCATATCCGTAGAAGTGCTTACGGGCAACCATCACACCTACTCGTCGTGGTATCTGTGGCTGCAATTCGTAGTCTGCCTTATCTTCATCCTCGACTTCGCCCACTCTCTTATGGTCGGCTCGAACACCTATCGACGCGTAGTGCCGAATGTGATATTCCTGCTACTCTCAATTCCCTACCTTAATATAATGCACTGGCTTGACTTGACGCCGCACCGAGCTGTGGATGTCGTACTGTCGGCCCTGCCGCTGATACGTTCGTTTATCGCTATGGGCGTGGTTGTGGAGTGGCTCATCGAGAGCCGCATAAGTCGCATCTTCGGGGCGTATATCTTCACCGTCGCAGGCTTCACATATCTGGCTGCACTGATATTCTACGACTACGAGATTGGACGCAACCCCCACCTGAACAACTTCGGCAATGCCTTTTGGTGGGCGTGGATGAATGTGACCACCGTAGGAGCCGCCATCTTCCCCGTCACGGCCATAGGCAAAGTCCTCGCCGTACTGCTCCCCTCGCTGGGCATGATGTTCTTCCCGATATTCACAATCTATGTCACAAACCTCTACACCACAACGAAGAAAAAATAAGGGCCGGAAGTAGTGTGTTTTGAATTAAAAATCATATCTTTGTGTAAAACATAAGATCCATGAGCAACACATCTCTAATCACACAAAGAGGCGATCATAACAACTTAATATGCTACCGCAAGGCTTAACTTATTTACGACATCACACATCACTTCGCACACTCGGCTTTCGGACGAGGAGATCGCACCATTGACCAAATGATACAGGCTGCTCGTTCTGGCAAGCAGAATATCATCGAAGGCAATGCCGACATAAACACATCTGTTGAGATGGGTATAAAGCTAATAAATATCGCAAAGGCGAGTTTCAAAGAGTTATTAGCTGATTACGAAGACTTTTTACGAGTTAATATGTACGAGCAGTGGTGTGCTACTTCCGACAAATATATAGCAATGCGGAAAATGGGTAGAGATGGTGATAATTCAAAAATATTAGAAGTTGCAAAGACACCAGCATAGAGTATGCTTTTGAGCATCCTGACGCTTCGCGCGACTTTATCAAGCAACATGCGCAGGAGCTGGAGGATGAGGTTATAAATCAGCACATTGCTCTATTTGTAAATCAATATTCGTTATCGCTTGGCGAGTCAGGCCGTACGGCTATTCGGTTTTTGACGGGGGAATAGTACAATATGAAAGTAAACAAAAACCCGAAGGATTTTCCTTCGGGTTTTTGTTGTGTAATCCAATGCGGAGTGTTGCTCCGCATTGGATATTTAGAGTTTCGATTACTGAACTGTCAAAGTAGTCTCACTACTCTTAGTGAAGATACGAACAGCATCCTTAGCATCTGATGTATAGAGTACATTAGGACTTGGATGTGTATCCTTCGGAGCGTGGTAGATGCAAGAAGCACCATCTCTCCACCAGCCCAAATCTCATAACCGGTAGCGCTTGAAACAGACTTCCAACTAACGGTAGCAGCCTAATACTGAGCAGCACCGTCTGTTGGCTAATCGCCGGGAGTAGTAACATCAACCACACCCTCGATTTCATGCTCAAGCATGCTGTCATCGAACAAGATAGACTTGAAGAAGTAGCAGTTTTCTGCAGTACGGCTATAAATCTGAGGATATGCTCTCAATCGATACTTGATTACATAATCAGTGCCCGGAAGCAGACCTGAGAAGTAACCACCCATCTCTTTGCCATCAAATGTAATCTTCTCCTTCTTATACTCGGGTGTGCAACCATCATCGTAGTCGCTGTTGTCTACGCCGAAGTAAGATGCACGACCAAATGAAGCCCAAGCTGTAATAGTAGGATTCAAGTTACCATCACCATTTTTGGTGACATTCTTCGAGAAGATAGGATTAGCAAATGCTGTATCCTCCTTCGCATAGACATTGAATGAGAGGTCGTGGAAGAACCACTCCTTGCCACTAAGACCCTGATCAACCAAAATCCAGTACTTACCCTCGTCGCTCTTAATGGTGAAATCAACCTGATTCTCAGCAGGTGCCAATGTATAGACATCTGAGCTGATAGATTTCGAAGTGAGCTTCGATGCACCCTTGTAAAGTGCAACATCAAATGTAATAGAAGGAGTCTTAATATCGGTAATAACAGTTGAAGTTGCACCATCGGTTACCTCAACCTTCTTACCATTATAAGAGATAACAACCTTGTCGTATTCGCAGTTCTCAACAGTCCAAGAGAGCTTAACACCCTCATACAAACCGTTCTTACTGTTCAAACTCTTACCTGTTGAGTTAGTAAGTGAAGCATAGATATCCTCCTTACCCTCGTCAATTTCAGTTTTGAGGAAGAGCTGAGGACCTGTAGCCGAACCTACATAAAGGGTGGTTTCTCCAGTTTTAACAAACACCTTAACAAGTTTACGCTTGTTTACATTTGTATCGCCTGGGTGACCAGCATCCAACTGGAGTCGGTTCTCGCAATACAATACATGCTCATTCTGCTGGTTAGTGTGGTCTGTAAGCTGTGGTGGCAAGCCCGGAGAAGTCTGCGGGAATGCTACACAAGCAGCAGGATATGCAATAACATCGGGACGAGAATAAGTCTCGGTATAAGGATAATCGCTTGTAGACCAGAAACCTTCCTTATTAACCACATAACCAATTTCGTATTCGATTCTGTAAGTGCCTGAAGGCAAGAGGTATGAAGGAACGCTCTTAACAGGCTCGCTTGTAGGATAGCTACCTGACCATTGCCACTCGCTCCAAGCATCCTGCATGCTCAAGCCCCAACGAGCATAAGCAGCCCAATCAAGAGTATACCAATCGGGAAGAGCGTTAGCCTGCAATGTATACATCAAAGAGCCATTCTTGGTGTTGTAAATCTTAATGGTACTTCTCAACTTCTCGCTATTAGCAACATCATCATAGATAAGATGAGAGAACGCATAGTTGATGTTGGCTATCTTGCTTGCAATGAACTTAAATGTGCCATCGCTCTGACGCTGCCACTCAAACTCGGGAGCCTCCCAGTTATCCAAGCTAAAGATGCTGATAATCTCCTCAGTCTCATCCAGGAGAGTCTCTCCTGCATATACCTTAACGGTAACCAAAGGCTCAACACCAGATATGCCCTCGAGCTCGACATAAGCACGGCCATCTGTTACAGTCCAAGCATGCTCACCACCCTCGGTAATCTCGAAATCCTTTGTGCCGTCATTAACGACAACCTTAGTAATCTCCTCTGCAGAGAATGCGTTCCAAGATACATTGATGGTATTCATCTTCTTAACAGCTACGAGCTTCAAATCCATCTTATAATCTGCAGCCTCACCATTCTCGGTAGGAGCAGTAATCTCGTTCTGCAATGCAGCACCTGCAGTAGCCATCTCCTCAGATGTCAAAGTAACGGTAGCGTGAGGCCATGCAACCCAACCACGATAGTCTCCAGACTCGTGCTTGAATGCGTAAACTGTAACCTCCTGACCATCAATAGTCTCTGTTGTACGAGTACGGAACTTAACATTTCCGCTCTCATCACGCTGGTAGTCGCGCAAGATACGAACATCATGGTCCAAACCTGTTGCATCCTCAACCTTTCCTGAAGGTGTATCAGTGAACTTACCTGTCTTGGGATTGTAATCCAAAGGCTGGCGATCGGTCATGTTAGGAATAGTATATACGGGGATATACTCAATCTCATAATCCACAGTGTACTTGCCGCCGGGAACGAAGTTCTTCGCCTCAATCGTCCAATCCTTGTTAATCAAGGTTGCGCAGTGGCGAGGATAACCTCCGTCAGAGTAGTAAGTACCACCCTCAACCATATCCTCGGCAACAACCTGACCATTCTCGTCCTTAATAGACCACTTAACGGTCTTTGCATAAGCACGCGCAGCCGAGAGGTGTGAAGCACGCAATGTAAATGTCAAACCATCGTTGTTGGGCAACAACTCGAACTTAGGCTGGTGAGCCTGGATATCGGGCTGTGCAGCATCTACTGAGAAGGTAGCGCACAAACGATGACCCATGGCAACCATACGACCGTAAGCATCATAAGCCTCAACTCGTACATAAGAGGGATACTGCTTGTGTACAAGGTCGATAGTCTTAATAGCCTGACCAGCCCAAAGGTCGCGATACAGATTCTTCTGCTTATCAGAGTTGGGATTCAACTCGTCAATAGCGTCGGGATTAACATTCTCAACATCATACCAACGAGCATCGTCGTGAGTATAAACACCCTCCTGACCATTTGCGTCAATATACAACTGGCTGTCTGCCTCGCAAGAACCTACATAAATCTTGTATGTACGATACTTCGGCAACTTTGGTGCGCCCTCCTCGCTGCTCTCATAAATCTGAGGAACAGTGATAACGGCTGTGTTCAAAGACTCCAAATATGCTGAGCCGAATGAGTAGAAGTGGAAGAACAAAGGTTGTACCTCAACACCTACACCCAAACCTTCGGCTGAACCCTCAGCCGATGCGGGCTCGCCCAGCATATCAAGAACATCCTCATAGTTGATAACACCCTCCTCGGCAACACCACCAATAGCGGGGTGAGCGTAGATTGTGTAATCTACCGAATATGTATCTGTGTCGTCCAAAGTAGCACCCTCGGCTAACTCAATCAATACATCTACGGGCTCATTCTTTGCCTGCTTATCATCCAATGCTGCTGCAAGGTCTTCATCTGAAGCCTTCGCCTCACCCTCAAAGATAACAGTGCCACTGCTATCCTTCATTGCCAATGTAAGATGGTCGAAGATGTTGCGAGTACCATTAAGATTGCTGAATCGCAAATACATAGCGCCTTCTTGCTCAACGATAGCAATAGTCGGCATAGACATTGTCTCCAAAGTGAAGGGTGCAACTCCGCTGAACTTCGCACCATTCTTCTGCACACCAAAGTCATTACCGGCCAAAATAGTCACATTGTACAATGGCTTCACCAATCCATCAATAAGCGCAGCGCGTTTGCCATCAACAACATCAAGTTCGTCGGCTGTAAAAGAGAATTTGAGGTCATCCTCGCCTTCGCACTTTACTACGATGTCGTACTTTGTGATGGGGTACTCCTCTTCGGGCTCTGTCCACAACAATTCAACAGCCTGATAGCCGTCGCGCACGAATTCGATATCGGACACCACGCTTATCGGAGCTTCGGTAGGACCTACCGGAGTAGGTGGCTCTGGTCCGGGCTCAACCTTATCACCCTTATCCTCACAAGCCACGATTCCAAACGCCAAAAAAAGCGAAAGGAATAAATACCATAACTTTTTCATAGTAGGAATTTTTTAAGTGTTAGTAAAATTTAGTTTTCTCTTGTTGGTAAATACGGCAACGAAGTACAGCTGTTAAAAACTGCACTTCGCAACCATATGTTTATTACTCTTGATTCTCGTCCGGAGTATCATCTCCAGAACCCGGCTCATCGTCATCTGCCGGTGCGGGAGGCAACTCGCTACCCTCAATACCATAGAGGAAAATCTCCGAAATGGCAGGTATAGAGGTTGTTAAACCGTTGATATCCTTCAAAACACGGATGCGGATATGACGGCATCGTCTTGTCATCTGCTCGGGATCCTCGAAGAGACGGAAGGTAATACCATCGATATATTTATCAGTGTAAGCATACTCGCCCATAGTCTCGACAGTTTGGTCGAAGGTACCTACCAACTCCCAATCATCAAGAATGCCATCCTCCTCGGTCTTATCGTTGCTAATCCACAACTCGTAAACACCCGGAGAACCAATATTCTCGAAATCACGAGCGAAAGTCATACCGATACGGTTGAGCATAACCTCCTGACCTGTGCTGAAGATAAGTGAATATGGATACTCTCCGAATTGTGCAGCACGCCAATATGAATCCATATAAGCCTCGAGAGTGGAAACTGGATCAACCATCAACATGTCATCTGAAAGGCGTTCCGGGCTATGCTTATTCCAGGTTGTAGGATCCTGATAGAACGAAGCAGGCTTTATGCTTGTAGTTTCTGACTCATAAAGGTAAGGATATACATCCATAGGATAGCTTGCCTTCATGCGCTCCACATCGACATCGCTTCTAAGCTCGCTCCAGAATGAACCATAGAAGCCCTTCAAGTAGTCGATGTTGTTCTGTGACCACCAGAACCAAGACCATAGATTCTTAGAGATAAGATGTGAATTAGGATCTTCAATCTTCCAACCCAACTCCTCAACCTCAATATCTTGAGTATCGTCCAAGCTAACGCAATCTACACATACGCTCTGGTAGTAATAACCTACGCCAAACTTATCCATAAAGACGCAAGGATGGAAATTGTAGGTATACTCAATAGTGTAGCGTTCCTCGTTGCTTACGCCCTCGATAGCGTCCCACTCGTTCGATAACTCCACGAACTGAGAACGCTCATACTGGCGGTCCCAATATAGTGTAGTGAGATTATTGGTCTGCTCTTGATTGCCGTTTTCTATCTCGGCATCCTTCTCTGCGCGGTCATACTCGCCCTCGGCGATGACTGTTTCGCCTGACTTGAGCTTCCACTCAATCGAAGAGCAGAGGTTGATAATACCCGATAACTCCTTGATAACCAAGCGGTGTCCGCTAAGGTTGGGGTCAGTCTTTGTATTATCGTAGAGGTAGAACTTGGGACGGATAACATTCGGGAAATTCTCGCCACCGAACTTCTGCTTAGTGTAAATCTCGGCATTGGTCTCGGTAATCAACGAAGGATTGCCGAAATTATCCAAACTGCAAATATAGAAGAAGTAGGTGTTAAACTCGCTTAGTCCGGTAATCTCATATCGGCAAAGCGGATACTCCTTAACCTCTACGATTACACCATCGTCCTCCTCTTCGCTTGAATCGCCTTCCTCTCCTTCCTCGCTTGAATCACCAGAAGTGCCGGGTGAAGTTGAGGGCAATAGATTTTCATTCTTCCATGTTCCAATAACGGAATTCTGTACATCCTCAGCGCTGAGGATAATCTCCTTAAGATTATTTCCCAAGCCATAGCTGATGCGCAAGCCGGTTGAAACCTGGTCAGTGGGGTGAGCCCACTCAACCTCCACGCGCTCGAAGCCGGCATTAACCTTTACATAAGGAAGCTCTGCTGAGTGCATAGATAGATTCTGAAGGTACTCCTTATGCAGCCAGTCCATATTTTCGCACGCGGCGAAAGCAAAGCTGCAAATGGCGGCTAATAATATATATTTCAATGTCTTCATATACTCAATCTAATTTATTGATTAACATCAGCATTAGCATTAGCATTAGCATCAACCTCCTTACCTAGAAGCATGATGTCCGACAAACGGCCTGATGCCCAATATCTGTCACCCGGGTTGGTGGTTACGGGCCAGTCTGACAAGCCGCGGAAACGCCAATAACGGAATGTACGAGAGAACTTCGGATTATCGGGGTCAATTTGGAACTCGGTACCCTCCTCAATCTCAATCTGCTTGTCAATCTCGTCGGCAGGAACCTTGATAGTATACTTTCCAATCAACTCCCAATCATCGAGAAGGCCATCCTCGGGAGTTGGGTCATTACTTCCCCACATCTCGAACGAGCGCAAACCTCCGGCCATTCTACCGAATGCACAAGGCTCAACCTGCCAGATGCAGAAGCGGCTGATTTGTACCTCGCGCCCCATATCAATGAAGTAGCACCATGGCCAATCGGGACCCTGACCTACATCCCAGTCACCTGTCTCGAAGTGAGTGTCGGGGCGACCATCCCAGAAGAGGTAGATACTTGCCTCGTTGTGACGAATACGAGCATTGCGGAACTCGCTAAATTTATACATCTTGTTACGAGCAACAGGAGCTCCATCCTGCCACAAAACGGTCTTGGGCGCACCCGTGTAGTTGTTCAAGTTCTGATTATCGGGGTAGTTCAAAGACTGATCCCACTGATCTCCATACAAACGGGGGTCGTCGATAATCTTCAATGGCTTCATGTTCAAGGTGTCGTCATAGAGAATCGACATATTTGAGTAGGTTACCATCTCTGACTCATATCCATAACTGTTATCTACAATCTTGACATCGATAGTATACTCAACATCGCGCTCCAAACCCTTTACCTCTATGCGGTCCTCAGTCGCTGATGTGGTAAATGTTGGGGGGTCCTTAACCTTCTGGTTATTAACCCACAAATCCAACTTGATATCAACTACGGTATTAAACTCATTCTTTACCAAGATGTAGAAAAGACCGAAGCCGGGGATAAGTTTAATGGTCTTGCTGATAGGATCAACTGTCGCACCCTTAGGCTGAACAGTGTACAAAGTCGGCTCCGACTCATTACCATTCACATCCACTGCGTAGAGAGCCACCTGATACGGACCGACACCCATACCGGTGAGCTCCACAGAGTTGTTAAAACGAGAACTTGTTCTCGAGATAGTTGCACCATTGTCGATTTTATATTCAGCACGAACATAGAGGAAGTCTGGGTCACTCGGTATAGTATACGATAGGGTACCACCTCCGTAATCGGGCTCATACTGTACATTTGAAACAGGTCCGGGAGGTACTTTATCATAAGCACCGTCAGTCTCTGACTTGGTGCAACTCAGTACACCGACAGCGAGGACCATCATAAGTATTAATGATATATATCGTTTCATATTCAGTTTGATATTATTTCTATTGTTAATATAAGGTATGACTATACTAAATCCAATATGGGTTCTGAATCATATTCGGGTTTTTCAGCATCTCCTCATAAGGAATAGGCATCAAATAGTCACGAGGTGTGTTCCACTGACGGTCATTCTCCCAAACAGTCTCGGTATAGAATGCTGATTCAGTAGTGCCCAAACCATTCCAACCACGAACCGGCTTGTTATAGAACTCGTCGGCACGTTTCCAACGAAGAATATCGAAATATGACTGTCCCTCGAATGAAAGCTCGATGAGTCGCTCGGTATGAATCAACTCACGAAGGTGAGCCTTGTTGTTAACCCATATACCGGCCTTAGAGCCAACAATCTGAGCATTGTTCCACACATCCTCAATATCGGGCAAACCTGCGCGACTGCGAATCTTGTTGATATCATCATAAACAGCCTTTGAAGGACCTGAAACCTCGTTCAAGCACTCCGCACGCAACAGATATAGGTCGGCTAAACGGATAAACGGATAGGGGAACTGTACGGTACGATTAGCTGTCACACCGCAAGACTCGGGGTGAACATACTTCTTAACGGCAATACCTGTCCAGAAGAAGTCGTTCTCGAGTGAGCCCGGAGTACGACCTCCCGGATCCTCGCCATTACGCAACTTAAGGTCGATATTCTCCTCCCATGTACGCCATACACAGCGGTCTGTTGCAATCCAAGCATAGAAACGAGGCTCACGATTAAGGTGGAGCGTAGCGGTCTTGGCGCCTGGCTGCATATATCCTGCGTGATATGTGTCAGAAGGAATAGTACGAACTGAATACCACTGGTCCTTGTTATAATATGTCTCATCATACTCGATGGGCACACCATTCTTTGAATAGAAACGCTCCACGATGTTGAGAGATGTTCCCAACCACTGGTGGCTATATGTATTCGATACGCGCTCGTAGTCGTAACGAATCATACAAGCATTGTGAACATTGAGGTTATCGGCGCCACAAGGCTTTGTGTTACCCCAAATAAGCTCCTTGTTCCAAGGCTGGTTAATAGCATAACGCAAGTTGTAGCAGTGCTTGATGATATCTGAGCCACCATTCCAATACTCCTCGTCAAACGAAGGAACATCGTATATTGCGTCATTCTCAAAATAATACAGATGGTGACCTGTTGCCTCAGCAGCCAAGATAGCCTCATTTACTGCATCGTAAGCCTCCTTCCACTTGTTGGCGTCATACTCCTGTGGGAAGAAGTGGTTGCCATTCTCATCGCGGAACTCCGAATAATACTCCGAGTTTCCGTTGAACAACGGGCTGGCGCGTGTAACCATCACCTTAGCCTTAATAGCCTTGGCGATAACGGTTGTAATCTGGCCTGTCCACTGTACCGAAGCGGTTGTCTGCAATACATTACGCTCTGTGCCGTCTTCCTTGTAAAGCACTTCGTCTATCAAACCGATAACATATTGGAAACACTCCTCAACGGGCTGACGGCAACGGCGAATTACATCCAAATCATCCTGAGAGTTTACATTCTTATCGTTGATGATGATAGGACCATACATACGGATAAGGAAGTAGTGGTAGTAAGCCTTCAGAATCTTAATCTGTGCAATCCAATTCTCACGCTCCTTGTCCTCCAAACCGATGATGAATGCATCTGACTCCAAATAGCCGAGTACGATATTACACATGCGGGTAGCCTCATAATAGTCTACACCCCAATTGGCTCCAGACCAATAGTCCAACAATGGGTTCTGCGAGTTATTCCAACCGCGCATAACCTTATTTCCACTACACTCTGTGCGACTACCTTTGACAGCCTCGCTCTGCATCTCGATCCACTCGTCACCCAACATCTGGTAACCGCCGTGTACCTTATAATTATTAGGCAGATACGAGTAGCAATCTCCCAAGGCGTTATAAGCCTTCTCCTTTGTCTCGAACAAGTCCTCCAACTTCAAGATGTTATCGGGAACGATGTCCAAGTAGTTACAGCCTGTAGCAAAAACGGCTGCAACTGAAAATATAAGTGTTCTAAATATCTTTTTCATATCTCGTAATCGTTTAGAATGTCATATGAACACCGACGCTGAATACTCGCTGCAAGGGGTATCCCAAACCATTGGCACCCATCTCGATATCCCACTCCTCAAAATCATCAATCTTGAACAAGTTTGAAGAAGAGAAATAGATTCGGGCACTCTCAATGAAACCGGTCTTCTTCAACCACTTCTGCGGGAAGGTGTAACCAAGCTCCAAAGTCTTCAAACGGAAGATACGGCCGTTACGCAACCACCAGCTTGAACGCTGAGTGTTGTTGGCGTTGTTCTGAGTAGACAAACGAGGCCAGAAAGTCTCCGAAATAGGATTATCTACGCTCCAGTGGTTGTCGGCAACAACAGAAAGTGTATTACGACGACCTACGAATGGAGCAACGCCAGAGGCGTCAATATAGAACGACACCAAGTCCTGACCCTGTGCAAATGCTGAAAGGTCAAAGCCCTTATAGCCTATAGAGAAACCTACACCATAGTTAATCTCAGGAGATGTAGGATAACCCATTGGCACCATATCATCCTCGGTAATAGCGCCATCGCCATTGATATCCTGATACTTGATATCACCGGGACGAACAACACCCCAAGTCTGAGACGGAGAGTTGTCAATATCCGACTGGTCGATAAACAATCGCTCGGCAACATAGCCCCAAGTCTGATTTACGGGATGGCCTACGCGTGAACGCCATGGATAGTCGTACATGGGCTCGGGAGCAACTCGAATCTCTGCACCGGCATAGGTGAAGTTGAAACGACCCTGAATGAACAAACCGTTTGCCCAGCCCTTCTTAATGTCGATAGAACCATCGATACCGCCAGACTCAACCTCTCCGAGGTTACCGAATACGGCAGCAGTAAGACCCATTGAAGGTGGCAAGTTCTGACGCTCCATATAAATCTTTGAACGATACTCGTGGAAGTACTCAACCTGCAAATCAATCATATTGGCGATATTCATCTCTACACCGATATTCTGCTTCTCTGAAATCTCCCACTGAATATCGTTATTGGCATCACGACCGATTACGAAACCTCCAAGACCATTGTCGAAGTTGTTACCGAAGATGTAACCACCTCCACCAAGAGAGATGTTCGAGAGGAAGAGGAAACGGTCACCCATAGCATCGTTACCTACACGACCCCAAGAGTACTTAAACTTCAACTTTGGGATAATGCGTGAGATACCACCGTCCTGCCAGAACTTCTCGTTAGAGATCATATAACCGGCAGCAACTGCGGGGAACAAACCCCAACGCTTGCTCTTGTGGAACTTCTCTGAACCGTTGTAGGTCAAAGAGGCCTCAACCATATAACGACCCTTATATGCATAAGTAGCACGACCGCGGATACCCTGGTTACGAGCAGGCAATGATACGGTGATAGGACCATCGTTACTATTGCGGTCCTCGTCCATGGTGTAGATGACCTGCGCTGTAACATCATGAGCATCGTTAAATGTACGGTTGTAGTGCAAGCCAAACTCATAATATGTGCGATAGAAGGTAGAACGGGCCTGTGAAGGATCGCTCAATGCCTCATTACCCTCGCGCATCAAGTTCAAGGTATATACATCATTGAGTTTGTCATACTCCTTCAATGTGTAGTAGAAGGGAGCATAAGCACGGCTTGTCATATTAGAACCCTCGGCACCAATCGAGAACTTGGCGCGGAAAATCAAACCCTTGGTCAAGGCGTGCAAATCCTGCTCCAAGGTAGCCTGAGTGATGATGTTACTTGCAAAACCATCACGATAACCGCGTACCATGCTTGCATAGGGGTTGATCATCGAAGCATCCGAGTCGATACCGAACAAGACATGGCGAACATACTGATACTTCTCATCGGGACGCCATACCATCGGGAATTCTACGGGGTTACCCGCCATAACTGAGTTAAATACAGCGGTAGCCTCATCCAGCGGACCCTGATAATCCTGGAAGATTGAGTTAAGACTCAAATCCAAACGGGTAGTGTTTGTAAGATTGACATTAATCTTCGCCAAGATGTTATAACGATTGATATCGATATTGTTGCGGAAGTTGTTGATATCATTATCCTTCAAGATACCTGTATCGCGGTCCCATGCAACAGCCATGTAGTAACGGGCAATCTTACCACCACCGCTGGCATTAAGAGCATAGTGTGAGTTGTAGGTAAACTTCTCAAACATAGCGTCATACCAATCGATATTAGGGTAAATCATCGGGTTCAAACCGGCCGCTGTTCCGTTGATTTTATCGGTAGAGTAGCGGGGCGGAGCAAGTGGAGTATCGTTATGCAACGCCTGGTTGTACAATTTCATGTACGACACACCGTCGATAGTCTCAGGCAACATGGTAGGCATTGAGAAGCGAGACTCGTGGCGGAACGAGATTGACAATTTACCCTCGCGACCCATCTTTGTTGTCACTGAGATTACACCATTTGCACCCTTCGAACCATAAAGAGCCGCAGCAGTTGCGTCCTTCATAATCGAGAAATTCTCGATATTGTCGGGGTCTACTTGCGCCAACTCATTAGCCGACACCTCGAAACCATCCAACAAAATCATCGGTGACTGAGCATAACCGAAGGTGGTCACACCACGAATAAAGAACTCTGCGTTATCCTTACCCGGCTCACCGCTTCGCTGATAGGAGATAAGACCTGCAACACGACCTGCAAGCGCTGTTGTCAAGTTACTTGATGGTACGCGCAAATCTTTCGGGCTGATGGTCTCGATAGAGGCCACGATAGACTCCTTCTTCTGCTGACCAAATGCGGTCACAACCACCTCTTCAATCTCGCCCAGAGGCTCCATCTTGATGGTGAGGCTTGTTTTACCTCTAACATCAACCTCCTGCTCGACATAACCGAGGTAACTTACCACAAGAACATCGCGCTCCGACACATTCAGCTCAAAACGACCTTCATTGTCGGTAATAGCACCGTTCGGACGACCTTTGATAAGGGCCGTTGCACCTGGCAAGGGATAACCATTCTCATCAATGACTTGTCCGACAATGTGCTTCTTGTCTTGCTGAGAATCTTCCTCCATAGGTACACTCACCTCCAAATCTGTAGCCATAGCCGGCATTGCACTTGCCAGCATAACACTACAAAGTAGGAGTACAAATCCATAGTAGAGTGTTTTCCTCATAAATAGAAAGTTATAATTAATAATAAAGTTTATTTTTGTATTTTTGTGTCTTGTTGTTTTTGCCTTGTATCCTCTGATTTTAGAGCCTTTAATCGTGGGCAAAATACTCTGTCAAACTATATATTTCCGGTAAAATCTTGCACATAGGCACACTATCCCCACATTATAAACAAAGTTAAGCCTTTTCATTCTAATTACAATGATATCTTTTGATTTATTAACTTTTGATTTTGATATAGATTTTTTTTAATAATTCGCTGGTCGCGTTAGGGTGCATAGCTAATGGGCGTTGTATGGAAAGAATTGATAATCAATAAATTGACTTTGGTGGCTCCTCCTGGTTTTAGGCTTTCTGATTTGATAATATTGCATAAATAAGCTCTTTTTCATATCAAAATGACCAAATAGGATGATATTACGACCAATGTGTTTAATTATCATAATATATAGCTTTAGCTATATAAAATCTGTATAACAAGGCTATTTCGGCATCTGTTTTGTTCTCGAAAATTCAAAATTCAAAATTGATTTTGCGTAATCTCTAAATGCCCAAAACTCCCTAAATTCACAAAAACCACTTATATTCCCTATATTTACTTGGCGGCATCGGCTCTTTGCATCGTAAGAGCAAAGCGATACGCCACCGCCATAACTCGCAAACAAGCCGTCCGAGACGCAACAAGCTGAAAGTAGTTTAGAGAAGCAAAAAAAACGAAAATAGGCGGGAGTCTCACGACTGCCGCCTACCTCGGGAATTGCTCCAACAAAAAAAACAGCCGCGAAGCACCTATAAAACTACTAACGACCGCAGGAGCAGAACAAAGGCTCCGAGCGCAGGTGGGCAAAGGTAACTACAAAGTAGTTTGGCGATGTTGGCGAATGGCTGTCGGGCTTGCACGAATAGCCACGCGCCAATAGCGACATAGGCTCGTAGAGCCCTTTGCACACAAGCGGGCAGAGGCTTGCTGCGTGAGCAGGTTGAAAGTAGTTTAGAGGAGCAAAAAAACGAAAATAGGCGGGAGTCTCACGACTGCCGCCTACCTCTGAGGATTGCTCCTCTAAACTACTAACCCAAACTTAAATAAATGAAGAAACCTCACCGTAGCACTTCCAGTGCCACAGCTGTAATAGATAATTGCAAAGCCTGTGCCATTTATTGTGCAGTGGCAGATTATGGCCCGAATAATTGACTGTTATGACCAAAAGCGGCATCTTATAGGGCAAAACACGAAAAGAGAGTATCGTGTATTTGCATTTTTTCTCGCCTTTGCATATATTTGTGTGACAGAAAATTTATCGTGTTATACAAACCGCACTATATGTTACGCAAATTACGCATCATTTTTGCCGCTATTTTCTTCTCGCTTATCACGCTTCTGTTCCTCGACTTTACGGGAACCATTCACGCGTGGGCAGGGTGGATGGCGAAGATTCAGTTTCTGCCGGCAGTGCTGGCTCTCAACGCAGGAGTGGTCGTGGGGCTGGTTATCCTCACACTTCTTTTCGGCCGCATCTACTGTTCGGTCATCTGCCCATTGGGCGTTATGCAGGATATCTTCGCGTGGGGTGGAGGCCGTCACAAGAAGAACCGCTTCAAATTTCGTCCTGCCAAGCCGGTCATACGCTGGACTATCTTTGTAATATTCTGCCTTACGTTAGCTCTGGGCTTCGGCTCACTGGCTCTGATTATAGCACCATACAGTGCGTATGGCCGTATAGCACAAAATATTCTCGCACCCATCTGGCAGTGGGGGAACAATCTTTTGGCCTACTTCGCCGAGAGAGCCGACAGCTACGCCTTTTACTCTACCGACGTATGGATTCGCGGATTAGGCACCTTTGTCATTGCCGTCATAACACTTCTGACGTTGGCCGTATGGTCATGGTACAGAGGTCGCCAATATTGCAACACGGTATGCCCCGTAGGTACTATTCTGGGCGTATTGTCGCGTTTCTCGCTACTCAAACCCGTTATCAACCGCGAGAAGTGCATCAACTGCAACCTCTGTGCCCGCAATTGCAAGTCGTCGTGTATCGACGTGAAGCGTCACGCCATAGATTACAGCCGTTGCGTGGTATGCATGGATTGTATCGATGTCTGCAACAAGGGTGCGATAAGCTACACCTGGCGACGAGAGGCTACACAAACAGCCGACACGCAGGGCTCCGCATCGCAGCAGCAGACAGAGCAAAACAAAGCCGAGCAGGGCAAAGGTGGCGAGGGCATCTCTCGCAGTACATTTATAGTCACAGCCGGCATATTGACCGCCTCGGCAGTGAAGGCACAAGAGATGAAACTCGACGGCGGTTATGCTACATTGGCAGACAAGATAGCTCCACCACGACGCAACGCCATACTACCCGCAGGCTCGCTGGCGGCACGCAATATGGCGGCACGTTGCACCGGCTGTCAGCTATGTGTGGCGGTATGTCCGTCGCAAGTACTGCGGCCATCGGCAAGCCTGACAAACTTTATGCAGCCTCATCTGTCGTTCGAGAAGGGCTATTGCCGTCCGGAGTGCAACAAATGTTCGGAGGTGTGTCCCGCAGGAGCCATAAAGCCGATAAGCGTAGTGGAGAAGTCCTCCACACAGATTGGACACGCCGTATGGGTTAAGAAGAACTGCGTCGTCGTAACAGATGATGTCGATTGCGACAACTGCCAGCGACACTGCCCATCGGCAGCTATCACCATGGTAGCACTCGACCCCAAGGATGAAAAATCACGCAAGATACCGGCCATAAACACATCGCTTTGCATAGGTTGCGGAGCTTGCGAGGCTCTATGTCCGGCACGACCTTTCAGTGCCATATATGTCGAGGGACACCTCTCTCACAAAACCATCTAAAACTGTCGCTATGAAGAAGAATAACAACAATATTGACAGAGGAGAGTTCCTCAGACGTCTGGGTGCAGGCTCTCTGCTTGCTTCGGCAGCACTCGTGGGATGCGGCGGCAATCGCGAAGTGGGGCTGTCGGCGGGAGTGAAGGAGATACCTACCGACAAGATGACCTATCGCACACATCCCCGCACAGGTGAGAAGATTTCACTGCTTGGCTACGGCTGTATGCGTTGGCCGACAATAAAGACCGAGGAGGGACAAAAGCCCCAGATTGACCAGGAGGCGGTGAATGAGCTGGTGGATTATGCCATTGCTCACGGAGTCAATTTCTTCGATACCTCACCCGTATATTGCCAGGGTCTGTCGGAGGCAGCTACGAGTGAGGCGTTGAAACGCTATCCGCGTGAGAGCTATTTCCTCTCAACCAAGCTGTCGAATTTTGCCAACTCGACACGCGAGAACTCTATCGCCATGTATCGTCGTTCGTTTGAGAATTTACAAACCGACTACCTCGACTTCTACCTGCTGCACTCGGTGGGTGGCAGTATGGAGGATTTCAAGCGACGCTACATCGACAACGGAATGGTCGATTTCCTCATAAAGGAGAGAGAGGCGGGTCGCATACGCAACCTCGGCTGGTCGTTCCACGGCGAGAAGGAGGTTTTTGACCAGATTTTGGCTATGCACGACACCGTACGCTGGGATATCGTCCTGATACAGATGAACTACTCCGATTGGCGAAATGCTCGTGGCAGAAATGTAGATGCAGAGTATCTCTACACCGAGCTGGAGAAGCGGGGCATACCCGTAATGATTATGGAGCCTCTGCTTGGAGGTCGCCTGTCGAATGTTCCTGATCACATCGCTACGCGTCTGAAAGAGCAGGAGCCGGAGAGAAGCGTTGCCTCGTGGGCGTTCCGCTTCAACGGCTCATATCCCAATGTTCTGACCGTTTTAAGTGGTATGACATATATGGAGCATCTGCAAGACAACATCTCGACCTATGCACCCATCGAGCCTCTCAGCGAGGAGGAGAAGGCGTTTTTGTTCGAGACAGCAGAGCTGATGCTGCAATATCCGACCATCCCCTGCAACGATTGCAAGTATTGTATGCCTTGCCCGTATGGTCTTGATATTCCTGCCATACTTCTGCATTATAACAAGTGTGTAAATGAGGGTAATCTGTCGAAATCTTCTCGCGACGAGAACTATGCAAAGGCACGCAGGGCCTTCCTCGTTGGCTACGACCGAGCTGTGGAGAAGGAACGTCAGGCCGACCGCTGCATCGGTTGCAAGAAGTGTAACCCACACTGTCCGCAACGAATCGATATTCCGAAGGAGATGCGTCGCATAGATCGCTATATTGAAGATTTGCGACAGGGCAAGGAGTTTTAGCCCCGACTATCAAGCATAGAAAAAATGCCACACCCGACAATTGAGTGTGGCATTTTTGTCTATTCAAGAACCGGTTAATCTCTCGGATAGGCAGCAATAAAGATATTTCGCTTACGCAGTTCATCCTGCACGCTGTGCAGATTGGCCAGCGACACCCTGCCCACAACATATTTGTAGTCGGCAGAGGTATAGTTCTCATACACCTCCTCGAACTTTACAAGTTCCAAATCAGCGACATCCTCATAGCGGAAATATACGCGGAATGTGTGGTCGAGAGTATATTCGGGCAACTGCGAGTCATTACGCTTTTTATACTCATATTTATAGTCATACAGGCAAGCCGTAATATCACTCAACACAGCCGAGCCGGTAGGGTAGCCACCCGCACCTCGTCCGAACATAAACTGCTTGTCGTAGAAGAGGCCCTTGATTACCACGCCATTGAACTCATCCTCGACGCTGTAAATATATTTATTGCGTGAGATAAGCTGCGGCATCACGCACATTATCAACTTGTTATCAGCAATCTTCTCAACGTGGGCAACCAGCTTGAAACGACGTTCCTTCTCGTTGGCAAAACGAATATCATCATCGTTCATATTTGATATTCCGTAGGTGAAAATCTTCTCCGGAGCAACATAAATACCAAAGGCGTGAACGGTAACGATAATAAGTTTGAACAGCGAGTCCCAGCCATCAATATCCAGCGAAGGATTGCTCTCGGCAAAGCCCAGTTCCTGTGCCAGCTTCAATGCATCGGCATACGACATCTTCTCGTTGAAGATTTTTGAGAGGATAAAGTTTGACGAGCCATTCAGGATACCCTTAACCGAAGTGAGCAGGTCGTTGTCGTAGTACTCCTCCAAGTTGCGGATAACGGGAATAGAGCCACACGCCGAGGCATCATACAGCAGAGCCACATTATAGCGAGCCTGCAACTCAATCATCTCCTCGATATGGTGTGCCAGCATCTTCTTATTGCCCGACACGACGGGAAGTCCCATCTGCAACGCACGCTTGACGATAGAGTAGGCCGCATCGGCATCATCTATCAGCTCCACGATAAAGTTAATGTCGGGATCATTAAAAATCTCATCAGGGTTATCGGTAAACTCCGCCTCCACCGAACGCGGTTTATTGATATTACGCACACAGATACGCTTTATCTCCACATTCTTCGAGCCTATACGCTTCAATACATCAAACAGACCACGGCCCACCGTACCAAAGCCAAACAGTCCAATATTAAGTTTCTTACCGTTCATATCGTTACTATTTATTTCGTTTCGTTTTATTCATTCAAAAAATTCAAAATTATCTCATTCAGTTGCTTATGCTCCACCAGAAAGCCATCGTGGCCAAAATCGGAGTCAATAAGATGATACCTCACATCTGGAATATATTCTACAAGCTCCTTATGGTCCGAAGGCGGAAAGAGAATATCCGACGTAATGGCAATAACAAGCGATTTCGCCTTAATCTGCTTCAAGACATCCTCCAGGCGGCCTCTGCCTCGTGCCAGATTGTGAGAATCCACCGCCTGCGACAGACGATAGTAGGAGTAGGCATTAAACCTGCGACGCAGTTTCTCGCCCTGATAACGTTGATATGACTGCACACGACGCACAAAACCTGCCTCGTCGGGCACCTCGTCCTCCTGCGTCTTGTCGTAGGCCATACCCCCGCGATAACTCATCAGAGCAATGCTTCGTGCCGTAGCCATACCATTCAAACCCGCCTCGGCATTACGCTGCCCAAATGTGGGGTCGTTCTCGATTGCCATACGCTGTGACTCGTTAAAGGCCGCTGCCCAAGGTTTTGTACGGGGCGTGGTTGCTATGAAAGCCGCCCTCTCGGCAAAGTCTGGTTGCATAACCGCCCATTCGAGGCACTGAAAGCCACCGATAGAGCTGCCTATCAACAACTTCACGCGATTGATACCCAGATATGCGGCAAGCAGTTGATGAGCCTTGACCATATCACGCACCGTCACCTTCGGAAAATCTCCATACCACGCCTCTGCGGTTGCAGGATTGATGCTCAACGGGCCCGTTGTACCGTAGTGAGAACCAAGGAAATTGGCACAAATGGTAAAATATCTGTCGGGGTCCAGAAAGCAGCCCTTCTCAACCGTATGCGGCCACCAATCTGCGACATCGGAGTTTGCCGTCAGGGCGTGGCACACCCAAATCGCATTGCTTCTATCCTCATTAAGAGTGCCGAATGTATCGTAAGCAATGGTCAGCGAGGGCAACACCTCTCCCGACTCCAATTCAAACGGTTTGTCGTATTGAAAAATCTTTGCCATCCTCTATTTCGCTGCGGCAAAAGCCTGCTCAAAGTCCTCAATCAAATCTTCCACATTCTCCAAGCCCAGCGATATACGCAGCAGCGTAGGGGTCACTCCGGCCGCCTTCAAGTCGGCATCACTCAACTGTTTGTGTGTAGTTGAGGCGGGGTGCGTCACGACAGATATAGAATCGCCAATCATCGTCATATTGCCAAACAGCTTCAACGCCTCGACAAATCGCACGGTGCTGTCCAGCGAGCCTTTCAGTTCGATGGTAAAGACGCTTGACGAGCCATAACGATAATACTTCTGGGCATTTTTATAGCCGTTATGCTCCTCAAAGCCGACAAAGCTGACGCGTTGCACCATCTGGTGGCGGCGGCAATATTCAGCCAGACGCCAGGCCGACTCCACCTGATGCTTCACTCGTAACGACAGGGTCTCCAATCCAAGCATCATCAGATAGGAGTCAAACGATGATGGGCAGCAGCCAAAGTCACGAAGGCCATCCACGCGGCACTTTACGATAAAGGCCGAAGCACCGAATGTTTCGTAGAGATTAAGGCCGTGATATCCCTCCGACGGGCCGTCAATCTGCGGAAATTTTCCATTCGCCCAATTGTAGTTACCTCCATCAACGATTATGCCGCCCATAGCCGTTCCGTGTCCGTTAATCCACTTGGTAGCCGAATCAACGACTATATTTGCTCCCCACTCAAACGGGTTACACAAAAAGCCCGCAGCACCGAAAGTATTATCCACAACAAAGGGCACATCCTTACGTCGTGCCAACTCGCCCAAAGCCTCCAAATCGGGGACATCGCAGGTGGGGTTACCCATACTCTCGACATAAATCAACTTGGTGCGGTCATCAATCAGAGGCTCAAAATCTTCCCAATTCTCACTCTTGGCAATACGGCACTCGATGCCTAATTTACGCAGCGAGATACGAAACTGATTATAGGTTCCACCGTAGAGGAAGGGCGATGCAACGATATTATCTCCTGCCTCGGCCAACGCCGTAATGGTGATAAGGATAGCCGACATACCCGAAGCCAGAGCCAAAGCCCCGACACCGCCATACAGTGCCGCCACACGTTCCTCATAGGCAGCTGTTGTGGGGTTGTGCAGGCGTGTGTAGATATTTCCGCCCTCGGAGAGCTCAAACAGGCGAGCCGCATAGTCGCAACTCTTGAAGTGGTAGGCCGCAGTAGGGTAGATTGCCACGCCTCGCGAGCCTGTATCATCGACATGATAGCCTCCGTGTATCTGGAGGGTTTCGAAACGCAATTTATTGTCTGACATAACTATTTATATATAAATCTTCACCCGACGCTGATGCGTTAGGCAACTATGTTTAACTTGAAATAATAATAGGTAATGGAATTTTGTACTTTACAGCACAAGGTGGTACGTAACCACCCATAAATAAAGACGTGCCTAACGGCACATTCGCATAATACCCATCATTGAACGGGTATAAGAGCTTAGATAAGATATTTCTCGAATTGCAACCATCAGTAACACCTTTCTCTCGGCAAATATACAACTTATTTCAATAACGAGCAATCTTTGCGTAAAAAAAACTCATACCATAGCCTCTTATGATATGAGTTTTTACGGAATATTGCATAATTTACTACAAGCCGAGCAACACTCCTATATGATACACCACAAAGGCAAATACCCAGGCGAGAGTCGTGTTATAGAGTATCGAGAACACGGCCCATTTCCAGCCACCTGCCTCGTGAGCAATAGCCAGCACGGTGGCAATGCAGGGGAAGTAGAGCAGGATAAATATTATCATCGCCAGAGCCGATGCCTGCGAGTAGTTCTTCGAAGCTATAAGGTGAGCCGACAACGATGAGGTATTCTCCTCGGCATCATCCACCGAATAGAGCACTCCGAGAGTCGATACGATAATCTCCTTTGCCGAGGCTCCCGACAGCAGGGCAACACTCGCACGCCAATCAAGTCCCAAAGGCGACATCACCGGTTCGATGAACTTTCCTATACGCCCCAGGTAGGAGTTTTCTGACTGCAATGCAGCCACATTTACAGCATTGTCAGCATCTGCCGAAGCTACCATTTCGACAGAGTTCTCAACCTGAACCTCTGCTTTATATTGATGCGGATAATAACTTAAAAACCAAATGATAACAGCCGATACCAAAACCAAGCCACCAATCTTGCGGAGATACTGTGCACTTCGATCCCACATATGCCTCAATGTAGCATTCAAAGTAGGAATACGATATGGCGGAAGCTCCATAACAAATGGCGTTTCATCGGGTCCGAACATAAACTTTCGCAGCAGGCGAGCCGTAATCAAACCCATCACACAACCCAGCAGATATATAGCAAACAGCATCGTTCCGGCACACTCCGGGAAGAATGTTCCCGCCAGCAGGACAAAAACCGGAAGTCGGGCACTGCACGACATAAAGGGGTTGATAAGGATAGTTATCAGGCGGCTGCTTCGGCTCTCGATGGTGCGTGTTGCCATAATCGCCGGCACATTGCAACCAAAGCCCATAACAAGCGGAATAAACGACTTGCCATGCAAGCCTGCAAGGTGCATCAGCTTGTCCATAATAAAGGCTGCACGAGCCATATAACCAGAGTCCTCCATCAATGAGATAAACAGGTAGAGTATCAGGATATTAGGCAGGAACACCGCAACAGAACCCACGCCACCTATTATGCCATCTACAATCAAATCACGCAGCGGGCCGTCAGCCATCAGACCGCCGACAAAATCACCCAACCAAGTGAAACCTGCCTCTATCCACTCCTGCGGATATGCTCCCAGAGTAAATGTACTCCAGAACATCAGGAACATAACGGCCAAGAATAGCGGAAAACCGATATACTTGTGTGTTACAATACGGTCTATAAACGAAGTGCTTTTGTTGGCATCAGCCTCCTCATTAGGGGTATAGGTTTCTGCCAATGCACCCTCTATAAAACCATATTTTTCGTTAGTGATAGCCCCCTCGACATCCTCGTCCAATGCGGCAATGATGCGGGCGGCTCCCTTCACACTCTGATTCTTCCATTCGGTAAAGTGTGACGACTGACGCAACAGATCGGTTACGCCACTATCACCCTCCAACATTTTTATAGCCCAATATCGCGGCGGGAAGCAGTTCGGCAGTTCGTCTATATTACGCTTCATCATCTTCGACAAAAGGCCTATTTCGGCCTCGATTGATGACGAATAGTTAATGTGAATATGTCTAACCTTTGGATTATTACCTTCATAGGTGAGAATTATCTCGTCCATCAGAGCCTCCAAGCCTCGTCCATCGCGTGCCACCACAGGGACTACGGGAACACCTATCATTCGGCCCAGCTGCTCGTAGTCGAGTTTTGCTCCGCTCTGCTCCAGCTCGTCGTACATATTCAACGCCACAACCATCTTGGGGTTGAGATCGATAAGTTCGGTTGTAAGATAGAGGTTTCTCTCTAAATTAGAGGCAACCACAGCATTGACAACCACATCGGGAAGTTGCTCCATCAGATGGCGTCGCACATACATCTCCTCGGGCGTATAGGGCGACAGGGCATAGGTTCCGGGCAGGTCCGTAAGATTGATTTTGTAGCCTTTGTATCGGAATGAGCCCGACTTTGCACCGACCGTTACGCCGCTGTAATTTCCGACGTGCTCGTGGCCTCCCGAAAGGGCGTTAAAAAGGGATGTCTTACCGCTATTGGGATTGCCCACCAGAGCCACATTTATCTCGCGGAAGCGTTCATTAACGACCTTGTCCATATAGTCATCATCGACAGCCGTTGCCACATCCTCCATCTTATGCTGCATCTCGCTGACCTCGTCCATTGTCAGCACCTCGACCATAGCAGCCTCACTGCGTCGCAGCGACACCTCATAGCCCATAATGCCGTATTTGATGGGGTCTCGCAACGGGGCATTCAGTATAGCCACGACGCGTTGGCCTCGCACAAACCCCATTTCGAGTATGCGACGACGAAAGCCTCCGTGACCCTGCACCTTGATAACCACTGCCGACTGACCTGTCTGTAACTCTGACAATAACATATATCGTAAATCTCTTTTTGTCCAAACTATTTTTGTGAGGCAAAAATATGTATTTTTTATGACATTTTCAAGCCCCGAAGCAGCGGCAGTCCTATATTAGTCCGAGAAGAGTTAAAAAATATCTGTTTCGTGAATAAGTTGTTAATATCTTGCAGCAGATATTTCGCATTCTCTATTATTAATTATTGTATCTTTGTGCGTGCGATAAAAGGTTCCGCCTGAATATGGCAAAAAACCTATTCTATCGCCAAAGAGGGAGAGGATATGAAAACTAATAACAAATAATCCAAATATGAATGACGGCCGCTGCAGCATCTGTTGCAACGGCTGTGTTTTTTAATCTTACAGAGAGTTATGAAAGTAGCAGTAATTATGGGTTCGACAAGCGACTGGGGAGTTATGTCAGCCGCCGTTGAGACATTAGAGGAGTTGGGTATCGAGTACGAGAAGCGTGTCATCAGTGCACACCGCACACCGCACTTGATGTTTGAATATGCCACCACAGCCAAGCAGCGTGGCATTGGTGCTATCATCGCCGGAGCAGGAGGTGCAGCCCACGTAGCAGGCGTTACAGCAGCCCTTACAACAGTTCCCGTCATCGGCGTTCCCATTAAGACATCGGCTCTGGGAGGCCTTGATTCATTGCTTTCAATCGTTCAGATGCCCGGAGGTATTCCCGTATCGACAACGGCCATCAACGGAGCAAAGAATGCGGCTCTTATCGCTGCGTCAATCTTCGCCCTCACGGACAAGGAGCTGGAGGCTCGTCTTGAAGCATATCGCAAGGCACAGACCGAGAAGGTTTTGGAGGCTGAATTATAATCTCTGTTTAATCGCAACAAGCAAACACAAGATATGAAGAATTACCGTGTATATGTAGAGAAATATCCTCGCTTTCAGGTCGAGGCCGATACACTACGCAAGGAGTTGAACAACAACCTCGGCTTGAAGCTCACGAACCTTCGCCTGCTGAACGTCTACGATTTGTTCGGCTTCTCGGAGGAGTTGTTGGAGAAGAGCCGCTACGCCGTATTTGGTGAGGTTGTAACCGACAAGGTCAGCGACGAGTGCGACCTTACGGGCAGGAAGTACCTTGCCGTTGAGTTCCTTCCCGGACAGTTCGACCAGCGAGCAAGTTCGGCAGTAGATTGCGTACGCCTGATTGAGCCTACGGCCGATGTGCGTATCAAGTCATCGAAGCTGTTGATTTTTGACGACAACATCACCGACGAGGAGATGGCCCGCATCGAGCACTACTACATCAACGCCGTGGAGTCTCGCCGCAAGGATCTGAACATCCTGAGTGATATGGAGGCTGCCGAGGTTAAGCCCGTAGCCATTCTGAATGGCCTCACAGCTCTCAAAGACGAGGAGTTGGAGGGCTTCTGCAAGCAGTATGGCCTTGCGATGAATGCCGACGACCTGCGTGAGGTGGTAAAGTATTACCAGAAGGAGGGTCGCGACCCGTCGGAGACGGAGCTTCGCATACTCGACACCTATTGGAGTGACCACTGCCGTCACACAACCTTCACTACCGAGATTGAGGAGATAACCATCGATGACTCATTCCTCTCGGCAGAGCTGGAATCTACACTTGACACATTGAAGGATATCCGTGCAGAGTTGGGACGCGAGAACAAGAGTCTTTGTCTGATGGAGCTTGCGACAATCGGAGCCCGCTACCTGAAAAAGAGAGGCGTGCTGGACAATCTCGAACAGAGTGAGGAGAACAACGCCTGCTCAATATATGTGAATGTGGATGTAGATGGCCAGCAAGAGAAGTGGCTGTTGCAGTTCAAGAACGAGACCCATAATCACCCGACAGAGATTGAGCCTTTCGGTGGTGCATCGACCTGTCTTGGCGGTGCTATCCGCGACCCATTGTCAGGCCGCAGTTATGTCTATCAGGCTATGCGTGTGACGGGTGCCGGCGACATCTACAAGCCCGTAGCCGAGACCTTGAAGGGTAAGTTACCGCAGCGTATCATTACAACAAAGGCGGCATCGGGTTATTCGAGCTACGGCAATCAGATTGGCCTTGCCACCACACATGTTCGCGAGATTTATCATCCCGACTATGTAGCCAAGCGTTTGGAGGTTGGTGCTGTTGTCGGAGCAGTCAAGGCGGAGAATGTACGCCGCGAGTCACCTGCTGCGGGCGATGTCATACTGCTTTTGGGTGGTCGCACAGGTCGTGACGGTATTGGTGGTGCTACGGGCTCATCGAAGGAGCATAATGTAAAATCTATCGAGGAGTGCTCTTCGGAGGTACAGAAGGGTAATGCTCCCGAGGAACGCAAGCTGGAACGTCTGTTCCGCCGTCCAGAGGTTACACGCCTCATAAAGAAGTCGAACGACTTTGGTGCCGGTGGCGTCAGCGTAGCTATCGGCGAGTTGGCTAACGGTCTGGATATCTATCTCGACCGCGTACCAACGAAGTATAGCGGACTGAACTCTACGGAGCTTGCCATAAGCGAGTCGCAGGAACGTATGGCTATCGTCATCGAGCAGAAGGATATGGAGGCTATGATAGGCTTCTGCCACGAGGAGAACATCGAGGTTACTCACGTTGCGAATGTTACCGACACTGCCCGTTTGAAGATGTTCTACGGTGGCGAGTTGATTGTAAATCTCTCACGCGAGTTCATCGACTCGGCTGGTGCAAAGCACTACACCAAGATTCGCATCGCCGAGGTTGAGGATAAAGACCCATTCCGCCGCGAGGTGAAGGGTGCAACCATAGCCGAGAAGGTGAAGAACAACTTGGAGGACGACAATGTGGTATCACAGCGTGGTATGATTGAGATGTTTGACTCTACAATCGGTCGTTCAACCGTCCTGATGCCCTTTGGTGGCAAGACTCAAAACACCGAGACACAGGTATCGGTTCAGAAGCTGCCCGTAGGCAACGCTGTAACAAATACTGCCAGCATTATGGCCTTCGGCTACAACCCGTTCCTCGCTTCGTGGAGCCCCTATCACGGTGCAGCCTATGCCGTTGTTGAGGCCGCAGCGAAGGTTGTTGCTGCCGGTGCTCGTTACGACAAGATGCGTTACTCCTATCAGGAGTATTTCGAACGTATGAACAGCGAGACATCGTGGGGTAAGCCTCTGGCGGCTCTGCTCGGTGCGTTGAAGATGCAGGTTGAGCTGGGTCTGCCTTCGATTGGCGGCAAGGACTCGATGAGTGGTACATTCCAGGATATCAACGTACCGCCTATGCTTATGGCCTTTGGTATCACAACTGTCGATGCCCGCACGGTTATCAGCCCCGAGTTTAAGCAGGCAGGACACAAATTGTATCTCGTAAAGCATAACCCGCTGAACAACTATATGCCCGACACCGAGCAGTTGAAGGAGAACTTCTCGTTCGTGTCGTCGGCTATCGAGCAGGGCAAGATTGTCGCAGGCTACGCCGTAGGCTTTGGTGGCGTACAGGAGGCCATTGCGAAGATGTCATTCGGTAACAGAGTGGGTGCTGTGATAAATCTCGCGGAGGAGGAGCTGTTCGACTACGCCTATGGTTCTATCGTCGTGGAGGCGGCCGAGGATTTGGACTTCGCCGATGCAATTCTTATCGGAGAGACTATCGCCGAAGCGGAGGTTGAGTTCTGCGGCGAGAGATTCCCGATTGACGAGATGCAGAAGACGAACTCGCAGAAGTACTGTCAGGTATATCCCGACCGCGGCTTGCAGGGTGGCACGACACGCAAGAGTGAGCCGGAGAAGAGGGTGATTAAATATAAAGGTGAGCCCGTTGAGGAGGTGAAGGTCTATATACCCGTATTCCCCGGCACGAACTGCGACTACGACACCGCAAAGGCATTCGAGAGAGCAGGTGCGAAGGTTACGACAAGCGTATTCTGCGACCTCACGGCCGAGGATATCTTCGCTTCAATCGAGAAGATGAAGCGAATGATTGACGAGTGCCATATCTTTATGCTCAGCGGTGGTTTCTCGGCAGGTGACGAGCCCGATGGTAGCGGTAAGTTCATTGCCAATGTACTGAACAACAAGGTCATCACCGACGCAATTCACGCCTTGCTCGACCGTGGTGGACTCATCCTCGGTATCTGCAACGGCTTCCAAGCATTGGTTAAGTCGGGCTTGCTGCCTTACGGTCGCTTGGGTCAGGTAGTGAAGGAGTCGCCGACGCTGTTCCGTAACGACATCAACCGCCACATCTCGCAGATTGTAACCACACGCGTAGCGACAACAGCATCACCCTGGCTCTCGTCGTTTGAGCTGGGCGAGGAGCACGCCATTGCGGTGAGTCACGGCGAGGGTAAGTTTGTCGTTAGTGACGAGATGGCAGAGGAGCTCTTTGCCAATGGTCAGGTGGCGTTCCAGTATGTTGATGCGGAGGGCAACGCAACGCTTACAGCACCTTACAACCCCAATGGTTCAAGCTTCGGCATCGAGGGTATCATCAGCCGTGACGGTCAGATTCTGGGTAAGATGGGCCACACGGAACGTTACGAGGAGAACCTCTTCAAGAACATTCACGGCAACAAGACGCAGAGTCTGTTCCTCAATGCGGTAAACTATTTTAAGGGCAAATAATAAAAAATTGATATAGATTATGGCTAAAAGTTATGAAAAGGCCGGTGTAAACCTTGAAGCCGGCTACGAAGTGGTTCGCAGAATCAAGTCGCACGTCAAATCAACCTCTCGCCCCGGTGTTATGGGTAACATTGGTGCTTTTGGTGGTATGTTTGACCTCGCATCGCTGGGCTACAAGGAGCCTATCCTGGTGAGTGGAACAGATGGTGTGGGTACAAAACTCAAACTCGCCTTCGAGATGGACAAGCACGACACCATAGGCATTGACGCTGTGGCGATGTGTGTGAATGACGTTCTGGCACAGGGTGCCGAGCCGTTGTTTTTCCTCGATTATGTTGCCGTAGGACACAACGAGCCGGCAAAGATTGAGGCTATTGTCGCTTCGGTAGCCGAGGGCTGCCGTCAGGCGGGTTGTGCCTTGATTGGTGGCGAGACGGCCGAGATGCCGGGTATGTATGGCGGTGGCGAGTACGACATTGCAGGCTTTACTTGTGGTGTTGTAGAACGTGCAAAGCTCATCGACGGCACGAAGGTCAAGGTGGGCGATGTTTTGATTGGCATAGCATCAAGCGGCGTACACTCTAACGGTTTCAGCCTTGTACGCAAGATTGTCAGCGACAATCAGTTTGACCTTCATCAGCCACACGCCGACCTTGGCGAGAAGCCTCTGGGCGAGGTACTTCTGACACCTACACGCATCTATGTCAAGCAGGTATTGGATGTTATCCGCGAGTGCGACGTTCACGGCATCAGCCACATCACAGGCGGCGGTTTTGACGAGAACATTCCCCGTATCCTGACAGAGGGTCAGGGCGTTGAGGTCAAGGAGGGCAGCTGGGAGATTCTGCCTGTGTTCCGCTTCTTGGAGAAGTGGGGCGGAGTGGCTCACCGCGAGATGTTCAACATCTTCAATATGGGCGTGGGTATGGTCATTGCCCTTGACGAGAAGGAGGCTGACAAGGCTATTGAGATACTCACCAGAAACGGCGAGAAGGCATCTGTTATAGGTCGCATCGTAGAGGGTGAGGGCGTAACAATTATATAATTTAAGGTAGAGTGAGCACCAAACCAAAAATAGCAATCTTCGCCAGCGGTTATGGCTCCAACTTCGAGGCCATAGCCCGTGCTACGCTTTGTGGCGAGATTGACGCCGAGGTGGCACTATTGGTCTGCGACAAGCCCTCGGCACGCGTTGTTGAGGTTGCCAGAGAGTTGGACATCAGAAGTTTTGTATTCTCGGCCAGAGATTTTTCATCGAAGGCGGAGTATGAGGCCCGTATCGTCGAGCAGCTCGTGGCGGCGAAGGTGGAGCTGGTATGTCTGGCGGGCTATATGCGTATCGTGGGCGAGACACTGCTCAAAGCCTACGCAGGCCGTATCATCAACCTGCACCCATCGCTGTTGCCATCGTTTAAGGGAGCACACGCCATAAAGGACGCATTGGAGTATGGCGTGAAGGTCTTTGGTGCTACGATTCACTACGTGGATGAGACGCTGGACGGCGGCAAAATCATTGCCCAGCAGGCCATAGCCTACGATGGCAACGACCTTAACGAGGTTACGCAGATGATTCACGCGGTGGAGCACAGACTCTACATTGACACAATTAAGAAACTATTAAAACCCGAAAAATAATTATGAGAGCATTGATTAGCGTCAGCGACAAGAACGGCGTTGTGGAGTTTGCACAGGCGTTGCGTTCTTTGGGCTGGGAGATTATCGCCACAGGCGGCACGATGAACCTCTTGCGTGAGAAGGGCGTGGAGGTTATCAACATTAGCGATGTTACGGGCTTCCCCGAGATTTGCGACGGACGAGTAAAGACCCTGCACCCGAAGGTACACGGAGGTCTGCTGGCTCGCCGTGATGACGAGAACCACCTCAAAGCGTTGAAGGACAACGCCATTGAGTTTATCGATATGGTTTGCGTGAATCTCTATCCATTCCGTCAGACCATAGCAAAGCCCGATGTAACGATGGAGGATGCCATCGAGAATATCGACATCGGCGGCCCTTCGATGTTGCGTTCAGCGGCGAAGAACTACAAGGATGTGACAGTGGTGTGCAACCCCGACAACTACGCCAAGATTATCGAGGAGATTAAGGCGGGCGGCAACACAACACTCGAAACACGCTTGCAGCTCTCGGCCGAGGCTTACACCCACACGGCACAGTACGATGCGATGATTGCGACATATATGCGTCGTGCAGCAGGCCTGAACGAGAAGCTCTTCTTGGAGTTTGACTTAAAGCAGGGCTTGCGTTATGGCGAGAACCCTCACCAGCAGGCGAAGTTCTATGCCGCGACAGAGGCTGTGAGCTACTCGCTGGCAAGTGCCAAGCAGCTGGGTGGCAAGGAGCTGTCGTACAACAATATTCAGGATGCCAACGCAGCACTCTCTATCGTGCGTGAGTTTGACGAGCCTTTCTGCGTGGGTTTGAAGCATATGAACCCCTGCGGTGCTGCTATCGGCAAGGATGTCGTGGATGCCTGGACAAAGGCTTACGAGGCCGACAAGGTGAGCATCTTCGGCGGCATTGTGGCTGTCAATCGTGAGGTTACGAAGGAGGCTGCCGAGCTGATGAAGCCTATCTTCCTGGAGATTATTATGGCTCCCTCGTTCTCTGCGGAGGCGTTGGAGGTACTCTCTGCAAAGAAAAACCTGCGTCTGTTGCAGGTCGATATGTCGAAGGACGACAAGGTTGTAAATCAGTACGTCAGCGTCAATGGCGGTCTGCTTGTGCAGGATTTGGACAAGACAACGGCTACGGTTACAGCCGATATGTGCGTCACCGAGCAGAAGCCTTCGGCAGAGCAGATAACCGACCTTAACTTCGGCTGGCGTGTGGTTAAGCACGTCAAGTCAAACGCTATCGTGGTGGTTAAGGATGGTCACACGGTGGGTGTCGGTGCGGGTCAGATGAACCGCGTAGGCTCGGCCGAGATAGCCTTGAAGCAGGCTCACGCTGCGGGCTTCACCGAGGATTTGGTGTTGGCTTCGGACGGTTTCTTCCCCTTTGACGATACGGTAACTATGGCGGCCGAGTATGGCGTGAAGGCTATCGTGCAGCCGGGTGGCTCGGTGCGTGACGAGGATTCGGTAAAGAAGGCCAACGAAAAGGGTATCACGATGGTAATGACGGGTATGCGTCACTTTAAGCACTAACAGCAAAGGTCTATGAAAGCACTTGTAGTAGGTTCGGGTGGTCGCTGCCACGCCATTGTTGAGGCTCTCAGCCGTTCACCCCAAGTAGATAAGATTTATTGTGCCCCGGGCAATGCGGGTATCGCGGCATTGGCCGAGTGCATAGCCATCAAGGAGACCGATGTGGAGGCACTGCGTGACTTTGCTTTGGCGGAGGGTATAGAGCTCACCGTGGCAGGTCCCGAGGTGGCATTGGCTGCCGGTATTGCCGATTGCTTCCGCGAGGCAGGCTTGCGTCTGTTTGGCCCTACGAAGGCCGCAGCACAGATTGAGAGCAGCAAGGAGTTCGCCAAGGAGCTGATGCAGAAGTACGATATCCCCACAGCGGCGTTCCGCACCTTCGAGGATTTCGATGCGGCAATGGAGTATGTAAAGGCAGGCTCGCTGCCCACCGTCTTGAAGTATGACGGTCTGGCGGCAGGTAAGGGTGTTGTCATCGCCGAGACTATGGCCGAGGCAGAGGAGGCTCTGCGTGATATGCTTCTGGACTCGAAGTTCGGCAAGGGCAAGGTGGTGATTGAGGAGTATTTGGAGGGTCCCGAGTTCTCACTGATGTGCTTTGTCAGCGGCACCGAGGTCTATCCTATGCCCGTAGCACAGGACCACAAGCGTGCCTACGACGGCGACAAGGGCCCCAACACAGGCGGTATGGGTGCTTACACCTGTCTGCCGTTTATCTCGGACGAGGACCTCGCCTATGCTATGGATAAGATTATGCGTCCTACGGCAGCGGCACTCTTTAAGGAGGGTTGTGCGTTCAGTGGCGTGCTGTATGGAGGTCTGATGAAGACCCCAAATGGCATCAAGGTCATCGAGTTCAATGCTCGCTTTGGCGACCCCGAGACGGAGGTTGTACTGCCGCGTATGAAGAGTGACATCTATCAGGTATTCTGCGACATAGCTGACGGCAAGCAGCCCACAATCGAGTGGTATGACTTCGCTACGCTGGGTATCGTGCTGGCATCGAAGGGTTACCCGGGCTCTTACGACAAGGGCTTCGAGATTAAGGGTGCCGACAAGGTTGATGGCTCGGTATATCATATGGGCACATCGTTCCGCGATGGCAAGTATCTCACTTCGGGCGGTCGCGTGATGATTGTCGTGTGCAAGGCTCCCACGCTGCGTGAGGCACAGCAGAAGGCTGCCGAGGAGGTGGGTAAGATTGAATGCGACAACCTCTTCCACCGCACAGACATCGGCGACAAGGCGTTCTTATAAGAGCGAAGTTCAAAGAGCAAAGATGAAAGATAAAAGATAAAAATTATGGCAACAATTATAAATGGTAAGGAGTTGGCACTCTCACTCAAACAGGAGATGGCGGCCAACGTAGCGACATTCACCGAGAAGTATGGCCGCGTGCCTCACTTGGTGGTTATCCTCGTGGGCGAGGACCCGGGTAGCGTATCATACGTTACGGGCAAGGCGAAGGCCTCGGAGGAGGTGGGCCTCAAAAACACCACAATACGCAAACCCGACACTATCTCGGAGGAGGAGTTGTTGGGCATCATCGACGAGCTGAACAACGACGATACAGTAGATGGTATCCTCGTGCAGTTGCCCCTGCCCAAGCATATCGACACCGACAAGGTCATCGCCGCTATCAAGGCCGAGAAGGATGTCGATGGCTTCCACCCTATGAATGTGGCTAACCTGTGGCTCAAACAGCCCTGCACGCTTCCCTGCACACCCAAAGGCATCATCAAGCTGTTGAAACGTGCCGGTGTGGAGATTGCAGGCAAGGAGGTAGTTGTCGTGGGCCGCAGTAACATCGTGGGTCTGCCCGTGTCGAAGCTGCTGCTCAACGAGAACGCTACGGTTACTATCGCACACTCTCGCACCCGCGATTTAGGCGAGGTGACACGCCGTGCCGATATTCTGGTAGTGGCTATCGGTCGTGCGAAGTTCATCACAGCCGATATGGTCAAGGAGGGTGCTGTGGTGATTGATGTAGGTGTCAATCGAGACCCCGAGAGCAAGAAGCTCTGCGGAGATGTCGATTTCGCCGCTATCGAGCCGAAGGTGTCGGCTATCACTCCCGTACCGGGTGGCGTAGGGCCTATGACCATCACCTGTCTGATGGAGAACACCATCGAGTGCTTCCTCCGCAAGATGGAGAGGTAGGGCAGAGTGTTACAGAATTACAGAATTACATAAATTACAGAAATTACACCCCTGTAATTGTGTAATTTTGTAATTTTTGTAATTTGCGTAAAAAAGGGTAAAGAGAGATTTCTCCTTACCCTTTTTCTTGCTATAAGCCTATATATCAGCCTCTTATCTCGGCAGCACCTCGACTTTAAGTTTTGCATAGGCTCTCTCGGCCTTGGCCAATGCCTCCTCGACACTATTGTCGCGTGCAAGGATAACACCCATACGGCGGTGGCCCTTGACCTCGGGCTTACCGAACAGACGCACCTGCACATTCTTCTCCGAGAGCACATCCTCCAAGCCGCTGAAAACAACCTTGTCGCTGTCGCCCTCGACAACAACAGCCTTCGATGCACTCGGGCCGTAGAACTCGATATGCGGAATGGGCAAGCCCAGAATAGCCCTCGCGTGCAGAGCAAACTCCGACAAGTCCTGCGAAATCATCGTCACCATACCCGTATCGTGCGGGCGGGGTGACACCTCGCTGAACAGCACCTCGTCGCCGCAGACAAAGAGTTCCACGCCGAAGATACCATAGCCGCCCAGAGCATCGGTAACCTTACCCGCAATCTCGCGAGCCTTTGCCAAAGCAACCTCACTCATAGGCTGCGGCTGCCACGACTCACGATAGTCGCCATCGACCTGATGGTGGCCGATAGGGTTAAGGAACGACGTGCCGCCAGAATGGCGAACGGTGAGGAGGGTAATCTCGTAGTCGAACTTCACGAAGCCCTCGACGATAACCTCGCCACCGCCTGCACGGCCGCCCTCCTGTGCTATCTTCCACGATAAATCGGCATCGGCAGGGCTCTTGCAGACGCTTTGACCGTGACCCGACGACGACATAATAGGCTTAACGACGCAGGGCGTACAAATCTCCGCAATGGCGGCGTCAAACTCCTCGCGTGTAGCGGCGAAGCGGTAGGGTGAGGTCTTGATGCCCAACTCCTCGGCAGCCAAACGGCGGATACCCTTGCGGTTCATCGTCAGCAGGGTAGCGTTAGCCGTCGGGATGACGTTGTAACCCTCCTTCTCCAACTCCACAAGCGTAGGCGTAGCAATAGCCTCCACCTCGGGGATGATGTAGTCGGGCTTCTCCTTTTCGATAATCTCACGCAGACTCTCGCCGTCCAGCATCGACAGCACATAACTGCGATGTGCTACCTGCATAGCGGGAGCATTCTCATACCTGTCCAACGCAACCACCTCTACACCAAAGCGTTGCAACTCCAAAGCAACCTCCTTACCTAACTCTCCCGAGCCGCACAGAATGGCTTTCTTGCCAACAGCGGTCATCGGAGTACCTAACTTTACCATATCTTTATTTGATTAAAATTATTCTACTAATTAGGCTTAGCCCTCTCGGCTGATTACACCATTACAAAATTACAGAAATACAGTCATTACAGAAATTACAAAAATTACAGAATTACACTAATTACAGGGGTGTAATTTCTGTAATTTCTGTAATTTTTTGTAACTCCAATCTCTTTGCTCCGAATTTCTATTTCACCTTCGACTCGCAGTATGCACAGCGATACTCGCCACTCTCGGTCTTATGGAATAGCTTATCGACATCCTCCGAATTGGAGATACACTGACGGCCACTGCACTGCCAGTCGTTATGCACCTCCTCGCCACGCAGACGCGGGGTCTCGCCCTCGACAGGCTGCTTCTCCGCCCACTTCAACAGCGTGTAAATCAGTGCCATACGCACAAACTTACCATTCTCCACCTGACGGAAATATGCCGCACGCTTATCGTTATCCACGTCGCGTGTAATCTCATTCACGCGTGGCAGCGGATGCAGGACAATCATATCGGGCTTGGCAGCCTGCAAGCGTTCTGCATTGAGGATGAAGCTATCCTTCAAGCGTTCAAACTCCTCCTCGTCGAGGAAGCGTTCCTTCTGCACGCGTGTCATATAGAGAATATCCAGCTCGGGCAGCACCTCCTCCATAGTGGTAACCTCGCGAGTGGGGATATTGTTCTTGTCGCACACCTCGTGGCGTATATACGACGGCAGACGCAACTCCTCGGGGGCGATAAGCACTACGTTGATACCCTCGTAACGCGACAGAGCCTTGATAAGCGAATGTACCGTACGGCCAAACTTCAAGTCGCCGCAGAAGCCAATCGTAAAGTTATTCAGACGACCCTTTTCGCGGCGTATGGTCAAGAGGTCGGTCAGCGTCTGTGTGGGGTGGGCGTGGCTACCGTCACCGGCATTGATGACAGGCACACGCGAATAGTGCGAAGCCACCAGCGGAGCTCCCTCCTTCGAGTGTCGCATAGCGATAACATCGGCGAAGCATCCCAAGACACGCACCGTGTCGGCCACAGTCTCGCCCTTGCTCACCGACGACGAGGCAGCATCCGAGAAGCCCAACACGTTGCCTCCCAGCTCCATCATAGCCGAGGTAAAACTCAAACGGGTACGCGTACTGGGCTCATAGAACAGCGTAGCGAGCTTCTTGCCCTTGCACGCCTCGGCATACTTCTCTCGATTAGCAATAATATCGAGTGCCGTAGTGATTATCTCCTCCACTTCGGCTACCGAGATATCGGTAGTATCAATCAAGTGACGCATAGTCGTATATTTTTCTGTTTATAACTATTTGTTTATCCAGCTCTCGTCCGAAGGGTTGTTGCGGAAGGCGATGATGCGGGCACAATCCTCCGCCTTGATATATCCCTCCTCGGCAGCAACCTCCACCAATGCGTCGAGGTCGCAGAGTGAGTGGTTGATAACCTCGGCCTCGGCCATACGGTCCAGCCCCTTCTTCATACCGTAGGTGAAGATGCTCACCACGCCCAGCACCTCGGCACCTGCCTCACGCAGCACATTGACAACCTCGATGCAGCTGCCGCCTGTCGAAATCAAATCCTCGACAACGACAACCTTCTGGCCCTTCTCCAACTTACCCTCAATCTGATTTGTACGTCCGTGGTCCTTCGCACCGCTACGCACATAGCCCATAGGCTTGTCCAAAATCGTAGCCACGATAGCTGCGTGGGCGATACCCGCCGTAGAGGTACCCATCAACACCTCGCACTCGGGGAAGTGAGCCTTCACCAGCTCCGACAGACCCTTCTCGACATTATCACGCACGCGTGGTGCTGTGAGGGTCAGGCGATTGTCACAATAGATAGGACTCTTGATGCCACTTGCCCATGTAAAGGGCTGCTCGGGACGCAAAAACACTGCTCCAATAGAAAGGAGGTCTTTGGCAATACTCTTCTTCATAGACTTATTTGGTTTTTAATTATAGACTTATTTGGTTTTTAATTACTGTTCCTAATCTTATCCTTACTCACCCACAAACTCGGCCACGCAACGCTTATACGCCGCTACGGGGTCATCAGCCTCGGTGATGGGGCGACCTACCACGATGTAGTCGGTACCTATCTCACGAGCACGGGCAGGTGTGGTGACGCGTACCTGGTCACCCACAACGCCATCGGCAAAGCGGACACCGGGAGTCACCGTAACGAACTCCTTGCCGCACGCCTCCTTGACCATTCCGGCCTCCAACGGAGAGCATACAACGCCATCCAAGCCCGCCTCCTTGGCATTCTTGGCATAGTGAACGATAGTATCATTAATCGAAGCGTTGATAAGCAAATCACGCTGCATACGCTCCTCGCTTGTCGAGGTGAGTTGCGTAACGGCCAACAACACAGGACGTGAGCCATCGGGACGCGTAAGACCCTCTACGGCGGCCTTCATCATCTCGATAGTACCTGCGGCGTGGAGGTTACACATATCGACGTTGAGAGCCGACAACACCTTCATAGCCTTCTTTACCGTGTTGGGTATGTCGTGCAGCTTCAAGTCGAGGAAGACCTTGTGGCCTCTTGACTTCAACTCCCACACAATGGCGGGGCCTGCCGCATAATATAACTCCATACCGATTTTCACAAACGGCTTGCAGTCGGTGAACTTATCAAGGAAGGATAGGGTAGTGTCGATGCTGCTGAAATCGCACGCAATGATTACATCTCGCTGACTCATAGTATGTTATAGATTTTGGGTTATATATATGTTTTCAGAGTGCTAAATTAACGTTTTTTTCGACAAAAACAATAACAAATTGAGGCTTTTTAATATCAAAAAAAGCCACCCTCCTTTTCGGAAGATGGCTCATGTTTAGCAGTTCATAGCACCGCAGCAGTGGATAACCTGACCGCTGACATATCCCGAGAGGTCGCTGGCGAGGAAGAGGGCGACATTTGCCACATCCTCGGGCGTACCGCCACGACGCAACGGTATCATCTGATTCCACGCATCACGCACCTCCTGCGGAAGCTGGTTTGTCATCTCGGTAATGATAAATCCCGGTGCGATGCAGTTGGCACGGATGCCACGCGGGCCCATCTCCTTGGCGATAGACTTTGCAAGGCCTATCATACCTGCCTTCGAGGCCGAGTAGTTACACTGTCCGGCATTACCCGACACACCCACAACCGACGACATATTTATAATAGAGCCGCCTCGCTGGCGTGCCATAATGGGTGTTACGGCGTGAATGAAGTTAAACGCCGACTTCAAATTGACATTTATCACAGCGTCCCACTGTGCCTCCGACATTCGCATCATAAGGCCATCCTTCGTGATACCTGCGTTATTTACCAATATATCTATGCGGCCAAAATCTTCAACCACCTGCTTCACCACCTCGTGAGCCTCATCAAACGATGCTGCATTTGAGGCGTAGGCCTTCACCTTACCGCCAAAAGCCTCCAACTCCTTTACGGTCTGCTCCGCAGCCTCGTTAATCACCAAATCGGTAATAGCCACATCGGCTCCCTGCTCGGCAAAACGCAGTGCCACAGCCTTACCGATACCTCTGGCAGCACCCGTCACAAGTGCCACCTTGCCCTCCAAAAGTTTCATATCCTAACACTTAAATTATTCACTCCATTTACGCAGTGCCACACACGCATTATGACCGCCAAAGCCCAGCGAGTTAGATATAGCAACCGTCACATCGGCCTTGCGTGCCACATTGGGCGTATAGTCAAGGTCGCACTCGGGGTCTGGCTCATCCAAGCCGATAGTGGGAGGCACAACGCCATTCTCAACCGTAAGAGCCGCAGCAATCAACTCCACAGCACCCGTAGCACCCAGCATATGACCCGTCATAGACTTCGTCGAGCTGATTATAGCCTTGCGGGCAGCCTCCTCGCCCATAGCGAGCTTGATGGCCGCAGTCTCCGACTTATCATTCAGCGGAGTACTTGTTCCGTGAGCATTTATGTAAAGAGTATCCTTCTCCGCATCGAATTGAGCCTCATCCAGCGACTGCTTGATAGCACGCGACGCAGGCACGCCATCGGGACTTGGAGCCGTAACGTGATGTGCATCACAGCTGTTACCATAGCCCACAACCTCGGCATAGATTTTAGCTCCACGCTTCAAGGCATTCTCCAACTCCTCAAAAACCAACACACCGGCACCATCAGCAATGACAAAGCCGTTACGATTGACATTGAACGGTATAGAAGCCTTCTTTGGGTCGGTTGAACGCGTCAAAGCCTTGGCATTGGCAAAGCCACCGATAGAGAGCGGATGCACCGAAGCCTCGGCACCACCCACGATGATAGCATCAGCGTAGCCGTGCTTGATAGCACGATAGGCCTCACCCGCAGCGTGCGTACCCGTAGCACAAGCCGTAACGACGGGCAGACAAACGCCCTGTGCGTTGAATTTTATGGCTATATTTCCCGCTGCGATATTAGCAATCATCATCGGCACAAACAGTGGCGAGATACGATTTACACCCTCATTCAGGAGCTTCTCGGTCTCCGCAACAAAGGTCTGCATACCGCCAATACCCGAGCCTACATAGACGCCCAGACGTTCGGTCTTGACATTCTCGCCCGACTTCAAGCCGCTATCACGCATAGCCTGAATAGCCGCCGCCAGAGCATACTGGCAGTAGGGGTCGTTACGGCGAATATCGTTACGTTCCAGCCCCTGCTCCTCGGGGTTAAACTCCTTAATCTGACCTGCTACGCTTACCGGCAAATCATAATCCTCATAGCCCTTGATATAGTCTATGCCACAGTGTCCCTCTGTGAGGTTTTTCCAAAAATCTGCGATATTGTTACCTACGGGCGAAACCACGCCCAAGCCGGTAATAACAACACGTTTGTTCATTCTGTCCTACTTTATTATTTATTAGTTCTCTATTTTACCCATTCAATAATGCAGGCTCCCGTAGTAAATCCCGCACCAAATGCACTCATCAAAATCTTGTCGCCACGCTGCAACTTGCCCTCGCGAGAGAGTGTATCCAGCAACAAAGGCACACTCGCCGACGAGGTATTTCCGCTATACTCCACATTATGCGGGAAGTGCGACATATCGAGCTTCAGGTAGTTGGCAATAGCATCCACAATACGCATATTGGCCTGATGCAGCACATAATACTTAACATCACTCGGTGTCAGCCCCGCCTCTTTGAGGATATACGAGATGTCCCTTGACGACGACAATACGGCTGTTTTGAACACCTCGCGACCATTCATAAACAACGGCCCGCCTATCTCCTCCTTCGTAATGTATGGGGTAGGCTCCAGACGGCGATGATAGTACAAACAGTCCAGCATACTCTTTGTCGTGAGTCGCGAAGTGAAGAGTTCATTCCCCTCGGTAACCACAACAGCTCCGGCACCATCACCAAACAGCACACACAGCGAACGGTCATTCCAATCGACCATTCGCGTAGGCTCCTCGGCCGCCAGCACCAGGATAGTCTTTGCCTTGCCACTCTTGATGCGGTCATCGGCCATATCCAACGCATAGATAAAGCCCGAACACGCCGCATTGATATCCACACAAGCACATTTCGCACCAACAGCACCCTGCACGATAGAGCTCAACGCCGGTGTCACATACTCATTCACCACATTTGAGCATATTATGTAGTCTATATCTGTTGGGCTGATGCCCGCATCTTCTATTGCCTGCTTCGACGCCTCGATGGCCAAGTCCTCCAACTTCTCCGACGAGATGACGCGTCTTTCAACAATGCCTGTACGCTCTCTTATCCACTCATCACTCGTGTCGAGCATCCCTTCAAGCATAGTATTCGTCACCACCTTCGCGGGTCTGGCACTTCCTGTTCCAATAATTCTCATGTAAAAAATCCTTTTCGTTAAATACCTTTTTGCACCCCTTTTCGGAGGCGGTCACAAAAATATTCAAATCCCAACCAAAACCCCGTCAGGTGTGGCCGAAAGTCGGTTTTTGTGACGAAACAAGCATTTTAGACGGCAAAAATTATTTTTTTCCAACTAAAATAGCCATCTTTGCAGCGTGTATTAAGCGAAAACGATATGACAAATATAGATAAAAATTGGGAGATTCCCAAGTTTCTTGTTGATAAACGATACTTTACCTTTTCGGTATTCTTCATATTTACATTCTCAATACTATTTATGCTTATATACACGCCTTTTTCTATGACGGCGTGGTTCAGCCTCTCCGACACCCAGCACTTCGGGATGACGGTTGCCTTCTACATCGTGGCACTGGCAATTCTGGCGATAAGCAAATTAGGGTTATACTCCGCACAGACCAAAATCAGGTTTACCCTTCCGAAATACATACTGTGGGTGCTTGCCGAAATCATCGTCATTGCGATATTCTACACCTACTTTACCTATGTATTCGTACCGCCCGTAGATGAGCCCGTATGGCAGATTCTGGGCAAGGCAGTAGGGTGCTTAACTCTCATAATGGCAATACCTTACACCATCCTCGTTCTCTACGCAGCCTACAAGGCCAAGACCGAGGAGCTGGAGATGTTGCAGTATAAATTGTCGCTGACAACCGAGAGCTCCATAACATACCCTTCGTTGGTTAATTTCTACGACTACAACGGAGCTTTGAAGCTGACGATACACTCCGACTCACTCTATTATATGGAGTCGCAGGATAACTACATCAAGATATATTACGAGAATCAGGATAGGCTTCTCTCCTATATGTTGCGTTGCCGCACAAAGACCATCGAGGAGAACCTCGCCGACACATCTATCGTCAGATGCCATCGTTCATATATGATCAATGTGACCAAAATCAACCACATAAAGAAGAGTAGCCAGGGACGCTATATCATACTTAACAACACCGATATCAAGCCCATTCCCGTATCGAAGAGCTACTTCAAGAATCTGGTTGAGAAAATCGACAAATACAACTCGACTCTGCTCAGTCACCACTCGGCTGATAGCAACGCCACCACATCGACCGCTACGCCGACCGAGGAGAACGAGCCAAAGCAAGAGGCATAACACCTACCGACCTATAACAAGAGAGCCTGTCTATGTGTTTAGACAGGCTCTATCATTTTGAGTAACGATAATGTATCGTTTCACGCTATCACTTAATCAATTACACCGATTATATCACGCAACGATTCAATACCAAGACGCTGCATCTCTGCGGGCAATGCCTCGATAATCTCCTTGCAGGCATAGGGGTTTTTCAGATTGGCAGCACCCACCTGAACGGCAGTAGCTCCGGCCATCATCATCTCAATAACATCCGAAGCACTCTCCACGCCACCACAGCCCATAACGGGAATACGACAAGCCTTCGACACCTGATATACCATCCTCACAGCTACGGGGAATACCGCAGGGCCCGAAAATCCGCCCATCTTATTGGCTATAACAGGCTTGCGACGCAGGGTGTCAATTCGCATACCCAGCAGCGTATTTATCAAGCAGATACCGTCAGCTCCCGCCTCCTCGCACGCCTTGGCGATAGCGACAATGTCGGTAACATTGGGGCTCAACTTAATAAACACAGGCTTCTTGGTTACAGCCTTCACAGCACGCGTAACCTCGGCTGCCATTTCGGGCTGTGTGCCGAAACTCATACCGCCATTATGCACATTGGGACACGACACATTGACCTCCAAAATCTCAACCTGCTCCTGCTTATCCATCTTCGCACAGCACTCGGCATACTCGTCGATAGAGAAACCGCTGATATTGGCAATTATAGGCTTATGAAATATCTTTCTCAACTCGGGTAACTCCCTCTCAATCACTGCGTCGATGCCCGGATTTTGCAATCCCACAGAGTTAATCATACCCGCACGGCACTCGGCAATGCGTGGCGTAGGGTTACCAAAGCGTGCCTCACGCGTTGTTCCCTTCACCGAGATAGAGCCAAGCACATTGATATCGTAAAACTCGTTATGCTCGCGTCCAAATCCGAATGTGCCACTTGCAGGCACTACGGGATTATCCAGCCTTACTCCGCACAACTCAACCGATAAATCCAGTTTCTTCTCCATAGCCTACCAAATTATCTCCCCACGTTTCATTACAGGGCCCTCCTTGCAGATACGCTTGTTACCCGTCAGGGTCTTGCACGAGCAACCCATACAAGCACCAAAACCGCAGCCCATTCTCTCCTCAAAAGAGAGCTCGCCATCGACATCGGTAGCTCCGCACAGAGCCTTCAACATAGGCAACGGGCCACACGAATAGAAGTAGTCGAAATCTATCGCAGCTTCGCGAATTGCATCTGTCACAAAGCCTTTCACACCCACCGAGCCATCGACGGTTGAAACAAAGACCTCGGCTCCCAACGCACGAAACTCCTCGGCATAAAAGACCTCTGATGCTGCATTAAAGCCTAACACAACGCTGACCTTTCGGCCACGAGCAATGAGTTCCTTTGCCAAATGGTAGAGTGGGGGAACGCCCACGCCTCCGCCTACCAGCAGAGGTCGTTCGCACTCCACATCTTCATTAAAGCCATTGCCCAGCCCCGTAAGCACATCCAGGCACTCACCCGCCTGCATCTTTCGCATCTGCTCGGTACCTCGGCCTACGACCTTATAGATAAGTGTTATGCTTCTGTCATCCCAATCGCATATAGAGATAGGGCGACGCAGATAGAGCCCCTCCAACTCGATATTGACAAACTGACCCGAGTGTGAAATCCACTGCGTATCACCCTCCAGGACCATTCGCCACACATCGCGTGTCAGAGGCTCGTTTGCGACGATTTTATATATACTTTTTTTATACATCCTTACTCTGACTATTTACCGTCAATAGTTGATACTCCGAGAGTTATCTCCTCCAAAACATCGAGCAACACACTCACAGTCTCCAATGCCGTAAACAATGTAACATTATTCTCGGCCGCAGCCCTTCGGATATCGTATCCGTCGCGACGTGTGCTGTGCTGATTGACATCGATAGTGTTGATTACATAGGTAACGTGACCCTTACGCAATGAGTCGTAAATCTCGGTGCTGCCCTCACTTAGCTTACGCAAATGGCGAGTGCGAATACCATGACTACGCAAGAACTCGCAAGTACCCTTCGTCGCCTCGATATTGAAGCCCAAGTCATAGAATCGCTTAATAAGTGGCAATGCACGCTGTTTGTCGGCATCGGCGATAGTAACGAAGATAGTACCATAGTTGGCCACCGCCACACCCGACGACTGCAACGACTTATACAACGCACGATTAAGGCTCTTATCATAACCGATAGCCTCACCCGTAGATTTCATCTCCGGTGAGAGGTATGAATCGACACCGCGAATCTTGGCAAACGAGAATGCAGGCGACTTAACAAACCAGCGAGGGCTCTCCTTGCCATACACCTCGGTAATGCCCTGCGACTTCAACGAGTGACCCAAGATAACCATCGTTGCAATTTTTGCCATAGGCACGCCCGTAGATTTTGACAGGAACGGCACGGTACGCGATGAACGAGGATTTACCTCAATCACATAGACCTTATCCTGCTCATCAACAATAAACTGGATATTAAACAGGCCGACAATGCCGATAGCCAGACCCAGCTGCTTGGTATATTCGATAATCGTATCCTTAACCTGCTGGCTCACGCTGAAAGTGGGATAGACGCTGATTGAGTCGCCAGAGTGGATTCCCGTACGCTCGACATGCTCCATAATGCCGGGGATAAAGACATCCTTGCCGTCACAGATAGCATCGACCTCCAACTCCTTACCCTGAATATACTTATCGACCAAAACGGGCGATTTCTCGTTAATCTCAACGGCTGAACGCAGGTAGTGACGCAGAGTCTCCTCGTTGCCGACAATCTGCATTGCACGACCACCAAGCACGAAGCTCGGACGTACCAACACAGGGTAGCCGATAGCTGCTGCGGCCTCTACACCTGCCTCGATGTCGGTTACGGCCTTTGCCTTGGGCTGGGGGATACCCACCTCGTTCATAATACGTTCGAAGCACTTACGATCCTCGGCGTTGTTGATAGCCTCAATGCCCGTACCGATAATCTTCACACCCAAGTCAGCCAAAGGCTCTGCAAGGTTGATTGCCGTCTGACCACCCAGCGACACCACGATACCGTCGGGCTGCTCCAGCTCAACAACATTCATCACATCCTCGACCGTCAGTGGCTCGAAGTAGAGCTTATCACTGATAGTGTAGTCGGTAGATACCGTCTCGGGGTTGTTATTGATGATGATAGCCTCGTAGCCGGCCTCCTTAATAGTCCAGATAGCGTGAACGGTAGAGTAGTCGAACTCCACACCCTGACCGATTCGGATAGGGCCTGAGCCAAGCACCAGAATCTTCTTTCTATCACTCCTTACAGACTCGTTCTCTGCCTCATAGGTTGAATAGAAGTAGGGTACATAGGTATTGATTTCACCTGCACACGAGTCGATAATCTTATATACGGGGAATATTTTCTCCGCCTTACGCTTCAAGAATACCTCTGCTTCGGTCATACCCCAAAGTTGGCCGATATACTTATCGCTGAAGCCCATCTTCTTGGCCTCTCTGAGCACCTCGGTATCGCCCTTGGCAGCAGCGACAACCTTCTCCATCTCGACGATGTTCTTCAACTTTTCGAGGAACAGCATATCAATCTTCGTATGGTTGTAGATGATAAGCAAATCAACACCCAAACGAATAAGCTGTGCTATGGCATAGATTCTATCGTCTGTTCCCTTGCGGATATACTCCAACAGAGCCTCTACCTTCCAGTCATCGAACTTCTTGTGATAGATATGACAAACGCCTGTTTCGAGTGAACGAACCGCCTTCAACAAGCCCTCCTCAATAGTGCGGCCGATACTCATAACCTCACCCGTAGCCTTCATCTGCGTACCCAGCTCATTCGATGCGTCACTGAACTTATCAAATGGGAAGCGTGCCACCTTCAACACCACATAGTCCAACGCAGGCTCAAAGCAGGCAGGACGGTTTGAGATGGTAATCTCATCAAGAGTCAGACCAACGGCAATCTTCGCCGTAACGCGGGCTATCGGGAAACCACTCGCCTTCGAAGCCAAAGCCGAAGAACGCGACACGCGAGGATTAACCTCGATGATATAATACTTGAACGAGAGTGGGTCCAACGCAAACTGCACATTACAGCCACCCTCAATCTTCAAGGCACGAATTATCTTCAAGGCACTGCCACGCAACAACTGGTACTCCTTATCGGTCAAGGTCTGTGCAGGTGCCACAACCATCGAGTCGCCTGTATGGATACCCACAGGGTCGATATTCTCCATACTACAAATTGCGATAGAGGTATCGTTCTTGTCACGCATAACCTCAAACTCAATCTCCTTATAGCCCTTGATGCTCTTCTCAACCAAAACCTGATGCACGGGCGAAAGGATAAGGGCATTACGCATAATCTCGCGTAACTCCTCCTCATTATCGGCAAAGCCGCCACCCGTACCGCCAAGAGTAAAGGCGGGACGCAACACTACGGGGTAGCCAATCTTCTCGGCAGCCTTCACGCCATCCTCCATAGTATTCACAACCAAAGAGGGAAGCACCGGCTCACCTATGCTGATACACAACTCCTTGAAGAGTTCTCTATCCTCGGCCTTCTCGATACTCTCGAACGAAGTACCCAGAATCTCCACATGACACTCGTCCAAAATACCCTTCTTGGCAAGCTGCACAGCCAAGTTCAGACCTGTCTGACCACCCAAACCGGGGACAATGGCGTCGGGACGTTCATAGCGAACAATCTTCGCCACATATTCCAGCGTCAAAGGCTCCATATATACCTTATCGGCGATATTGGTGTCGGTCATAATTGTTGCGGGGTTAGAGTTCACGAGTATTACCTCATAACCCTCCTCCTTCAATGCCAGACACGCCTGCGTACCTGCATAGTCGAACTCTGCGGCCTGACCAATGACAATCGGACCAGAGCCGATTACCATAACCTTCTTTATATCTGTTCTCTTAGGCATTTTGTTTCTCCTCCATCAGTTTAATGAATTTATCGAAAAGATATACGCTATCCTGCGGTCCCGGGGCACTCTCGGGGTGGAACTGCACGCCATAAACCTTATCGGCGACACACTCAACACCCTCCACCGAGCCGTCAGGGATATTCACGTGGGTAATGTTCAAGTCGGTACCCTTCACAGACTCTGCAACAACCTCGTAGCTATGATTCTGTGCCGTCATATCAATTCTGCCCGTAGCCGTATCCTTCACAGCGGCTCCGCCGTGATGACCACACTTCATCTTCCTCACCTCGGCACCATAAGCAAGAGCTATGAGCTGCATACCCAACGATATTCCGAACATCGGAACACGTCCCTTGACGGACTTTATCATCTCCACAATCTGCGGCAACTCCTCGGGACTACCCGGGCCATTCGAGAGGAAGATTCCATCGGGATTGAAAGCCATGATATCCTCCAACGTAGCGTCAAACGGCACGACCGTAACATTACAGCCGCGAGAGTTAAAGTGGCTGATGATGCTATGCTTGATACCGCAATCGACAGCTACGATGTCGTACTTGTGATTGGGCGTACGCGAGAACCAACGCTTGCGGCTGCTCACCTGCTCAACCAGCTTCTCGGGCAGCGGGGTAGCCTTAATCAACGCCAAAGCCGCCTCGGTAGGCATATCGGCAGCAACGATAGCTGCACGCTGCGAGCCCTCCTCGCGGATGATACGCACAATCATACGCGTATCGACACCTGCAATGCAGGGGATTCCCTGCTCATCAAGAGTCTCGGAGAAGGTCTTGGTGTAACGGAAGTTACTCGGATTCTCGTTACACTCACGCACAACCATACCACCCACAAGTGGTTGCTTCGACTCAAAGTCTTCATCGGTAATTCCATAATTACCAATCAGAGGGTACGCCATCACGACAATCTGCCCCATACACGAAGGGTCAGAGATAATCTCCTGATAGCCCACAACCGAAGTATTGAAAACAATCTCTCCAACGCGTTCCACATCGGCACCATAGCCATAGCCGTAGAACTCGCGACCGTTTTCAAGGACTAATTTTTTTGTAAAAGGTTTCATTGCAATTTATTGATTTATACTAATTTTCTTATCTCCTACTTCTCATACACGACCTTGCCATCAACCATCGTGAGGCAGCACTCGCCCCACAAATGCCAACCCTCGAAGGGCGTAGCGTGGCCCTTTGACAGGAATTTTTCGGGCTCAACATCCCACTCGGCCGTAAGATCAAAGACCGCAATGTCGGCCTTCTCGCCCTCCATAAGGCCGCCACCCAAGCCAAAGATGCGGCGAGGGGCTTCGGCCATTACATCGATAGCCTTTTCCAGCGAGATAACACCACGACGCACCAGATGCGTATAGATAACGGCAAACGAGGTCTCCAAACCCACAACACCCATAGCACTCAGCTCCAAGCCTCGCGACTTCTCCTCCGCCGTGTGAGGTGCATGGTCTGTCGCCACGACATCTATCGTTCCATCCTGCAAACCCTCAATAAGAGCATCTCTGTCAGCGGCTGAACGAATCGGGGGATTCATCTTAAAGCGGCCATCCTCCTGCAAATCCATATCACACATCGTAAGGTAGTGGGGGCCTGTCTCGCAGGTAATCTTCACGCCACGACGCTTCGCCTCGCGAATCAGAGCCACACTCTCCTTTGTAGAGATATGGCAGACGTGATAACGACAACCGGCCTCGCCTGCGAGCTCTATATCGCGTTCAATCTGTGCCCATTCACTCTCCGAGCAGATACCTCGGTGTCCGTGCTGTGCCGCATATTCGCCATCGTGAATATAACCCTTACGCAGCAGAGCATCGACCTCGCAGTGTGCAGCAATAATAGCATCGTTCTTTGCAGCCTCGGCCATAGCCTGACGCATAACATCTTCACTCTGCACGCCACTGCCATCATCCGAAAAGCCTGCGACCATAGGTGTCAAAGCCTTGAAATCGACCAACTCACGACCATATCTTTCGCGTGTGATTGTAGCGTAGGGCAGCACCTTAATCTTCGCATCGCGATTGATTATATCGAGCTGCGTCTGTAAATTCTCCAATGAGTCGGGAGCCGGTGCAAGGTTTGGCATAGCACACACCGTCGTAAAGCCTCCGTGTGCCGCAGCCATAGTTCCCGTAGCGATAGTCTCCTTTGCCGAGAAACCCGGCTCTCGCAGATGAACGTGCAAATCAACAAGTCCGGCGACAACAATTCGTCCAGAGCAGTCTATCACCTTATCACCCTTACGAGGCTCAATATCGGCAGCTATGCACTCTATATCAGAGCCTTTGATGGCTACATCCAGACGAGCCGACGAGCCACCTCTGACTACCGTTCCACCTTTGAGTATCAATCTTTCACACGTCATATATCTACACAAAAAAGGCGACTAAAATAGCCGCCATTATCTCAATTAAAACAAACAGTAACAGAATTATAAACAGAAACAACATCAAAACAAGAGGGATAATCACTCTTTCGACACTCGGCCGACTGCAACACGCTGAAATATTCGCTTTGCGGGGTGTTATGTACCTGTTTTGTCATATATCGTTCGGTTTGGGCAAAGGTAAGAAAAAAAAATCAATTACAACCTTTTTTCTCGCCTTTTTTACGCCTCCGCACGACAAAATTTTTCATCTCAATTAAAAGACCACTCTTACACCCAACTGCATATGCCAACGCGACAGCAAATCACTCGGCAAAATGGCTGCATTGGTGAATTGATAGACGGGAGAGTTATCCTCCATACGGACTATCTTCACAGGCTGCTGTCGCCAGCCCGACACATTATAGTAGCTTCCCCAATGACGGCAGATAAGGTTACCCAGATTCATCACATCAAGCGACAACTCCAGCTTTCGGCCCGTCGTGCGACCAAAGTAAAATCCGTGCGAAAGATGCAGATCCAGACGATGCTCCACAGGTGTCTGCATAGCGTTACGTTCGGCAAAAGAGCCACGATGCGAACGCAGGTATTTGCTATCGTTGATAAAGTCATTCCAGCGTGATGCCGACTTATCATCAGCAAACATCATTCGGCCCAACTCCTCCTCGGTAGGGATATACATCAGCGTAGAACCAAACACGCCATCACCATTGAAATCAACCGTCTCGCCAAAGCACAGCGAGTAACGCTGTCCCGACTGCAACTGATAGACAAGCGACGCCGCGACATCGAAGAGCGGAGCATAACGCTTGCGATAGGTTGCCATAACCGACAGCTTATGAGGCACATTATAGGCCGATACACCCATCTCCTCGGCGTTCAGATCCACGCCATAGCTTCGTGACCAGTTTGTCGAAGAGGATGTCGAAGGAACATCACACACAGCATAAGCTCCTGCATAGGCATACGATGCCGCCAGCGACAGTCCGAATGGGAAAATCTTCGACACACTACCCGAAATGACATAAGAGTAACCCTTCGAGGTATTCTCCATATAATATATAGCCGAATAGTCGTTTGTCGTACGCGTGAAGGCGGGGTAGGCACCCGATGCCGACACTCCGTCCGCAGAAGGCACTGCATAGACAACATCCATAGTTCTCTCTATCGCGAGGTTACGGAATCGCACATTTTGCAGCGTCTTGGTATATAACACATCGCCACGCACCGACCAGCCATTGTTCCACACGAACTCGCCGGAAAGGCTCGCTTTGAGATTTTGCGGGTAACGGAACTCGTCATCCATAGCATTGAGCATAAAGCTCGTATTTGACAGAGTCGTAGGCTCCGGTGTTGGTGTAAATGGAGCAGCACTGCCCACAACCTCTCCATTCTCGAAAGTACCAGTCAGACGCAGACCCTTCTGCTCGACACCCGTATTGGAGTAGTTATTCACAACCCAGACGAAAGGCACCTGGCCCGTAAATATACCAACGCCTCCCTCGACAGAGAGTTTGCCAGCAGTGTAATTCTTCTCCCACGCAAGACCCACGCGTGGCGACAGAAGCAGATGGGCACGCGGCACATCGCCTATGCGTATGTCGTAACGCTTTGCTATCTCGCCACCATTAAACTCTTTGTTTGGCGTGGGGGTGTTGAATATCAGCGGCAGGGTAGCACGCACGCCATAGGTAAGCGTCAAGCCTCGGCCCAAATCCCAGTTATCCTGTGCATAGAGGTTGATTTCTGCAGCCTTGAAACGAGGGCCCCACTGCGTTGTTCCCGTAACCGCCGGATCGGTATAGTTATACTCATACATAGCCGCCATATCGCGTTCAAAATCGGCTACGGAGTTGTAGGTATATGTTCCAAAGGCGTTGGCAAGATAACGATTGTGGATGTTATAGAACTCATTATGCGTACCAAAGGTAAACGAGTGAGCCTTGTACTCAAAGGTGAGGTCATCGGCCACCGTCAGCACATCCTGACTCAACGCATTTACGCCCGCATAGCGATTGTTTCCTATATTGACCGTAACATTGCCGTCAAGGCCTGTATTCTTGATTATCACACTTGGAAAAGCTCCCTTCACATCACCCTCACGGCCATCGCCGACACGCGAATATCCTACTCGCAGTGCGTTGTGCAGATGCTCCGATATGCGAGAGTTCAGCGTTATGGCAACGTGATGGGCCGTACTGTAATTGGCATAACCTGAGCCACAGAATGTAAACGAGGTCAGCGAGTTACCATACTCCTCGGCACGAGCATCCAGCAGGCTGTAACTCACCGACAGATGATTTCTCGAATCGATATACCAGTCCAATGCCGCCATCAGCGATACGGCACGCTGCTCGACATCGCGACCCTTCACACCTCCGCCATCGTAGCCCGTAAGGCTCTTGTATCTCTCCGATATGCGTTGCAACTCCTCCGCATTGAGTCTTGCACCGGCAAAGCCCTCGTAATATGACGAAGGCGAACTCTCTCTGTTATACTCACCCGAGAGAAAGAAGAACAATTTATCCTTTACGATAGGGCCTCCCAGCGTCACGCCATAGACCTGTGTCGCCTGCTCGGCCAGTCTCTCGCGTTTTTCGACATCACGACCAGCCGTCGTGCCATAGAAATCCTGATTATTATAATAGGTGTAGGCACTGCCACGAAACTCATTCGTTCCCGTCTTGGTTATGGCGTTTATCTCGCCACCTCCGAAGCCACTCATTCGCACATCAAACGGAGCCACCGACACCTCAATCTGCTCGATAGCGTCCAACGAAACGGGATTGGCATTCGATAGTCCGCCATTGGTGCCAGATGATGACAGTCCATACATATCATTATTTGCCACACCATTGACTCTGAACGCATTATAACGATTTGCAACACCACCGTACGACATTCCGCCCGTCTTGGTTGCTATGGCCTGCGGTGTGAGACGAACAACATCATACAGTGAACGCGACACCGAAGGCAGTAGGGTAATCGTCTGCTCGTCAAAGTCACGAACAACACCCGACATCTTTACGGGCGACGCCTCTACAACAACCTCGCCGACAGCCGTTGCACTCTCCTTCAAGATGATACGTTCGTTGCGTACCTCACCCAGACGCAATGCCACGCCCTCACGACGCGAGGTCGTATATCCGAGATACTCCACCGTCAAACGATATCCATCACCGGGACGCACGCCGTGAATGGCAAAGCGACCATCAGCATCGGAAACAGCAGAGTAGGTTACCCCTGTTGCAGGATGTTCCAACAGCAGAGTAGCACCCACCAGAGCATCGCCGTCAGATGCCTGCACGACACCTCGCAACGAAGAGGTTGAAATTTGAGCCACAGCAGAAAATATGGCACAAAGACATAGAATTATTGAAATAACAATCTTTTTCATAAACAATATATTACATCATCCATATAAACCAACGCTTCAAGCATTTCAACACCTCGTCAGCGACTGTTTTTGCGACAAACACAACCTGTTTTACAGATGATTGGGTGCAAATATACTAAAAAAAGAGACGGACAAAGAGCAAAATATTACTATTTTTGCACCGTAATCAAATAATATGGACGTAATAGTACAATTCCTTGTCGATTGGGGATACATCGGACTCTTTATTGCAGCGGTGCTGGCGGGAAGCATATTTCCATTTAGTTCGGAGGTAGTGCTTACCGTGCTGGTGCAGATGGGAGCCGACCCCTGGCTATGCCTAATCTCGGCAACAATAGGCAATACTCTGGGCGGACTTATCTGCTACTGGCTCGGCTGGTTAGGCAAACCCGAATGGATTGAGAAGTGGCTGAAAGTAGATAAAGCGAAGTTGGACAAGGTGTCGGGCTTTGTCAGACGTTATGGTGCATGGATGGGCTTTTTTGGCGTTCTTCCGTGGGTCGGCGAGGCTATAATCGTACTGCTCGGCCTGATGCGTTCAAATTTATGGCTCACAACACTAACGATGTTTATCGGCAAGGGCATCCGCTACGCCGCCATTATATTCGCCTTGCAGGGTATAAATTCGCTGTTTTAATTCGTTTCGACACTCTGCCACACCCAACGGCATACTAAAACACTATTTATGCCGTTAGCCTTACAGTAAAATTTGACAGCAATATCGCCATAATATCGGCCTTAAATCAAAAATATTTGATTTTAGAGGCTCTATGTCGTAAGTTTTTGGTATATTTGCGGATAATTATTTTGATAAACTATATTTAAGCGTACTATATGAAAACCCTTTTCAAAAGCGTTTTTTCTCTACTTGCAGTTGCAACTCTCTGCCTTTCAGCATTATCGTCTTGCAAGGGCGAGGACGAGGTCTATGATTTTGTCTTCGATATCCCCGGCAGTATCGTAACCGAGCCGGGTGCAACAATCGAAATGCCTTTTACGGCCTGCAACGTCACATCTATCTCAACGTCATCAAAGCCCGAGGGCTGGACGGTGAAAAATATCGATATGAAGGAGTGGATTATCACAATCGCTGCTCCCGACAAATACGCTTCGGAGGATAACTCTATCGAAGAGAACGGTACATTGACTCTGGTTGGTTACACCGCAGCCGGTACAACCGTCAAGGCTTCGGCCTATCTCTCGCTGCTTCGCGAGGATATCGACCTTACGAAGGATTGCTCCAACTCTTATGCTATCTCACAGAAGGACACCCGCTATACAATCGATGTTACACGCTGTGGCGAGACGGGCGATGCAATCAATCCTGCACGCGTAGATTTGCTGTGGCAAAGCGAGAAAGATCTGGTGCAGTACTTTGGCTACACACCTAACGAGGGTACTTTCACATTCTTCATCGGCCACGAGGAGATTACAAACGACGAGGGTGATGTAATCGGCACGCGTATTCCCGCCGGCAATGCTGTTGTAGCGGCATACGACAAGAGTGACAAGATTATTTGGAGCTGGCATATATGGACCACCGACGGCGACATCAACGAGATAACCGCATCAAACGGCGTTGTCTTTATGGATCGCAACCTCGGTGCATATAGCAACCCCAACGGCTCAACTGATGCCGACGAGATATTCAACGGCTACGGTATGTACTACCAATGGGGCCGCAAGGATCCGTTCTATCGTCCTTACGACTATGCTTTCAAGAACAACTCCGACAAGACTGTATATTCAGCCACAAACACCACCGTTCGCTTCAAATACGCCGATGCGGAGAACTACGACGAAGCCGGCTCGATGGAGTTTGCGATACAGAACCCGACTATCTTCGTGCGTGGCTCAAAGGATAACGACTACGACTGGCTCTACGACGAGCATCGTAACGACTTGTGGGGCGACAAGGCCACCAAGAGTCAATATGACCCCTGTCCAAAGGGTTGGCGTCTGCCCAGTGAGGGTAGCTTCGATGCTTTCGACATTGCCGAGGATGAGGACGCTGCGGCATCTGCCGATGTGCGTGCCCGTTACGGATGGACTCTCGTTGATAAGGAGTCTGGCGTGAAGATGTTTATGCCCGCAGCCGGTCGCAAGAGTTTCGAGACGGGTGTATTTACCAATATGAGTGATTATGGCACAGAGGCATCGCCTCTGCCCTGGATTGGCTACTACTGGACAAGCAGTGCTGACAAGGCCGAGGGCGTAGCAGCCTATTCACTCTATTTCGACCTTAACAACACGCGTGCGGTGAATAACCACTACCAGCCCAACAAGGTAATGTATCGTGCAAATGCAATGCAGGTACGTTGCGTAAGAGAGTAGGGCAAAACAATAGAAACAAACAATAAGGGCGTTCCCGAAAGAGAACGCCCTTATTATTTTTATCGCAACGCAACTATTTCTTATCACTCTTTGAGATTGCGTCACGCATCTGGGTATCGGCCATAATGTTCTTCATCTTATAATAGTCCATAATACCCAAATTACCATTGCGGAAAGCCTCCGCCATAGCCAATGGAACCTCTGCCTCGGCCAGAATAACCTTTGCTCGTGCATCCTGTGCCTTGGCACGATTCTCCTGCTCCAAAGCCACAGCCATAGCACGGCGTTCCTCGGCCTTCGCCTGTGCGATATTCTTGTCGGCATCGGCCTGATCCATTTGCAACTGGGCTCCGATATTCTTACCTACATCAATATCGGCAATATCAATCGAAAGAATCTCAAATGCAGTACCTGCGTCCAAGCCCTTCTCAAGCACTACGCGTGAGATAGAATCGGGATTCTCCAACACAACCTTATGTGACACAGCCGAGCCGATAGACGATACGATACCCTCACCGACACGAGCCAGAACAGTCTCCTCACCGGCACCACCTACCAACTGCTTAATATTGGCACGCACCGTAACACGGGCCTTGGCAATAAGCTGGATACCATCCTTTGCCACAGCGGCAACAGGTGGGGTATTGATGACCTTGGGATTTACCGACATCTGCACTGCCTCAAACACATCACGACCCGCAAGGTCGATAGCCGTAGCCATCTTGAAGTCGAGATTGATATTGGCCTTCTGTGCCGACACCAGTGCGTGTACTACATTCGTCACGTTACCACCTGCCAGATAGTGAGCCTCCAACTCGTTGGCATCCAGTGTAAGGCCGGCCTTTGTACCCTCAATCATCGACGAGACGATAACTGATGGCGGCACTCTACGCCAACGCATCAGGAAGAGCTGCAAGAGGTTAATTCTCACACCCGACACCAATGCCGAAAACCATAATCCAACGGGGATAAAATAGAAAAACACCCAAATCGCCACGAGGAGCAGTACGCCCGCAATGACAATAAAATACTCATTCATCATATATCAAAAGTTTTAAGTTTTTTACTCCTCTACAAGTTTGCGGACAATGACCGTAAAGTTATCAAAGCCGACAACCTCGACCCGACTACGCTGGTCGATATAGACATCCACCGACTTGGCTTCATAGACCTTGCCTGCAATCTCAACCTTTCCCATAGGCGAGAGGCGTGACAGGGTAACGCCCTTATCGCCCGCTTTCAATGTGTTCTCCGGACGTTCGGTGCTCTCACCCTCGACCTTATCCTTCAACGCCAGACGCTGCCACGTCTTTGCACGTAACGAGAAAACCGTCACAACCAAAGCCAGAGCAACAGCCGCAACAAGCGTGAGCATACCACCCACAAAACCAAAGCGGTCAAAGCCAAGATAGACTGCGACGCCATAGCTTACCAACGACAGAATAGCACCAATAGTAACTCCCGGCAGGAACACCAACTCGGCAACGAGAAAGAAAGCTCCCAAAATCAGCAGTACAATAATCAATCCCATAACTTATATTTTTTAAGTTTATCAACCAATACATTTATACATATATAGAGCATCACTTACTCGCCTTTCAGCTCCACAACTTTAATATCAAGGCTCTCATCACACTTCATCAGGGCATTAGCCAGACGCTGTGCCACAGCCTTGCTGTCAAACATACCCACAACGAAAGTATTTTCCGTAAGTTTCGACACCTGACAACCCGCCGCCATAGTGGCAATGATATCCTGTATCATATCGTCAAGCTGACCGCCCTTGATTACAACGCGGTACGACACATCGCCCACAAGGCCCTCCTCCGAAAGATTGGTCTTGCGACCGTCGCACCACTCAACGATACGAGGATTACGAAAACCCTTCTTCTTCATAATCTCAACGGCAGCCTCCGCCTCGGAACGGGTACGCAAGCCACCAGCATAGTAGCTGTATCGGCCATCCTCGCCCTCCTCAACATACAGAGGCACAGCACCTCGGAATATGGTTGTTGCCTGCGGCAACTTATACGTTCCGAGCAGGATGCGATAAATCGTACCATACTCATAGACCACACACTCCGGTACAGGATTTGACGAATTATAGGGCGTACGAGCACGGAACTCAATAGGTGCATAATCAACGAATGAACGGCGGTCGATATCAAGCAAAGGCAGGCGATACTCCACCTGACGCACCGCACGAGCCTCACTCGCCAACGAGTCAATAGAGTGGGGCAGGTTGAGCAGACGAGCCACACACATCTCGTAATTGATAACTACGGGTTTCTGCAAGCAATAATCGGCCAGCACCTCCGACACGCAGTTCTCCGCCAGCATAGCCTGCTGCTGACGAGCCTCCGAGGTCATATTCTCGGTCAGGTCCAGCACATCATAGCGACCCTCCTTCTCCAGAAAGTAGGAATAGACATAGGTCTTCTGGTCAAAAATCTCGGTCCACACTCTTGCAAGACGCTTCTCGATAACCATATTTTCGTCAATCTTCTCCGATATCGAGGCATACAACCTCTCGGCATCCGACTCCAAGGAGGCCTTTACATACTCATCGTACAAAGCCTTTATCTCGTTATAGTTGGCGACATATTGCACCACAAACGATTTAGCCTCCGCCTCCTGCTTGTGTGCCTTCATCAGCAGATCGTAATCCTCGGCAAGAATATTTTCGCGAAAATAGGCGTTATTGAAAATCGAGCCCGTTGATTGTGCCGGCAACGAAGCCTCTGTCAGCACCGACGAGAGAACAAACTCCTGCTCAATTGAGTTGATTTTATCAACCAGCTTTATCTTATCCTGACGCAGTGCGATCATCGTAGCCTCAACCTCCGACAACTGCTCCGAAAGCTTGCCGATAGACTCCCGCGAGTCTGCATCACGCTTATCGGCCAACACACGCATATCCTGTCGCAGGCCACTCATAACATTCATCAGAGAGTCTGCACGATAGGTCAAACGTACATCCTGCTGCAAGAGCTGCATATACTCCTTATTATCGGCCAATTCAGGCACACGCACCACGACCTCCTGTGCCACCGATTTATTTGCAGCACAGCACATCAAAAGGGTGATTAGTATTGTTATTCTGCAATATCTCATCATCGCCACCATCTTATAAAGAAGAGTTGTATCAATCCGAATATCTCCAAACGACCCAACAACATCAGGAACGTCAAATTCAATTTCATCACAGAGGGCATAGCCGAGTAATTATCCATTGTGCCCACTTCACCAAAACCTGGGCCTACATTACTCGAACAAGCCACAGCCGACGAAAAACCGGTCATCATATCGGCTCCAAGAAGCGTATTGACAAACGTACCCAAGAGAATCATCATCATAAACGCCACGGTATAGACCATCACGGTATTGAGCATATCCTTATCCTGTGGTATGCCGTCAATCTTCGTACGGAAGATGACTGCGGGGTGTTGCTGACGACGCAAACGATTGCGTATCATCTTTATAGCCAACAACAGTCGGTCTATCTTCAAGCCACCCGACGTAGAGCCTGCACAGGCACACACCAACGAGCAGAAGATCAAAATCAGAATAGCAAACGAAGTCCACGTATTGCAATCAGCCGTAGCAAAGCCCGTAGTGGTGATAAGCGACACAACATGGAACAGAGCATAACGCAACGATTCAAATATATTAGAATATATATCTGCTCCCCAAAGGCTTATCGCCACAAGCACCGCCGACACGATTATAAACCATAAGTAGAAGCGAGTAACCTCCGAACGGAATATATTATTCGGTTTGTTACTCAAAGTCGCATATATAAGGCCATAGTGAATACCCGAGATTGTCATCGTCGTCATCAAGACAATCTCTATGAGTTGAGAATCAAAGAATGCAATGCTCGTATTCTTGGTACCGAATCCACACGTTGACGTAGCCGACATAGCGTGGCACACAGCATCAAACCAGCACATACCACTCAGTTTCAAAGCCACAGTGGTTACAACTGTAAGACCAACGAATATTGAGAGGATAATGCGAACGATGGTCTGCGTGCGATAGTTGAAGTTATCCTTCGCCAACGATGATATCTCCACATTCGAGAGTATCATCTTGCTCTTTCCGATAGAGGGTAATATCACAAGTGCAAACATAATCACGCCCACACCTCCTATCCAGCAGGTGGACATACGCCAGAATTGCAAGCCACGAGGCAGTGCCTCGATATCGTTCAATATAGACGCACCCGTAGTAGTGAAGCCCGACACACTCTCAAACCAGGCGTTGATAACAGAGAATTCGCCTCCCCACATCAAATAGGGGAACATTCCGACGATTGAGGAGATGACCCACGCACCTACCACAATGCAGTAACCCTCCTTCTGTGAGATGTTGTTCGTCGGTGGAACGAATATCAGAGGGAAGCAGCCAAGCAGCAGCGTAAGCAGCGAGGACATCACCAACGGAGAGTATGACGTATCCATATCACTCACGTAGGCTATGCCTGCCGAGAGCAACATAAATGCCGCCAGCACCAACTGCACAAAGCCTATATATCTGATTACTACGCCAAATCGCAAATCCATAGCACAAATGTTTTAGAGGCTATTTCTGACTCTTCGGATTATTCATCACCGACTCTATCTTCTCTTGCAGCTCTTTCATCTCATCACGACATTCGGCCTTGATACCAAATGGTATTTTGTAACGTATCGAATCGCCAAGACTACTATTCATCTCCAAGATAGGCTTAATCACAGCCACGACAATGAAGTAATAGAACATCAGCAGAATGGCAATCATCACCACCAGAGAGATAAATACGGGAGTTACAGCACGATACGCATTGCGACTCAACCTCTCAGCTCGCGGAGTTAATGAAGTCTGGGCATCCGACATCACACGCATAATAGAGTTACTCGTCGTATTATAGGCCGGCAAGTAGGTTTTATCATACCATTGGCGGCCATCAAACGAAGTATAAAGGCCAAGCGTATCTGCCATAGCAAGCTCTATTTGGTGCTCTACGGTGCGGCTCATGAGCAACTGCTCGACAGCCTCATCCATATTGGCAGCATAGCTATCCAATGAATCAAACAACGAGGCAGCCGACTTATTCGACTCCCCACGGGCCTGTGCTATCTTGGCACGAAAAGCCTCCGCCGTAACCCTGCACGAATCGGCATAGATAGTATCACGCAGAATGGCATAATTAACCACAGCCCTGTCATTTGCACGAATAGCATCAAGCATTGTCTCCGACAACTCGATACTACGCTTATTGCTCGCCAAAATCGACTCAATATCGGTACTCATATGATTCAACTCATAGAGTGAAACCAAACCCGAAAAGAAGAGTAGTACTACAATACTCAAAAAACCTATCGTTACTCTCTTACGAATACCTGTCATAATCAAATGCATTAATACCAATTATGCAAATATAGAAAATTAATCGTAATATCTGCTCTTTTTCCTTTGGAAAAAAGTATTATTCCGCAATTTCAGCACACACATCGCCATTAGGCTCTATTGCAACAAGGCGAACACGACATATTTTGTTAATCAAATCGCGACGGTAGGGCATCTTTACACGCACATAGTTACCCGTATATCCCAACATCATTCCGCCCTTCATTGTACTCTCCCACAACACCTCCGCCTCGCAGCCGACCATTGAGCTGCAAAAATCGTGATGCAGCTGACGACACAACTCCTCCAATCGTTCCACACGCTGTGTAGAGATGCGTGCCGGCACTTTATCGGGCATATCGACAGCCGGCGTGCCGGGGCGTTCCGAGAATGGGAATATATGCAGGAACGACGGCTTCAAACCGGCCAGCAGGTCGTAAGTCGCCTGAAAATCCTCCTCTGTCTCGCCCGGGAAACCCGTAATAACATCAATACCGATAAACGAGTCGGGCATAAGTTCTCTTACTTTGTTGATTCTGTCGGCAAACTTTGCCGATGTATAACGACGACGCATCAGGCCGAGAATCTTATCCGAACCACTTTGCAAGGGGATATGAAAGTGGTGCTGAAACTTGGGTGAAGAGGCACAAAACTCTATCACTTCGTCAGTTATAAGGTTTGGCTCGATTGACGATATGCGATAGCGTTCTATACCATCAACATCGTTCAATGCACGCAGCAAATCGACAAACCTCTCACCCGTAGTACGACCAAAGTCGCCCGTATTGATTCCCGTTATGACAATCTCCTTCAAGCCAAGAGCTGCAACCGTTTCGGCCTCCTTGACCAAGTCGGCTATGGGCATATTGCGACTCGCACCGCGGGCATAATGAATAGTGCAGTAGGCACACTTATAATCGCATCCGTCCTGCACCTTCAAAAACGAACGCGACCTGTCGGCAGAGGAGAAGGCCGCAAAGAAGCGGGTTATCTCTTCGCAGTCGCACGAAGTGACACATTTCCGGCCCTTCATCGCTATATCTACCACTGCTTTATATAAATCGCCTTTATCGTTATTGCTCAATACAATATCAACGCCATCAATTGCGGCTATATCGTGTGGTTTAAGCTGTGCGTAACACCCCGTAACCGCTATTATCGCCTGCGGATTACGGCGATGTAATTTGCGTATCAGATTACGGCACTTCTTATCGGCGTGCTCGGTTACCGAGCAGCTATTAATGACGCATATATCACTCTCCTCATTGACCCCCACACGAACGAAGCCTCCCTCCTCAAACTGGCGGGCGATAGTGGAGCTCTCCGAAAAGTTGAGTTTGCAGCCCAGCGTATGAAAACTTACTCTCTGTTTCATCTCAAAAGTATCAAAATTCATTGCGAAATTATAAAATCTTGCTCAAATAGTGAAAAAGTTTTGACTCAATCCGATAAATTAGATATTTTTGCACTACATTTTCAGAGTTTTTACCCAATAAATGGAATTTATTGCCGACATATTACGTTACTCCTATCTCTCAAACGCACTCATTGCCGCCATACTCTGTGGCATATTGTGCGGCATTGTGGGAACATACATCGTTTCACGACGTATGGTCTTTCTGTGCGGAGGTATCACACACTCATCATTCGGAGGTTTGGGTGTCGCTTTCTATCTGGGCATCAACCCAATAGTCGGAGCTTTACTATTCGCCATTTTGTCGGCCGTAGGCATTGAGTGGGCCTCCGACAAAGGCAAGATACGCGAGGACTCGGCTATCGGCATCATCTGGTCGGTGGGAATGGCGACGGGAGCCCTCTTTATGAGCCTCACGCCGGGATATATGTCGGGCGATTTGGCAAGTTATATGTTCGGCAGCATCATCTCCGTTTCGACAACTGACGTCATGATGCTCTGCATCACAACAGCCCTGTGCGTTACAGGAGCTATCATCTGGTGGCGACCCATTATGTATATGGCTTTTGACCGCAATTTTGCAGCAAGCCAGGGTATAAACACCCGCATCGCATCGTACATTATCTCGATTGTCGTTGCTATCACAATCGTTATGGCCATTCGCATTATGGGCATCGTCCTGCTGCTGTCACTGTTCACCATTCCTGCCGTTACGGCCAATTCATTCACAAAATCATACGCAAAGATAACCTTATGGGCAGTGGTGATAGCCGTCACAGGAGCCATCACAGGCCTCGTTGTGAGCTATTATTGGGAAATCCCGTCAGGAGCCAGCATAATATTTACGCTTGTATTGATGTTGATTGCGGTAAAAATATTATCTTTGCGAAGCAAAAAATAAGACAAATGCGAATTAAGACCATACATAGATTAGTCATAAAGTCATATTTAGGCCCGTTGATTTTGACGTTCTGTATCGTTACGTTCGTCCTGATGATGAACTTTCTGTGGCGATATATCGACGAATTGACAGGCAAGGGACTTGGTGCGGATGTGATTATAGAGCTTCTGTTCTATGCCACCATCAACCTTATCCCCATGGGCCTGCCATTGGCGATGCTTTTTGCAGGTATTATGACACTGGGTAATCTTGGCGAGAACTACGAGCTGCTGGCGATGAAGTCGGCGGGAATGTCGCTTTTCCGCATACTCAAGCCACTTATCATATTGGTCTTTTTTCTCTCTATCGGCAGTTTCTTTGTGGTGAACAACCTTGTTCCCTATGCCAACAAGAAGATGAACAGTATCCTCTACAATATCAACAACCAGAAGCAGGTATTGAAGTTGCACGACGGTCTGTTCTTCAACGGCATTGACGAAGATATCAGTATTCGTGCCGAGCATCAGGATCCTGTTACGAACCTCCTGACAAATGTACTCATATACGACAACTCTTCGGCAGGAGGAAATATGACGACAACCGTTGCCGAGTCGGGCTATATCAGATTGAGTGACGACAAGAAGTTCCTGCTCATAACTCTCTACAATGGCGAAAACTATCAATACGCACGCAACTCAAACTGGTACACCAAGAGTTCGCTGCGACACGATAGTTTCAAGGTGCAGGAGGCGAAAATTCCTATGGAGGGTTTCAACTTCGAGAATACCGACAACAGCGATATGTTCAATGGCTCGCAGACCAAGAATATTGTTGAGTTACAGCACGCTATCGACTCGCTTGACCTGCGTGTAACGGAGGCGTCATCGAAGTCGTATGAGCCGCTGATGAAGGACAACATCTTCACAAAGGATATTCAGGTATTGCAACTTCCCGACTCATTGAAGATTGACAAATCGGATTTCCGCAACGCCGATATGCTTGATTCATTGAGCAAGCTGGACGTCCGCAAACGCCACCAGATATGGACATCGGCACGTTCTTCGGCTATCAACTCGCGTAACTCGCTGACTTTTGACGAGTCGTCGGCAAAGATAGCCCTCACACAGCTGTATCGTAGTAAAAACGACTGGCACAACAAGCTCGCATTGCCCGTATCGGTATTTATCTTCTTCCTTATCGGAGCACCTCTCGGTGCGATTATCCGAAAGGGTGGACTTGGTACGCCTATTGTCATATCGGTCGCATTCTTCGTATTCTACTATATCATCAGTCTTAACGGCAAGAAGGCTGCCGAGGAGGGCTTGTGGAGTTCATTTACGGGTATGTGGCTATCGTCGTTTGTACTGACGCCCATAGCGGTATATCTGCTCATAAAGGCAACAAACGACTCGTCGTTGCTCGACACCGACTGGTATTACAACCGCTATATCGCCTTCAAGGAGAGATTTAACATCATTTGGCTGCCAATAAAGAGTCGCATCACATCGTGGGGCATCTGGAAGAAGATAGGTAGCATCAAGTTCAGAAAAGCGAAAAAATCAGAATAATGAGAGGTAAGGATTTACGCATAGTATTTATGGGTACGCCCGAATTTGCCGTTGCGTCACTTCGTCGTCTGGTCGAGGATGGCTATAATGTCGTAGCCGTCGTAACCACTCCCGACAAACCCGCCGGCAGAGGTCAGAAGATTCACGAAAGCGATGTCAAGGTCGCCGCACGCGAGTTGGGATTGCCCATTCTGCAACCCGAGAAGCTCAAAAGCGAGGAGTTCGTAACCGCTATGCTAGAGTTAAATCCCGATCTGGGCATTGTCATAGCATTCCGTATGCTGCCCGAGGTTATTTGGGCAATGCCTCGTCTTGGCACGTTCAATCTGCACGCCTCACTGCTCCCGCAGTACCGAGGTGCTGCCCCTATAAACTGGGCCATAATGAATGGCGAAAAGGAGAGTGGCATCACGACATTCCTTCTAAATCACGAGATTGACAAGGGTGCGATAATAGGGCAGCAGAGGATGCCTATTCTGCCCGAGGATAATGTCGGCACGCTATACGACAAGTTGATGACGGCAGGCTGTGATTTGGTGGTGGAGACCGTAGAGAAGATTGCCGAGGGCAACTACACAGCCATCGAGCAGATGCACTACGACGAGTCGTCATTAAAGCCTGCTCCAAAAATCTTTAAGGAGGATTGTCGCATCGACTGGTCATGGGAGGGCGAACGTATCGTCAATTTTGTACGCGGTCTGTCGCCTTACCCCGCAGCGTGGGGTGCATTGAGCAAAGCAGGCGAGGAGGTCGGCTCGGCAAAGATTTTCGAGGTGAAGTTTGAGCCGAAAACAGCATCACACGCTGTTGGTACGATTCTTTCAGATGGCAAAGAGAACATCGAGGTTGTCTGTGGCAACGGTATTATTCATATTCACTCTATGCAGATGGCCGGCAAACGCCGTATGACCAATAAAGAGTTGCTGCTCGGCCTTCGCGACATCGAGGAGTATCGATTTGAATAATAGGATACGGAATAGAACATAGAACAAAAAACACAAAAGAGCAGAATTTCTTCTGCTCTTTTATCTTTTATCTGTTCCTCTTTATCTACCCCTTTTTACTTTATCTCCCAGATGCCGCCTTCGCCAAAGACACCGGCAGTCCAATCCTGCAACTTACCGGCATAAAGACCGATGTCAAACATTGTGAAACGGTTGCGGATATGACGGACAATAGCCACATCGGAACGCATCTGTTCAAGCGAGATACCTACCTGCTCGGGCGAGGTGGGGGCTCCGACGGTGGAGAGAAGCTGATACATCTGTTCGTGAGTGAAGCAGTGCTCCTGCAACATCTCCTTAATATCGGGCCAGTTATCCTTCATCAGCTGCAACTGACGGCGAACCTCCTCCTTATCCTTATAGCGAGCCATAGACTCGGCAATGACATAGTCGCCATAGGGCATATCCTCAAACAAATCCTCTGCCTCGTGACGCATTTGACGGCGATTCTTCCACAGCGACACGCAAGCCCTCACATCCAATTTCGAGAAGTCGGTCTTGCACATCTCGTCAAACATAGCACACATCATAAGCGTACCTACGCTGACCTGAAAACCGTGCGATGGAGTGCGGCCGTTATATGTATGACCACGCATATTCCATAAATGGCTGAACAGATGCTCTGTACCCGAAGCGGGAATACTCGAACGTGCCGCCTGCATAGCAAAGCCACTCAACATCAAACCCTCGACAAGTGTAGCAATAGCCTCCGGACGGCGTTCAGCAACGCCAACAGGATCCGACAACGACTCCTTTAAGCCGTCGTGAACAATATGCCACGCCACATTATGCACAAGCTCCACACCTAAGAAATCGGCCAGCATCCACTCCGTACCCGAAGGTATCTTCGCCGCCAGATCGGCATAACCGGCAGCCGTCATCTCCACAGGAGCCTTCGACATCACACCCGCATCGGCAAGGATAACCCTCGGAGCAGGGCAGGTGAAGGTCTTTTTCATATTCTTGTGAATGATAGAGGCTCCGAATGAGGAGTATCCATCGACAGATGCTACCGTAGCGACGCACATATACTGGCGATACTGACGGTAAGAGCAGAGCTTACACAAATCGTTGATAGTACCCGAGCCGACAGCTATGGCGATAGCGTTGGTCGATGCCAATCTGTCGTCAAGCATCTTTACAAAGGTCCACTCGGCGTGGAAATTGGGGTAATCGAATATAAAAGGCTCCTCGCATTCTATATCAGATTGTTGCAAATAGGCCTGTATGGCCTCACCAGCGGCCTGCCAGGTATATTTATCAGCCACGACCATAGCCTTTCTGCCGGGGAAATGCTCCTTGAACATCACTGGAACTTTATCCAGGATGTCGATGCCGATTTCCAGAGCAACCGTATCGGTTGCGGCTGACAAGGCCCTAGCCACTCGTTGGTTGTTATTCATACAATTTTATTCAGTAGTTGTGCGTGGCTCAATCAATTACGCCCTGCAAAACTCAATTTTCAATAATATGCTCAATAACAAAGATAATATATTTTTCCCAAATATCGGCACATATTATAAAAAATATCACTCCTCGCAACCATTTTACCAAAAATCATATTAATAATAAAACAAAAGTGGCAGCCATCTCTGACCGCCACAACTGTTAAACAAACGCTTTGGATTATCTTACCTTGCAGATAATCTCTCCGCCGCGATGAATAGCCGCCTCATTCTGTGGAAGCATCTTCCAGGCACGCTCGGGCAACGACTTCTTCAAGCCCTCCATCACATGAGCCATATCAACGATAGGCTTAACCTTCAAGAATCCGCCCAAAATCATCGTATTAAACATCTTTGCCTGACCCAAGCGAGCACACTCGGCAGCAGCATCAATTCGATAAACCTCAATATCGGTACGGGTAGGGGCATTCACGATACCATTGGTATCATAAATCAAAACGCCACCCGGACGCACAAGAGCCTCAAACTTATCCAACGACTGCTGATTAAGCACAATGGCTGTATCATACACACTTGCGATAGGCGAAGAAATCTTCTTATCCGAAATAATAACTGTCACATTGGCAGTACCGCCTCGCATCTCGGGACCATACGACGGCATCCAGGTAACCTCGTAATCCTGCATAATGCCCGAATAGGCCAAAATCTTACCCATTGACAATACGCCCTGACCGCCAAAACCGGCTATAATAATAGTCTCTTTCATACTCTTAACCTCCTATGTTTATTGTTTTGGCAACTCTGCACACTTAATATCTCCAAGAGGATACTCCGGAATAAGATTCTCCTCCATCCACTTATTGGCAGCTACGGGCGAGAGTTTCCAGCCACTGTTACAAGTAGCAACAACCTCTATCAACGAATAACCATTGCCGGCCAACGAGTTCTCAAACGCCTTGCGGATAGCCTTCTTGCACTTACGCACATTTGCGGGCGTATGAACACTCTGACGAGTGACATAGGTAGCACCATCGAGGTGAGCCATCATATCGGCAATCTTGTATGGGAAACCATTCAGACGAGCATCACGACCACAAGGTGTTGTAGCTGTCTTCATACCCAGAAGGGTGGTAGGCGACATCTGACCTCCCGTCATACCGTAAATCGCATTGTTGATGAAGATAGTAACGATATTCTCGCCACGAGCCGCAGCATGAATAGTCTCGGCTGTACCAATAGCCGAAAGGTCACCATCACCCTGATAGGTAAGTACCAAATTCTTGGGGTTAAGACGCTTTGCAGCCGTCGCAACAGCACAAGCACGTCCATGAGCCGCCTCAATCCAATCGACATCGATGTAGCGGTATGCAAACACCGAACAACCTACGGGCGATACAGCTATGGTAGAGCCTTCCAAACCCATCTCATCAATAACCTCGGCAACGAGCTTATGTACTGTTCCGTGGCTACAACCCGGACAGTAGTGCATAACCTCATCGGTAATAAGTCTCGGCTTTGAATAAACCATATTCTCGGCCTTTATCTCTATCTCTGCCATAATCTTCCTACTTTACAAAATTCTTCTTTACCTCCTGTAATACATCGTCCGGATTGAACATCATACCACCCATACGGCCATAATGCACAACCGGAGCCTTACCATTCACTGCCAAACGCACATCCTCAACCATCTGACCGGCGTTCAACTCAACCGACACAAAGCCCTTAACACCTCTCTCGGCCAGCTTCTGCAACGGCTTTGAGGGGAATGGATAGAGAGTGATAGGACGCAACAAACCGACCTTCAAACCCTCCTTACGAGCCTGCTCAACGGTAGCAGAGCAGATACGAGCCGATGAACCGAATGCTACGATGATGTAGTCGGCATCCTCGCACTCAATCTCCTCCCAGCGAGCCTCCTGCTCCTCCAAAAGGCGATACTTCGCTTGCAGACGTTCGTTGATCTTCTCCATCAGCTCCGACTTCAACTCCAACGAAGTACATACCAAGCCCTGCTTGCGGGCACCCTTACCTGTGGTAGCCCACTCGCCACACTGCTCGATAATCTCCTGCTCGGTACGACGAGGCTGCTGTGGTGTCATCACAACCTTCTCCATCATCTGACCGATAGCACCATCCGCCAAAATCATAGCAGGATTACGATACTTGAAGGCGAGGTCAAAACCAAGACCTACGAAATCATACATCTCCTGAACAGAAGAGGGGGCCAAGACGATAAAATGATAGTCACCATGACCACCGCCCTTACAAGCCTGGAAATAGTCACCCTGTGATGGCTGGATAGTACCCAAGCCCGGGCCTCCACGCTGGCAATTAACAACCAGACAAGGCAGCTCACAAGCGGCGATATAACTCATACCCTCACTCATAAGGCTCACGCCGGGGCTTGATGATGAGGTCATCACCTTCTTGCCCGTAGCGGCACCGCCATATACCATATTAATAGAAGAGACCTCCGACTCGGCCTGCAAAACGACCATACCGGTACTCTCCCAGGGACGCAACTCCATAAGCGTCTCCATAACCTCCGACTGCGGAGTGATAGGGTAGCCGAAATAACCGTCGCAACCGCAACGAACGGCAGCGTGGGCTATCACTTCATTACCCTTCATCAATTTTACATCTTTCTCTGCCATATTATTCGACTTTTTGACGATAAACAACAATACAACTATCGGGGCATATAATACCACACGATGCACAACCGGTACAAGCGTCCGGCTCAACCATAACGGCATAGTTATAACCCTTGCCGTTTACCTCTGGCGACAATCCCAACACATTGCAAGGACAAGATGCCACACACACCTCGCAACCCTTACAGCGTTCCTTGTCGATAACCACGAGTCCTTTTATCTTTGCCATAGTTTATATTAATAAAAATTATAATTTTCTCTCACAAATATAACAAATTAAAAGCGAAATACAAACTTTAATTATAAAAAATTCAACCTCAAGAGAAAGTTTTTTCAACATAATGACACAAACATCGCCAGCACACACTCTTCCCGACAGCAAAATCGACAAAAAAAAGTATGCTGCCCACAAACGGACAGCATACCTCAAATCAATATTCATAGCCTCAACAGCCACGATCTCTATCGTTATTCAAACGAATGAATCACAACGCCTGAACGCAACTTCGGCTCAAACCAAGTGGTCTTCGGCGGCATAATATTTCCCGTATCGGCAATATCGATAAGTTGCTGCATCGACACAGGGTAGAGAGCAAAAGCAACCTTCATCTCGCCACTATCAACACGACGCTGCAACTCGCCCAAACCGCGGATGCCGCCTACGAAGTCTATTCGCTTTGATGTTCGCAAATCCTTGATATCGAAAATCTTATCCAGCACCAAATCAGAGAGCACCGTTACATCCAGCACACCAATCGGGTCAGCATCATTGTAAGTACCCTCCTTTGCCGAAAGGCTATACCAGTCGCCGGCGAGATACATCGCAAAGTTATGCAACATAGTAGGCGTATAGATATCCTTGCCCATCTTCTTCACCTCAAACGACTCCTCCAAGCGAGCAAGCAACTCCTCCTCCGTAAGGCCGTTCAAGTCCTTCACGACACGGTTATAATCGATAATTCGCAACTGCGAAGCGGGGAACGTAACAGCCAAAAAATAGCAATACTCCTCATTACCCGTATGGTTGGGATTGTTTCGCATACACTCCTGACCTACGCGGGCAGCAGCAGCGGTGCGGTGGTGACCATCAGCCACATAGAGAGCAGGAATAGCCGCAAACAACTCTGTCAGACGGCGATTCTTATCCTTGTCGCGAATGACCCAGAAATGATGTCCGAAACCATCCTCGGCGGTAAAATCATAATCAGGCTCCTGATTATCGACAACACTCGCCACGATAGCATCAATCTCCTTATCATCGGGGTAGGTGAAGAATACAGGCTCGATATTGGCCTTCTGATTGCGAACGTGAATCATTCTATCCTCCTCTTTGTCGGGACGGGTAAGCTCGTGTTTCTTGATAGCACCCGACAGATAGTCTTCAAAATGGCAACACATAGCAATACCATATTGCGTGCGGCCACTCATCGTCTGGGCATATACATAGTAATACTCCTCCTCATCCTGCTGCAACCAGCCTCTCTCCTTCCACAGACGGAAGTTCTCCATCGCCTTCTGATACACCTCCTCCGAGTGTTCATCAGCGATAGGGTCGAAATCAATTTCGGGTTTGATTATATGTAATAATGAACGTTCAGTAGCCTCGGCCTTTGCCTCAACAGAATTCAACACATCGTAAGGTCTTGAAGCCACTTCGTGGGCATACTCTTTGGGCGGACGTATTCCGCAGAAAGGTTTTACTCGTACCATAACTATCTGTTTACTTGAAATTTGGTATTGCCATTCTCTATGAAATCGACAATCTGACGTGCGGCAGCCAGACCTGCATTGATATTAGCCTCCGCAGTCTCGGCACCCATCTTCTTGGGCGTTGCGAAGAATCTGCTACCAAGCAACTCGGCAAACTCCGCAACAGCATCGGGAGCTATGTCGGTAACATACTTCAAGTCGGTGCGTTCCATCATCGCAGCCTTGACGCCATCCTCGTCGATAACCTCCTTACGAGCCGTATTCACCAAAGTAGCACCCTTGGGCATAGACATCATAAGCTTGTAGTTGATTGACTTTTTGGTCTGCTCCGTAGCAGGGATATGCAATGATAGGAAATCAGATGCAGCATAAAGCTCCTCAACACTACCTACCTGCTCAACGCCATCATTCTCAAATACCACAGCATCGGTAATGAACGGGTCGTAAGCAATCACATTCATACCAAGAGCCTTCGCCTTGCGACCAACAAGACGACCGACATTACCATAAGCGTGTATTCCGACAGTCTTACCCTGCAACTCGGCTCCCGTACCCGGAGTAAAGCGGTTGCGAGCCATATATATCATCATAGCCAGAGCCAACTCGGCAACGGCATTTGAATTCTGACCGGGGGTATTCATCACAACAACGCCCTTTGCCGTAGCGGCAGCCAAATCCACATTATCGTAACCCGCACCCGCACGAACGACAATCTTCAAACACTTGGCAGCATCCAGCACCTCGGCAGTAACCTTATCGCTGCGGATAATCAGTCCATCAACATCGGCAACAGCCTCCAACAGCTGAGCCTTATCGCTATACTTTTCCAGCAAGACAACCTCGTATCCTGCCGCAGAAAATATCTCCTTTATACCATCAGTTGCCTTTTTCGCAAAGGGTTTTTCGGTCGCAACAAGAATTTTCATAATCGTTATGTGTTAATATATTACACGATTTACCTAATCTTTTTATTTATGCATCTGCTCAAACTCCTGCATACAAGCAACCAGAGCCTCAACAGACTCCTTCGGACAAGCATTGTAGCACGATGCTCGGAAACCACCTACCAGACGGTGGCCCTTGATTCCGACCATACCCCTTGACTTGGCAAACTCCAAGAACTCGGGAGCCAAATCCTCATTACCCTCGGTCATTACAAAGCAGATATTCATCAATGAACGATCCTCTTTCTCGACAGTGCCCCTGAATAAAGAGTTACGGTCAATCTCGTCATAGAGCAGGGCAGCCTTCTCTACATTGCGGCGATAGATCTCCTCCAAACCGCCCTCGGCCTTCATCCACTTCAATGTCTCACGCAACACATAGATAGGGAATACCGGTGGTGTATTGAACATAGAGTTATTCTCGACGTGAGTATTGACATTGACCATTGTAGGCAACTCTCGCACAACTCGCTGCAACATATCATCGCGAACGATTACAAAGGTAACACCCGCAGGAGCAAGGTTCTTCTGTGCTCCGCCATAAATCAATGCATATTTCGACACATCGACGGGTCGGCTCAAAATATCAGAACTCATATCGGCAATCATAGGTACCGGAGAGTCCAAATCCACCTTATACTCCGTACCATAGATTGTATTGTTGGCACATATATAGAAATAGTCCAGATCCTCGGGAATGGTGTACCCCTTGGGAATGTAATTATAGTTCTTATCTGCCGACGAAGCGACGATCTCAACCTCGCCATATTTCTTAGCCTCTTTGATGGCCTTCTTTGTCCAAACGCCTGTATCTACATAGCCGGCCTTACCTTTGAGGAAGTTGGCAGGAATATGGAAAAACTGCGTGCTGGCACCGCCACCTACGAAGAATATATGATAATTTTCGGGAATAGAGAGCAACTCTCTAAACAGATTTTTTGCATCGGCTACAACAGCCTCAAACTCGGGAGTACGATGCGATATCGAGAGCAGGGAGAGTCCTGTTCCGTCAAAATCAATAATCGCTTTTGCGGCTGCTTCGAGCACCACGTCCGGCAAGATAGAGGGTCCGGCATTAAAATTATACTTCTTCATTGTTGCAAAAAATTAAATGTTTAATAACAAAACTATCTTTTTAAGGTTTTCTTTCTACAAAGTAAATAAAAGATAATGACAAATCAAAATAGTTTTCCGCATTTTTTAGGCAGACATATTATTTTTTTTCGTCAAAAAATTCAATTTCGTAAATTATCAAAAATATTTAATAACAAAATGTCACTCAACAAATACAAAGTCTTAAAATACTTAACCTGCCTTTTTTTTCACACATTTTACAAATTCAATCAGCAGAGAAATTAGCAAAAATCAAATCAATAAGTTTTTCTCCGCAACAAACGCCACAGCACGACCAACAAAACAAATCGCCCGACATAGTGTAGCGGAAGTTTGTTTTCACAACTTTTATCACTATTTTTGCCAAAATCATAAAACATCCCGAAAATGAAGAGACTTTTTTACCTTACACTTGCCGTTGCGGCAATATTTACCGGATGCAGCGAACCTCAAAAGCGTGTCGTAGCACTGCATACCACCATGGGAGATATTCGCATAGAGTTAAGCAATCTGACACCCCAACATCGCGACAACTTTGTACGCCTCGCCGAGGAAGGCTATTTCGACAGCCTGCTTTTTCACCGCGTAATAGAGAACTTTATGATTCAGGGCGGCGACCCCGACTCTCGCCACGCCGAGGCTGGCGAGTTCCTTGGCAACGGAGGTCCCGACTATATCATTCCCGCAGAATTTCGTTTTCCGGAACTTTTCCATCAGCGGGGGGCATTGGCTGCCGCACGCGAAGGTGATGATATTAATCCCGAGATGGCATCATCTGGCTCACAATTCTATATTGTATGGGGGCGTACCTTCACAGACGAGCAGTTAGACCAGGTGCAGGAGAGAATCGGCAATCGCGTGGTCTATACTCCTGAGATTCGCGAAACATACAAGACTTTGGGTGGCACACCGCACCTTGACGGAGCATACACCGTGTTCGGTCAGGTGATAGAGGGTTTGGAGGTTGTTGAGGCTATACAGAAGGTTGCCACCGACCAGAATAACCGTCCGACAGAAGATGTTCGCATACTGCAGGCAGTGGTGGAGAAGTAATATAATTACTTAATCCCGTTTATCTGCTTTTATCTTTGAACTTTTTTCTCTATCTTTGTCGGATAATTTAACCCGATATAACTACCAAGACCTATGATAAAGTCAATGACCGGCTTCGGCAAAAGCGAGATAGCGTTGCCGACAAAGAAAATTTCAGTGGAGGTGCGTTCGCTGAACTCCAAACAATTAGACCTATCGGTAAAGCTTCCGGGCATATATCGTTCGTTGGAGTTTGATATCCGTTCGCGTGCTGCGGCTGCCATTCAGCGTGGCAAGGCCGACATCTCGATAAGTTTCGAAACAACAGCAGTGCAGACCTCGGCTACAATCAATAAAGATATCTTCAAGGCATATCTGCACCAGATGAACGATGCATTATCATTCTCGGGCGTGGATGCCGATTACGACGCGATAGTACCAGTAATCATGCGTCTTCCCGATGTGGTATCAGCACAAACAGAGAGTCTGTCAGAGGAGGAGCAGCAAGCTCTTATGCAGGCCATAGATGAGGCACTTGCTCGCTTTACTGCATTCCGCGAGCAGGAGGGAGCAACGCTTATCGCCGACCTTCTGCACCGCATCGACAAGATTGAGGAGTACAAGCAGCAGGTTGAACCTTACGAGAAAGCCCGCACAGATGTCATCAAGAGCCGCATCCGCGAGCATATTGAGAAGATGAATCTCGACTTGGACAACAATCGTCTGGAGCAGGAGATGATTTTCTATATCGAGAAGCTCGACATCACCGAAGAGAAGGTGCGTCTGAAGAACCATTGCGACTACTTCCGCGAAGTAGCAGCATCGGAGGAGGCTCCGGGACGCAAGCTCGGATTCATAGCACAGGAGATGGGTCGCGAGATAAATACTCTCGGCTCGAAGTCAAATGAGGCCAATATGCAGATTCTTGTCGTCAAGATGAAGGATGAGTTGGAGAAGATCAAGGAACAGGTATTAAACATTTTGTAGCAATGGAGTGTAACGGCAAACTCATTATATTTTCGGCCCCCAGCGGCTCTGGCAAGACAACCATCGTTCGCCAGCTATTGCAGATTTTCCCGCAGTTTGAGTTCTCAATCTCGGCCACATCGCGAGCACCGCGAGGTCAGGAGCAGAACGGCATAGACTACTTCTTCCTCTCGCAGGAGGAGTTCCGCCAGAAGGTCGCAGCCGACGCTTTTGTGGAGTGGGAAGAGGTCTATAACGGAACGTGCTATGGCACTCTGAAAAGCGAGATGCAGCGTATCTGGCAGAAGGGCAATGTCATCATCTTTGACGTGGATGTGATGGGAGGCATCAACCTCAAACGCATCTTCGGCGAGAATGCCTGCTCGATATTCATTATGCCGCCGTCGATTGAAGAGTTGCAGAAGCGATTGGAGGGCAGAGCCACCGACTCTGCCGAGACCATTGCCAAGCGTGTCGCCAAAGCCGACTTTGAGATTTCCAAATCTTCGGAGTTTGATCACGTCGTCATAAACGACCGCTTGGAGGATGCCGTAACGGAGGCTCGTGAGATAATAACCAATTTCCTGGCATAGACTATGGCAAAACGCAGAATGGTACTCTATTTTGGATCATTCAACCCCATACACCGAGGACATATTGCCTTGGCGGAGTACGCTATAAAGCACAATTTGGGCGACGAGGTGGCGATGATAATTTCACCACGCAACCCGTTCAAGCAGAGCTGGATGCAGGCGGCAGAGACCGACCGTTACGAGATGGTGGAGATAGCGTGCCGCAACTCTCGATACCCCGAGCAGATAAAGCCTTCGGTTATCGAATTTTTATTGGAGAAACCCTCCTATACGGTAAATACGCTGCGTCATCTTATGGAGAATTACGGCAAGCAGATGGAGTTCTCGATACTGATGGGTAGCGACCTTATAAATCAGCTGCCACGCTGGCGAGAGCCGGAATACATCATTGAGAATTTCGACCTCTATGTATATCCACGCCCCGGTGAGGAGATGACCTTCTCTACGCCACGCACCACATTTTTGGCCGATGCTCCCACATTTGACCTATCCTCAACAGCCATACGCGACGCATTGGAGAGGGGAGAGGACGCTTCGGCGATGCTCGACGGTGAAGTGTTGGAGTATATTCGCAAGCGAGGATTGTGGACTATGGCATACAAACTGACAACACTGACAGCAGCCATAGACCAAAACAAAGAGGACGAAGAGCTATATATTGAACGTGGCAAGTGCTATTTCCGCCAGCAGGCGTGGGGTAGTGCCATCAACGATTTCAGGCGAGCCCTGGAGCTTAATCCAGAAAATAAGGAGGCGGCTCAATTTATAGAGATGACACAGGAGATATTGGAGTTCCGATATACCGATATTTATAATCCATAGAGAATGATTGAGATTGACGATAAGATAGTTAGCATAGACCTCCTGCGAGAGTGCTTCGTGTGCGACTTGCAGAAGTGCAAGGGCATCTGCTGCGTGGAGGGTGATGCGGGAGCACCCCTCGATATTGAGGAGGTCGATTTATTGGAGGAGGAGTATGAAAACTACGCCCCCTATATGACCGAGGAGGGCCGTCGCGAGGTCCAGCGACAAGGTTTTATGGTTGTAGATGCCGATGGCGACTACACCACGCCGTTGGTGGACAATGCGGCGTGTGCCTACGCCTTTGAAGAGAATGGCACTACATTCTGTGCTATCGAGAGGGCTTATCGCGAAGGCAAATGCTCATTCTTAAAGCCTATCTCGTGCCACCTCTATCCCATACGCGTCAAGCAGTTCCGCAACGGCTCTTATGGCTTGAATTACCACCGCTGGGCCGTATGTCGCGATGCTGTGGAGTGTGGCCGCAAATTGGGCGTACCCGTCTATAAAGCATTGAAAGAGCCCATCGTGCGTCGTTTCGGCGAGGAGTTCTACAAGGCTTTGGAGTGTGCCGAAGAGATGATAAAGGAACAGGAGAATAACGAATAATAAAAAAGATATAAAGCATAATAACCCAAATGATTTTCAACAAGCGATTTTTAACCATTGCCGTATTGGCATTATTCAGCGTAACAAACTCATTTTCACAGGACATATCGTTGGAGGAGGCACAGAAGGCCGACTCACTGGCCAAAGCCGAGAAGGATACACTTCCCGACGATGCCGTCATCGTACGCCGCGTACCTTTGGCATCGGGCCCCGACCTTCGCACCGACCAGATAGTGGTGGATACCATACCCTCATCAAGCGATGGCCTTGCCATTGTTCTGTTCAACGACAACACGTGGCGTTATATCCGCAACCGCGACATCTCGGCAATTGACGAAACGGTCTTTACAAAGAATTGGGATACTATCAACATCAACCCATACAAGACCGAATTGAAAGACCTACCTATATCTATGATTATAGACCTTGTGGATACCTTGAAGAGTTACCATTATCCCTATAAGGGTCGTATCACATCGAAGTATGGTCCGCGTCGCCGTCGCGTGCATCAGGGTACCGACATTGCATTGAAGACCGGCGACCCGATTTTCGCACCCTTTGACGGACGCGTACGCCTCACAAAGAGCTATCGCGGAGGATATGGCAACCTTATCATCCTTCGTCACGATAACGGTTTGGAGACTTTCTACGGCCACCTCTCGGAGATATTGGTTGAGCCGGAGCAGTGGGTTACAGCAGGTCAGGTTATCGGTTACGGCGGCAGCACAGGTCGCAGTACAGGTCCGCACCTTCACTTTGAGATGCGTTATCAGGGCCACTCATTTGACTCTGAACGCCTTATTGACTTTGCAACAGGAATGCTTCGCCGAGAGACCTTCCTCTTGAAACGTACATATTTCAGTCCCTATTCTCGCTTTACGCAAGACTTTGAGATGGAGATTCAGTCCGAGGAGGAGGATAAGAGAATTGCAGCCGAGGCAGCAGCCCGCAAGTACCACATCGTGAAGAGCGGTGACACGCTTGGCCGCATCGCCATAAATAACCATACGACCGTAACGAAGATTTGCCAGCTCAACGGCATAAAGAAGACTACGGTACTGCGTATTGGCCAACGATTGAGAGTAAGGTAGGGCGTTTAAGCACGAGAATAAGAGGAATAAAAACATCGGCCGACTATGAGCAATCCGTTTATTGTCATCTGGCATACATTCAACGACCTGGCACGCAAGATAAGCGTGCGGGGATGGCAAGCAATAGTTCTCCTTATCGCCTTGACATACTTTGTCTGGGTGTTTGTCTGCGTACATCAGATTAAGCGAAGCGAGGTGCTGTACCATCTGAAGCAGGAACGAGGCGTGACAACAGAGGGTAGTGCCAGGATAAACATTGCTATCAACAACGGTCTGCTCTTTGAAAAGGACTCAATGCCGCAGAGCACGGTCGATATTCACTATGTAATTGACGAGGAGAATACCGCCCTGCATAGAGCAAACTTTACATCGCCAGCAACCGATTCGTTGATGCGTAAATTCTATTCCGACTCTGTAATTGCCAGCTTCAAGCATATCTTCACAACTCTTTACGAGGAGAAGATTTACAGTCGTTCGGGAGGGCAGAAGGTCAAGATGACAGCACCGATGCATTTTCAGGACTCTACACTGGCTCTGATGCTGCAACCGCCCACCATCACATCGTCAAAGCAGGGCCTTTCACTATTCAAGCACACGCTGTCGCTAAATAGCGTTGTCGTACCCCTGCAATACGAAGGTAATGAGTTTCGTTTCGGAACAAATCTCACTTCATCGGCATTGACTGCATTCCCCAGCATCTTGTCGCCGTGGGATATCTCGCAGCGGACCTATCGCATACAATATAAGTCGGACGGAGTGCGTGTAAATGACTATACGATTGGTTACACAACAAATGACAGATGGGAGCCGACAACACCTCTTGCAGAGTTTAAGATTGATTTTTTAGGTCCTGTGGAGTTGTTGCCGATGAATCCGGAGCCCGATGTGGTGTCAATGACTGGATTTGAGTTTACCGACTCGCTGAAATTGCGTCAGATTATGCTCAATGGGTTGGAATTTCACGCCCGTTTCCCGCAAACGGAGAGTTTGCAGAGTGCAAGAATTTTCTTCCTGACAACATTTATATCGCTATTCTTCACCCTGTTATGCACACTCATCTATCGCATGATACGCAAAAAATGCCTAACAGCGAAGAAGAGCAAATAGCAACCGACGCTGCGGAGCGAGAGCAGAGAGTGCTTGTACACTATGCCGAGCCGCGAGGAGGAAAAGAACGCACAGCGGGATTAAAGTTAAAAGAGCAAAGAAAGATATCTTTGCTCTTTTTTGTAACTGTTGTAATAATAGTGAATTTAGAAAATTTAGTGCTGAAGCAAAAAAGTTCAGGCACATCACTAAACTCCCTAAACTCATTATATTCTTTAATACTCCCTGTGTCCGAAGATTGTTGAGCCGATGCGAACCTCGGTCGAGCCATACTCCAAAGCAATGGGGTAGTCGTCGGACATTCCCATCGAGAGAGTGTCGAAATCATCGCCGAAGTAACTCTTCAACTCGTTGAAGCACTCTGCCAAACGCTTAAAATCGCCCCTCACAACGGCCTCGTCATCGGTAAGCGTAGCCATACCCATAACACCACGCAAGCGGATATGTGGCATGGCATCAAAACCTCCCTGACGCACAAACTCCATCAGCGACGAATACTCCCAACCCGACTTGCTCTCCTCCTGCGTTACGTGAATCTCCACAAGGCAGTCTATCACGCGGTCGCATTTTGCCGCCTGACGTTCTATCTCCTCGGCAAGACGTTCACTATCAAGCGACTCGATAAGCGACACGAAGGGTGCTATATACTTCACCTTATTGGTCTGCAAGTGGCCTATCATCTGCCACTCTATATCCTTTGGCAGGACTTCATATTTGGCCTTCAACTCCTGCGGTCGGCTCTCGCCAAATGCTCGCTGACCAGCCTCATAAGCCTCCATAATGGCCTCTGCGGGGTGAAATTTCGACACAGCGAGCAACTTCACACCCGAAGGCAAAGCCTGCTTGATTTCTCTTATCTGACTACCTATCGACATAATCATTTGTTTTACTTCGGTAAAATTAGTGAAAAAATCTCAATATTACATCTATTTTTTATTATCTTTGTCCATTAGGGATATTCCGAACAAACTAACAAAACAAATATTTTATGAAACGACTACTTAAAACCCTTATGCTCGCCATCGCCGGTGTTGCTATGTCAGCCACCGCAGCCGATGCCTGCACCAACTTTATCGTAACCAAGGGAGCCTCTACCGACGGCTCTGCTATGGTAACCTATGCTGCCGACTCGCACTCACTCTACGGCGTGCTTTACAGCCACGTACCGGGCAAGTACACCGAGTACATCGATGTTACCGAGTGGGACTCTGGCCGCTATCTTGGCAAAATCAAGCAGGTACCCACAACCTATCGCACGCTGGGTAACTCAAACGAGCACTCACTCTTCATTACCGAGACAACATTCGGCGGTCGTCCCGAGCTGGAAGACCCCAAGGGTGGCATCGACTACGGCTCACTCATCTACATCACCTTGCAGCGTGCCAAGACGGCTCGCGAGGCGATAGCTATCATCGTTGATTTGGCCAATACCTACGGCTACGCATCAAGCGGCGAGTCATTCTCAATCGTCGATACCGAGGAGGCGTGGATTATGGAACTTATAGGCAAAGGCCCCAACAACAAGGGTATTGTGTGGGTTGCACAGCGTATTCCCGACGGATATGTATCGGCTCACGCCAATCAGGCTCGCATTATGCAGTTTCCTCTCAACGACAAGGAGAACTGCCTCTATGCTCCCGATGTGATTTCATTTGCTCGCGAGCAGGGTTACTTCGATGGCCGCGACGAGGATTTCTCATTCAGCGACACCTATGCACCGCTGGATTTCAGTGGTATGCGTGCTTGTGAGGCTCGTGTTTGGGCCTTCTTCCGCACCATTGCAGACGATATGGACAAGTATGAGGACTATGCTATGGGCCACAACCCCAAAAACCGTATGCCTTTGTGGGTTAAGCCCCGCACCAAACTATCTCCCAAGCTTGTGATGGACTGTATGCGTGACCACTACGAGGGTACTATTCTCGATATGACCAACGACATCGGTGCAGGTGGCGAGGAGTCTCCTTATCGCTGGCGTCCTATGCAGTTTGAGGTGGATGGCGTGCAGTATGTCAATGAACGTGCCACAGCCACACAGCAGACAGGCTTCTGGCTTATGGGTCAGGCTCGTCCCGGCAAAAAGGGTATTCTCTGGTTTGGTACTGACGATGCTGCTACATCTCCTCTGACGCCCATATATGTAAATTCACAGGAGGTTCCCGAGTGCTTGCGTGAGGGTAACGGCTCTATGTTGAAGTACTCTGATACTTCGATGTTCTGGATTACAAACCGTATCGCACAGTTCGCCTACTTGCGTTATAATGTTGTCGGCAAGAAGGTACGCGAGATGGTCGATAAGTGGGAGAATACCGCTTTGGAGGCTGTTGAGAAGATTGATCTTGCCATTGGCAACACCCCCAAGGCAAAGAAGCAGAATCAGATTGCAACGGATTTTACAGTTGAAACGGCACAGCGTTTGTTCGATATATGGTGCGATTTGGACCGCTATTTGATGGTTAAGTATATCGACGGCAACGTCAAGGGCGAGAACGAAAATGGCTTCATTGACAACGGCAATGGCAAGGATATTCCGGGCGAGATAAAGAACCCCGGCTACACCGAGAAGTGGAAGCGTGCCGTAGCCGCCGACAAAGGCGAGATATTAAAGGTTGTCAAATAGTTATATCTCGACACTTAAAGCAATAATTTAAGACTTTAACGATTTGCAATATGGCGATTTCAATGACCTTGGCAACAGCCATCAAGCTATTGGTCGTGGCCGTTTCAGCATTGGTGGTAATACTATCGGTGCTGGCAATCATAGCACTCGTGGAGTGGATAAAGTATCTTCGCAGACAACAACCAAAATAGTAGACAGACAATGAATTACGATATTATAGTTATAGGCAGTGGCCCGGGCGGTTATGTAGCCGCCATACGAGCCGCACAAGAGGGCAAGAAGGTGGCCATCGTCGAGAAGGCCGAGTTGGGTGGCGTATGCCTCAACTGGGGCTGCATTCCAACAAAAGCCCTATTGAAGAGTGCACAGGTATATACCTACTGCAAAAACTCGGCACACTACGGCGTGGAGATTGAGGGCGAGGTGAAGCCCGACTTCGAGAAGATTGTAGCCCGTTCACGCACCGTAGCCGAAACGATGAGCAAGGGCGTGCAGTTCCTTTTGAAGAAGAACAACATCGAGGTTATCAATGGCTTTGGACGCATAGCGGGGCAGGGCAAAGTGGAGGTTGAAGGCACCATATATGAGGCCGAGGCTATCATCCTTGCAACGGGTGCAAGACCACGACAGATGCCTTTTATGCCTATTGACGGCACTCATATCATCTCATCAAAGGAGGCTCTTACACTTCCCAAACTACCTGAAACAATGATTGTTGTAGGCTCGGGTGCTATTGGCAGTGAGTTCGCTTGCTTGTATGCTTCACTGGGTGTGAAGGTCACTATCGTTGAGTATATGCCGCAGTTGATGCCGTTGGAGGACGAGGAGGTTGCCAAGACTATGGAACGTGCCTTCCGCAAGATGCGTGTCGGCGTGATGACCTCGACCACCGTAAAGCAGGTAACTATCGGCGACGACGGCCTGTGTCAGGTGGAGATTGAGGGCAAGAAGGGAGCAGAGACCCTCTCTGCCGAGGTCGTTTTGTCGGCTGTGGGCGTGAAGTCAAACATCGAGAATATGGGTCTGGAAGAGGTCGGCGTGGTTATTGAACGCGACAAGATTGTGGTTGATGAGCATTACCAGACCTCGGTTGCCGGCATCTACGCCATTGGCGATATTATCCCCACACCAGCCCTTGCACACGTAGCTTCGGCCGAGGCTATCCACTGCGTGGAGCATATCTGCGGCCTCAACCCCGACAAGGTTGATTACTCGACAATTCCGTCATGTGTCTTTACCTCACCCGAGGTGGCATCGGTGGGTATCACCGAGCAGAAGGCTCGCGAAATGGGCATTGAATACAAGGTTGGTCGCTTCCCCTTCACCGCTTCGGGCAAGGCTACGGCGGCGGGCGACCGTGACGGCTTTGTGAAACTCATCTTTGATGCCGACGAGAAGCTTATCGGTGCACACATGGTGGGTGGCACTGTTACCGAAATGCTGGGCGAGCCTACACTGGCCAAGCGTATGGGTATCACAGCTCATCAGATTGCCAAGACTATCCATTCACATCCCACAATGCACGAGGCTATTATGGAGGCCTCGGAAGCCGCTATGGGACAGGCGATACATCTATAAAGCGGACACATTCCGCATAAAAAAGTAGCAGGGCCTCCCGACGGGGAAGTCCTGCTATTTGTTTGTAGCTAAGAATACTACTTAAACCACTCTGTAACGTGGTGGCGTACCCAGAAATAGTACAACGCGAGGCCAACCCAGCTTGTTGCCAAAAGGATAATAGACAAGATCAACTTGCCAACCAAGCCAATAGGCTTCTTGAAGATGTCGAGTACGCACCAGATAGCACAGATAACACCGGCTAACCAAATAATAGTTTCTACCATAGTCTTAAATATTTAAGTTTAACAATAAAGTTATTGGTTTTCTACATAATACACATCTTTATCATACTTCACATCACTCAGAAACAACCCTTGCGAGGGTGCTCCTGCCGACGAAAGCGACAAGTCTCGAGCCGTCACTATATGCTCGAAATCCTCAACTGTCAGGCGGCCACGCCCAACATCAACCAATGTACCCACAATAGCTCTCACCATATTACGCAGGAAGCGATCGGCACGAATCTTAAAGATTAGGAGTGACTCATTCTCCGCAGACCGTTGCCAACAGGCATCCTTGATGTGGCAGATATTGGTCTTATTGTTGGAATTGAGTTTTGCGAACGATGTAAAATCGTCGTAACGCAACAAAACCTCGGCAGCCTTGTTCATCTTCTCGACATCGAGTGACACATAGTATTGCCACGCCGAGTAGCGTTTGAACGGGTTCTTATGTTGCGAGATGAAATATGTATATTCTCTCTCACGAGCATCAAAGCGTGCGTGGGCATTATCCTGCGTCCGACGAACAGCACTCACAGCAATATCGTGCGGCAACACAAGGTTGAGTTTATACACCAACTGTTTGCAATCCAACGCCTTGTCACTGTCGAAGTGGGCCACATAGTACGACGCATTGACGCCCGTATCTGTTCGGCCGCAGCCGACAACTTCGATTGCTGTACGCAGCAGGGTAGTGAGAGCCTGCTCCAACGTCTGTTGCACGCTGGGATCCTCTCGCTGTCGCTGCCACCCGCAATAGGCGGCTCCATCGTATGATAACTCTATAAAATAACGCATCTTGTTGTGCTGTCACACACATTGTGCAGACTTAAACATAGCAAATATAGTTAATTTTTTATTTCCCGCAAACTCCAACGAGGAAGATTGACAAATTGCAGCGGGTAAAATTGTTTATTTGCGTTACAGATACGCCGACCAAATAATTTTGAATTTTGAATTTCAAATCGTATCTTTGTCCGATTATACTCAACCCGCCTACAAAGTAGGCGACAAAAAAGTTACAAAACTATGAGAGCAGCAATTATAGGATATGGCAAGATGGGGCGCGAGATAGAGAAGATTCTCATTCAGCGTGGCCACGAGGTAGCCCTCATCATCGATCAGGACAATGTGGCCGACCTCAACGCCGAAAACCTCAAAACAATAGATGTGGCCATAGAGTTCACAACGCCCACAACGGCCTACGACAACATACGCCGATGCTTGGAGTGCGGCACAGCCGTAGTATCGGGCACAACGGGTTGGACCTCACGCCTTGCAGAATTGCAGGAGTTGTGCCGCGAGAAGGGTGGTGCAATGTTCTACGCTTCGAACTACTCTATCGGAGTCAATCTTATGTTCCGCCTCAACCGCGAATTGGCACGTATGATGAACGCCTTCAATGGCTACGAAGTTACAATAGCCGAGACACACCACACCGAGAAGAAGGACTCGCCAAGTGGTACGGCCGTAACCCTTGCCGAGGATATCATCGCACGCATAGACCGCAAGCAGGGATGGGTGAATGAGCCTACAACTGACAAGAGCCTCATTGGTATCGAGTCGTTCCGCGTGGGCATGACCCCCGGTGATCACTCCGTTACCTACACCTCGGAGGACGACATGCTGGAGATACGTCACTCGATAAAAAATCGTCGCACACTGGCACAAGGAGCCGTTATCGCAGCCGAGTTCCTATGCGGCAAGCAGGGTGTATTTACTATGGAAGACCTTTTTTAAGCGCATATTAAACAGAGTATCAGAAATTAGAGTTCAATGAATAAGATTAAAAACATATTAAAAAACCGCTGGGTAGGTTTTTCTCTTGCCACCATACTTTATGTGCTGTGGTTTGTGGTATGGACAGGCAATCTATGGCTGTTGCTCGGCGTGGTGTTTATCTTTGACGCCTATATTACGCGTTATTTCTACCGCTTCATCGGCAGCAAAAACGAAGAGCTATGCAAGCGTAGCAAACTATACAACAGCATCTACGAGTGGATCAATGCCATAATCTTCGCTACCGTTCTGGCAACGATAGTGCACATCTTCATCTTCCAGATTTATGTCATTCCATCATCGTCGATGGAGAAGTCGTTATTGGTGGGAGATTATCTCTATGTGAGCAAGGTAACTTATGGCCCGCAGATGCCCAACACGCCCCTATCGTTCCCCTTTGTGCATCACACAATGCCATTCTCGCAGACAAAAAAGTCATTCTCGGAGGCTATCAAATGGCCTTATCACCGACTGAAAGGGCTTCGCAAGATAGAACGTAACGACGCAGTTGTATTTAACTTCCCTGCGGGCGATACCGTATTGCTGGAGAATCAGGCAGTAACATACTATGACGTTTTGCGTGACTATCAACGCCAATACGGGGAGCAGCGTGGCCGCAAGCTATTGGAGGAGAGCCATACAATCATCTCTCGCCCCGTAGATAAGCGTGAGAACTACATCAAGCGTTGTGTGGCTGTGGCTGGCGACAGCATACGCATAGTCGATGCACAGCTCTATGTCAATGGCGAGAAGCAGACAGACTTGCCCGAATCGCAGCTATGCTACACGGTACGCACCTCGTCGCCACTTTCGTCGTATGCCTTGCAGAATCTCGGAATCAGCGAATTGTCATCAAACGGCAACCACTATTTTATGCCGCTGACCGAGGGCATGGTCACCGAACTTGGCAAGATGTCAAGCGTTAAGAGCATTACGCCTTATCGTGCTATGGAGCAGGCCTTCCCTTATAGCGATAATTATCCCTGGACCGCCGATAACTTCGGTCCGCTATGGATACCACAGAAGGGTGTTACCATACCACTTACAATAGAGAACCTGCCTCTCTATGAACGCATCATCGATGTCTATGAGGAGAATGACCTGCGAGTGGAGGGCAGTGACATCTATATCAACGGCGAGAAGGCTACGACCTACACCTTCAAGATGGACTACTACTGGATGATGGGCGACAACCGCCACAACTCTGCCGACTCACGCTACTGGGGCTTCGTCCCCGAGGACCACATTGTCGGCAAGGCTTCTTTCATCTGGTTCTCGCGAGATGCCGAGAAGTCCTTCCCGCAGAACATTCGCTGGAATCGTATATTTAAGAAAGTAAGATAACAGGCCCTGCATCGTGGAGAGTATAAACGACGGCATACGAGATAGCTATCTCACCATCGAGGGTGAGGCCGAAGCCATCTTCAAGGAGAAGAGCAGCAAGTTCCTCTGTTTCGCCTATCACGTTGAGAGTGAGGAGGAGATAGCCGCACGCCTGGAACCGCTACGCAAGCAGTACTACGATGCCACACATCACTGCTATGCATGGCGTCTGGGACCCTTTGGAGAGAAGTTTCGTGCCAATGACGACGGCGAGCCGTCAAGCACCGCAGGCAAGCCTATCCTGGGACAGTTGCTATCGAATGAGATTACGAACTGTCTGATTGTCGTGGTGCGTTACTTTGGTGGCACAAAACTGGGCGTTCCGGGACTTATAGCCGCATACAAGGAGTCTGCCGCAGCAGTTATCGGGGCCGCCAAAGTGGTAGAACGCACGGTGGATACGCGGGCGAAGATAGATTTCTCGTATATTGCGATGAACGATGTAATGCGTATCATCAAGGAGGAGCAACCGAAGATTGAGGAGCAGATATTCGACAATCTCTGCTCGATGACAATCTCGGTTCGCAACTCACGAGCCGAGCAGGTGCTGGGACGACTGCGAAAGGTAGAGGGTGCAACATTGGAGATAATAGAAGAATAAAGTTGCGATTAAGCCATATAGTGGGATGAAAGAGGTTATAACCGACCACAATATCAAGGATACTGAACAATCTTTAAGGTTGTCTATTCATACCCAGCACAATGAGTATTGGGGATATTATAACAAACCAGAGCAATGGTGTGTGCATATTAAATTTGAAGATAATCCATATAAAGGTTTTTATTCAGAAGTTACTGAGTTTGAATACAATAAGAATATACCATATGATGTGTTAAAGAAGTTTCTACTTCGAGTTGAACAAAATGAAGTTGATATATTATTAAAAAGAGGAGAATCATCTATAACCAATTATTTTTATGCTCATATTAAGAATGAAGAGTGTCCTTTAATTTCTATTTTTAATATGAGAAAAGTAGATGATGAGCCATACCTATATCAAGCAACTTTAAGGTAGCATCTTATAACACACATATAAGTTCGTACAGATCAAAACGCAATGTCAAACGACAAGACCATACATATCAAGGGTGCAAGGGTTCATAATCTGAAAAATGTGAGCCTCGATATTCCTCACAATACTCTGACTGTCATCACCGGCCTCTCGGGGTCGGGTAAATCGACTCTTGCCTTTGACACAATCTTCGCCGAGGGACAACGCCGCTATGTAGAGAGTCTGTCGGCCTACGCACGACAATTTCTGGGTCGTATAACCAAACCCGATGTAGATTTGATTTCGGGCATAGCACCAGCCATTGCTATCGAGCAGAAGGTGAATAGTCGCAATCCCCGTTCTACGGTGGGTACGACAACCGAGATATACGACTATCTGAAACTGCTCTATGCACGCATTGGGCACACCTTCTCGCCAATATCGGGCAACGAGGTACGCTGCTACGGCGTAGATGACGTGGTGGAGTATATAACCACAAACGGATTGGGCCGCAAGGTCGTTATCACATCCCCGTTACGCCTTGCCGCAGGGCAGGGTATAATAGACAAGCTGCTGCAACTGCTTGGCGATGGTTTTCAGCGTGTGTGGGTTGATAATCGTGCCCTCACCATCGAGGAGTTTATGCCACAAATCACCATCGACACCCACGAGGATAGCATTGCCATCGTTATAGACCGTCTGCGAGGGGCTGATGACGATGAGACACTACTGCGTCTGCGTGACTCTGTGGCAAGGGCTTACAGCTATGGAGGCGATGTGTGCCGTATCATCATTGACGATGAGAGCCACGAGTTTTCTTCTCGCTTTGAGGCCGACGGCATAGCCTTCGAGCAGCCCTCGGAGCATCTGTTCAGTTTCAACAACCCCATAGGTGCCTGCCCCGTATGCGAGGGCTACGGCAAGATTGTCGGCATTGACGAAGATTTGGTCATCCCCGACAAGAGCAAGACCATATATGAGGATGCTATTGCCTGCTGGCGTGGTGCTACAATGAAGAAGTGGAAAGAGCAGCTCATAAACAATGCTTATCTTTTCGACTTTCCCATACACGAGCCATACTACAATCTCACGCCCGAGCAGAAGCTTCTGTTGTGGCGTGGAAACGACTATTTTTACGGACTTAACGCCTTTTTTGACTACATAGAGAGTGAACGCCGCAAGATTCAGTTCCGCGTGATGAAGGCCCGCTATACAGGCAAGACACGCTGTCCGGAGTGCGGTGGCAGCCGCCTGCGTAAAGAGGCTTTGTATGTAAAAGTTGGAGGCAAGAGTATTGCCGAGCTGGTTGCTATGACCGCCGACGAATTGATACTCTTCTTCAACAATTTATCCCTTGACGAGCACGACCAGAAGACCGCAGAACGCATCATCGTAGAGATTCGCAATCGTCTGCAATATTTGGCCGATGTGGGCTTGGGTTATCTTACGCTGGACCGCCTCTCTTCAACATTGTCGGGCGGTGAAAGCCAACGCATAAACCTCTCTACATCGCTGGGCAGCAACCTTGTAGGCTCTCTCTACATCCTCGATGAGCCGAGCATCGGTCTGCATCCACGCGATACGCACCGTCTGATAAAGGTATTGAAGCAACTGCGTGATATTGGCAATACGGTCATAGTCGTAGAGCACGAAGAGGAGGTGATACGTGCCGCTGACCACATTGTGGATGTAGGGCCTCGTGCGGGCGAGAATGGAGGCGAGATAGTCTTTAACGGCCCGCTGGGCAAGCTACTCAAAGCAAAGGAGAGTCTTACGGCAGATTATCTTGCCGGACGACGACAGATAGATATGCCCACCACGCTGAGAGGATGGAGCAACTCCATTACAATACGCGGTGCGAGGGAAAACAACCTCAAAAACATTGATGTACGCATTCCCCTGGGCGTAATTACCTGTATCACAGGAGTCAGCGGTAGCGGAAAGTCATCTCTGGCAAAGGGAATACTCTATCCGGCACTGCGTCGGGAATTGGCCGATACGGGTCTTAAACCGGGTGATTTCGACCACTTGGAGGGTGATATAGCGATGCTGAAATCGGTAGAGATAGTGGACCAGAACCCCATTGGCAAATCATCACGTTCAAATCCCGTAACATACCTGAAAGCCTACGATGAGATACGCAAACTCTTTGCCGACCAGCCACAGGCTGTACACACGGGACTTACGGCAGCCTCGTTCTCATTCAATGTAGCGGGAGGTCGCTGCGAGGAGTGTCAGGGCGAGGGTACTATCAAGGTGAGTATGCAGTTTATGGCCGATGTGGAGCTTGTATGCGAAGCTTGCCACGGCAAGCGTTTCAAGGACGAGGTGTTGGAGATAAGGTATCGCGGCAAGAGCATACACGATGTTTTGGAGCTAAGCGTAGATGATGCCATTGAGTTTTTCGGCGAGGATAGCAGCAGTAACTCCACTTGTCGTCGCATAGTAGAGAGACTGAAACCCTTGCAGGAGGTTGGCTTGGGCTATATACGCCTCGGACAATCATCCTCAACGCTATCGGGCGGCGAGAGTCAGCGTGTGAAGCTGGCTTCGTTCCTTGCAAAGGATAGCGAGCAGAGACAGATAATGTTTATCTTTGACGAGCCTACCACAGGATTGCATTTCCACGATATAAATCGTCTTTTGAAGGCCTTTAACGCACTGATATCCAATGGACATACCATTGTTATCGTGGAGCATAATATGGAAGTTATAAAGTGTGCCGATTGGGTTATTGACCTCGGCGAGGAGGCCGGTGACAAAGGCGGAGAGATAGTCTTTGAGGGTACACCCAAAGACTTGGAGCAGTGCGAACGCAGTCATACGGGACGCTTCCTTAAACAACACAACCTTAAATAACGAAAGTGAAGGAGTTTGAAACATATAGTCTGCCCAACGGAATAAAGGGTATTCATCGCCGCGTAAAGTCGAGCATCACGCATTGTGCATTGGTGGTCAATGCCGGCACGCGTGACGAGCAGAGGGACGAATACGGCCTGGCTCACTTTGCCGAGCACGCCTTCTTCAAGGGAACGGCACACCGTAAGGCTTATCAGGTGAATTGCCGTCTGGAAAATCTCGGTGGCGAGCTCAACGCCTACACCACGAAGGAGGATACAACTATTCACGCTACTACGCTGCGAGGCGACTTCTCGAAGGCAGTGGAGCTTATTGCCGATGTTGCCTTCAACTCCACATTTCCCGAAAAGGAGCTGGCAAAGGAGAGGGAGGTTATCATCGACGAGATAAACACTTACAAGGATTCGCCCGCTGATATGATATTCGACTCGTTTGACGATATGATATTTGCAGGCTCGGAGTTGGGGCATAACATTTTAGGTACAAAAGCCTCATTAGCAAGGTATTCCACTAATCATATAAAGCAATTCATCACACGCACGCATACCACCGACCAGATGGTTTTCTCGTCAATCGGCAACCTCTCGGTGGGTGCAGTCGAAAAGGTTGCTATGCGTTATCTTGCCGAGCAGGAGGCCTCGCAACGAAGATTCAAGCGTACAGCCCCTGCCGATGTTGCTCCCTTTGAGAAGTGCATCAATAAGCACACGCACCAGACACACTGCATAGTGGGTGCGAGGGCATACGATATCAATGCCGAGAAGCGTCTGCCTCTGTCGCTGTTGATAAATATCCTGGGCGGTCCTTCGGCGAACTCTCGCCTCAACATCCTGTTGCGAGAAAAGAATGGTTTGTCGTACAATATCGAGGCAGCATACACGCCATATAGTGACTGCGGAGCCGTAGCAATTTATTTCAGTTGCGACCACCACAACACCGACCTATGCCGCGAATTGATTGACAAGGAGTTACATACATTGCGTAGTACACGCCTCACATCACGACAACTGTCGCTTATAAAGCGTCAGTTTCTGGCACAGATGGCTATATCGATGGAGAACAACGAGGGTTATATGCTTGGTGCAGGCAAGAGTTATCTTATACACGACGAGATAGATACACTGGAAGAGGTTTACAAGAAGGTTTCGGCCGTCACGGCAGAACAAATTTTGGAGGTCGCCGAGGAGATTTTCTCGCAGCCCTCAACGCTGATATATAGATAAAGGAAATTCAAAATTCAAAATTCAAAATTCAAAATTCAAAATTTTTGGCTAACGCACCGACATATTCTCTATAATTTTCAACAAGTTATATTTCGTGTGATATTTTTATAATTGATATTTTTTGTAGTAATTACCGCCCCGAAGGTCAATTTTGAATTCTGAATTTTGAATTTTGAATTAATAATTATACGCCTATGGACTTATTGGAAAAATATATTCACGAAAATTCTTCGGCAGAGGATGCTCTGCTGCACGAACTGGACCGCGAGACGCACCTGCGGGTAATAAATCCCCGTATGATTTCGGGCCATATTCAGGGTAAGCTACTGGAACTGTTAGTTAAGATGTTACGCCCGCAGAGAATCCTCGAAATAGGCACTTTCACGGGCTATTCGGCTCTCTGCATGGCTGCCGGCTTGGAGGAGGGTGCAACAATCGATACCTGTGAGGTAGATGACGAGTTGGAGTGCATCGCACAATCATTCTTTGACCGTTCGCCACACGGACACAAGATTCATCTGCACATAGGCTCGGCTTTGGAGATTGCTCCGAAGTTGGGCGGGCCGTTTGATATGGTCTTTATAGATGGAGATAAACGCGAATATCCCGCATACTACAATATGCTGATGGATAAGGGTTTGGTGCGTAGCGGCTCAATACTTTTGGCCGATAATATCCTATGGTACGGCAAGGTTGTGCAACCCGTAGCCCACAACGACCTACACACACAGGCCCTCATCGAGTTTAACCGTATGGTTGTAGAGGACGATAGGGTAGAGAGTGTTATCCTTCCCCTGCGTGACGGCATAAATATTATAAGGGTAAAGTAATTTCGCCAACCAATACAATAAGAATGAGGCTATTCAGCCATCGCGTGGCAGATAGCCTCATTCTGTTTCTAATTGGTCCTACATATTCTGTGGAGCAGCAGGGCGTTTGGCTCTATCAACCTCGCTGACCCTAATGGGAATAGCTCGCACAATATACTCTTTCTCATTATCTTCCAACGATGCAAACGAGCAATGGAAACTTCGCTGTGCCAACTCATCTCGTAATTCGGCGTAGGCTTCAAGAATTGTATTTTGAATCTCCATATATCGGCCTGCCGGCACATCTTTTACTGCTTCGATTGAGATTACACCATTGCTTACAGGGTAATGCACCTCGCCCTTATCACGCGGAATGGTCTGCCAAGTAAAGTCTGCATAATTCGGATTCTTAATCTGTCGCTTACCATTTCTATGCTCGGAATTATCGACAAAGGCCTTAACAATCTCTTTCAGCTCGCCCATTTCAACCACTCCCTGCGTTCCATTCGGTCGTGTAGTCAAGACTTTACCACGAGCATTAACGAAAAGTGTCAGCAAATTACGACTTGTCATAATATAATCGGTAACCGAAATAACCTCGGCTGCCGAGTTGGTCGAGGATGACGACAAGCCCTTTAACAACTCTTTTGGCACATCATACTGAACTCTTAACATATTTGCCTCGCGTGCCATCTCCTTGATTTCATTTATTTTACCCATCGGGACATCATCATCGGCTTTGATAGAGAGTATTGCCGCAACACCCATCTTCTCGCGAGCCTGCTGTAGTTCAGCCAACAACTGCTCTTTCTTAACTTCCCGACCATTAAACAACAGTTTACCATCGGCCGAAATATAGACCTCTGCCTTGTTTTCATCGGCTTGGCTATCTTCACTCTGCTGTGGAAGAACAACCTCTGCTTCGGCACGCACCGCACCAAAAGCTAAAATCATAGCCGCAACCATCGGAAGCACCATACTAAGGCGCAAGAAAGAGAACTTTCCTTTCTTAAATTCTGTCATCATAATAAAGCGTTTTTTAGTGATTTGACTTCTCAACCCGCAAGTTATATCCGGATTATAACCGAAGAGTTGACGGAAAATGATTTTTCTATATTCTTGAACATCGTAACCTTCACTCAACACATCGCTATCAGCCTCCCACTCCTGTACTTGAATTAGCATATTGCCCATAATCCACACAAAAGGGTTGAACCACACAACACACCGCACAAACTCCACTATAATGCGTTCAGTGGTATGATGATGGCGTATATGACTCGCCTCGTGAGCCACAATCTGCTCGCGTTCAACGCCTTGAATCGAGAAATTGAGAAATATTGTTCGCCAGAAAGAGAATGGCTCACGCACCTGCTCACTCTCTGCCAAATCGTACGCTTCATAGAAAGTTAATTGAGATTGCTTTCGCAGACGCTGAATCTGGTATATCCGCCACAAGAAACGAATTAGATTAAGACCCGCAATGGCAAGATATATCACCAACGCAACCGACCCAAATAGTTTACTCCAGTCTATTGACTGTGGCACATCAGGAGCCGTCACAGCGACAGACAATTGTTCCGGTGCTGCAACCACTGGAATCTCCAAATATACCGTTTCGGCAGGATATAACGGCAACTCCATAATCGGAATCGCGACACCAAGCAGTGTCGTCAATACCAAATAGAGGCACGATGCACGATGCGACACACGCCCTTCCAAAACGAGTCTATATAATGCGAGAAAGAGGGCACAACAGACCAAACTCTCCAATATGTATTGAACAGCAGACATTACTTCTTATCATTTAACAGATTCAGAATTTCATCAACCTCTTCGACAGATATCGAGTTGTTATTTGACAAGAACGACATCATACGGCTTGCCGAACCTCCAAAAAAGTTATTCAATACCGACGACATAAAGCCTCCGGTATAGGTATCTCTATCAATAATGGGGTAGTACTCGTGACTCTTACCATAAGAACGATGCCCGACAAAACCCTTCTTCTCTAATATACGCACAATAGTTGAAACGGTATTATAAGCAGGTTTGGGGTGGGGCATATCCTCCAAAATATCATTCACAAATCCCTCTTCGCGATTCCACAAAATCTGCATAATCTCCAATTCTGCACGCGTAAGTTCCTGTGGGCGTTCTTTCATTCTCGCTGTCATATCTTTTTGAATTTTTGTTTATAAATAAAAGGCTACAATATTCAACTAATAGTTTAGTTCATTTTCCTGATGCGAAGATATAACTAATATTTTAGTTTCACAACTAATTATTTAGTTATTTTTACAAGAAAAAAAATACTATGTACTAAAGTACATAGTAAAATTATAACGGAATTATAATATTTAGGCTTGTTATTAAAAAATAGATTCTCACGCATTTGTTTTTCGTCACTCTGAGAAGCGTAGCGACGTGAGAGTCTAAAAAACAAATGCTCAGAATGACATTACAAGCCACAGAGAAAATATGTCTATTTTTTCTTGCGGCTAATGTAGTATGTCATCACTCCGCCCGCAAGATAGATACCCGACAGAGTCCATACAATGCCTTCGTAGCCGAGAGGCTCTTTGAGCAATTTAACGAGTAGTGGGCCGACAAATGCCGCCATACCTGCACCGAGATTAAGCACCGACACAGCTGCACCCTTACGCTTCTCGACCAGCGAAGGCACCAACGCACCCACAGGCACGAAACCTGCCAACAGCACGCCCCACAGGCAGCCACAGAGCAGTATAAACCAAAACTCATTGCATATCATCGGCGAATAATAGAAAAGCAGCACACTCGCAGCACAGCCTCCGCAGCCGAAAAATCCTACGGTACGCCCCCAGCCTATGCGGTCACCCACAACACCAAAGACAAGATTAAAGATGATATTGCAGAAGAAGGCTGCACCCCAAATCGTAGCCCACGCACTATCGTCAATGCCGTACGACATCAAATAGAGTGGCATAAAGACCAGAAAAGCGAAGTACGACAGGGTATTTATCATTCTCACAACACCGCCCATAAGCACCTTCGGCTCATCCTTGATAATCGACAAGCCTCGCACCAGCTCCTTGATTTTTGAGCCTTTATCGCCATTTTCCGCCGCCGCGTCATCACCGCCGAAGAGGTTTCTATCCTCCGAACGGTTGAGCCACAGAGCCATAGCAGCACCCACCGAAGCAAACGCAACAGCGGTCCACAATGCCGGCACAACACCGAACTCCGTCTTGGCAAATGCTCCGTAATAGGCTCCCAGAACATCCATACCGCCCGTACACATCACCCAAAACCAGCCTTGTGCCGTTCCCAGTTCACTCTTACCTACGCGATAGGTTATCCACACGATAAAAGTATAGGCAAAGAGTGGATAGGCAAGACCCTTCAAAGCATAGGTAGCAACAAGAATGGGGTAGTTCATATTGGTCATACCCACGCCCGCAAAGAGTGCCATACCTACGGCAAAGAGCAGATAACCGATAGTCATCGTGCGTCTTACGCCAACGGTCTCGGCAATGACGCCCGACAGCCACGACGAAATAGCGACAGCGATGCCATATACGGTGAATAGCAATTCGTTATCCATTCCTTGCTGCTGGATATACTTGCTGAGCCATGTCTGCTCGATGCCGACACCCATAGTGAATATAAGAATACCCAGAAAACCCCACGCCAAAGAGCGGGGCAGGCCGAATGATCTCATAGACGATGTGTTTTATTATTCTGCGACCACAAAGATACAACTTTTTAAGCAACCGCCCTCACGCCAAACGAAAAAGCCACCCTCCGCAGTTGGAGAGTGGCCCAAATAATCGGGAGTAAGTTCCTATTAGATAAGGTTCAGATCCTTCTTGATTCTCTCAATCTTGGCGTCGAGCTGCGACTCAACAGCCTCGTAATCAGCAACGCTTGCCAAAGGCTCCTTCACGCCGAAGTAGAACTTAATCTTGGGTTCCGTTCCCGAAGGACGTACCGATACGATAGTACCATCGGCAGTAATCCACTGCAACACATTGCTTGCGTCCTGCTCGATAGGAGTACGGACACCGCTACGCAAGTTCAACTCCTGCAAAGACTTATAGTCACGGATAATCAAAACCTCCGAGCCGGCCAGCTCCTTGGGAGGATTCTCTCGGAAATCAACCATCATACGCTGAATCTCCTCGGCACCCTCCTTGCCCTTGCGAACAACAGACACCAATGACTCGCGATAGAAGCCATACTTCACATACAACTCCTGCAACCACTCGTAAAGCGTCAAGCCCATAGTATCCTTTGCCCACGCAGCAGCCTCGGCAGCCAAAGCACAAGCCGACACAGCATCCTTATCGCGAACATAATCACCAGAGAGGTAGCCGAAGCTCTCCTCGCCGCCACCGATATACTTCGCCTTGCCCTCATTCTGACGGATAATCTTGGCGATATACTTAAAGCCTGTGAGGCAGTCATAGCACTTCACACCGAAATGCTCTGCTACGGCGTTAGGCATCATAGATGTAACAATAGTCTTAACGACATACTGGTTGCCATCCAAATCGCCACGTTCTGCCCAGCGGGTAAGCTGATAACTCATCAAAAGGGTAAGGGTCTGATTACCATTCAAAAGCACATACTCGCCCTTGCCATTACGCAACGCAACACCTATACGGTCAGAGTCGGGGTCGGTCGCCAACACAAGGTCAGCACCCTCCTTGCGACCGAGTTCGATAGCCATAGCCATAGTCTTGCGCTCCTCGGGGTTGGGTGACTCAACAGTGGGGAAGTTACCATCAATAACAGCCTGCTCGGGTACCATTATAACATTGGTAAAGCCGAAGTTTTTGAGTGATGCGGGAACCAGACGCATACCGGCACCATGAAGCGGCGTATAGACAATCTTCATATCGTGATACTTCGCAACAGACTCCGGCGAGAGCTGAATATCAGCCTTGATGCGGTCGAGATAGATCTTATCGAACTCCTCGCCGAGGATAGTGATGTTGCCGGGGTTCTTACCGGTCAAAACCTGCGAGTTCTCGGTAATCTTCGCAACCTCATCGATAATGTTCACATCGTGTGGAGAGGTAACCTGTGAGCCGTCGGTCCAATATGCTTTGTAACCGTTATACTCCTTGGGGTTGTGCGATGCGGTAATCACCACACCAGAGTGCAGTTTCAACTCGCGAATAGCGAAGCTGAGCTCGGGAGTGGGGCGGAGTGAATCGAACAGATATACTTCGAAATCGTTAGATGCGAAGATGTCGGCAACTCTCTCTGCGAACATACGAGAGTTGTTACGGCTGTCGTGTGCAACAGCTACACGAACCTTCTCGCCAGCGAAGTTCTTTTTCAAATAGTTAGCAAGACCCTGGGTAGCAGTTCCTACGGTATAGATATTCATACGGTTAGAGCCGACTCCCATAATGCCTCGCAGACCGCCGGTTCCAAATTCCAAGTCTTTATAGAAGCTCTCTGTAAGCTCCTTCATATCGTTGTCCATCAGCAACTTAACCTGCTCCTTTGTAGCAGCATCATAGTCACCATCCAGCCATTTTTGAGCTTTTGACAATACTGTTAATTCCAAATCGTTAGCCATTTTACTATAAGTTTTAATTATACCTAATATCTCGTTTTATACTATTTTTTGATACGCAAAATTAGTAATTTTTTTTCAATTATTCAATATCAGCGAGTTAAAAAAATACGGCAAAAAAAGTGTTGTTTCTCTATATATAAAAAAAGATAAAAAACAAATGAAAATGAAAATTATTTTAACAAATTTATTCACAACTTTGTGGTGTCAAAGAAAACAGAATCCGAGACGTGCATTTTTCAACCCTTTTTCCACCTTAATTTTTGGGGTGGCGAACAAAATTCACGCCAAAGGTAACGATTTTCTCGACACCATATATATAAAAGATTTAGAATTTTTGTAAAAATAATGGCTAACGGTCAAACATATAAGGAAGTATGGCAAGTGTGCCTCGATCGCATTCAGCAACACACCTCACCCGAGGAGTTTGTTAAATGGTTCGAGCCATTGAAGCCTCTGTCATTCGATGGAACAAATCTTCGCCTTAAAGTGCCCGACGGAAATCACGCCCAGCACATTGAGGCTAACTATCTTGCGTTGTTCCGTCAGGCGATATTTGACCTGTTTGGCCGCCAGACGAAGTTGCACTATGCCATTCCGAGCAGCGAGGAGAAGACTCCCGTATCGCCCAATGCAGATATGACAGCCATCTCGGAGCATATTGCACAGACCACAACGGCGAATGTTCCACGCAACATCTGGGAGATTCCCGGCATGAAGAAGGTTATGTTCCCGACACAGCTCAATCCAAAGTACACATTCTCAACACACGTTGAGGGTATGTGCAACAGATTGGCTCGTTCGGCAGGCAAGACCGTTGCACTGACACCCGGATCGTCACCCTTCAACCCCTTATATATATATGGTGCGTCAGGTTTGGGCAAGACCCATATCGTGCAGGCCATAGGTCACGAGGTGTGCGAACGCCATCCGGAGTTGCAGGTACTATACGTATCGACCAACAAGTTTATGGCACAGTTCCAGACTGCCCATAAGAATCAGGAGATAAACGATTTCATCCGTTTCTATCAGATGGTCGATGTACTGATTATTGACGATATTCAGGAGCTTTCGGGCAAGCCAGGCACGCAGAACGTATTCTTCAACGTGTTCAACCACTTGCAGATGGCCGGCAAGCAGATTATCCTTACATCGGACAAACCTCCCGTAGAGTTGCAGGATATCGAGCAACGACTGCTCACTCGCTTCAAGTGGGGTCTTTCGGCGAAGATTGAGGCTCCCGACTACGAGACGAAGATAAAGATTATCCGTTCAAAGGCCGACAGCATCGGCATCTCGCTGACGGAGGAGGTTATAACCTATCTGGCAGACAATATTTCGGCCAACATCCGCGAGATTGAGGGTGCTTTGCTCACTCTCAAAGCAAACGCTTCGTTTATGGGTCGCAGAATATCGACATCACTGGCAAAGGAGGTCTTGAAGGCTTTTGTCCATGTCAGTCAGAAGGAGATATCAATCAACCACATAACATCGACCGTGTGCAAGTATTTCGATATTGACGAGGCTAATTTCAACTCAACGAAGCGTACACGCGAGGTGGCACAGGCTCGACAGATTGCAATGTATCTGGCAAAGCAGCACACCAAATTGCCATTGGCAGCCATAGGTTCGGCTATCGGAGGTCGTAACCACGCAACGGTGCTTCACTCATGCAAGGCGGTGAGCAATATGATGGATACGGACAAGGTTTTCCGAGGTCAGATTGAGGAGCTGGAAAAGACTATCCAAAACAGTTAAAAAACAATGAGGCTATCCTTTAAGGGTGGCCTCATTTTTTTGATGTATGTAATAAGAGTGCTAACGGACTTCATTATTACATACATTTTTTGTATATTTGCAAAAATACAACACTATGGACCAGCCCAAAATTGAGAGATTGTTGCGTCTGATGAAGATGATGACAACAAACACAACATACAGCGTGGATGAACTTGCCGAGAGGCTTGATATGTCGCGACGCACCATATATCGCTACATCGACACCTTTCGCGAGGCAGGCTTTGTCATCAAAAAGAGTGGCAACCATATCCGTTTAGACAAGGAGTCTCCGCACTTCAAGGATATCTCGCAGCTGGTACACTTCACCGAGGAGGAGGCCGTGATATTGAAGCGTGCGATAGAGAACATCGACGACAACAATATGTTGAAACAGAATCTTAAACGCAAACTCTATTCGGTTTACGACAATAAGATTCTGGCCGACACCATCGTCAAGGGCGAGGCCGCCGCAACGGTACACTCTATCATCGAAGCTATCGAAAATCGTAAGACCGTAATCCTGCACGATTATAGTTCGGCTCACGGCAGCGTGGTACGCGACAGAAGGGTAGAGCCTTTTGCTTTTACCACTAACTATGTGCAGACGTGGTGCTACGACACCGAGAGTCATACCTGCAAACTATTCAAGACCTCACGTATAGGCTCGGTGGAGATTCTCAACGACGACTGGCTCTACGAGGACAAGCACGACAAGGGCTTTATAGATGTGTTCCGTATGACAAGTAATCACGCAAGAGCCCACATCAGGCTGCGTCTTGGTCTTTTGGCCCGCAATCTGCTCATAGAGGAGTACCCCTTGGCGGAGCAGCATCTTTCGCAGGAGGATGCCGACCATTGGATTTTAGATACGGAAATCGCTGATTATGCGGGAGTAGCACGATTTGTGGTAGGACTTATGGACGATATTACGATTATCAATTCACCCGAATTTGAGCACTACATAGCCGAATATGTACGTCGCTTCTGGCCACAGATATCCTCAGCAAAATAGAGTAAAAGATGCCCGATGTTTCGGGCATCTTTTTTACGGAAGTCCGATTTTCTCTTTTTCCCAAAAAAAATCACATTTTTTCAAATTATTTTACATTGTGTCACAACCTGTCACAATATGGGGATTACTTTGCATTGTGAAACAAGATTATTAACCACAAAACCGGATGACAATGTTTAGTATTTTATGTTTTTTCTGTTTTCTGGCAGAGGTATTGGGAGAGAAATATTAACAACCCTAAAAAGCGGAAGTTATGCTACTGATTTTCATTATTATCGCAATGGGTAGTAACATATTTCTCTACCTGATAGGAGGCGACCAGAAGTGGGGAGAGTAACAACAAAAAAGAGTACAAACAACTAAAAAAAATTTGGAACTATGGGAATTGCTTATCAAATCAAGTGCAAACACTGCCAGGCGGTGTTTAATTACAGTCAGGACCAAACATTTGGTTTGACATCGCGTTGCATAGGCTGCGAGAGCTATGTCGAAGTTGATGCTCCTATCCGATGCCCATCGTGCAACCGACGACTGAACAGCACACAACAGGAGTTCAACGAGCAGGTTGAGACCGTTATGTTGTGGGATTAAGCAGCAGCTCGCAGGCAAAAAAAGTGTTGCGGAGTGAGATTTTTTAGCCTTAATGCCGAAATTTTCAGATATTTTTTCGTAACTTTGAAATGATTATTACCTCTAAATATTTCAGGTTATGGCAGAATTGAAAATCGGAGATATGGCTCCTGACTTTTCGGGAACGGCACAAGATGGTGCAACAATTTCATTATCAGAATTAAAAGGCACTCGCACCGTACTCTATTTCTACCCGAAAGACAACACCTCGGGATGCACACTTGAAGCCAAGAGCCTGCGTGACGGCAAGGAGGAGTTGGCACGCAGAGGATTTCGCATCATCGGCGTAAGCCCCGACAGCGAACGTTCACACCAGAACTTCTGCTCGAAGCACGACCTGAACTTCACACTTCTGGCCGATACCGACCACTCGATATGCGAGGCATTCGGCGTGTGGGCCGAGAAATCGATGTACGGCCGCAAGTATATGGGCGTGAAGCGAACAACATTCCTGCTGAATGAGGAGGGTAGAATCACCCATATTTTTGACAAAGTAAAGACTGCTACACATTTTGAGCAGATTATTAATGAATTAGATAAATAAAAAAACATAAAACTATGGCAACTGAAAAGACACAAGTAAATGCCGACAAGCTCAAGGTTTTGAGTGCGGTAATGGATAAAATCGAGAAGGACTTCGGTAAGGGCTCTATTATGCGTATGAGCAGCGAGGCCGTAACCGATATCCCCGTAATCCCCACAGGCTCAATCACATTGGATATGGCTCTGGGCGTGGGTGGTTACCCCAAGGGTCGTGTAATCGAGATTTATGGTCCCGAGTCATCAGGTAAGACCACGCTGGCCATTCATGCCATTGCCGAGGCACAAAAGGCCGGCGGTATTGCAGCCTTCATCGATGCAGAGCACGCCTTTGACTCTTTCTATGCACAGAAGCTGGGTGTGGATGTAGATAATCTGCTTATCTCACAGCCCGACAATGGCGAGCAGGCATTGGAGATTGCCGACTCACTTATCCGTTCAAGTGCTATCGACATCATCGTTATCGACTCTGTTGCAGCACTTACACCCAAGGCCGAGATTGAGGGCGAGATGGGTGACTCGAAGATGGGTTTGCAGGCTCGTCTGATGTCACAGGCATTGCGTAAGCTTACAGCCAGCATCTCAAAGACCAAGACCGTATGTATCTTCATCAACCAGTTGCGTGATAAGATTGGCGTGGTTTACGGCAACCCCGAGACAACTACCGGAGGTAATGCATTGAAGTTCTACGCCAGCGTACGTATCGACATCCGTCGTGCTTCAGTTATCAAGGATGGCGAGGAGCAGTTGGGTACCCGCACAAAGGTAAAGGTCGTGAAGAACAAGGTAGCACCTCCATTCAAGCGTGCCGAGTTTGATATTATGTTTGGCGAGGGAATCTCAAAAATTGGCGAAATTGTTGATTTGGGAGTAGATTATGGCATCGTCAAGAAGTCTGGCTCGTGGTTCTCTTACGGCGAGCAGAAGATAGGCCAGGGCCGCGACGCTGTGAAGGAGCTGCTCACAAACAACGAGGAGCTTCGCAACGAGATTGAGGCAAAGCTGCGAGAGGCGATGAAGACACAGAAATAGGTTATATAAACACCAACGCAAAAACGATTGTTTATGAACTATACTGCGGAGGATGAAGTTTTAATACAAAGTAAATGGGAAGAACTGGTGGAGTCTTGTAAAAAGATTTGCAAGAACGAAGCCGATTGGAATTTCATAAAACGAGCCTTCTTCTTGGCGAAGGAGGCTCACCAGGGGGTACGGCGCCGTTCAGGAGAGCCATACCTCCTGCATCCTATTGCAGTAGCACAGATAGTTGTAAACGAGATAGGCCTCGGCGTGAAATCCGTCGTGGCTTCGTTGCTTCACGATGTAGTGGAGGATACAGACTACACCGTAGAGGATATGGAGCATATCTTCGGCCCCAAGATAGCCTCTATGGTTGATGGTCTTACAAAGATGTCGGGCGTATTCAACGCCGACACATCACAGCAGGCAGAGTATTTCCGCAAGGTCCTGCTCACATTGTCGGACGACGTACGCGTGATTTTGATTAAGATTGCCGACCGCCTGCACAATATGCGTACGCTGGGCTCAATGCCACAGAACAAGCAGATTAAAATCACGGGCGAGACAATCTATCTGTTTGCTCCTCTGGCATATAGATTAGGTTTGTATGCGATTAAGACCGAGTTGGAAGATTTGTGTATGAAGTACCGCTTCCCCAAGGAGTATGAGGAGATTCAGCGACAAATCGACGAGACATCGGCTGCCCGCGAGGAGTATATCCGCAAATTCAACGCACCAATCATAGAGGCACTCGACAGAAACGGCTTCAAATATGAGATTTCGGGCCGAATAAAGAGTGTTTATTCAATATGGACCAAGATGATGCGTAAGCAAATTCCGTTCTCGGAGATTTACGATCTGTTTGCCATTCGCGTCGTATTCCAGCCGACAGACTTCCCGTCAGAGAAGACTCAATGCTGGCAGATATACTCTTCAATTACAGATATTTACACTCCCAAACCCGACCGTTTGCGAGATTGGATCAGCATTCCGAAGGCCAATGGATACGAGGCACTGCACTCAACCGTTATGGGCCCCGACGGAATATGGGTGGAGGTGCAGATACGCACGCAGCGTATGGAGGATGTCGCAGAGAGAGGCTTTGCTGCCCATTGGAAGTATAAGCACGTAACGATATCACACGACGAGGATGAGTTTGACAAGTGGTTGAAGATGATTCGCACGGCCTTGGACAGCCCGACGCAGAATGCAATCGACTTCCTGGACAACTTTAAGTTATCGTTATATACATCTGAAATAGCGGTATTTACACCAAAGGGCGAAGCTCGTCACTTGCCTTACGGAGCCACAGCTCTTGACTTTGCTTATGACGTGCATACCAAGATTGGAAATGGTGCGATAGGTGCAAAAATCAACCACAAGATTATGCCCATAACCACACCATTGAGCAGCGGCGACCAAGTAGAGATTATTACCGCTGAGTCAGCCCGCCCAAAGGCCGAATGGTTAGAATACGTCATCACAGCCAAGGCTAAGCAAGCCATAAAAAACTTCCTCAAACGAGAGCAGGAGCATAACCTGCAACGAGGCTTGCAGATGCTTGACGAACGCCTTGCACAACTCAACATTACGCCTAACCATCGCGTAATTCGCAAACTGATAGAGGCTTACGAGTGTTCAAACAAAGACGAACTATACACAAAGATAGGTGCCGGCATCGTGTCGCTGGATAACTTGGAGAAGATCGTAAAGACCAACTCCAAGAATAAGATTTTGAAATTCTGGACCCTCTTCATCAAAGACGACGACAATGAAAAGGAGGCCGAAAGCAACCAGAACAACGAAGCCAGCAAACAAAAGAGCAACCCCGACAACCAGCATCTGGTCATCGCAGAGTGTTGTCACCCGCTGCCGGGCGACAGCGTAGTGGGGTATAAAGACCCTATAACCCATCAGATTATCGTACACAAGGCCACCTGCGACGAGCTTAACCGCCTGGCATCACAGCACGGCGACTGCATCGTCAAAGAGGCTATACAATGGTCACAATACAAGACCCAATCATCGTTGGCAACAATCGAGGTGGTCGGCATTGACCGTATGGGCCTGCTTATCGACCTGGCAAACGTCGTTACAAACGATTTCAGCGTCAATATGCGACAAGTCAATATCCAAACCCACGACGGCATATTTGAGGGCACATTGAGTATGTATGTACGCGATGCAGAGAGCCTTAACGCCATACTTGACCGTATGCGACGCATCAAAGGCATGGAGAGTGTTAAACGAATGGATTAACAGCAGATATGGATAATTTTTGGATATTTCTCGCAATAGCAAGCGTCATCATATCATTCGCACGCAAAGAGGATAAGGCTCGTAAAAAGCGGGGTAATGCGGGGCAGAAGAGCCCACAGGAGGACCCGAAAACCGAGCTGGATCGTCAATTGCGTGAAATATTCGGAGAAGAGCCCCCCATAAAGCCGACTTCAAGGGTGAAAAAACAACCCGCAATGGCAAAAAACACAGCTACAACACCTGTTCTCGCACCGAAGAAGGAGATCAGTGCCTCAAAGACAAATGAGCCGCAAGTTGAAGACAACACCGATTCTGGCCAAATCAACGATATTATAAAGGACTTTTCAATGGAGAAGGCCGTTATATACTCCGAGATACTCAAACCAAAGTGGGAGGAGTAGGAACTCGATACAATTTTTGCAAACACAAACATAAGAAAAGTTATGGCAACAATATTTTCAAAGATTATAGCAGGGGAGATTCCGAGCTATAAGGTAGCCGAGGATGAGAAGTATTACGCATTCCTCGACATCAACCCATTGGCAAAAGGGCATACATTGGTAGTTCCAAAAGTTGAGGTGGATTACTTCTACGATTTGGACGACGAGACACTCGCAGGAATGATTAAATTCGCCAAGAGGGTAGCGTGCAAGATTAAGGAGCAAACAGGATGCAAAAAGGTTGCAACGGTCGTTCTGGGCCTTGAAGTAGCACACGCACACATCCATTTGATACCAATGAACAGCGAAAATGATGTTGATTTCCGCCGTGAAAAGCTCAAATTAACGCCAGAAGAGTTCGCAAAAATCGCCAAGAGTATCGAGTTATAAACATAGTGTTTACAATTATATAACTCGTTGTAAAATAGCGGGGTAGTTGAGATTTCAGCTATCCCGCTATACTTTATTTTTAACATAATATCGCGTCAAAAAAGTTATCAACAATATCTTGCTGGTTAGTAAGTCTGATTATCCATAAAAATCGTGAATTTTGTCACTATTTTACATCTGTAATTACATTTGTAACAATTATACAAAAGTAAAATTAATATACGTTTTACATTTGTATAAATAAAGAGTCGTGCAATATATGTTAACAATTTACAAGCGTAAATACAGCCAGCAGGGTAGTACTGGTTCTATTCCAATGAAAAACAGACGCTATTCAAAGACTAAACTTTCAATATATAACTACACTATAATCAGCGTTTTACAAATTCTATATAAAGTTAAAGATATAGGATATAGCCATATTTGCCCCATATCATACACAATACGTATATTAGACATTTTTACAATATACAACATACTCATTATCAGTAATTTTACACATATCAGATTAAAGTAAAGGTTTAAGCTTTATATATTCAGCTTTTTTACTATAATTAATATCATTACAATTGTAACTACTGTTAACAACTCTACAAGTTTTACTTTTGTGTATTTTCTTTGGTTACAAAAGAAAAATGTTTTATATTTGTAAAAAATATGGATTATGCGCGAAAAATTGCTTGTTTTGATGAAAAATGAAGGCTTGACTTCAAGTCGCCTTGCTGAATTGTTGGGAATACAGCCATCGGGAATATCTCATATTCTCGCCGGCCGAAATAAGCCGAGTTTCGATTTAGTCCAAAAGATTCTGCGTCGCTTTCCCAATATCAATCCCGATTGGTTGCTTTTGGAGAGTGACCAGATGTATCGTGCCAGTTCAAGCGAAGATGCTCAACTCTCCGAGAATGCGATATTTTCTCCGGACATGACCAATCCTCCGGCTGACGCAAAAAATGGCGATGCTGAAAATTCACCAAAACAAGCTATCGCTGCTCAAATTGAATCAACATTCGGCATAGCATCGCCCAGCACAGCCTCAAAAGGAGGTATCAAGCGAATCGTAGTCTTGTTTGACGACAACACATTTGAGAGCTACGATATGCACAAGTAGATGCTATTTGAAAATCCTTTGTTAATCGGCTACCAGCACCTTATATAATCAAAATATACTCCAGCATCACACTATGACAGTATTACCCTCTTCAATTTTTAACATAAGATAAGTATTACATCAAACAATAGTCTATATTATTATAAGGTACTCTACTGCCGGTTTTGCTCTTTTTTGTGTATTACAGGCGATATTTATACCATAAATAAATATTTTTCTGTAATTTTGTGTGATGCAAGCGGCTGATACGGGTCACGACAGCCTCAATAACTGGATATGAATAAATTACAGCATATCATAAGCACGTCAGGTGTTATTATACTGATAGTTTTTGCCATCTACCTATCGTCCATAGGATATGGCGAGGGTCATACGGCTATATATTCAGAGGCAAAAAGTTTAGAAAATATCCCCTCGGCGACGCAGTTGTCGGTTGTTTACGACCGCACTTATTTGGGGAAAACCGACTTTCTGCATCTCAAAGTCGATACAACCTACCACACGCGAGGCAAAAACGGCTACTGCTATGAGATTACTTGCAGTCACGAGGTATCATTGAGTCTGTTTGACGGCGAATACAGTCCCATCAAGACAACGACTGACGCCTGCTTTGTGGAGGGAAGTTCACGCAACTGGATGCTGATTGGTGGCGAGAAAACAATTTTGGGATATGCTTGTAATCACGCACTTATGGCAACAGATGATACTACCTGGGAGGCGTGGTACAGTAGCACACTACCCCACACTCACGACATCGACCGCCTGAACGACCGCTGTAAAGGGTTGATTCTTGCGGCTTGCAATAGTGATAAATCGTATATATTGAAAGCTCGATATATCAAACACAAAATAATATAAACAACTAAAAACCAAAACTTTATGAGAAAAATTATGACATTTGTAGCCATTTCGGCACTTGTAGCCGGTATGGCATCGTGCCAATCGCACAACCGCCTCACCGCTGCCGAGGAGGCAGAGGGCTGGCAGCTCCTTTTTGATGGCAAGACACTTGATGGCTGGCGCTCTTTCAACTGCGACTCACTCATCGGAGGCTGGCACGTTGTAGATGGCTGTATTCAGGCATCTGGCGAGGGTTCTGACGGCTCTGGTTACATCGTAACAGACAAGAAGTTCGCAAATTTTGAGCTTGTATGGGATTGGAAGCTTACTCACGGTGGCAACAGCGGTATGTTGTATCACGTTGTTGAGCATCCTCGCTACGAGGTTCCCTACGTTACTGGCCCCGAGTATCAGCTTATCGACAACGAGGGTTGGGAAGAGGTTAATGCTCCCGCGAAGTTGGAGGAGTGGCAGAAGTTAGGCGTAGATTACGCTATGTATCTGCCTGATTATGAGAAGATGCACGTTAATCCCGTTGGCGAGTGGAACACATCAAAAATCGTGTTTGACAACGGCCACGTAGAGCACTGGCTCAATGGCGAGAAGATTTTGGAGTTTGAGGCTTGGACCGATGACTGGTTTGCTCGCAAGGCCAGCGGCAAATGGGGCAATGCCACAGAGTATGGCTTGGCTCACGAGGGCGTTCTCTGCTTGCAGGACCACGGCGACCCCGCATCATTCCGCAACATCAAGATCAAGGAGTTGCCCAAGAAGGCTGGCGAGACTGTATCGTTGTTCAATGGCAAGGATTTGACCGGCTGGGAGGCTTTCGGTTGCATCAAGGCATCGGTTGACAGCGAGGGTAACCTTGTAACCGAGAATGGCGAGGCAAAGCAGTATGGCTACCTCGGCACACGCGAGTATTACAAGGATTTTGACCTTACAGTAGAGTTCAAGCAGGAGGCTAACGGCAACTCTGGTTTGTTCTTCCACTCATTTGTTCACGGCGGCTACGAGAGTAATGTAGTAAATGGCTGGCAGTGCGAGGTTGCTCCTAAGGGTAACGACACAGGTGCTATCTACGAGTCTTATGGTCGTGGTTGGTTGATTCAGATTCCTGACGAGAAGGAGAATATCCTGAAGGAGGGCGAGTGGAACACCCTGCGTCTGCGTGTTGAGGGCGATAATGTAAAGACTTGGCTTAACGGCGAGGAGATGATTGACATCAATGACCCCGTTTTTGGTGCAAGCACAGGCCGTATTATGTTGCAGATTCACGACCGCGATGTCATCAAGGTATCGTGGCGTAACCTCAATCTCACAAAGCTCTAATCGTTGAGGTTGTATAGATAAAAAGTCCGGCTGCAAAGTCGGACTTTTTTGTTCTTCGACGACACATCTTGATGCAAAATTTGTATCTTTGTCACAACTAAACAGATTGACTTATTATGAAGATTTTTCACTCAATATGCGTAGCGGTGACTGCCCTACTGCTGGCGGCTTGTGGTAGCGAAAAAGTCAGCTCGCAAGCTGATTTTGTTGTTACGATTCAGCCTCTAAAATATATCGTCGAGCAGATTACAGGCGATGATTTTCGTGTTGAGGTGCTCGTGCCTGCGGGAGCAAGTCCCGAAAGTTTTGAGCCTACCCCAAAGCAGATTATAGGGCTGAATGAGGCGAAGATGATTTTCTCGACAGGGCTGATTACCTTCGAGAATTCGCTGACGCAACGAATAGAAAATCAAAAACTTATCATAAATTTAAGCCATGGCATAGAGCTGATTGAAGGCTCTTGCTCGCATAACCATTCCGATAACCATTCCGATAACCACGCTGATAATCACGCCACCGAGCATCATTGCGAAGAGGATAATTGCGACCACGCACACCACGCCCACTCTCACGGCATCGACCCGCATATCTGGACATCGCCACGCGAGTTGAAGGCGATGGCTCGCAACGCTTATGAGGCTATCATCGCAGAGTGGCCCGACTCAACGAAATACACCGACGCCTATAACGATTTTATTCACAGACTCAACGAGTTAGACGTAAAGTGCATGGAGCTGTGCGAGGCATCTTCGGCAAAGGCGTTTGTCATCTACCACCCTGCCCTAACCTACTTTTCACGAGCCTACGGCATAGAGCAGATAGCTATTGAAAGCGACGGCAAGGAGCCATCGGCCAAGCATATAGCCCATATCATCGAGGAGGCCGGTGCCAAGGGTGTAAAGTGTCTGCTTTACCAGACGCAATACCCTCGTTCTACGGTGGAAATCATTGCCAAAGATATGAATATCGAGTGTCAGGAGTTCAATCCGTTAGAGGAGGATGTAATCCGCAACATAACCAACATAACAAACTATATCACAGGCAAATAACCCACAATATGAACAGCCGTAACGCCATAATATCACTACGCAACATAGGTGTTGCCTACGATGGTTATCCTGCCCTTGAAGGCGTAAATCTGGATATCTACAACGACGACCTCGTCGGTATCATCGGCCCCAACGGAGGTGGGAAAACAACTCTCGTGAAGGCTATTATGGGTAGTATCCCGCATAGCGGCGAGATTATCATCGACGACTCGTTACGCAAGAAAAATCACTACAAGATAGGCTATATGCCGCAGGTGTCGGAGTTTGACACACGATTTCCGATATCGTTGGAGGAGGTTGTATTGTCGGGCTTGCAGACCGAAAAGGGCTTCTTGGGGCGTTACAGCCGAGAGGATAAGGCTCTCGCAAGCGAGATGCTTGACAAGATGGGTATCGCCGACCTTGCATCGCGTCCCATAGGCGAGGTGTCGGGAGGTCAGTTACAGCGTGCCCTGCTCTGTCGTGCTATCATCTCGGAGCCTCGTCTGCTGATTTTGGACGAGCCGACAAATTTCGTTGATAACCGCTTTGAATATGAGTTCTACAATATGGTGCGACAGCTCAGCCAGCGTATGGCCATAATGATTGTATCGCACGATTTGGGAACAATAACAAGCGTTGTAAAGAGCATTATCTGCGTCAATCGCACGGTGCATCGCCACGACTCTAACATGCTGACAGCCGAGCAGTTAGAGAACTATAACTGCCCTATTCAGATACTCTCGCACGGCCATATTCCCCACACCGTTTTGGAACATCACTCCGGCGACTGCTGCCACGACCACGAGTAGCGAGCCATCGCAAAAACTACATCGGTTGTTTGCGGTACTCTTTGGGCGATTTGCCCGTCATACGCTTGAAATACTTGCCAAAAACCGACTGCGAAGGGAAATTCAGAGCATCGCTAATCTGCTGAACGCTGCTTGTCGTGGAGTACAGCAACGCCTTCGCTTCCGATATCACATACTCGTCGATAATGGCCCTCGCACTACGCCCCGAAATATCTTTTACAACCTGCGAAAGATGCTTCGGCGTAATGCACAGCCTCTGTGCATAAAAGTTTATCTCCCTATTCTTGCGATAGTTAGCTTGCAGCACATCAATAAAATTGGAATAAATTTCCTCCTGACGAGATGTTAAAATCCGATTATTTGAGTCGTGTTTCGTATGGGAATAGCCATAGAACATCGACAGCGTCAGATGGTGTGCTGACTGCAACTTAAACTCTTTATTAGGCGAGCAGGCCAGATTTTGCAACAGATCGTAATATTGATTAAACACAAAACTATCGCCCTCCATCGTTATAACCGGATTATTATAAACCGAAGAGTACAGCGGAATGGTATCTCCAAAACTCACGAAAAGGCCATCGGTAAACTCCCGCGACATAACAATTACACGCCCTCGAAGATCATCAGAGTGCGACACAGGCTCACATATCTGTTCTGCAAGGATAATCACCATTGCCGGTGCAACGACCTGATACTCTTTCATATTGATTTTCAACGACATCTCGCCCTGCTCGCAGAATATCGCAATTGTCATATCTGTCTTGAAGGGCTCGTTCCTGATGAAAGATTTCACCCTCTCTATAAATCTATCATCGTCCAGCAACATCACATCGGTACCGATACGACGATTGGGCGGCGTTACTCGTTCTATATACTCACGCCAATTCAACGAAGATGCCATTTTTGTCATATTACTATGCTTGAAATTATTCGCAAATATACCTAAAATACGATATATTTATCATCCAAAACGCATTTTTTCCGAAAAATATACCAATTACATAGAACTTATGCAAAATATCACATCCTTAAAAGGCGAATTCAACTTGCAAATGCAATCGAATTCTAATTTGTTAATATTGAATTAAATTTCTCATTTGGTGTGAGATAACCAAGCCTCTTTCTGGGTCTGTTGTTCAACTTGTTCTCAACCCAG
>SUZG01000018.1 GCA_015060015.1 Rikenellaceae bacterium | reverse complement strand
ATGATGATAAACAGTAATAAATGGTTTTGTCACCAAGAACAAAAAAAGCGCTCAAAATGAGCGCTTTGCGATAAACGATGATAAATCATTTTATCATTGGTATGCAAATTTACTTGCCGATGCAGAAAGTGGAGAAGATGGTTTTGAGGATATCGTCTGAGGCGATTTCGCCGGTGATGGTGCCGATATGATAGACCACCTGGCGGATATCTTCACTCAAAAGGTCGGTCGGGAGATGCGAATCAAGTCCCTGCAACGACTCCTGCAGGGCATCAGCGGCCTGACGAAGTGCCTCATAATGACGGCGATTAGAGACTATAACATCGCCCGCATAAGCCGTCGTTGCATCGGCAGCCTGCTGCAAACATTCGCATAGTTGAGGCATACCCTCGCCACTTTTCGCCGAGATAGCGATTGTGGGATATTTCGATGGCGTAGGCTCATCATCCTCTCGTTTCAAATCGCACTTGGTAAGCACGCGATAGACCTTCTGATCCTCCGTAGGCTCAAAGCCGACAATATCATCTTCAAATCTCGTCGTGGCATCATCGGTAAGCCACAACACAATCAAAGCCTTTTGCAGGGCGGCAACAGTACGTTCTATACCCATACGTTCCAGCATATCGGATGTTGAGTGAAGACCTGCCGTATCAACAAAACGATAGGTCACGCCACCGATATTAGCCAACGCCTCAACCGTGTCACGTGTCGTACCGGCGATATCCGACACCATTGCCCTATCCTCACCCACCAGAGCATTCAGCAACGTACTCTTACCCACATTGGGACGGCCCACAATAGCGACCGTAACGCCACATTTGAGGGCATTACCCAGCATAAAAGAGTCGGCAAGGCGGACAACCTCACCGTGCAACTCCGCAAGCAGGGTTCGCAGCTCTGCCCTATCGGCAAACTCCACATCCTCCTCCGAGAAGTCGAGTTCCAGTTCCAGTAACGAGGTAATCTTCACAAGCCTTTCACGCAACTGCGAGAGCAATGACGAATAGCCACCTCGCATCTGTGTAGAGGCCACAGCGTGTGAAGCACGAGAGTCCGCAGCGATGATATCGGCGACAGCCTCTGCCTGCGACAGGTCCATACGGCCTGCCAAGAATGCACGACGGGTAAACTCGCCCGCCTCGGCCATACGAGCACCTCGCTGCACAAGCAACGAAAGGATGCGTTCGACGATATATCGCGAGCCGTGAGCCGACAACTCTACGCTATCCTCGCCCGTATATGAATGGGGAGCACGATAAACCGTAGCCACGACATCATCAACGACATCCTGACCATCCACGATATTGCCATAATGCACAGTCGAAGGCTTTGCCTCACGCAGTGTAGTGCGTCCTCGAAACACTTCGTCGCACACCGCTATCGAATCCTTGCCACTCAACCTGATAACGCACAAGGCTCCACCGGCAGGGGTTGCCGGAGCTACAATAGTATCGTTTTCGTCGTAAATCATAGCACATTATCTCTCGATACGCAGACGCTGTCCCACTCGCAGACGATTGGCATTCTTGATGCCGTTCCAACGCATAAGCTGTTTGGTAGTAACACGATATCGACGTGCAATAGCACCCAGCGTATCGCCCGACTTGACCTTATGGTAGATAATTGAGGTCTCCTCCATCTTCTTGGCAACGGTACTCGGGTCGAGGTACTCCTTCAAATAGACAGAGTCCTTGGCATAGATTGAGTCACAGTTGATAACATAATCCGTCACGCGATTTGACGGCAGCACAAGCGTATAGCTCTGTGCCGCTGCGGGGATGATATCGAGTTTATACTGCGGATTCAGGCTCTTCAATGTCTCGGTTGTAACATCAATAGTCGATGACACCTGACCGAAATGGAGCAATCGGCGAATCTCCACCGTATCGGTAGCCAGCGGCATAGGAGGAGCTGTATAGGTTATATTGTGTGCCTGATGATAGGCATAGGCATACGATGCTGCGATAAACGCCGGCACATAGCCTCGCGTCTCCGAAGGAAGGTACCAATAGACCTCCCAGAACGACTTGGGATTACCTCCGGCACGAGCCAACGCCTTATTCACGTTACCCGGCCCGCAGTTGTAGGCCGCAATAGCAAGGCTCCAATCGTTATATATATTATAGAGGTCCTTCATAAATCGACACGCCGCCTTTGTAGATTTCACGGGGTCGAAGCGTTCATCCACCATAGAGTTTATCTGCAAGCCATAGGAACGGCCCGTTGTAGGCATAAACTGCCACAAACCAGCAGCACCGGCACGCGACACAGCCGTAGAACGCAGAGCCGACTCAATGATAGCCATAGCGTGCAGTTCAACGGGCAGACCTGCCTTGATAAGTTCCTCGTCAATCATCGGAAAATAATACTGTGCCAGCGACAAGACACTCTGCATAACGCCCGTAGGTTGCGTATATCGCTGAATGTATGCTCGCACGATGGTATTATATGGAAGATGTATAGGCGATACCATCAACTTCAAACGCGACTCATACAGCGAGTCCAACTTGGCATCTCCGCTTACCTCAACAGGCTCACATATATACTCGGCAAAGAATCTGTCGAACATCTCGTCCACCTGACGCGTCTTCAACTCCGCCGCCAGAGAATCAGCAATGGCAGGGGTATATTCCTGCAATGGCAGGGTCGCATTGACTTCACTTGGCGTATCTGCCACCTCGATTGCCGGAGCCTCCTCCGATGACTTATCGCTATCCTGTTGCTGATACTTCACCACCAATGCCTCCAAAGAATCGGCACGACGCTGCTCGCTGACAAGCATCTGTTTTACAGTCGGTTTCTTACGTTTGAATACCTGTGCCACAGCATCCATCGGCATAGCGACTGACACCAACAGCAAGGCAATAATAGTTTTAATTGCTATCTTGCTCATAAATTGTTAAAATGTCATATTCAGATTGACTCCAAAGACGGGCGTTCCGCCGTAGATATTGGAGTATTGATAATCAAACAGAGGATCTACCCTCACAGTCAGGTCATCCGACACGTCAAAATCCTTCAAGTGGGCATCTACATGGGCATCCACCACCTGAAAGGCATAGACCGCAGCGGTGAGGATAAGACACAAGTCTCGGTTTCGGCGATAGGAATCTCGCAGATTCTTCAGATATGAAGCCGAGTAACGTCCTTCAAACTCATCCTTTGAGACACCTTCGGGATAGTTACCCGGGTTGGTATCGAAATCGGCACGCAGAGCATAGGCCGTCTTGAATCGTTTATATCCTCGATTGTTCCAATCTATCACATACACCATAGAGGCAAAACCACCCACAACGATAGGGGCTCGCCAATAGCTCTTGTTGTATATCTGACCCGCACCAGGGCATATCAACGACAAAGTGGTAGCCTTCTTAACATTTGACACCTCGTTGGTTGAGTAGTTCACCGCAGCATCGCCGAGGAAATAGATGTATGAGGCAACGGCAGCACCCCACAGTAATTGGCGTGTTGTGTTGGAACGTATCATCTTGCGTTGCACGAGATTCAGTTCCTCGGTACGCATTAGGCCATTTTCCAGAATCAACGCATCATACTCCTTCTTCAAGGGTTTGTATATACTGTTCTGATGTATGGCAAAGCCTATCGATGCACCGAGAGTACTATACAAAATAGGCAATTTCCAATACTGTTTGTTATATATCTGACCGTAACCGGGCAACAACGCACTCGTCCAGCACATCCTCGACAATGACACCGAGTCGCCAAACCATGGCTCCGGCGGAATGATGTTGCCATCGGCATCTATGCGGTCCTGCTCGATAGCACGCTGACGACGACGTTCATATCGGGCTATGGAGTCAGCTCGCTGGCGGGCCTGCTTGGCCAGCATCTTCAAACGGTTAAGCGAATCGGCACGCGAAAGGACTATGGTATCCTGCTCGGAAGGCTCTGCCTCCTGCAAAATACCACCCGACACCATCTGCTTGTCGCCACGTCGGAAATTCTGGGCCGTAGCACTCTCCACACCGCACAGCACAAACATAAGAAGCAGTGCCACGCAGATAGAAGGCTTACGGACGCGACGCAGCAAGTCGCACACTACATCACCTGCCGTTTTCGAATTGGTTATCGTCATCACTAATTAAATTTATATCGCCCCGAAGGCTTATCTCTTGCTCAATCGTTCAATAAACTTCTCAATATCGGCATCGCTGGCAAAGTCAATAACAATCTTGCCACCACCCGACTTGCCGCGTTTGATGCTGATATTCTGCGAGAAGTATGGCTCCATTCTCTCCACCAGCAAAGAGTATGATTCGGGGTACTCCTCCTCCACAACGGGCTCCTTGTCAGCATTCTCGGCAAGCTTACGAGCCAAAGCCTCGGCCTGACGCACCGACAGACCCTTCTTCAGGCATCGCTTCAACGCCCACAGCTGATTCTCGGCATCCACACCGGCAATAGCCTTGGCGTGACCCATAGTGATAAGGCCCTCCTTCAATGCCAGCTGCACCTCATCGGGCAACGAGAGCAATCGCATATAGTTCGACACTGTTGAACGCTTCTTACCAACCTTGTCTGCCATAGCCTCCTGCGTAAGGCCACACTCCTCAATCAATCGCTGCATACCCAGAGCAATCTCTATGGCATTCAAGTCCTGACGCTGGATATTCTCCACCAACGCCATCGCGTGCAGATTCTCGTCATCGACCTCGCGGATATAGGCGGGAAGAGCCTCCACGCCAACCATCTGTGCAGCACGCCAGCGGCGTTCTCCGCTGATGATTATATATTTGCCATCGTCAGCTTTACGCACCGTGATAGGCTGGATAACGCCCAGCTGGCGAATTGAATCGGCCAGTTCCTGCAAAGCCTCGTCATCGAATTGCGTACGCGGCTGCGTGGGATTTGGTATTATCTGCGAAGTGGCAATCTCGGCCATCTGATTCATCGGGACGGTCTTTACCGACACCTTCTCTGTTCCAAAAATGGCATCAAGACCACGTCCTAAACCTTTCTGTTTCATATATTCGTCTATTTCTTATTTACTCTCTTGCTTTACTCTCTTGCGATTACGCTTTAACAACTCCTTGGCAAGCATCAAATAGTTGGTTGAGCCTGTTGCCGACGCATCGTACAACATCACCGGCTTACCATGTGAGGGTGCTTCTCCCAGACGGATATTACGCTGAATAACCGTATCGAAGGCCAGCGGGCCAAAGTGCTCTCGCACCTCGGCTGCCACCTGATTGTTCAGGCGGTTACGCATATACATAGTCAGCACAAAGCCCTCAATCTCCAAATCGGGATTCAGGCCGCCCTTGATGATGCGGATGGTGTTCAGCAGCTTGCTCAAACCCTCCAACGCAAGGTACTCGCACTGAACGGGTATAAGCACCGTATCGGCCGCAGTGAGGATATTTACCGTCGTGTAACCCAGCGAAGGCGAGCAGTCAATGAATATATAGTCATACTTATCGCGTATCGACGACAACAGCTCCTTCATCACGAAGTGACCATTCTCCATCTGGGGCAACTCGGTATCGGCCGCTACAAGATTCATACTCGAAGGCAGCAACCACAATTTTTTGATATCGGGGCTTTGCAGAATGACATCTTCGGCACGCTTTTCGCCGATTATGCACTCATATATGCCGTCCAGATCTATATCAAAACCCAGCCCCGACGTAGCGTTAGCCTGCGGGTCTGCATCCAGTAACAACACTTTCTTTCCGAGCAGAGCCAACGACGCTGCCAGATTTATTGCGGTTGTGGTTTTGCCCACACCACCCTTTTGATTTGCCAATGCAATGACTTTCGACATCTTATATCTCTTAAAACTCTTTCAACATCTCCTTTGCTTTCTCCTCGGCTACACACCCCAACAAGAGCATAAACCGAACAGAGCAGGATATAATCGGACAAATTTAATGAAATTAAATTAATTTACACAATCATTAGCGAAAAAATGATTAACTTTGCAACACAGCATTGCAATCAACAAAGCGAGATATTTTTATGGAAAACATTAATACAGAGAAGATAGCGGAGAGTAAAAACGATACAAATGCGTTGTCTTCTTCCACCCCGACAAAAGAACATCCGACCAATAATTCCACCCCACCCGAATCAAAGCATTACAAAGCCTGGTGGTTTGACATTATCGTTATGGTAATGATTTTTTTCTCGTCACAGATGGTCGGAATATACCTCTGCAACGAGCTTGGAATCTTGCCACCACAGATGGCCGTCGCTGACGAAAATTCCATCGTTTTTGACGATGATGTTTCATCACAGCAAGCCAAGTTCACGGCGTGCGTGTCATTCTTTGCTATGATTCTATGCCTCATTGTGTTAGAGCTTTATCGCCGCTGGCGAGGATTTGGCAAAATGATATCATTCCGCACCCCCGGCTGGGCATCTCCGTTCAGACTTCTGTGTGCCTATATTCTGATGTGGTGTTTCAGCATCGTCATCGAGCCCATAGCCGCCATGTTGCCAACCATCGAGGCCCCTCTCGGCGGAGGCGGATGGCTACTTATCTCGGCGGTTTTTATCGCCCCGTTATTTGAGGAGATTGTCTTTCGCGGATACATTGCCGGCACACTCCGCAAGGCTTATGGCGTGGTCGTTGCGTGGCTGACATCGTCACTCTTTTTCGGTCTGGCTCACGGAGCTCCCGACTCGGCTCTTTCAGCCGCATTTATCGGCCTTATTTTGTGCTATTGCTACTTCCGTTACCGTTCACTTGTGATGGTCATTATGCTCCACGCAATGAACAACTTAACGGCCTGCTTCCTGCACAACATCGGAGCCGCTGACAGCTCAATCCAGCAGATTATCAACAACAATCAGATTTACTGGGTCATCTATGCCCTCTGTCTGAGTGTCTCAATCATCGCCATTGCCCGTATGTGGCAGAACGTTAAAGAGCTTGAAAGTGACAAATATCTGCAATAAATGTAATAATATCACCTTCGGTGCGTTTATTTCAAGTAAAAAAACTATCTTTGTCGATTATTATGCAGCATTTAACCAAAATATCACTGCTTTTTGCTGTGGCGACAATGGTCGCCTGTCAGGAGTTACCCGACTATATGGTTGGCAGTAACACCGTTGCACGCGTAGGCAAGAAAGAACTAAACATCAGCGAGATACAAGCCGCAACACCGGCAGGCCTTACCGGTGCGGACAGCATATCATTCGCCAAACTATACATCGACAAATGGCTTGTTCGCCAACTTAAATTAGAGGAGGCCGAGCAGCTCTTCTCCGAGGCCGAGACCGACATTGAACGTTTAGTGGAAGATTATCGCCAGTCTCTTTTGATGCGAAAAGTGGACCAGCACCACATTGACGAGCAGTTGAGTGAAGATTTTTCGGAGCAGGATATTGCCGATTACTACAACTCGCATAAAGCGAACTTCACCCTCGACCGCACGCTGGTAAAGGGTCGCATACTATGCTTTGATGATGACTACCGTCAGGCCAAAAAACTTAAAGAGCAGATGGCAAAGGCCTCAACATCGGCCACTGCCGACAAACAATTTACCGACATCTGCGAGAAGAACGATTTTCTGCTCATAGACAATCGTGCGGAGTGGGTAAACCTCGCTGATTTTGTCTCTCACCTTCCCATTGCACACACACAGGATTACAGCAGCATCCTTGACCGATTGGGCATACAGGAGATGAAGGACAACAATGCCCGCTACTACTTTGAGCTGACTTCGGTTTGTCGCAAAGGCAATGTCGCACCATTGGAGATTGTTGCCGACAACATTCGCCGCATATTAATTACGCAGCGTCGTAGCGAGATTATAAAAAACCACGAGCAGAGCATCGTGAGCAGTGCTTTTGAGTCTGGTCACGCACGCATCTATGAGGTGGAGAAGAAGAACAAACAACAGTAAGCCAAAAGAAGAAACATAGAAAACAGAAATTCATAAATTATGTTCAATAAAAAGACATTAGCCGCCATTTTAACCCTCTGCATACTCTTTACGGCAGGGATGATTACTGCACAAAAGCGTCAGGTGATGCTGGATCGCGTCGTAGCCATCGTGGGAGGCTCGGCGATACTCTACTCGGAGGTTGCCAACGCAGCACAGATGATTGTCGAGGAGAGACGAGCACAGGGCTACACATCTGACCGCGACCCGATGAACGAGGGTCTGGAGATGCTTATGACCCAAAAGCTTCTGTACAACCAGTCGCTTATTGACTCTGTGGATATTCCCGGCGATGTAAACTCGTTTGTCGAGGAACGCCTGCAACAGATGATCAATCAGGCGGGCTCTATTGCCGACTTTGAGAAGATGCAGCATATGCCCCTCTACAACTACCGCGACATACTCCGTCAGCGAGTAACCGAGCAGGAGGGTGCTCGTGCCATGAGGGCCCATATCGAGGCCGATGTGGTTGTAACACCCGGAGAGGTTACACGCTTCTACGACTCTCTCAAAGAGGAGGAGTTGCCGATTATCCCCGAGCAGTATGTATATGCACAGATTGTTCGCTATCCCTCATCACAGGAGGCTGCCAAGCAGCGTACAAAAGAGCGCCTTCTGGAGATGCGAGAGAGAATCATCTCCGGTAAATCGACCATGTCGATTCTTGCCCGCACCTACTCGGTGGATCCGGGTTCGGCGATGAATGGCGGAGAGTATCCTCCGGGACCATTGAGCCAGCTCACGCCACCATTTGCTGACGCCTTGTCGAAGTTGAAGGCAGGACAGATTTCAGAGGTCGTTGAGACGGAGTTTGGTTTCCATATCATTGAGCTTATTGACGAACCGAAGAACAACCTCTATCACTATCGTCACATATTGCTCAAACCCACATACACCGACGAGGAGTTGCTGGAGCCAACACTCTTCTTGGACAGTCTGGTGAGTGTCATCCGAGCAGACTCTATCTCGTTTGAGGATGCCGCAAAGGAGCATTCACAGGACGACCTTACGAAGATGAATGGCGGTCTGGTATCTAACCACGATATTCTGATGAGCAACCCCAACTATGCCAATGTCAAGTATTCAAGCACCAAGTTCAAGAAGGAGGATTTTGGCCAGGGCAAGAGTTTTCAGGATTATGTGATGATATCTCGTTTGAAGATTGACGAGGTATCAAGCCCCTATATGTCGGAGGATATTCGCAATAACGAGTTGAGTAAGATTATCAAGCTGAAGCAGATCATCCCGACACATACGGCATCTATCTCGGATGACTATCTCGATATCGAGATGATGGCTCTGGAGATGAAAAAGGAGAGGGTCTTCAACGAGTGGATGAAGGAGAAGATTGACGGCTTCTATATCTTTGTTGATCCCGAATTCCGCAACGGAGAGTTCTCTTTCCCGAACTGGATAAAATAAAATCTGATTAGGCGTGCGTCGAATACTATCTATCTCAATAATCATATCGGCATTTGCCGGATTGATCTTTGCACAAGAGGCAATGGATACCCGTGCCCTTCTCGCTGAAAACAGCGGGGAGGCCGCTGTGCTTCAAGCCGCCCGTAAAGAGAGCCCCGCACCGAAACCTGCGAAGAGCACCAAGCCCCGTCGCCGAGTCGATTTTATGGCCGACGATGTGCTTCCCTACAACCGCAAGGGCGACAGCATAGTCTATTTTCTGGGCAATTTTGCGGCTCACCACAACGGAGCAGTCATTACCTGCGACAGTGCCGTACGCTACAACGATTCCCGTTGGGGTTTCTTCGGCGATGTAATCATCAATCAGGACTCGATATACATCTACGGCGACAGTGCCATATATAATGGCGACATCAGCCTCGCAGAGGTATATGCCCCTATCGTGAAGGTTGTCGATGGCGATGCCCTGCTCTACACCTACAACTTCCGCTTTGACACCGACAAGAAGGTCGGAACATATACCGGCGGAGGTGTTTTGGTCAAGGATAACGACATCTTGGAGTCACAGCGTGGCTACTACTACTCCGACGACCACAACATCGTATGCGTGGATGACGTTGAGATTCACGGCTCGGACTACGACATGAAGAGTGATTCGGTGATATACAATACCGAGACGAAGTTTGCACGCTTCTTTGAGAATAGCGAGATATGGAATATCGACGACGAGTATTTGTCGGCAGACGCCGGTTATTACGATAACTCGCAGAATCTTTACGTCGTAACCAAGAATGGCTACATCCTCACCGAGGAGCAGGAGATGTGGGGCGACACTTTGTCGTATTATCGCGACAACGAGCATATCATCGCCTACAACAATATTCAGATGGACGACATCGAGAACAAGGTGCTGGCGTTCAGCGATTATGCCGAGTATTGGGGCGATAAGGATATTGCCCTACTCACCCGCAAACCTGTGACCATCAGCTACGATACCTCGGAGGGCGACAGCGTATTTATGAGTGCCGACACGATGCAGTTCATCACAATTTCGCGTTTGGAGGAGGCTCGTGAGGCCCGTCGCAAGGAGATTGCCGACTCTTTGGCAAAAATTGCAGAGGCGGAAGCCGACCGCGAGGCACTGATTGAACGCCGCCAACAATATTTGGAGGCGAAAGCGGCTCGCGATGCAAGAAACAGAGCTATTCAGGACTCGTTGGATGCTCTGCCCAAGGTCGAAGAGGTAGTCACACCCGCAGAGTCGGAGCAGACCACAACTCAGGAGGCGGCAGCGGCCACCGGCACTGACCAGACGAAGGAGAGTGCAAAGACCGACACAAATGTTGCTGCGGAAAAGGCAACAACAGAGATCAAGAGTGAGCAGGCCATAAGCAGCAACACAGCAGAGGGTACTTCGGCACAGGAGCAGGCCACCGATGCCGATGAGCAGCAGAGTGTTGCAACAACCGATACAACCGACAACGAGGGCGTTGAGCAGGCTGATACAGATGCAAAGATGGCGACTTCGGAGGATAGTCAGGAGGTAGCAGCATCGGAGGTTGCAACTGACGACAAGGCCTCGCAGGAGGAGAGTGCGACCGAAGAGCCGAACGGAAAAGAGGGCGAAGAAAACGAGGAGGCACAAAAGGATAAGAAAGCTGAAAAAGCCGAGAAGGTAAAGGCCGAGAAGCCCGTAAATACCAAGAAGCTTGAGAAGATAAGACTTGCTCGCGAAAAACTCATTGAGAAGATTAAGGTATTCTTCTTTATTGCAAAGGCCAATTCAGCCTCTGCCGAAGCACCGGCTGACTCTCTCGCTATGCAGTTACCGGCGGCCGACACATTGGCGACAGACCAACTCGTAACCGACTCACTCGCTATGGATTCACTCGCTGCGGACTCTGTGGCCATTGACCCGTGGGAGGCCAAGCGTTTGCAGCTGGACTCATTGACTCTCAAAGATTTGAAGCGTTACGCCAAGTACGAATCGCAACGCTTCAAGTACAATGAGAAGAAGGCAAAGGCTATCATCCGCAAGCAGCGACTCGACTCTATCGGAAAGTTGCGTCGCGATAAGATGGCCGCACAATACGCCAAGTTCCAGGAAAAGGAGCTGGCACGTCTTGCGAAGGACTCTATTCGTCGTGCCAACAAACGAGCCAAGCTTCTGGCAAAGGGTCGCGATGTCTCGGCTTTGGACTCACTGGACTCACTCTCGATGATAGAGAAGCAGATGTTGCTGGCCAAGTCGCAACGAGATTCAATGTTTGGAACGGGCTTGGTAGAGAAGGAGGAGTTCGAGCAGACCGATTCTCTGGTGACAGACTCATTGGCAACAGACTCTACCGAGATGGACTCACTCTATCGCATTGTGAAGGCCTACCGCAAGGTGCGTATCTATCGTTCCGATGCCCAGGCCATCTGCGACTCATTGGCAAGCAGCTCTACGGACTCTATAATACATATGTATATCGAGCCTGTGATGTGGAACAGCAATAACCAGATTGCCGCCGCACAGGTTGATGCCTACACGAAGAATCAGCAGCTGACAAAGGCCGATTTTCTGGAAAACCCGATTATGGTTGCCGAGATTGATTCAAGCTACTACAATCAGGTTACGGGCAAGACGATGACCGCCTTCTTCCGCGACAACGAGATATATCGCAACGATGTGGATGGCAACGTGCAGACCATCTACTTCCAGCGTGAGGACGAGGAGTCGGCTATCGTCACCGAGCTGGTCTATCTGGAGAGTGCTTCGGCGTCGTTCTACATCGAGGACAGGGAGGTTGTCGGCATCACCTACCGCAACGATGTACCGTTTGAGTTCTACCCCATTGCCCTTATCCCCGAGGATCAGATTCAACGCCTGCCCAACTTCAAGTGGGTACCGGAGTTGCGTCCTACGCGTGAGAATATCTTCAACAAGGAGATACGACCCTCAAAACGCGAGGAGAGATACTCGCGTCAGCGACCCACATTCCGAATTGTGGAGAGTATGGACCGCTTCAAGGAACGCCTACTGCGTCAGGGCCGCTGGGTGGACAGAGAGGATGAACTGACACCCGAAATCATCGAATGGCGTGACAGCCGCGAAAGAAATTAAACGCGATTAAAGAGATAACACAACAAACCCCGACCTTTTGCGGTCGGGGTTTTGTTATCAGATATAATTCGTATGCGGATTTACATCGCGAAGCCGAGGGAGATGCCCCAGCGGATGGGTTTGCCCGGGCTGATAAAGTCGTTACCCACCGAGCGGAAATAGAAGGTGTTGAACTCGGTGTTCGTAAGGTTTTTGCCCCATAGGCCGAGTGAGAAATCGCCCTTACGCAACTCCAACGAGGCGTTGAGTTGCGAGTAGAAGTTCTGCGAGAGGGTATTTGCCTCGTTCCAGTAAATCTTACCAGCACCCTGCCAAGAGGCCGACACCGTAATCTCATCGAGCAGGCGGCCACCTATCCAGCAGTTATACACCAACCCAACCGAAGCGGTGTGCTGCGGTGCGTATGGAAGATAGTTGCCCGCATAGCTGACTTCAACACGTTCCGCCTTGCCCTCGGCATTAACCACATCGACAAAGTCATCATACTCAACGAATTTGGCGTGCGTAAAGCCGTAATTTGCAGTCAATCGCAAGTGGCTCATCGACATCAGTCGCAACATATCCCACGACGCCGAAATCTCGGCACCACGGCTGCGTGAACGGCCCGCATTTGACATCATACGGCCCGTAGCATTGCCATCGGGGAAGACCGTAAGCTGTTGGTCGCGGCACTCAATCCAGAAGGCGGCAAAATCAATGCCCACGCGACCTTTGGCGAATTTCAGATGACCACCCACCTCGTAGTTCCAGCTATACTCGGGCTTATAGGTCGTAACCGAAGCCTCGTCATAAGAGGGTGTCGCAGAGGGCTGACCCGAAGGTTGGCCGTCGGCCTGCGACGAAGGACGACCGCCCTGTCCGCCACCCATACCGCCCATAGCATCGGCCATAAGGGCTGTTTTCATCTTGTTTTGCAGGATATCCGAGAATATCTGTGTATTGAATCCGCCCGCCTTATATCCGCGTGTAACGGTGGCGTACAAGTCGCCCGCACCCGTAGTGAAATTCACAGCAAACTTGGGCAGCAACTCCAAATAGTCCAACTCCTCCTTGCCCTGCATCTCTACTACGACCGGTTTATTTTCGATGTTTGCCATAGGAGGCATATTAAACGAATATAGTACCTCCGAGAAGTTATCGTAATCCATAGTAGATTTTTCGTAGTCCAGACGCAGACCTGCGGTAAAACGCCAACGCTTGCCGGCACGAAGTGACGATTCGTGATACACCGCCGCACCATAGGTCGGAATATCGAAATCACTCTCCAAAACAAACGGATTGATAGTCAAAAACTGCTTCACCATAGCAGGCATATTGCCCAGAATAAGGTCACTGATACCATCTTGCTGAAAACTAACCGGAGCCGACATATCTATCGTCTTATAAAATCCGTAAATGCCCGTCAGCCATTTCCAACGGCGGTCACCCTCGTTGGTACGGAAAACGATATCCTCCGTTACGGCGTGCTCACGCTGCTCCTGAATGAGGGTAAACATCGCCTTTGGCGTGAAGTCGTTGTCGATATTCATCTTATCGTGCGTATATTGATAAGATGTCGTCGCCGTAAACTTATACTTTTCGCCCTCATGCGAGAGAATCAAACCATCACTGATATTCATTCTCATATAGCGGCTCGGATAGTTGTAGTTCACCTCGGCGGCACTACCCTTCTCGGCATCATATTTAGCATAGGCATAGCCACCTTCATCGGCATAGCCTATCTGGGCGATATTCTCCAACTCCCAGCCTCGGCCCAAGCGGCCAACCAAACGCACACGGCCACCGCTTGACTCGCCCCAATCGACCATTTCGCCATTGTAGGCATTTTCGAAGAAGCCGTCGGTACGATTATAGAAGCCACCGACCATATAGCCGAACTTACCACTCTCGCTGCGACCATAATACGATGCCTTGCCTCGGAAAGTATTTGCCGAACCATACTCCAAGCCGACCCTTGCACCCTCGTAGTTCATAGGCGAAAGGGTATAGATATTCATCTGGCCACCCATAGTATTACGACCATAAAGCGTACTCTGCGGGCCACGCAACAACTCTATGCGGGCAACATCCAGCATATCGAAGTCGTAGTTGTTCTTGTTCAGATAAGGCACGCCATCGACCGTTACGCCAATCACAGGCTGGTCGATACGGGCACCGAAGCCTCGCACATATATCGACGAGGTCATCTTCGAGCCGTAGTCTGGCTGGAAAAAGTTAGGCACCAAGGCCGACAAATCCTTTACCGAAAGGATATGCTCACGCGAGAGCATACTCTCGCCAACTACACTCGACGATATAGGCTGCTCCTTCAAGGCGTAGTGCTGTTTTGGGCCTCGCACCTCAACACCAACCTCCTCGATAGTGTATTGCTTTACGCTATCCTGCTTCTCATTCGGAGTCTCCGCCTCGGGTGTGCCACTCAACAGAGCAAGCACAGCAAACATCAGTTTCATATCTATCTATTTTGGCTTAATACTATTTGTCAATTTGATGTCGCAAAGGTACATCACGCAGGCACACGCGACAACTATCATAAGTTATAGTTTTGTATTTTATATAAATGTATTATCTTTGCGATTATGCAGAGAATGAAGATTGTAATCATACACCCAAATTCGCTATGTGGGCTCGCAATGAGGAGCATCCTCGCTGATATGGCACCATTTGTACACATGTTTCGTGAGGTGGATGTTGTTTCATACAATTCTATGGATGAGTTTATGGAGGATGGACACCAAACGGTGGTTCACTTCTTTGCCGATGCCCAAACCGTACGCGACAATATAACATTCTTTACAGCACCACATCGTCGTTGCATCGTTCTGTCGGAGGGAAATGATGACTCTATCGAGGGTTTTCACAGTCTTGACCTGTATCGGTCCGAACGAGAACTGCTGAAAACATTTTTGATGATGTTCAACACTGCACATATGGCTCATGGCAATATGTCGCACACCCTGCCACAGGAGGAGGAACTCACATTATCGCAACGCGAAAAGGATGTCCTGGCACTGCTGGTCAAGGGTTATATCAACAAGGAGATTGCCGACAGACTGAACATTTCGACCCCAACGGTAATTTTTCACCGCCGCAACATCAGCGAGAAGATTGGCTCAAAGTCAATCGGCCGTCTGACGATATATGCCGTAATGAACGGAATTGTTGATGTAAGAGAGTTATAAACCTTAAAATTTTCACACTATGAAAACAACGCATTACATATTGGCACTTTGCTTACTTGTAATCACACTATCCGTTGTAGGGCTGACACGAGCTTTGCGTAATGATTGCTGCACATCGGAGGAAAACGCTGTTATTGAGGCCATTATGGCACGCCGCAGCATTCGTGCCTATACCGACGAGAGTGTTTCTCGCGAGCTTCTGGACAAGATTGCCGAGTGCGGTATAAACGCACCCAACGGAATGAATGCCCAGCAGTGGGAGGTGAGAATTGTTGATAGCAAGGAGTGGTTGGACAAGGCCACAGCCGCATATCGCGAAGGCGTAAAGGGTACTCCCGCCGAGAAGCAGTTCGAGGAGCCCTCGTTCAAGAATATGTTCCGCAACGCCCCCGCAGTGATATTCGTTGCTCACAAGCCCGGCCACTGCACACAGGTCGATTGCGGTCTGATGGCAGGCAATATGATGCTTGCGGCACAGTCGCTGGGGCTTGGCTCTATCTGTATGATGGGCCCCCTGATGTGGCTTAATTCCGATGCCGGCAAGCCTGTTATCGAAACGCTTGGTTTCAGTGAGGGCTACGAGCCTCTGCTCTGCGTAGGTATCGGTTATGCAGCCGAGCAGCCCGATGCACGCCCACGCAACAAGGAGGTGATAAAATATGTAGAGTAGCAGCCGCGAGGTAGGCGACAAACTTTTTTCTGCATATTTATTCTCAAAACATTTTGATTTTATATCTTTTTGCGATATATTTGCATCGTACAAAGAATAAATAACGAATATATGAACAAGTATTTCTTCTATTTTAAGCGATTTTACTTTTACCGTGCGAACGGTCAGGATGTCGTATGCTAATATGGAAGATGCTTGCATACAATTGATATTTAATCCTGACCTTAATTGATTTTGGTCAGGATTTTTTAATTTAAGATTTCAAGATGCAGAAGATTGCGATACAAGGATACGAGGGTTGTTTCCACCACATTGCAGCCGTTGATTATTTTGGACGGGATATAGACATCCTGCCTTGCGACACATTCCGCGAGGTGGCCACAGCTGTAAAACACGGCAAGGCGGATATGGGCCTTATGGCTATCGAGAACTCTATCGCGGGTTCAATCATCCCCAATTACAGCATCCTGCAAGATGAAAATCTGCAAGTGGCCGGCGAGGTGTATCAGCCTATCAAGCAGAATCTTATGGTCCTGCCCGATGTGGAGTTGGAGGATATCCGCGAGGTGGAGTCGCACTCGATGGCTCTGTTGCAGTGCGTAGATTATCTCGATGCTCACTCGTGGAAGCTCATCGAGTCGGAGGATACTGCTCTCAGTGCCAAGCACATTGCCGAGAAAGGATTGCGTCATACAGCCGCTATTGCCAGCGAGCTGGCCGCCGAGATGTATGGCTTGAAGATTATAGCACCCGAAATCAACACTATCAAGAGCAACTATACGCGATTTGTCGTCTTGAAGCGTTACGACCACAACATAGCCACCGATGCCAACAAAGCGTCGCTTTACTTCAAGACCAACCACGAGGAGGGCTCATTGTTGAAGGCGTTGAGTTGTCTGAACGGCATAAACCTGTCGAAGTTGCAGTCATACCCCATTCCGAGTGAGCCGTGGCACTATCTGTTCCACATCGACCTCGAATTCAGCTGTCTGGATGATTACATCCGCAACCTGAACAATCTGCACGAGGCAACAGAAGAGATACACGTCTATGGAGTGTATCGCAGCGGAAAGTAAAAAAGGTTAAATGAGAATTATAAACAACTAAAAAATCACAACAATTATGGCAAAGGTAGAAATCACTCCATCGCATCGCATGGACAGCATCAAGGAGTATTACTTCTCAAAAAAGAACCGTGAAATTGCCGAGTTGCGTAAAGCAGGTCGCGACATCATCAGTCTGGGTATCGGCAGCCCCGATATGCCACCGGCACAGGCCGTAATTGACCGTTTGAGCAAGGAGGCACAACGTCCCGATACGCACGCCTACCAGCCATACAACGGTAGCGAGTTGTTACGTCAGGCCTATGCCGACTGGTATGAGAAGTGGTATAATGTGAAACTCAACCCCAAGAGTGAAGTATTGCCTTTGCTCGGCTCAAAGGAGGGTATTATGCATATCTGTATGGCCTTTCTTGACGCTGGCGACAAGGTTTTGGTTCCCAACCCTGGTTACCCCACCTATCGTGCAGCTGTAACGCTGGCAGGAGGCGATGTCGTGGAGTACCACCTCAACGCTGCCAACGGCTTCTATCCCGACTTCGAGGAGATTGAGAAGGAGGATTTGAGCCGCGTGAAGCTGATGTTCGTGAACTACCCCAATATGCCTACGGGAACTCACCCTACGGTAGAGTTGTTCGAAAAGTTGGTAGCCTTTGCCGGCAAGCATAATATTCTGATTGTCCACGACAACCCATACAGCTTTGTTCGCAACAACATACAGTTAAGTCTGCTCTCTATTCCGGGTGCGTGGGATGTTGCTATCGAGATGAACTCAACGAGCAAGGGTCATTCAATGGCCGGCTGGCGTGTAGGTGTAGTGGCGGGTCGTGCCGACATCATCAGCGACATACTCCGCTTCAAGTCAAATATGGACTCCGGAATGTTCTACCCCGTACAGGCTGCCGCAGCCGAGGCCTTGTCGTTGGGCAATGAGTGGTTTGATGAGTTGAACGCCACATATTATGCACGCGAGGCACACGGATACGAGCTTCTGGATGCTCTCGGATGCTCTTACGTCAAGGGGCAGGCAGGCCTGTTTGTATGGGCGGCTATGCCGGAGGATTTCGAGGGCGACTGCTTCGCTTTCTCGGATAAGGTCCTCAACGAGTGTGATGTATTTGTTACGCCGGGCGGCATCTTTGGCAGCGAGGGTAATCGTTATATCCGCATATCGCTGTGTATGCCCGCAGAACGCCTTGCCGAAGCGGCAGAACGCGTAAAGAGTAGATTTGTAAAGTAATTTGGCAGAGATATGATTGCAACAGTCATAGGTTTGGGTCTTATCGGAGGCTCGCTGGCGTTGAGCCTTAAAGAGAAGGGGCTTTGCTCACAGGTTACGGGCATTGAGCAATCGGAGAAAAACGCCGCCAAAGCTCTTGAACTGGGTTTGGTGGATCGTATCGTGACGCTTGACGAGGCTCTGGCACAAAGTGATTTAATCATTCTGGCCACTCCCGTAGATGTCATACCCGTTATGGCGACCAAGATTCTCAACCGCATACGTCCCAACCAGATTTTGATGGATATGGGTTCCACAAAGCAGGAGCTATGCGAGGTTGTGATGATGCACCCTAACCGAGGTCGTCTGGTAGCCACTCACCCGATGTGGGGTACCGAGAACAGCGGTCCGGAGGCTGCCGAGCACAACGCTTTCAATGGTCGCACGGTTGTAATTTGCGAGAAGGAGAGCTCCGACAACGATGCGTTGGCTGTTGTCGAGAATATATATCGCACACTCGAAATGCCCATACGCTATATGTCGGCCGAGGAGCAGGATACCCACTGTGCCTATGTGTCGCACATCTCGCACATCACATCCTTCGCCCTTGCCCTGACCGTATTGGAGAAGGAACGCGAGGAGGAGCATATCTTCGACCTCGCAGGCGGAGGTTTTGAGAGTACGGTGCGTCTGGCAAAGAGTCTTCCGCAGACGTGGGCCCCGATTTTTCTGGGGAATAAATACAACGTGCTGGATGTTCTGCGTGAGCATATACACCAGTTGCAGATTCTGCGTCGTATGATTGAACGCGACGACCGCGAGGGGCTGGTTGAAGCGATGCAGAGAGCCAACAAAATCAGAGAGATACTTAAATAATAGCACAAGGTCAGGAAGACTTTGGATACGAAACATATATTTTTTGCTGTTATGGAAAAATTCAAACTTGGGGCTAAACGCCCACTTATTATAGCAGGCCCTTGCAGTGCCGAAACACGCGAACAGACAATCGAGACGGCGATGCAACTGGCCCGTTCAGGTCGTGTAGATGTGATTCGTGCCGGCGTATGGAAGCCCCGCACCAACCCCGGAACATTCGAGGGTATAGGAGAGATAGGCTTGGAGTGGCTCAACGAGGTGAAGCAGGCCACAGGCCTCCCCATTGCCGTTGAGGTTGCCAACCGCACGCACGTCGAGATAGCGTTGAAGCACGGCGTTGATATGCTATGGATAGGTGCCCGCACGACTGTTTCGCCTTTTGCAGTGCAGGAGATTGCAGAGAGCCTACACGACAACAAGGATGTGTCGATACTTATCAAGAACCCGATGACCCCCGATATCGGTCTTTGGGCGGGTGCTGTAAATCGTCTTGTAAACGAGGGTGTGCCTATTGAGAATATAGGTTTGATACATCGCGGTTTCTCATACTTCGGTCATAGCAAGTATCGCAACCCGCCTATGTGGCATATGATTTTCGAGATGCGTAGCCGCTTCCCCGATATGATGATGATTTGCGACCCGTCGCACATCTGCGGCTGTCGTCCTCTGCTCTACGGTATATCGCAGCAGGCTGCTGACCTGTGTTATGACGGCCTTATCATCGAGAGCCACAACAACCCCGACAAGGCGTGGAGTGATGCCTCGCAGCAGGTTACACCACAGGACTGTATCACGATGATTGACAATGTGATGTGGCGAGCAAAGACGGCCAGCGATCCGGAGTTCAACAGCGAGCTTAATGTATGTCGTCAGCAGATTGACCAGATTGACTCCGAGCTCTTTGAGTTGTTGAGTGAACGTATGCGTACGGCCGAGAAAATCGGTCAAATCAAGAAGGCAAACAATGTCGCCATCTTGCAGAGCAACCGTTGGGAGGATATATGCCGCCGTATGCTCTCTATGACACGCGGTATGGGCCTGAGTGAAGATTTTGTCCGCACCATTTTGGAGGCTATCCATATGGAGAGTATCTCTCGCCAGAACGAGGTGATGAATAACTAAAAGAGCTATCAGACACAGCTCCAAACCACACAAATTTGAAGGTCAATTTAACAAAATTGACCTTTTTTCGTATCTGATAGTTCATTATCCCGAAAACTTATCTCTAATAAAAGAAAAAATACTAACTTTGTATGATTGTAGATATGGATAAGATTTTTACATACGAGGGGCTTAAGCTGCACTACACCGATCGGGGCGAGGGGCAGGCTCTGCTGTTGTTGCACGGCTGGGGCTGCGACTGCAACATATTCGGTGCAGCAAAGGCGTGGGCAGAGGAGCATTTTCGCACCATAGCGGTCGATTTTGCAGGCTTTGGTCAGAGTGACGAGCCGACAGATGTGTGGGGCGTGGAGCAATATACCCAATCCATCGAGGCTCTCGTCAAGCACGAAGGCATTGACAGGCCTATACTCATTGGACACTCCTTCGGCGGGCGTGTAGCCATCGTATATGCCTCACGCAACGAGGTTGGAAAAATCATCCTTACCGATGCTGCGGGGGTAAAGCCTCATCGCACTTTGAAATACTACTTCAAGGTCTATTCGTTCAAACTTATGAAGCGATTGGCTCCGATTTTTCTGGGTAAGCAGCGTGCCGAGGAGTGGATTGAAAGACGCCGAGGCAAGAGTGGCTCTTCGGACTACAACAACGCCACACCCAAGATGCGAGCCATACTGTCGAAGGTTGTGAATGAGGACCTATGTCACCTGATGCCAAAGATTGCGGCTCCTACCCTGCTCTTCTGGGGCGAGAACGATACAGCAACGCCTCTTGCCGATGCAAAGCGTATGGAGAAGCTGATACCTGATGCGGGTTTGGTTACGGTAGCAGGTGCGGGACATTTTTCGTTTCTGGAAAATATGCCGCTGTTTTTGAAGGTATTGGAGAGTTTTTTGAATAAGGAAATTCAAAATTAGAATGTTGATAGAAAATATTATATTCTGGCCGATATACGCCCTGCTGTGGGCTGCCGTAATACGTTACGATGTGCATATGTTCCAGCACAACTCGTATCGCACGGAACGCTATTTCAGCTGGTTCCCAAAAGGATATAAGTTTCTGCGTGCTGCCACGATTCTTCTTATGGCCATCGCAGCTATATTCTCAAACCCCATATTGTATGGCGTTTTGGCTCTGCTAATGCTTATCATAGCTTACAGGGAGTTCCGCACGACATACAAAGTGCCACTGGCCTACACGATGCGGGTGAAGCGTCTTATCCTGACTACGCTGCTGCTCACGCTTGCAGTATTGTTTCTCGCTTGGCGATTTATACCGCAGTATATGCCCTGCGTCGCACTGCTGTTACTCACGATGCCCGTATTGATGCTCTCGGCAAACATCGTAAACCGACCTGTGGAGGCGGCTATCTCGCGTTGGTATTACAACGATGCGAAACGCATCCTGCGTTCGATGCCCGACCTTACAATCATCGGCATTACGGGCAGCTTCGGCAAGACCTCAACGAAGAATTATCTCTACCGCATACTCTCCGAGCAGTACAACGTGCTGATGACCCCGGGCAACTTCAACACCACGCTGGGTGTTGTGCGTACCATTCGCGAGCATCTGAAACCATATCATCAGATTTTCATTGTTGAGATGGGTGCAAAGCAGACGGGCGACATCAAGGAGATTTGCGATCTGGTACACCCCACGATTGGTATCGTAACGGCCGTTGGCGAGATGCACCTCGAAACTTTCCACTCGGTGGACAACATCTTCGCAACAAAATTTGAACTTATAGATGCCCTGCCCAAAGATGGTATGGGTGTGATAAATATCGACTCGGAGCATATCGCTTCACGCATAGGTCACTATAATCGACCCTGCCACGTCATCTCGTACGGAGTGCATAACCACGATGCCGACTATCGTGCCGCAAATATCGCTTATGCAACATCGCAAACCTCGTTCGATGTAGATTTCAGGGGCGAGATTCGCGATGGTTACGCTACACACCTTGCGGGTCGTGGAAACATTCTGAATCTGCTGGCGGCCATTGCCGTTGCCGACAAACTCGGTCTTGACGAGTCGTTGCAGAAGCGAGCCATACGCCAGATTGAGCAGATTGAGCATCGTTTAAGCATCAAGCGTGCTGCGGGAGGTGTTACGATTCTTGATGATGCCTACAACTCAAACCCTGCGGGTGCACAGATGGCATTGGAGGTGTTGCAACACTTTGAACGCCCCTCCTCGGGCCGAAGGGTTGTGGTAACGCCCGGCTTCGTGGAACTGGGCGAAAGGCAGGAGGCCTTAAACCGCGAACTGGGCCGACAGATTGCCGGGGCGTGCGATGTGGCCATCATTGTCAATATGACCAATCGTGCAGCACTCCTCGCCGGTCTTGCGGACAGGGCTTTTCCGAAGGAGCAGACCATAGAGGTTGCCTCGCTTAATGAGGCCCTGGCCTATATGGCAACGATGCTGCGTGCGGGAGATGTCGTACTCTACGAGAATGACCTGCCCGACTCGTTCAAATAGTCAGAAACGAAAAACTTATATAGAAAATGAAGAGCAAAATCAATGTAGGAGTAATCTTTGGCGGTCGTTCAGTTGAGAACGAGATTTCGGTACTGACCGCCATACAGGCCATAAACGCTATCGACACCGAGAAATATAGCGTAACTCCAATATATATTTCAAAGCAGGGTCGCTGGTACACGGGCAAAGCCTTGACCGATAGCAGCAACTATCGCCATATGGACAGTTTATTGGCATCGTGTGATGAGGTATATCTACGCCCCACATTCGGCGACAACAATCTCTATAAGGTAAACAAGCCGTTAATCAGCTACTTCAAGCAGATGTTCAACATTAGTAAAGATGAGATTGCCGCAACACTCGATGTCATCCTGCCTGCCCTGCACGGTACAAACTGCGAGGACGGCTCGTTCCAGGGCGTGATTGAGATGACCGGAATACCCTACGCAGGCTGCAATGTGCTGGCATCGGCAAACGGTATGGATAAAATCACGATGAAGATGATTCTCAAAGAGAGTGGCATCCCCGTCATCGACTACACATGGTTCTGCGACAAGGAGTGGTACGACAACCAGACGGCCGTAGCCGAAAAGGTCGAGGCGAAGCTTGGTTACCCCGTTATCGTGAAGCCTGCCGACTCGGGTTCGAGTGTCGGCATTACGGCAGTACACAACCGCGAGGAGTTGATTGAGGCTGTGGATAACGCCGCATCATACTCAAAGCGTATCATCGTAGAGCATCTTGTGTCGCAGCTCAAAGAGATTAACTGCTCGGTTTTGGGTAACTACTACGACTGCGAGGCTTCGGTTTGTGAGGCACCTATCCGCAGTAGCGAGATTTTGAGCTATGCCGACAAATATCTTGGCGGCGGCAAGGGCGGTGCAAAGGGCGGTGCAAAGCAGTCACAGGGTATGCGTTCTACATTGCGAGAAATTCCCGCTATCCTGCCCGATGAGGTTACTGCGTTTATCCGTCGCACAGCCGTTGAGACCTTCAAGGCCCTCAACTGCGACGGCGTATCGCGTATCGACTTTATGATTGACGAGGCCGACGGCAAGATATATGTCAATGAGATTAACACCATCCCCGGCTCGTTGTCGTTCTACCTGTGGGAGGCTTCGGGCGTAAGCTTCCAGCAGCTCGTGCAGCGACTCATCGACATCGCATTCCAACGCCGCCGTGACTCGCAGGGCAAGGTTACGAGCTATAAGGAGAATATCTTCAACTACACCGTTTCGGGTGCGAAAGGTGCGAAAGGTGCAAAGGGTGCAAAGATGTAAAAACTTTAAAACACAACATATATGAAACGATTTTTGTTAGTCGTGGTGGCTGCGATATTTGCATTGCAGGCATCGGCCCAAGTGGTAGAGAAAGTACCACCCAAACTACGAATAGGTATCAAGGCCGGAGTCAATTATCACTCAAATGACTTTATAGGCGAGAAATTTACATTTGCCGACATTAAGCCCGGCACAGGTTTTTTGGTGGGTTTGCAGGCCGACTTGAAGTTCAAGCGTTTCGGTATCCACCCCGAATTGCTGTACTCTTATATCGCTATGGAGTCGGAGGTGCCACATGCCACACATCGTTCGGATGTCAAGGTCAGCAAGATAGACCTTCCCGTTCTGTTTGAGTATGAGGTTTTCGGCTTCCTTAATCTGCAAGTAGGTCCGACATTCTCACTCTACACCGCAACGGGAGGCGAGTGCTCATGGTGGAACGATGCCAAGGAGGCTGTTACCGCCAAGTGGGATTTTCGACGCCCACCCGTAGGCATTGCCGCCGGAGCAGATGCCCGCATCTGGAAATTCAATATCGCCGCACGCTACTACAAATATTTCGGCAAGGGCGAATTTGACGGAGTAGTCTCGGGAAAGAGTTCGATGAAGGGATTTCAGTTCTCGGTTGGATATTATTTCTAAAAAAGATTTTATATATTTGCAATAAATATATAGATATTAATTACATACATAACTCAATCGCTGTCGAATCACCACCTCGTAACGCAAACGGGTTATATCAATTCTTGTTGGGATTATTGTGCCATAAAGGGCGCGGATTTCCCATATAGAATTGTGGCTTGTGGTGAGCCAAGACAGCGTATGGCGATAGTCTGCGCTTCTTTTTGTAGTGGAGGTTGTGCAGCTTGCCGACTATTTGGAAAGTTGTATTAACCTTTAATAAAAGTAAATTATGAAACGATTTTTTATTTTATTCTTTGCCATTGTGGCAACAACCGCTGTTTGGGCACAAACGCCCGAATGGCAACAACAACTTGACCGTCTTGACGAAGAGGCCGACCAGCTCTATGAAGCAAAAAAGTGGAAGAAGCTGGTAGCAAATCAGGAGAAGTATCGCAAGATAATCATGGCACAGCCCGACTCTGTGCGTATGGATTATCTGTGGGATACCGACCTTGCTGGCAACTTCTACTACAATCTGGCGTGTTGGAAGAGTCTTGCCGGCGATAAGAGTGGTGCTTTGAAGACCTTTGAGTATTACACCGACCGCGTTATTGATAAGGAGGAGATTAACCTTACGAATATTAAGGCCGATAGCGACCTTGATGCAATACACAATGAGGCTCGCTTCAAAAGCTGTATGGAACGCCTGACTGCGTGGGGCGACTACAAACAGAAACTAAAAGATGCAAAGCAATATCACAGCGGTTTAATTCCCGACGGTATGAAGTTTAAGTATATGTCACCCAATAACCCCGACTTGGTGCGTCTGCGTGAGCATTTCAAGTTGGATAGCGTAGCCGGTGCGGGAGATGAAATTTCAAAAATCAAAAACCTGCTTCATTGGGTACACGACATCGTGCGACACGACGGCTCATCAAACAACCCCGAAGTAAAGAACACAATAGCAATGGTTGAGCTGTGCCAAAAGGAGAATCGCGGTGTGAATTGCCGTATGATGGCACAAATGCTGACAGAGGTCTATCTGGCGATGGGTTTTAAGGCCCGTTTTGTAACGTGCCTGCCACACGACTTGGTTAGCGACTGCCACGTCATAACAACTGTTTATAGCTGCACTCTCGACAAATGGTTGTGGGTGGACCCAACTTTCGAGGCCTATGTTATGGACGAAAATGGCGTGATGCTCTCAATCGCCGAGGTACGCGAACGACTACGCACCGACAAGCCGTTGCAGATTAACGAAAATGCCAATTGGAACAATCGTTCAAAGCAGACCAAGGAGCATTATCTCGACTATTATATGGCAAAGAATCTCTACTACTTGCAGTGTATGGAGATGGCGAGATTTAATGCCGAGACCGTAACAGAGGGTCAGACATATCGCTACATTACACTAATGCCATACGACAAGATAAACTCCAAGTCGAGTGCTGTCGGCTGGCACGATTTGCGAGTTTGTGACGATAAATGGTTCTGGCAATCGCCATACGAAGATTAACAAAAACGACCGGCCGAAAGGCTGGTCGTTTCTCTTTATCGCTTATACCCTACCCGGATAGGCCTCCAATGCCTTGCCGAGAATCAGAAGGGCCCGTTGCAAATCCTCCTTGTTTAATACATAGGCTATACGCACCTCATCCTGCCCTCTATCCGTTTCCAGATAGAAGCCTTTGGCGGGAGCCAGCATGATGGTCTCACCCTCATACTCGAAATCCGACAGACACCACGCACAGAACTTATCACTATCGTCGATAGGCAAACGTGCAACAGTATAGAATGCACCCATAGGTATAGGCGAATATACACCGGGAATCTTGTTCAGTCCGTCAATCAGACAGTTACGGCGTTCAATATACTCCTCGTAGGTGTGGATAGAGTACTCTCTCGGGGCATCTATCGACGCCTCGGCTATAATCTGACCGATAAGTGGCGGACTCAAACGAGCCTGACAGAGTTTCATCACAGCATTTCGCACCTCACGATTCTTCGTAATGAGTGCTCCGATACGTATTCCGCACTCCGAATAACGCTTCGACACCGAGTCAATCAACACAACATTCTGCTCGATACCCTCCAAGTGGCACGCCGAGATATAGGGCGAGCCGGTATAGATAAACTCGCGATAGACCTCATCAGAGAAGAGAAAGAGGTCGTGTTTCTTGACCAAATCGCGTATGCGATTCATCTCCTTACGGGTATAGAGGTAGCCCGTAGGATTGTTGGGGTTGCAGATAAGGATTCCTCGCGTGCGTTCGTTAATCAAAGCCTCAAACTGCTCAATCTTGGGCAGGGCAAAGCCATCTTCAATCGTCGCCGGGACAGTACGGATAACCGCACCAGCCGAGATAGCAAAAGCCATATAGTTGGCATAGGCCGGCTCGGGGACAATAATCTCATCTCCGGGATTGAGGCACGACATAAAGGCAAACAACACCGCCTCCGAGCCTCCCGTAGTGATTATGATATCGTCGGGCGAGAGTTTTATCTGATATTGGTCGTAATAACCAACCAGCTTCTCTCTAAGCGAGAGGAAACCGTCGCTGGGGCTATACTCCAAGACCTTCAAATCGATATTCTTCAAAGCGTCAAGTCCCTCCTGCGGTGTAGGCAGGTCGGGCTGACCGATATTCAAATGATATATCTTCACGCCACGCGATTTGGCCGCATCGGCCAGTGGCACCAATTTACGAATGGGCGATGAGGGCATAAGCTCCGCCCTTTGTGAAATCTTAGGCATATTCTTCTTAATTTAAGTCTTATCATTCAACACTTTCACAAGATGCTTCACCATAACGGTCCGTCGCATCGAATAACGGCGTAGCATACATCGCATCGATGTTACCCAGGCCATATCACGCTTAATGGCGTAATCCAACATATAATAGACGCCCCACGTAAGGAGTAACGCTATTACCAATGTCGCGTATATCTGCACCTCTCCGTCGGCTCCACTCATTCCCACAAAAGCCCACGCTGCAACCACTATGACACCTATCATCACCATAGCGAAGGCCGTGGCACTATGGCTCATACCCAACGCGATGAATATATGGTGCAGGTGTCGTTTGTCGGGTTTGAAGGGCGATGTGCCGTGGGCCATACGCGTTGTCATCACACGCAAAGTGTCGCACACAGGCACCGACAACACCGCAAAGGCAAAGGCATAAAGTCCTACATTTTGCATCTGCTCGCCAATCTGTACCACCCGCAAAGCGAACAGTGCAGAGAGGAAACCCAACACCAGCGAGCCGCCATCTCCGAGGAACATCTTGTACTTCGTGCCATACATATTATGCAGCACAAAGGGTATCAACGCCCCAAACGTGGCAAATGCCACAACTGCATAGGCCATATCTCCCACAACAAGAAACGTTAGGCCAAAGAACAACGACGCCATCATCACATACATACCGCAGAGGCCATCTACACCATCTATGAGATTTATGGCATTTATTATCCCCACGCCGGCCACCAGCGTCAAGATTACCGACAACCATCGTGGCAGGTAATATAGCCCCCACAAGCCACCCAGACCGTCGATACTGACGCCTATCGGGACTATAAGCAACATCACGACAAAGGCCTGCAAGGCGAACTTCCAGCGAGGACGAAAATCCAGAATATCGTCGCCGACACCCGTATAGAGCATCACGACCAAAGCGATGACGACCATCACGCTGACACTCTGCTGAAAGCCATAACACCCCACTACCCCCATAGCGAAGAGTATGCCGCACAACACTCCGACACCTCCCAGCATCGGGACCGGCACTTTGTTCAGCTTACGGGCATTGGGAGTATCCACAATGTGTTTGCGGCGTGCAATCTTGACCAGCGTGGGATGCACTACCGAGACAACCAGCATAGCCACCAGCAACGGCAGCAAAGCGAAATATATGAGGTCATAGTTTGCCATAACACACCTGCTTATTTCCCCTCCGGAACACTCTCCGCCGGCAATAGTTTTAGCAAAGAACGCCACCCTGTCGCATCCACGACAGAGGGTATAGCCAACGCCGAGAAAGACCCGACGGCCACACCTATCACCGCAAAGGTAATAATTATTATGATTCGGTGAGGCTTATTTTTGCGAAAAGGTACCGCTACGGGGCTTATTATGGTCAGAACAGGCATCGTCTCCTTAACTTTTATCTTTGCCAGCTCTCGCTGCATGGCAAGCTCGCTGTAAATATCGGCAGCCAGAGCATACTCCGCATCGAGCTTTTCCAGCTCGGTCTGTGCCGCATAGCGTGTGGTATTACGATTTGAGTCGCGAAAACGGGCACGCCGGGTCTGCACACTCTCAAACCGACGACGAGCCTCATCGTAGCGTTGCTCCACAAAGGCGAGATTTGACTCCACCTTCTCTATCCTCAAACGGGTGATATAGCGTTGTAACTGCTCCATTGCCGCCTGTGCCACCTGTGCTGCCATAAGCCTCTCGGGCATAAGTACCTCGATTGTAAGAAGGCCCTTATCATCGTCAAGCATAAGCTTTACGCGGTTATCCAGCTCTCTGAAACAGGTATAATCGGCATGCGAAACACTCTCTACACCAGCGGGCAGCGACCCTGCAACCGCCTCCTCGTCACTTGCCTCAAAATCGCGTAGCAGATACTCCCGCAAAGTCATCTCTACACCCTCCTCCGCTACATACACAGGTGTAAAGAGCAGCTCTTTGCGAAAATTCACACTCGACATAATATCGGCATAGACATAGGGCGATATGGTCTGCTCGTCCATACCCTCTATGTTCACGCCAACCAACGACGCCAGCGAGGACATCTGCTTCAGCTCCGACTGATGCGAAGTCTGCGGCACCATATCGCACGAGGCCTTATACTCCTTGGGCAGAAGCATCGCCACGGCGACACCGACAACCGTAAACAGCACGGCGGACAAGAGTACCAGCCGACGACACCGCCACACGCCTCGCAGCAACTGCCACAAATCAATCTCCTCTTCCTCTCTGCTCTTATTCATATCACTTTGCTATACTTATGGCGGACAGAACGACTGCTGCCGTTGTTGCCGAGGTGGATATCAGACCTGCTATCTCGGCCCAGCGAAGCGGCTGTGCGGGCGATTTTGCCGGTACAATAACGACACACCCCGGGCGAACTCTTGCCGAAAGACCCGATTTGACCATTCCGTTCATATATATCACAAACGTTCGCTTACGGCGAGCCCTGTTACCAAAACCGCCTGCGGCATCTATATAATATCGCAATCGCTTACCCTCCTTGTAAGTCACCGAATTAGGATACAGCACCGTACCCATAACCCGTACCGAGCCGTTGTACTTGGGTATGGATATCACATCGCCGTCACGCAGAACGATATCGGCATCCGAGCCGGGATGAGCCATCGCTTCGGCGAGATTTATCCCTACGGGAAAACTCTCCGACATAGCCACACTCACTATCTTCAACGAGTCACGCCCACCCACGCCACGCTGCATATCGATAAGCTTGTGCAGGGCATCGTTCTGTATCCTCTCCTCGGGCGTCATCCGTCGTAACAGATATGCTCCCTCGGCGAATGCCCCCGAGGTAAGGCCTCCCGCTGCCTCAACGACTTCCGACAACCGCATATTGCGATGCGAGAGTGGATATTGCCCCTCAAAGGCCACCTCGCCATCAATCGTGACGCTGCTCTGCGTGATATATACGGGAGAACGCCGCACAAAAACCTGATCGAACGGCTCCAACGAAAACTCGCTGCCACCAACCGACACGCCATCGTCAAGGTCGATTGTAAAGATTTCAAACAGCTGCTCCCGGGCATTTCGGCTGTCGGGACTCTTTATTCTTCGCGTGATGGTGATATTTGCTGTCGAAGCGGCCTCTTGCAGACCTCCCGCCTCAACCAACAGATCCTTGACACTCATATTTGTCGCATAGGGATAATCTCCCGAACGATTTACTGCACCATATATGCCTACGGTGTATCTCTCCTGCATATCATCAACTGTTGATACTACCAGAATATCGTTTGGCTGCAACGCCACATCCTCACACTCGCCAGACAGCAGAGCCTGCAAATCGACAGGCACAACCTCTGTTGTTAGATCATCGCCCTCACGGTAGAGCAAGGCTCGCTGCGTAAATGCATCTTCACGCAACCCCTCGGCTCGCTGCAAGAGCTGGGTCAGGGTCTGCATCTTATCATCAATGGCATAGAAGCCGTCGCGATAGACCGCACCACGCACCTCAACACGATTGGCATGACGATTGATATCGCCATCGATGGTAATCTCATCGCCATCCTCAACCTCAAACTCTGCCAATCTATCGCCCGAGACAGTAAAAGATTGTCGCTTGCCTCCCTGTCGGCGGACAACGCTTATCTGACTGCGGTTTGCCTTGCCGAGAAAGTCGCCCGCAAAGGCTATGGCATCGGCAAGCGTCTCACCACGACGCATCTCATAGTGCATGGGGCGTTTCACCGCACCGACAACATTCACCAAACGATTATAGGTCGGCACAACTATCAAGTCGCCTCCTCGCAGAGCCACATCCTGATCGTTACGGCCCGATATTATGTAGTCATACATATCGACCTCGGCCACCTGCTTGCCACCGCGATAGAGGGCTATTGTACGCAGTGAGCCTATATCATTCACGCCCCCTGCAAGATAGAGGGCGTGAAAAAGCGTTGCTAAAGAAGGCAATGTATAACTTCCGGGCATAGCCACCTCGCCCACGACATCAACCTTGATACTGCGAATATTTCCCAGCGACAGCATCATCTTCACCGATCCATCTGCAAGGCCCTCGTAGATGCTCATCAGAGCTCTTCTCAAACGTTGCTTGGCCTGTTTTATAGTTAGTCCCGCCAGCGTGACGGGCCCCACATCTTTCAGCACGATGCTACCCTCCGGCGATAGCTCCGCACGGAGTGTCAGCTGCGTATCTCCCCACAAATCGATAATGACCTCGTCGCCCGTACCCAGAAGATAATCTTCGGGCGTAGCGATATTCATTTCGGGCTCAAAGGTCAAATCTTTATTGCGGAACAGACTCTGCCCAAAGACCTTTTCATCTGTCGTCACAGCCGCATCCGACCTTGCTGACGAGATTTTTTCGTCACTTGAAACGCCTCTGCTACGCGACATATTAACATCAGCCTCATGCTGACCGTATTGGCGTTTTAGTTCTGCGATTTCTACATCTGAAAGTGTTCCGTTTCGATAAGCCTCAATAAACCCTTCACGGCTCTGCGACTTTACATCCGTAAGGCAGGCCGTGAAGAGCAATAACACGATAATTCTCTTCATCTCTCCGTTTTGTTTCCCCTAACGATGCAAAAAACATACCCGAAACAAAAAAAGGTGCCTGCTATTCACAGACACCCTTCAATGCGACCATACGCAATATATTTAGGCCCTACTTCTTACCCTTTGCCTTTTTACGCGGCTTCTTACGTACCGACCAGCCGAAGTGACCGAGAGCCTTGCCAAGTCCGAAATATTCGCCGTGACAATAGGCCAGAGGACGAGCCTTCTCCATATCGAGCTTGCCACTCTCGGCATCGATAAACTCCTCATCAACCAGCACATTGACAACCTCGGCGATAAACATATCGTGCGTACCTAACGGCACGATACTCTTCACGCGACACTCTATCGACACGGGCGACTCTGCCACCGCAGGAGCATTAACTACCGCCGAAGGAATGGCTGTCAGACCCATCTCGGCGAACTTATCGTAATCGCGGCCCGACCTCACGCCACACCAGTCGGTAGCACGGGCCAGTGACTCGGTTGTAAGGTTGATGACAAACTCTCCCGTACGCTTTATTATCTCGTAGGAGTGTCTCTCGGGGCGTACCGAGATATAGCACATGGCGGGGTCACTGCATATCGTGCCGGTCCAGGCCACGGTAAAGAGGTTATACTCCTCGGGCGTCGCCCCGCAACTCACCAAAACAGCCGGCACGGGATATATCATTGTGCCCGGCTTCCAGCTCTCTTTTTTAAGACTCATCTATCTCTTGTTTTATTTATTTCTCTCAAAAATAATACTTTTCGGTGGTATTCTGAAAAAAATGGTCGCAACACCACGAAAAATGTTACGACCAACCTAATACCTAATTTACTATTTTTATCATATCTAACTCCCACAACCTCCGTCGCAAAGGCTTGTACCGGCCCGGCAACATCAATAAGCGGGTAATCACATCGTTCAACTATTATGATGATACAAACTTACATAAAAACTTTCGTTTTTACGCCCGTTGCAATAAAAATCAAGCCCACATACTATCTTTAAAGGTCAAAAGCGGTCATGGCTTCTCAGCCTGCCGCACATCATTAAGTGTAACGGGC
>SUZG01000017.1 GCA_015060015.1 Rikenellaceae bacterium | reverse complement strand
TCCTGGGTTGAGAACAAGTTGAACAACAGACCCAGAAAGAGGCTTGGTTATCTCACACCAAATGAGAAATTTAATTCAATATTAACAAATTAGAATTCGATTGCATTTGCAAGTTGAATTCGCCATTCATATATTTGCATATTATAGTGATTGTCTGTTATGAATCGATTTTTGAAAAGCATAAAGAGCTGGTTTCGCAAGAAACGCCTCTCGATGAGTGATGCCGTTGTGGGGCGTGAGTACTGGAGTGTGCATATATCACCGATAGGTTTATTGGGTAGTCTGGTGGCATTTTGCATATTCCTCTTTTTGCTGGTGCTTATATTGGTGGCCTACACCCCCGTATTGGATGTATTCCCGGGTTATCGTACTGCGGCTGAACGTTCACAAGATGCTTTGGTTGAAGAGATTATGCGTGTAGATTCGTTGGAAAGACGAATGAATGAGATGCTTCTTTATAGCGAAAATGTGGCTATGATAATGGATGGCCGTACACCTGTCGTGCCATCGCAGAAGGTGGCTAACGATACGATAAAACTCGACAAGAGCCTCGTAAAACCTACGCTTATGGACTCGCTGTTGCGTGCCCAGATGGAGGGTGAGGGCGAATATTCGTTAGCGAAGAGCCTCGGCGAGAGTGCTGCTGTTGAACGCAGCCGTGTATTTGCTGCTCCTGTTGAGGGTATTATCACACGTCAGTTCTCGCGTGAGGATAACTACCTCGGAGTTGGCATACAGGCCTCTCCCAATGCCCCCATCACAAGCATTGACGAGGGTACGGTTGTTGATATTGTGCGAACCAATGATAAGGGTACGATAGTGACTGTTCAGCACTATGACGGTTATATTTCGGTATATCGCAATCTTACACAGGTGCTTGTGGAGAGGGGTCAGACGTTGAAAAATCGTCAGGTTATCGGTTATAGCTCTATGCCACAGGTCGGCGATGCCGATAATCCACTCTTCGAGATGGAGATATGGTATGAGGGACAAGCCGTAAATCCCGAAATGTTGATTGTATTCTAATGGCACAGGCAGATATGAAGCAACGCTTGTCAATACTCGGCTCTACCGGCTCGATAGGAGTGCAGACTCTCGATATCGTGGCCGAAAATCCCGATTTGTTTGAGGTTAATTCGTTGGCGGCAGGCTCCAATTGGGAGCTTTTGGCCGAGCAGGCTGTGCGGTTTGATGCTGACAGTGTGGTTATCGCCGATGAGTCGAAGTATGAGTTGTTGAAGAGTGCATTGGAGGCCTACCCCATAAAGGTATATACGGGCGAGCAGACTATGGAGCAGATAGTGTGCAGCTCGGAGGTTGATGTTGTGGTAAATGCTCTGGTCGGCTATGCCGGTCTGCGTCCGACGGTTGCTGCAATAAAGGCGGGCAAGAAGATTGCTCTGGCCAACAAGGAGACATTGGTTGTGGGTGGCGATCTGGTGATGCGTCTTGCGGAGGAGCATAATGTTCCCATTCTTCCGATTGACTCCGAGCACTCCGCCATATTTCAGTGTCTGGTGGGTGAACACTCGCCGGTGCGTCGCCTGATAATCACTTGCAGCGGTGGTGCTTTGCGAGATGTGCCTATGGAGGAGCTCTCGGCGGTTACTCCCGCACGAGCCTTGCAGCATCCGCAGTGGCAGATGGGTGCAAAGATTACCATCGACTCGGCTACGCTTGTAAACAAGGGCTTTGAGGTTATCGAGGCCCATTGGCTCTTTGGAATTCCGGCCGAGCAGATATCGGTGCTTATTCATCCGCAGTCGATAGTCCATTCGATGGTGGAGTTTGAGGATGGAGCAATCAAGGCACAGCTGGGTACGCCCGATATGCATATGCCTATCAGTTATGCACTTATGTTCCCTTGTCGTGCTAAACGCGAGGCTGAACGCTTTGACTTTATGGCTAATCCTACGCTTTCGTTTGCCGAGCCCGACAGGGTAAAGTATCCCGCATTGGATATCGCCTATGACTGTTTGCGTAGAGGAGGTACTGCCTCGTGCGTGATGAATGGTGCAAATGAGGTGGCTGTGGCCGCTTTTCTTAAAGAGAAGTGTCGTTTTACCGACATTGTGGGTGCAATAGAGTATACTTTGGGGCGTGCTGCGTTTGTGACGAGTCCTTTGTTGGAGGATTATGCCGCATTGAATGAAGAGTCTCGCAGGCTGGCGGCGGAGTATTTGAAGTTGTAAAAATTATTAGGTAACAATGGATATTTTAATTAAAGTACTGCAATTTTTTATGAGCTTGTCGCTGCTTGTGGCGATTCACGAGTTCGGACACTTCATTATGGCACGCATCTTTAAGATTCGTGTCGAGAAATTCTACATATTCTTCGACCCTTGGTTCTCGCTGTTCAAGAAGAAGATAGGCGATACGGAGTATGGTCTTGGCTGGTTGCCGCTGGGTGGCTATGTGAAGATTGCCGGTATGATTGACGAGTCGATGGATACCGAGCAGATGAAGCAGCCGGTGCAGCCGTGGGAGTTCCGTGCCAAGCCGGCGTGGAAGCGTTTTCTGGTAATGATTGCCGGCGTTGTGATGAATGTTCTGCTGGCGATGATGATCTATACGGGTATCCGTTACGCTTACGGCGAATCATATATGGCTAACGACGATGTTCGTTGGGGTTATGTCTTCAATGACGCGGGTCGGAAGATGGGATTTCAGGATGGCGATAAGATCATCTCGATTGACGGTGAGGCGATAGACGATATGATGGAGATTCGTTCTATGCTGTTGCTCACCGAGGGTGCTCGCGATGTGGTTGTGGAACGCGGTGGCGAGCAGGTCGCCTTTACAATTCCTTTCGAGGAGCTGCTCTCGATGCGTCGCGAGAAGGCCTATGTCGATTTATACACCCTCAATGTGCCGTTCATTGTCGATTCTGTGGCGTCAGGTGGTGCATTGGCAGCGGGCTTGCAGCCGGGTGACGAGGTTGTCGCATTTAACGGAAAACCCTTTGTAGGTGTTGCCGAGGCTACCAATCTGTTGCAAAACGAGTATAAGGGCGATAGCGTTCAGTTCTCGATTGTAAGAGGTGGCGAGGAGTTGATGCTGGATGTTGCTGTAAATGAAGAGGGTAAGGTGGGCGTGATGCTCAAAACCGATATGTTTGAGCCTCGCACTCGCGAGTTTACCTTCTGGCAGGCTATCCCTGCGGGTGTGAAGCTTGCCGGAGAGAGTATCGCTGATTACTGGCAGCAGCTGAAGCTTATCTTCCAGCCCAAGACCAAGATGTATGAGGAGTTGGGAGGCTTTATCGCTATCGGTAAAATCTTCCCTTCGGAGTGGGATTGGCTACGTTTCTGGTCTATGACGGCTATGCTCTCTATTATGCTGGCGGTGCTGAATATTCTCCCCATCCCGGGTTTGGATGGCGGTCACGCACTATTCACTCTGTGGGAGATGATTACGGGCCGCAAACCGAGTGATAAGTTCTTGGAGATTATGCAGTATATAGGCTTTATAATCTTGCTGGCTCTGGTAATCTACGCCAACGGAAACGATATATATCGCTTATTTGTAGAGTAATATGGCAAAAGTTAAAAAAGCATATTTCTGTCGCGAGTGCGGTTTTGAAGCTCCCAAGTGGCTGGGTAAATGCCCTTCGTGCGGGCAGTGGGATACCTTCACCGAGGAGGTCATTGCGAAGGCTACGCCCTCGTCGGCGGTGTCGGTGGCTGTGGGCGATATGCCTCATCTCCCTCCGCAGCGTGTCAGCGAGATAGAACGTTCATCGCATCGCCGTCTGGATTTGCAGAATGGCGAGGTAAATCGTGTTCTGGGTGGAGGCTTGGTGCCGGGGTCGCTGGTTTTGCTCGGTGGCGAGCCGGGAATAGGAAAATCTACATTGAGTCTGCAATTGGCTCTGACGGCTCACGGCCTAAAAACCCTGTATGTGTCGGGTGAGGAATCGGCCGAGCAGATTAAGATGCGTGCCGAGAGAATAGGCATCGGTAACGAGGAGTGCTACATCTACTCCGAGACACTGCTTGAAAATATTTTGATGCAGATAAAGCAGCATCAGCCCGATATTGTTGTCATCGACTCTATTCAGACCATCTATACCGAGACCATTGACTCTTCGGCCGGTAGCGTGTCGCAGATTCGCGAGTGTGCAGCATCGCTGTTGAAGTATGCCAAGACCACCGGAACATCGATATTCATTATCGGCCATATCACCAAGGACGGAGCCATTGCGGGCCCGAAGATTCTGGAACATATTGTCGATGTGGTGTTGCAGTTCGAGGGCGACAGCAATAATGTAAATCGTATCTTGCGAGGCATTAAAAATCGATTTGGAGCTACATTCGAGATAGGTGTGTTTGAGATGAACGACAAGGGTCTGCGAGTGGTGGATAATCCCTCGGAGATACTGCTCTCGCACTATGACGAGCCATTGAGTGGCATCGCTGTCGGAGCATCGGTAGATGGTATTCGCCCCTATCTGATTGAGGTGCAGGCGTTGGTGAGCAATGCTGCCTATGGCACACCGCAGCGTAATGCTACGGGCTTCGATACTCGCCGTATGAGTATGTTGTTGGCCGTGCTGGAGAAGAGGGTAGGAATGAAGATGTTCCAGAAGGATGTGTTCCTGAACTTTGCGGGCGGTTTTAAGGTTGCTGACCCCGGTCTTGATCTGGCTGTTGTGGCTTCTATCGTGTCGTCATACTACGACAGAGCCATTGCCGAGGGTGTGTGCTGTGCCGGCGAGATAGGTCTTTCGGGCGAGGTACGCCCTGCACCCCGCACCGAGCAGCGTGTGAGTGAGGCCAACCGTTTGGGATTTCGCCGTATAATAGTGTCGGGATTTTTGCGTAAGACATTGAAGGTGCCGAAGGGTATAGAGGTTGTCTATATCAATAATATAGGCGAGCTGCCACCGGCATTGTTCTGCGAAAAGGTATAAATAGAGGGGCTGCGACGCCCTGTATGGTACAGAATTTGAAAATCTCTCCCGAATAGTATGTCGGGAGAGATTTTTTTGTCGATATATCAGTTGAGGTAAAGAAAAGATGTAAGATATGACGCTTCAGGAGTTTAATACTATCACTGCACACGACCGCCTGACGCTGGTTGATTTCTATGCCGTATGGTGTGGCCCGTGCAAGGCTACGCACCACATACTCGACGAGTTGGAGGAGAGGATGTGTGGTCGGGTGGATGTGCTGCGAATAGATATCGATTATCACGGCAACGCCGAGCTGGTCAATCACTTCCGCATTATGGCTGTGCCTACGATGATGCTTTTTAGGCGTGGCCGCAGGTTGTGGCGAGAGAGTGGAGTGCTTAAAGTGGAGAGTCTTGTTGAGGTGATACGCCGCTACGAAGATAGATAAACCAAAAGTGAGCCCCGCAGGACTCACTCTTACTCCATACGCCACGACATCTCGTCGGCGATATACTCTTTTATCGGAACATCGGGCAACCCCTCTATAATTGCCTTCACCTCGGGTGTGCGGCTATCCATCACAGCGGCAGCCAGCAAAGCTACGACGCCTTGTGCTATAAGGCGGGATGAGGAGTGTCGATTGACAATCTCAATGACCGGCTTCAAACTCTCGCCCTGCATCACTTTGTAGGCTCTTGCGGCGGCCATCAGTGCCGCATACACCACAAGTTCCTGCTCGGAAGAGGCCCACTTTGGGTATATTTTGGGCAAAGACTCCACCTTGCAGAGTAGTGCGAAGGCCATCTCTTCTGCTATCTCCGATGTGCTGATACCCTCACGCCACACCGCTTCATCTTGCAAGAACTCCTCCTTGTTGGCAATGTGCAGTGCTGCCAGACGCAACTCCCTCACATCCTGCTTATAGAGGTAGAGAGCCAATGAGTTGTTTGTCGGTTGCTCGGCAGCTATCGTGCGAATGGTGGGCAGGCTGACTCCGTAGTTCAGTCCATAACGCTTGCCGTAATAGTGCATAGCATCGGCCACAGCACCATTCATCTCGCGACGCAATGCCCCCAGTAGCGATATCATCAACGATGTGTTATCCACTTTCGACGTGATTTGTGCGGTTGGTTATCTCTTGCTGACAATTATCGTGCGACCGAACTCAAAGATAGGTATCACGCTTACCTTTGTCGGGATGCGCTCGTCGCCAATCTTGATTGTGCAGGTGCAGAGGTCTGCAACACGCATCTTTATTACCGACTTCTCTTTCGGGTCGGCCTCGGTGATGTTCTTCAAACCATTCTTGCCCGAAGGTGCGATGTTGAGTGTTATGGCCTCGCCGCTATCGCCTACGCCGGCAGTTTTAGAGAAGTGTGTTACGATATACTGCTTCTGCGAAGCATCAATGGGAATGTAATAACGTTCGGTTGTCGTTGTGATGATATTCTTGCCGAAGAACAACTCCAACAGGGCAGCCTCCTGCTTATCAAGGGCTTCGAGGGCATCCTTCAAGCCTGCACCAAAGACATTCTCGCCGGCCTCGCCCGTAATGAGTTCCATACGATGCTTGCGTATATCGAAAATCTGCTGTGCAGCATCCATAGCAGCTGCGTCAAGGCTCTGTGTGGTGTTGTCCAGACGGTCGGGCAAAATCTTTGCGAACTCGGTCGTGCTGCCATTGTGCGAGAGAATCTCAACTCTCTCTGCGGGGAGTTCTGTGGGGGCAAAAAGCTGTGCATCAGCAACCAGCGAGAGTTTGACATCGGTAATGTTATATGTCACCTTCTCAACCAATGAGCCTCGCGTGTCGAGATATTTCTGTGCATAACGGGCATAGGGTCCAACGATGTTCTGCTCCTTCTCCACTGTAATATCGACGGCAATGACCGTTGAGGGATCTACAATCTCATATGCACCCGAAGCACCCATTACAGCACCTATTGTTGATTGATAGACGCTGTTTTGAGCCGTAGCCGACAGCATTGCACCCAATGCCAAAGCTGTGAATAATATAACTTTTCTCATACTGAAAATCTTTATTAACATGGTGTTTTTGAAAAACTTGTGAGCAAATATATACTATTTCGCCGAGAAGTCAAAATTTTGTGTCAATATCTGTTGTTATTTGATGACCTCTTTGCCACTCTCCTGCCAGCTTATGATGCCGCCGTCAAGCTCCACAACCTCAAATCCTTGCTCTGATAGTTGTGTGGCGGCAGCCTTGCTGCGACGACCGCTGCGACAATAGATAGCGATGGTTTTATCCTTGGGTAGTATGGCGTTTGCCTTATCGGTGAAATCCTCCTGCAAGGCGTCAATGTTATATTGTGCCGCCTCCAAATGACCCTCTGCCCACTCGTCGGCACGTCTTACATCGACGACGATGGTACTCTCCTTCTCCGCAATGGCGGAAAACTCCTCTACGCCGACCGATTTGAATGAAGGCTCGGCTGAACATCCGGCAAATAAAAATGGGAAAAACATAGTCAATAAATATCGTTTCATAGTTCTAAAATTTCAAATAAAAATCTCGTGTCAGGGTCTTGTACTCCTCGCTGTAACCCTGCGGCCCACGATCCTCTATAATCAGCCGCTTCACTGTGGGAGGCTCTGCGGGTGGTAAGGTCGAAAACTCTGCCATAATGCGTTTTGTGCCACTCTCCGGCGTACTCCAAACCTCGCACAGCCGAGAGACAAACAGACGGCCTCGTGCTGCCGATAAGAACCTTTCATACTCCGCAGGTGGCAGGATAAGCGAGAAGCGGCCATTCGTTGCCATCAGCCTCAAAACGCCTGCCACCAAATCCTCGAATGGCAGCGATGCTGTGTGTCGGGCTGTTGTGCGTGCCGCATCGGGCGAAAGTAACGAATCGATGAAGTAGGGTGGGTTGGACACTATCACATCGAAGGGTGTGTCGCAGTGAAAATCCTGCAACGAACACCTCTCTGCATTGATTCTCTCCGACCAGGGCGATGCCAGAATATTCTCGCGGGCCTGCTCCACGCAGTCATCGTCAATATCTATTGCTGTGATGTGTGCCGCTTGTGTTCGCTGTGCCGCCATAATCGCTATAAGACCTGTGCCTGTGCCTATATCAAGCACCCGCCCCTCGCCCTCGGGAAGCGAAGCCCAGGCTCCGAGCAGCGTGCCGTCGGTGCCGACCTTCATAGCACAACGGCTATGGTCGATATGAAATTGCTTGAATGTAAACCCTCGGCCTCGCATAGCACTGCTCTTTGAGAAATTGAAAAATCTTCTATTTAAGAAATCCATCTATGCCCGCACCAAACAGCGAATAGTCATATCGTACGGGGTCATTGGCGTCAAACTCCCGCAGGCTGTCGGTAATCTCCACCGTCGCCTTCCAGTCACTCTGCTTTCGGTGGAGTAGCCCCAACGCACGCCCCATATTGCCCGTATGTACGTCCAGTGGCAGATAGAGTGCCGACATCGGAATCTTTCGCCAAAGACCGAAGTCCACACCTCTCTCATCGTGGCGTACAAACCAACGCAAGTACATGTTCAGCCGCTTGCAGGCAGCTCCCTTGTCGATGCTTGACAGGTGCTTTTCGCAGTGCGGGTTATGCTCGCACGAGAAGAACTCGCGGCGGAACGACGATAATACCGCAGCAAGGTCGCCCGTACGTTCGTATTCGCCCTCAAAGTAGTCGCCAATGCCGCCAAAGCGTTCCATTATGCCTCGTATGGCGAGTGTGAAATCGGTAAAATCCTGCCCGTTGAAGGTGCGATGAACGTAACTCTGCAATGTGGCAAGTTCCTTGTCGGAGGCGTTGCGAACAAAGTCGGCAGGCGAATTATCCATATAGAGCATCATTCGTCGGGCACTCTTCACAATGGCCTTGCGATTGCCCCACGCTATGGTAGAGGCGAAGAATCCGGCTATCTCGCGGTCGGCCTTGTCGGTGAACGAGTGCGGAATGCTGATAGGGTCGGGTTCGATAAACTCCTGACGATTGTATTTGTCGTGAAGCAGCTCCAATAGCTCCTTCAATTGCTCTTTTTGCATCTCTCTTCAGTGGGTTATAGAATCATTCCGTCACGCATCGTTATTTTCCTGTCGGCCATAGATGCCAGCTCGTCATCGTGCGTCACGATGATTGTTGTCTGTCCCAGCTCTTCACGCAGGCGGAAGAACAGCGAGTGTATCTCGTTGCGATTTTGTGAGTCGAGGTTTCCCGAAGGCTCATCAGCCAGAAGCAGGGCAGGGTGGTTTATCAACGCACGGGCAATGGCTACACGTTGTTGCTCGCCACCCGACAAGGCACTCGGCTTGTGTGTGGTGCGTTCTTTCAGATTCATCATTTCAAGCAGTTTCATAGCCTCCTGCTCCACCTCGTGGCGGTTACGCTTTGCTATCAGGGCGGGAATCATCACATTCTCCAACGCAGTGAACTCCGGCAGCAGGTGATGAAACTGAAAAACGAAGCCTATACGGCGATTGCGGAAGTCCGAAAGATGGTCGTCGCCAAACTGCCCAACATCCTCGCCGTCAATGCGTAGCGAGCCGCTGTCCATAGGGAGCAGAGTGCCTAAAATCTGCAATAGTGTAGTCTTGCCGGCACCACTCTGTCCGACAATGGATACCACTTCGCCTCGCTTGATGTCAAGCGAAACGCCCTTCAAAACCTCTAACGAGCCGTAGCTTTTATGTATGTTCAGTGCTTGTATCATATCCACAAAGGTATATATTTAATGCCAAAATCGCAAAAAGTTAAGCCATAGTTATTGTAATAACAATAAAATTAGTATATTTGCGATAGGAAGTTAGGTTTTGAAGCCAATAAAAGCCAACCGATTTAACTACCTTTGACTTTTTTTGACTAATTAATGAATTTGTAAATTTATGAAACACAGCAAACTATTTATTGCATTGGCACTGCTGTTTATGTGTGCCTGCTCGGGTAAGGATTACAATCTGTATGAGTACGCTTCAACTCACCTGATTGACGAGTATGTCGATGCCACGACTTTCAAATTAGAGAGAATTGACGATAATCTTTTGATAATGACACCTGCCGAGAACTCCAAGTCGTATGTGTCGCAGGAGTTGGCCAAGGCGGGTTATGGCTCGCAGTCAAGCGTGTCAAGGTTTAACGCAATGGCAGCACAGAATGGCGACGAGGGTTTTGAGTGGAACATTATGTATGACTCTAACGGCAAATATTTCCACTATTCGGCTTTGACCGAATCGATGCCCTCAATCGAGCTCACTTGCAGCAGCGATTTTGATGCCGCACACCCTGCCGGTACATCGCTGATGGATATTGTTAAGGTGCAGATATACTCATTTGCACAGTTCCTGGGTGAGAATCGTGACGAGATTTTCTACTTCGAGATAAGCGACAAGGTGCGTATTACCAAGCACTATCCCGAATTTACTGACGAGGAGAAGGCTATCGTAGGCTCAACGTTCTATCTTGTTTTCGAGAAGACGCCCGCTGTACCCGGTGACTACGAGTTTACTGTTACCACTGCCGGTAAGTACAAAAGCGAGCCTTTGAAGATGCACTTTGCCGAGTAGTAGGGGCAGGTTTTTTGACAGATAATATCGGGGTTATATGTCGGTTGAGGCATATAATTCCGATATTTTTTATGCGGATATGTGTATTTTAAGAAAAAATACCTATCTTTGCACGCTATGTTTAACTAAAAAACAATTACGAAAATGCCAAAAATGAAAACAAATGCCGCTGCAAAGAAACGTTTTACTTTCACCGGCACAGGTAAGATCAAGCGTAAGCACGCTTATCACAGTCACATCCTGACCAAAAAGACTAAGAAGCAGAAGCGTAACCTTTGTTACTCTTCAACTGTATCTGCTGCCGATGAGGCAAAGATCAAGAATTTGTTGGTTAAATAATCGACCGACACCGAATTTTATTTATTAACCGGGACAGAATAGCCCCAAAGAGTGTGAGAGAATCACGCCGCTATGAGTTCCATCAAAAACTTATTTTACTATGCCACGTTCAGTCAATGCTGTTGCGTCACGCGCAAGAAGAAAGAAGGTTTTGAAACTTGCCAAGGGTAACTTTGGTTCAAGGGGAAACGTATGGACAGTTGCGAAAAACACTGTCGAGAAGGGTTTGCAGTTTGCTTATGCACACCGTCAGATTAAGAAGAGAACATACCGTTCATTGTGGATTACTCGTATCAATGCAGCAGTTCGCGCTTATGGTATGACCTATTCAGAGTTTATGGGTAAGTACAACGCAAAGGGTATCGCTATGAACCGTAAGGTTTTGGCTGACCTTGCAATGAACGAGCCCAAGGCATTTGAGGCAATTGTTAATGCAGTAAAATAGCGGTTGTCGGCGGTTTTGACCGCAGATGACGAGTTGTTGGAGGTCGGCACTGCCGTCATCCGACCATACGAACGGGAGAGCAACAGTTCTCTCGTTCTTTTTTTTGTCGCAAGGCGTGCATCGTGTCCGCAAAAAGCGGTTGTTGCTATTTTCGATATAAAATATACAAAAAAAATATTTTTATGTGAATAAAAATCATTACTTTTGAGGTCCGTAAATTGCGGAATAGGTTTGAAGCACGATAATTAAATATTTTATAAATTTTAACTTAAACTAAAACTTTTATGAGAACAAATCTTTGGAAGTCATTCCTGACAGTGCTTGCATTTGCAACTGCGTTTGCATTTGTAGGCTGTACCGAGGATGAGCCTAACAAGGTCGAGGATCCCCAGATTGAGATCTCGGCTGCGACTCTCTCTTTCACAATTGCAGAGGAGAGCAAGACTATTGATGTTACCTCAAACGCTGATTGGCAGGTAGAGATTCCTGGCGAGGCTAACTGGGTAACTGTAACACCCGTAAAGGGCAATGGTAACAAGACCGTTAAGATTACCGTAGCCGAGAACACTTCTGGCAAGTCGCGTGAGGCTGTGGTTAAGTTCCACGCTTTGCACTATGAGTGGGGTGTATGGGATACCAAGTCTTTGGCTGTTTCGCAGTCTGCATCGAATACAGAGATTGAGGCCGAGACAGAGATTTTCAACGACAACTTCGATAAGGTTGTGGCAGAGAAGGAGGGTAACTACTGGCCTTATTTCGATGCAAGCTATGCTAATCCCAAGGGCTCTGCTGCCGAGGGTGTATCTTACTCTACATCGGACAAGAACATCACTGTTCGTGCTAACTCTAATTCTGATAGCGACTACTCTGACTACGAGGGCTCTGGTGCTAATAACATCTTCTTTGGTAAGACTCCTAACCACTTTACTATCGAGAATATTAAGTTGCCCGCTGATAAGGATTGCTATGTATTGACTTTTGGCTCGGAGAAGTTTATAAATCAGAATGAGGACAATACGTTCAAATACAACGAATTCCACGTTTATATCTCTGGTGACAATACAAAGTGGTCAGAGGTAGAGTACTCTTTCGAGGAGGGTGATAATATTTCAGGTACTTGGAACGATGCAAAGGCTTCATTCAAGCTCGCTGCTGTTCCCGAGAAGCTCTCTATTAAGTTTGTTGCTGACGTTGCTTCTGTATATCGTCTGGACGATGTTACTCTCTACACTGGTGGCGAGGGTGCACAGGCAATCGACCTTTCAAAGGGTGCCGAGATGGGTGGCGACGAGCCGGGTGATGAGCCCAGCCAGCCCGGTGAGTCACAGGAACTTACCGTTACCGAGGCTATCTCTGCTGCAAAGGATTCGGCTGTTAAGATTAAGGAGTCAACCGTTGTGGCTGTTTCGGCAAGATCATACCTCTTGACCGACGGCACATCTTACATTCTGGCTTACAAGGGTGATGACCCCGGTTTGGCAGTTGGCGATAAGGTGACGGTTGAGGGTAAGATGGGTGCATACCGCAATGTTCCTCAGATTGCTAATCCCGTTGCGACAAAGACCGGTCACGATGATGCATTCAAGCAGCCCGAGGCAACCGTTATGGATGGTGCTGCTATCGATGCTTATGCTGCAACAGCTGCAGGCGAGACCTATATCAAGTATGTAAAGGTTGAGGGTGAGCTGATTAAGGATGGCTATTACTGGAACCTCAAGGTCGAGGGTGCTTCAAATGGCCAGGGCTCTATCTCATATCCTACTGCCGAGATGTGCCCCGATTCATACAGCGGTAAGAAGGTTGCTGTTTATGGCTATACTATCTATCAGACTCGCGACACCGATGTCAATATTATCGCAACTTCAATCGAGGTTACCGGCGAGGGCGAGGGCGGTGGCGACGAGCCAAGCGAGCCAAGTGAGCCAGACGAACCAAGTGAACCAAGCGAGCCGGGCGATGAGCCGGGTGATGAGCCAGCGGATGGCAATGGCACAACCGTTTCAAAGGTTATGGCAGAGTGTGGTTGGGCAAATAGCACAGCTGTTACCAAGCTTGTTATGGATGAGAACATCACTGTTACATTCGAGAAGGGTTCTGCAGGTACTGCTCCTGCATACTATAATTCAGGTATGGCTGTACGTTTGTATCAGAATGGTGCTATTATGAATGTGATTGCTTCAAATGGTAAGGTAATCAAGGGTATTGAGCTTACATTTGCAAAAGCAGGTGAGATTGTACAGAACTTTATCGCAGCAGCAGAGGGCGATTTGACTATCAATGGTACAAAGGGCTCTTGGGTAGGTGAGGCAAGTTCTGTTAAGTTTACTTCTACGGGTACTGACAAGAATAGCCGTGCTTATATTTCAGCAATTAAGGTTGTTTACGAGTAATTTGTAAATTAAGGATAAATGCCCCTTGGCTTATGCTGAGGGGCATTTTTTGTCGTATTATGTCGGAGTCTGCTTGCACACATACGCATAGACACAAAAAAAACGCTTGGGATTTCCAAGCGTTTTCTACATTTAAGGGTGGAAGATGGGGCTCGAACCCACGACCTTAGGAACCACAATCCTCTACTCTAACCAACTGAGCTACATCCACCATATCGACCTGGTCTCCCAAATCGGTGTGCAAATATAAGGTGTTTTGGCGGTTTATGCAAATAAATTTGAAAAAATATCGGAATATTATGTCAATATTATGACAATATTCTATTCCAGAGCCTATTTGCTACCACTCTTATTGCCCTTTAACTTCTCGCCGATGCGATTCAGAATAGAGCTTCGGGCCGTAGATATCTCAACCTCGATATCAAGCACCTGATTGGCTTTCGCCTCGATGACAAAGCCGACACGCTGCATATCGCCCTCCAGCTGTATGCTTGTTCTGGAACGACCCTTGCATCGCATCTTGATAAAGATATCCTTGCCGTCGTGCGACAGCTTGATAGCGGAGGGACCCGACACCTCGGCTGCGGCTTTGGTATCAATCTTCCACTCTATGTTTATCGGCTGCTCGGCAACGATGACGTGGTCTGAGATTGTCAGATTACCCTTCTTATCCAACTCAATGGTGCGTGTGGCACTCTTTACTCCGTTGGCAAACTCCTCGCCCAGGTCAATGACAGCACCTCGGCGTGAAGACGAAGAGAAACTCTCGGTGAGCTTTGCTGAACTCTTCTCTTGTGAGCCTCCGGCCTTGAATGTCGCCCACTGCACGCCATCGCACTCATATACAAATGAGCCGCCTCGGGCGATAAAGTAGGTGTCGGTAGGCTGCTCCCAGCCACTGCGGTAAACATATACGGGCCACTCCTGCTTGCCCCACGCATTGGGGCGTGTAGTCTTGTGGTTGAGGTCAAGCGATGACGCAAAAATCATATAGAGAGGCATCTCCTGCTCCTTTATCTGGCTCTTCTCTTTGAGCAATCTCTCGTCGGTAGCGACCGCTGACGCATCGTCGGCTTGTGCTGCAAACCAATATTTTGCGGGCACTACGGATGGAGTAGATGGCTGATTCTCTGAGTCGTATGTCACGCCGGCCGGCGAAACCATAAAATCGAGATACTCGGCACTCTGCATAAACCCTTCGGGAAGTGTCAGTCCGTACTCCTTGCCCAGAGCAGACTGCAATGCTGCCACGAGCATAACCTTGTCGGTGATATCTTCGGCAAGAGTGCCGAAATCCGAGTAGGCGAAGCTGTTCAAGGCTTCCTTGCCGAGGATGGTGGTGTTGCAGTGTGCTATCACCTTTCCGATAAATTCGCTGTAAAATTCGGGGGCTCTCTCCATTGTAGCCAGAGCACCATACGCAAAGGCTGTCAATGACTCCTCGTCAAGGCCTTCTATCTGCGTTATGTTGCGTAGGCACTTCTCGTAGAGGGCCGTTCCGATGATGCTGCGAGAGTGTACGGGCAGAGTGTTAAACAGCCAGTCGTAGCCTATCGCCATAGCAAGTGTCAGCTCGGCGAGGCTCTCGGTGTTCCACTTGTTAAGCAGGCTTATGTTTAGCATCTCCTGCTCGGCACGACGCGAGTACTCCATATTCTCGGTCATGACAAAGGCGTAGGCGAGTGTGAATATGCGTTGCGAGAGCTCGCCGTCAAGCGTGCCGGCATCTATCAACTCCTTGCTAATGGGAGTTGTCGAGAGCATGGCATCGGCCTTTGCAATGAGTTGCTGATGAATGAGTTGTGCATTTTCGCGGCTGGCGACAAAATCTCTCATTCGGGTAATGTTGCCACGTTCCAGCAGAAGGCGTGGGTGCGGAGCAACCTTTGTCGAGTATAATTCCTGTGCCGAGAGTGAAAAAGTGAGTGCCGTCAGGGCAAATATTGCGATAAAAAGTAGTTTTTTCATAAAAAGTTTATTTGGAAGTCCAAAATTAGAAATAATTTTGCAAACTTCGCACTTGCAATTGCATATTCTTCTCCCTGACGGCAGAATATGTCGTATCGGCGTGACAAAATGTCAGTCGGGAGGTGAAGGTTGTGTCAGTAATGTGTGACAAATGGGTTTTGGCACATCTGTTGTTACTGAAATCAATGCCCGTGAGGGCCGAAACAGACAGGAAGAAAACACAAACAAATAAAAAACTTAAAGATTATGACAATTAAACCACTTTCAGACCGCGTATTGGTATTGCCCAATCCGGCAGAGGAGAAGACCGCAGGCGGTCTGTTTATCCCCGACACAGCAAAAGAGAAGCCCCTGATGGGTAAGGTTGTAGCCGTAGGCCCCGGCACCGCAGATGTTAAGATGGAGGTTAAGGAGGGCGACACAGTTCTCTATGGCAAGTATGCCGGCACCGAAATCAATGTCGATGGTACCGACTACCTCATTATGAAGCAGAGTGATATTCTGGCTATCTGCTAATTTCAAGTCTAACGATTAAAGCAAAAACGAAGATATGGCAAAGGAGATTAAATATAATGTAGAGGCTCGCGACCTTTTGAAGGAGGGCGTAGATGCTTTGGCAAATGCTGTGAAGGTTACTTTGGGCCCCAAGGGTCGCAATGTGATTATCGATAAGAAGTTCGGTGCACCACAGGTTACAAAGGACGGTGTTACCGTAGCCAAGGAGATTGAGTTGGAGGACGCTTTCGCCAATATGGGTGCCCAGATGGTTAAGGAGGTTGCCTCAAAAACCAATGACGATGCGGGTGACGGTACAACCACTGCAACCGTTCTGGCACAGGCTCTTATCGGCGTAGGCTTGAAGAACGTTACCGCAGGTGCTAATCCTATGGATTTGAAGCGTGGTATGGATAAGGCTGTGGCTGTTGTTGTTGAGGAGTTGCGTAAGCTCTCACAGGAGGTTGGCAACGACATCTCAAAGATTGAGCAGGTGGCTACAATCTCGGCCAACAACGATAAGGCTATCGGCTCGCTTATCGCCGAGGCTATGGCGAAGGTGAATAACGAGGGTGTTATCACCGTTGAGGAGGCGAAGGGTACCGAGACTCATGTAGATGTTGTCGAGGGTATGCAGTTCGACCGCGGTTATATCTCGGCTTATTTTATGACCGACACCGAGAAGATGGCTGCCGAGTTGGAGAAGCCACTCATCCTTATCACCGACAAGAAGATTTCGACCATGAAGGAGATTATGGGCGTTTTGGAGCCTGTGGCACAGAATGGCCGTTCACTGTTGATTATCGCCGAGGATGTCGATGGCGAGGCTTTGTCGGCACTCGTTATGAATAAGTTGCGTGGTGCGTTGAAGGTGGCTGCTTGCAAGGCTCCGGGCTTCGGTGACCGTCGTAAGGATATGCTGGAGGATATCGCAATCCTCACGGGTGGTACCGTAGTATCGACTGACAAGGGTATGAAGATAGAGGATACCACACTCGATATGCTTGGCTCTGCCGAGAAGGTGACGATGAACAAGGAGAACACCACTATCGTTGATGGTGCAGGTCAGAAGGAGGCTATTGCGGCTCGTATCGCAATGATTCGTGGCGGTATCGAGGTTGCCAAGTCGGACTACGACCGTGAGAAGTTGCAGGAGCGTCTGGCGAAGTTGTCAGGTGGTGTTGCCGTTCTCTATGTAGGTGCTGCTACCGAGGTTGAGATGAAGGAGAAGAAGGACCGCGTAGATGACGCCCTGGCCGCAACGCGTGCTGCCGTTGAGGAGGGTATCGTTCCCGGTGGTGGCGTGGCTTATATCCGTGCCGTTGCCGCACTCGAAAATATGAAGGGCGAGAACGAGGACCAGACAACCGGTATCCAGATTGTTAAGCGTGCTATCGAGGAGCCTTTGCGTCAGATTGTTGCCAATGCAGGTGGCGAGGGCTCGGTTGTAGTAAATAAGGTAAAGGAGAGCAAGGGCTCTATGGGCTACAATGCTCGTGACGATAAGTACGAGGATATGCTGGCTGCGGGTATTATCGACCCCACCAAGGTATCGCGTGTAGCGTTGGAGAATGCTGCCTCTATCGCATCAATGTTCCTCACCACAGAGTGCGTGCTGGCCGAGAAGAAGGAGCCGGCACCCGCTATGCCTGCGATGCCGCAGGGAGGTATGGGCGGAATGATGTAGTGAAAATAGAATCCGCCTAACAAGGCTCTTTCGGCATCTGCCTTGTTCCCGAAATGCTCACATACGCTTTAGTATGCTGTGCTTTCGTGAACTTCGAGCAGCTTCAAAATAGCACTTGTTATGCGAATTCTTGGGAAGAAAAAAGGTTGTCAAGCAAGGTGATTTTGGCGTCATAGCGAAACATCCCTTGTTAGAGACTTTCAAAACGAAGAAAAGGTTGCTGACTTTGGTCTGCAACCTTTTTTATAATCATTACTATATTTTTTATCGCTATAATTTTGATAATAGCAGGGTCATCAATACTCCAAAATGATTGCCAACGGCATAACCCACGATGCCGGCACCGAGTCCCGTCAGCAGGGCATTTTTGTTGTTCATAGCCGCTGCTGCCATCGGAACAAATGGCGGTGAGTTGATAAAGGCCACCGACGAGATAACCATAGAGTCGGCATCGACCTTCATCAATCGGCAGACAATGGCGTGAATAGTAAGTGACACAAAGACCGCAAAGGTCATAAATGCCAGCTGATTGACTCCCGTTGCAAGGTCGAGATTCTTGAAGTTGGCCATAGAGGCTATGGTGATGCTGAAAATATAGATAAGATACATACCCACATCGTAACTCAAATCAAACTTGCGTACGGGTTTAAGAAACGACGAGGCGACACCCAGCGTGGTAATCAGCAGGATGAAAACCACCATAAACCACCCCTCGGGCATAAGCAGAGCCACGCCTGCCGAGATACCGGCAATCAATAGCGTGAGCAGAACGATACGCCCAAGTTGAGCCATACCCCTGCGGCAAAAGAGTCGTGCCGCGAGGCTCTCTTCCCTCTTACTCTGTACATTTTCCACCGCCTCGCACTCGTTGAGCAATGCGGCAGTCGCCTTGCAGCCGCTTGCACGATATGCCTTGCGGAAGAGGCGTATGCCAATGCTGAAAAGAAATACGAAATAGAGGAACGAAATGATTATGTCGTAAGAGTTTATGAGGATATAGTTCTCGCTGCTGATCTGAAAAATGGCTTGCAGAGCCGCAGCGTTTATCGTTCCGCCCGTGTACATACCCGAAATGATGCCACCTACCTCGGCACCTTGGCTGATGTGTCGCCCAAAGAGCATATAGCCGAAAATGACCGCCAGGCAGACCGCCAGAAATCCGCTTGTCACAATCTTTACCTGCTTGCCCACCTCGTGGCGAGAGAAGCGACAGTCGAAAAGCATCATCGGGATAGCCAGCGGAATGGCGATGTTGGGAATAATCTCCTGCAAGGTCGTCACCTCGGCGGGCAGGATACCTATATTTCCCACGACCATACCCACCGCATAGAGCAACATTATCGGGCCAATCTTGTCAAGCGACGGAAAGCGTCGGCAGAGCCACATAATGAGAGCCGGCGTGCCACAGAAGAGTATCAGCGGGATAATATAGTTGAGTAAATTTGCCATAAAGTGTGCTATTTGACTACAAATATACAAAAAGAGAGTTGCCTCGGCAGAAATATCAATAAAAATTTGTGAATAATTTGTTAAATGATATTTTTGAAAATCGGTGCAACGCGAATAAATATATTTGTATTTTTGTGGCAGAAACTCCTGCGGGCGGCGTTGTGGCATTTGTAGCCAATGGGTTGCGTAGCAGGCGACAAGGTGAGTTAGAGTTAATGATTAAACCCAAAATATTATGGAAGCAATAGTAAAGACCTCTTTTAATCTGCCGGGACAGACGGCTCATTATGTGGGCAAGGTGCGTGATGTATATAGCATCGAGGGCGATTATCTTGTAATGGTTGTATCAGACCGTATTTCGGCATTTGATGTGGTGCTGCCCAAGGGTATTCCCTTCAAGGGTCAGGTTTTGAACCAGATTGCGGCGAAGTTCCTCGACGCGACGACCGATATCCTCCCCAACTGGAAGATTGCCGTGCCCGACCCGATGGTAACCGTAGGTCATAAGTGCGAGCCCTTCAAGGTTGAGATGGTTATCCGTGGCTATCTCTCTGGCCACGCGTGGCGTGAGTACAAGGCCGGCAAGCGTACTATCTGTGGCGTTGAGATGCCCGAGGGAATGGTCGAGAATCAGAAGTTCCCCGAGCCTATCATCACCCCTACAACCAAGGCTGCCGAGGGCCACGACGAGGATATCTCGAAGGAGGAGATTATCGCACAGGGTATCGTGAGCCGCGAGGATTACGAGCAGTTGGAGGCCTACACACGAGCTATCTTCCAGCGTGGAACAGAGATTGCGGCGAAGATGGGCTTGATTTTGGTCGATACGAAGTATGAGTTCGGTAAGAAGGAGGGCAAGATTTACCTTATGGACGAGATTCACACCCCCGACTCATCGCGTTATTTCTACGCCGAGGGCTACGAGCAGCGACTTGCGGCAGGCGAGAAGCAGAAGCAGCTCTCAAAGGAGTTTGTTCGCGAGTGGTTGATGGCGAACGGCTTCCAGGGTCAGGAGGGTCAGCAGGTACCCGAGATGACTCCCGAAATCGTGGATAACATCACAGAACGATATATCGAGCTTTATGAAAATATCGTCGGCGAGAAGTTCGTCAAGGGCGAGGAGGGCGACGTATTGGCCCGTATCGAGAAGAATATTACCGAGTGTTTGGCGAAGTTGTAAGACGGCTACATATAACGAAAAAAAGAGTTCGGCCAGAAACCGAACTCTTTTTTTTGTTTGCTGACTGATTTGCAGCCCTTTACTTGCGGATAATCGTCACCTCGCCTCTCTCGCCGAAGGCCATAATCGCACTCGGCTTGCAGGTCGGCTTACCCTGAAAACGGGGATTTACCACATAATCCACGCCGTCAATAATCTCGCGGCTCACCTCGCCCAGACCCTTCATAGGTGTAGGCTCGCCCGATATATTTGCCGAGGTTGAAACTATCGGTTTGCCAAACTTTCGCAACAGCTGACGGCAGAACTCGTGGTCGGGGACTCTCACGCCCAGCGTGCCCTCCTCGGGAATGAGGTTTTTCGCAACGCCCACAGCACCCTCCAGAATCAGGGTCAATGGCTTCTCACTCATCTCCATAACCTCGAAGGCTATGCCCGGTGCTTTATTCACATAACGCACAATCATATCGGCATCGCGGCACAGGACGAGCATCGAGTGCTTGTTCTCGCTACGCTTCAATGCATAGACCTTGGCAACGGCCTCCTCGTTTGTGGCGTCGCAACCTATGCCCCATACCGTATCGGTGGGGTAGAGTATCAACCCGCCGGCACGCAATATCTCCAAAACTGCCTGTATCTCCTTCTCCATAATTTTAGATTTTCGGCAAAAATACGAAAAACTCTCCATTTTTATAGCATAACACCTGTGATTGCTGACTAATTTTTGCATATAAGATTGTTCGTTGCTTTTTTTTTACTAATTTTGCATCTCGGAAAATTAATAACAAAAAAATATAACTCACTATGGGAAGAGCTTTTGAATATCGTAAAGCGAGAAAAATGAAGCGTTGGGGACATATGGCCCGCGTCTTTACAAAGATTGGTAAGGAGATTGAGATTGCCGTTAAGGCTGCGGGTTCAGACCCCTCATCAAATACCCGTCTGCGTATACTTATCCAGAATGCCAAGGCAGAGAATATGCCGAAGGAGAATATCGAACGTGCTATCAAGCGTGCTACGGATAAGGATGCTGCCGACTATAAGGAGATGATTTACGAAGGCTATGGTCCTCACGGTGTAGCGTTCTTGGTGGAGACCGCTACCGACAACACCAACCGTACGGTTGCCAGCGTTCGTATGTACTTCAACAAGTGCGGTGGTACGCTGGGTAACTCTGGCTCTGTGGCGTTTATGTTCGAGCATAAGTGTATCTTCAAGTTTAAGCCCGCTGCGGGTGTTGATCTCGAGGAGATGGAGTTGGAGATGATCGACCTGGGTGTAGATGAGTTCTTCGCCGAGGATGGTGAGGTAACCGTTAGTGCCCCTTACGAGTCATTCGGTGCTATCCAGAAGTGGATTGAGGATATGGGCTACGAGCTGGTATCGGGTGAGGGCGTGCGTATCCCCACCGACACCAAGGAGCTTACAGCCGAGGAGCGCGAGGCTGTCGAGAAGTTGCAGGAGAAACTGGAGGAGGACGACGATGTGGTAAATGTCTATACCACAATGGCCGAGGCCGACGACGAGGAGTAAATTTTTCGAAATAGTTATTCCACGAGATAGGGGAGTGCCGACCTTTTGATGTCGGCACTCTTTTTTATGGTATAAAAGAGAAATAATACGAATATTTTTGTATCTTTGCCTTTGCTATGAGTGAATTTATTGTTTCGGCACGAAAATATCGACCTGCGACATTTGCCTCGGTAGTGGGGCAGCAGAGCATCACATCCACGTTGAAAAATGCCATTGAACGTGGTCAGTTGGCACACGCATACCTCTTCTGCGGCCCTCGCGGAGTGGGTAAGACCACCTGTGCCCGCATATTTGCCAAGGCGATAAATTGTCTTAACCCCAACGGCTCGGAGGCGTGCAACGAGTGCGAGTCGTGCCGTGCCTTCAATGAGGGCCGTTCGATGAATATCCACGAGCTGGATGCCGCATCAAACAACTCGGTGGATGATATCCGTTCGCTTATCGAGCAGGTGCGTATTATGCCGCAAATCGGAAAATATTCACTCTTCATCATCGACGAGGTGCACATGCTCTCGCAGCAGGCGTTCAACGCCTTCCTGAAAACTTTGGAGGAGCCTCCCAAGCACGCTGTGTTTATCCTCGCAACAACCGAGAAGCATAAGATTATCCCTACAATCCTGTCGCGTTGTCAGGTTTACGACTTCAACCGTATCCGTGTTGAGGATTCGGTGGGCTACCTGAAGCATATCGCCGAGCAGGAGGGCGTGACCTACGACGAGGAGTCGCTGAACCTCATAGCCCAGAAGGCCGATGGCGGTATGCGTGATGCCCTGTCGATGTTCGATAAGGCGGTGTCGTTCTGCAACGCCAACCTGCAATACAAAGAGGTTGCCCAGACGCTGAATGTGCTGGACTATGATACCTATTTTCAGATTACCGAGCAGTTGCTGGAAGGCGACTACATCTCTGCTCTGCTGCGTTTTGACGAGGTTTTGTCAAAGGGCTTCTCCGGGCAGACATTTATGGCGGGACTGAATAACCATATGCGCGATTTGTTGCTGGCACAAGGCCCTGCAATCTCGCTTATCGAGCTTACGGGAACGCTTCTTGACCGCTATCGTCAGCAGGCAACGCATTGCTCTCCGGAGTTCCTGTTCGGAGCCATATCCCTGCTCACGGAGGCAGACGGAAAGATAAAGCAGTCGTCAAACCAGAGATTGTTGGTTGAACTGAGCCTTATGAAGATTGCGGGCTTGGGCAAAAAAAAAAATAACGACTTCGCAGTAGAGGCGGAGTATCTTCTGCCCGAACTTCCTCAAAATATCACTCCTGCGGGTGCTGTAAATGTTGCAGTACCACCGAAACCTGTGGCCGAGCCGACAGCGGAGGTTAGACAGGTGGCAGAAGTTAAGCCTGCCGCAGAGGTTAAGCATGTGGCGGAGGAGAAGGTCGAGCCGACAACGGGTACTTTGAAGGAGACGGAAACGAAACCGATAGCAGAGCCGGTGGTGGAGCCGACCGAACAGCGAGTTTTGGCGAATGAGTCAGTGAGTGAATTGCAGCCGGCAGAGAGAGCCAAAGAGGAGGCGGATGCTATAACGGCTACCGCAACCGCGACTACAACGGCAACTACTACTGCAACCGCAACCGAAGACCGACCGACAGCGGCTCGCCGCAAGGCAGCGGGAGGACTCTCCATTCTGGATATGATGAATGCCGATACATCGCAGGAGGAGTCTGCTGATAAGGTTGAGGAGAAAGCGGTTAGCGATATAGACCCCGCCAGCGAGGAGAAGATAACATTGGTGAAGGAGAGGATTATCCACACCATTTCGGAGGAGAGACCACGTTTTGTGGTTGCCTTTGAGAAGATGACCGTCAGTGGCAATACTATTGAGGTGGAGGTGCCGACACGAGCCTTGTATGAGGAGATTATGCGTGCCAAGCTGGAGTTGCTGATGCAGGTGGCCTCTATCGCCGGCGTGCAGGGTGGACTGGAATTAAGCGTGAAGATAAATGAGCAGATGCGGGCATCGATTCCTATCAAGTTGGAGGACAGAGTGAAATATATGACGGATAAAAACCCCAATCTGTTGAAGTTGAAGCAGATGCTTGACATGGAGTTTGAATAGTGAGAAGGAATTTGAAATCGAAAAATATATAATAATGGCAAACAAGAATTTTGTAGAGGAGTTAGAGTGGCGTGGTATGATTCATACCATTATGCCCGGAGCCAAAGAGCAGTTGGAGAAGGAGATGACAACCGCTTATTTGGGTATCGACCCTACCGCCGATTCATTGCATATCGGTCACTTGGTGGGTGTTATGATTTTGAAGCATTTCCAGATGTGCGGTCATCGCCCCGTTGCCCTGATTGGTGGTGCTACGGGTATGATTGGCGACCCAAGTGGCAAGTCGCAGGAACGTAACCTGTTGGATGAGGCTACGTTGCGTAACAATCAGGAGGCCATTAAGGCACAGCTCGCCAAGTTGCTCGACTTTGAGTCGGAGGCCGAGAACAAGGCTCTGCTCGTGAACAACTACGACTGGATGAAGGAGTTCTCGTTCCTCGATTTTGCACGCGATATCGGTAAGTGCATCACCGTAAACTATATGATGGCGAAGGACTCGGTCAAGAAACGCTTCAATGGCGAGGGTGACGGTATGTCATTTACCGAGTTTACCTATCAGCTGTTGCAGGGCTACGACTTCCTGCATCTCTATCAGACCCTGAATTGCAAGGTGCAGCTTGGTGGTGCCGACCAGTGGGGTAATATCACTACCGGTACGGAGTTGATTCGCCGTAAGTTGGGCTCGGAGAATGAGGCTTTTGCTATCACCTGCCCGCTTATCACCAAGGCCGATGGTACGAAGTTCGGTAAGACCGAGAGTGGTAATGTATGGCTCTCGCCTGCCTACACATCGCCTTACAAGTTCTATCAGTTCTGGCTGAATGTGAGTGACGATGATGCGAAGCGTTATATCAAGATTTTCACACTTCTGGATAAGGCTACAATCGATGCTCTTATCGCCGAGCACGATGAGGCTCCGCACTTGCGTGTGTTGCAGAAGCGTCTGGCACAGGAGATTACCACGATGATTCACTCAAAGGAGGAGTACGAGAAGGCTGTTGAGGCTTCACAGATTTTGTTCGGCGGTGCTACATCGGAGGCGTTGAAGAAGCTGGACGAGCAGACCCTGTTGCAGGTGTTTGAGGGCGTTCCGCAGTTCACTATCAAGCGTGAGCAGTTGGGTTGTTCGTTTGTTGATTTCTGTGCAGAGCATACACAGGTATTCCCCTCGAAGGGCGAGTGCCGCAAGATGACGCAGGCGGGTGGCGTGTCACTCAACAAGGAGAAGGTTGCTGACCCAATGCGTCAGGTTACCGAGGCTGACCTTATCGCCGGCAAGTATATCATCGCACAGAAGGGTAAGAAGAACTACTTCCTTATCATTGTCGAGTAGGCGGTTGTTGTAATTATAGTATTGAAACAGTAAAACCCGAAAAGATGCTCTACACAATACATTTACAGGATATGGAGTTTCGTGCCAATCACGGCTGCTACGACTTGGAGCAGATGGTTGGCAATCGCTTCGAGGTGGAGCTGGTCATCACGGCTCATCTGGGCGAGGTGGCCGATAAGGACGCTGTGGAGCTGGCGGTAAACTATCTGACGGTCTATGAGGTGGTGCGTGAACAGATGCGTGTTACGCAACGCACCATTGAGAGGGTGGCACAGAATATTATCGTTGCTGTGAAGGAGCATTTCCCGCAGATTGTTGAGGTGGAGTGTACGGTGGCGAAACTTGCCCCGCCACTTGGTGGCAAGGTCGGCCGCGTGAGTGTCACTCTTCGGGGATAGTGCGAGGTTTGATATCTTTATGGGGATTGCTCTTTTGTGGGCAATCCTTTTTTTGTCGGTAATGGGTAATTCTTTTTTTTGTTAGTAATCTCCTTTCCGTGCAATCTCTTTCGTGCTGTTGGGAAAGTGATAAATATTACTGAAAAAGGTGTGTAAGGTTGAAAGATTTTAGTGCAGATTGTAAAAAGTTGATAAAATATTAGATTGTGTGCCAAATTTTTCTATATTTGTACTCCTAAAAGCTAATTATCGACTTGTATGGGCGAGAAGAGAGCCTCTTTTGGAGGTAAGTTAAGTGCAATATTGGTTGCCGCAGGTAGTGCTATCGGCTTGGGTAGTATATGGCGATTCCCCTATGTGGCGGGAGAGAATGGCGGTGCGGCATTTCTGCTACTCTATCTGCTATGTGTCTTTGTTGTGGGTATTCCCGTTATGCTGGCCGAGTTCTCTATTGGCCGTAAATCGCAGCAGAGTTCCGTAGGTGCTGTGCGTGTGTTGGCTCCAAAATGGAGCTGGCTGGGCTACTTTGGAGTGGCGGGTGCGTTGCTTATTTCCGGCTATTACTATATAGTGTCGGGCTGGTCGTTGGAGTATATCGTAACCTCGCTTACGGGTTCGTTGTACTCTTCGCCGGAGAGCTTCGCCGAGCAGTTCTCTGCTTTTCAGGCCTCGCCACGACAGATTATCTATATGATTCTGTTCGTGCTTCTGACTCATTTTATTATCGCACGCGGTGTTGAGAAGGGCATCGAGGCTGCATCCAAAGTGATGATGCCGCTACTGTTTATTATCCTGCTCATTATGGCTGTGCGTGTGGCATTTATGCCGGGTGCTATTGAGGGCTACCGTTTCTTCCTTACGCCCGATTTCAGTGCTTTGTTTAATTCGCAGACTATTCTTCTGGCTGTTGGACAGGCCTTCTTCTCGCTGTCGCTGGGTATGGGTTGTATGGTTGTCTATGCCTCATATTTCAAACCCTCGAACAACCTGACGGGAACGGCTATGAGTGTCTCGCTATTGACGCTTATGGTGGCCGTTCTGGCCGGTCTTGTTATCTTCCCTGCGGTGTTTAGTGCCGGTTTGGAGCCTACCGAGGGCCCATCGCTGATATTCATCACTCTGCCGGAGATATTCAAGGATATGCCTTTTGCATCGTTGTGGTCGTTCATCTTCTTTATCTTGCTGGCGTTGGCGGCTTTGTCCTCTACCATATCGTTCCACGAGGTGCTGACAACCTATTTCACTGAGGAGTTCAAACTCTCGCGTCGTGCATCGGTATATTTGACTTCGTTCTTGTCGGCTGCATTGTGTCTGATTGCAATCGTCTTTAAGTTTGATATCAACTTTGCAAGCCTGCATCTGGAGAATATATCGTTCTTCGACATCTTCGACTATGTTACGGCAAATATCCTTCTGCCAGTTGGCGGTTTGTTGAGTTGTATCTTTACGGCGTGGTACCTCAAACCTTCGTTCCTGCGAGGTGAGCTGACCAATTATGGCGAGTTTAAGGGTCGAGCCTTCCCGTTGTTGCTCTTCCTGCTGAGATTTGTATCGCCGTTGCTGATTGTTTATATTATGTTGGCAAATTTGAATATTATATAACCGTTGTTGTATGGTTGCAAAAAGGAAGCCTGCTGAACTTTAGTTCGGCAGGCTTCGCTGTTGTGTTATGAAAAAATTATTCGGTTGTCAATGGCGATGGTGTTGTATATGTGCGTGTTGCCATCTCCTTGTCAATCATATAGAGGCCAAACTTGTTGCCCTCGACCATTCGCATCTGGTCGATGATGTCACGAGCCGACTCCTCCTCTTCAACCTGCTCGTCAATAAACCAGTCAAGCATATTCTTTGTCGCGTGGTCCTTCTCCTCTACGGCGAGGTTGTAAAGGTCGTTTATAAGCGATGTAACCTTCTGCTCATGTGTCAGGGTCTGCTCAAACATTGCCAGCGGTGATTCCCACTCCGTATCAACGGCTGCAATGGGTGCGAGTAATACTCTGCCACCTTGTGAATTGATGTAGTTGATGAAGATTTGTGCGTGGTCCTGCTCCTCCTTGAACTGGATTGCAAACCAGTTCGCGATGCCCTTCATTCCCTTGTTGGCGGCATCCATTGACATTGAGAGGTAGAGATATGCCGACCATAACTCGGCGTTGATCTGTGCGTTGATTGCACTCTGCATTTTTTCGCTTAACATAGCATTGAGGTTTTAAGGGTTTATCTGTTTGTTCTATACAAAATTAGTACATTGATGGCGTTTTGTCAATCGTTTTGTGTTATATTTATTCATGCTGGTATAATTAAAATTTATAGGCAGGCTCTTTTCTGTTATTTTCTTCTTCCATTCTCCATATTTAGATGAATTTTTTGTAAATTTGCGAAGTTTTTGATTTAGAGAAAGTAAATTAACAAAAATATAAAAGATTATGGCAGATTTTATCTATCAGGAGCCCTATCCTATCGAGAAGGATACTACGGAGTATGAGCTCGTTACCAAAGATTATGTGAAAGTTGTGGAGTGCGATGGCCGCAAGATTTTGAAGGTGGACCCCAAGGGCTTGGAGTTGCTCTCAAAGCGTGCTTACAGCGATGTGTCGTTCTATCTGCGTCCTGCACATTTGGAGAAGCTTGCCTCGATTCTGGAGGATAAGGAGGCTTCGGATAACGATAAGTTCGTGGCTTATACAATGCTCTTGAATCAGGCTGTGGCTGCCGAGGGCGAGCTGCCAACCTGTCAGGATACAGGTACTGCTATCTGTATCGGTCACAAGGGCGAGGATGTATATACGGGAGCTGACGATGCAGAGTGCATTGCTCGTGGCGTATATGAGACCTACAAGGAGCGAAATCTGCGTTACTCGCAGGTCGTACCTTTCACCATGACCGATGAGAAGAACTCGGGTACTAATCTTCCGGCACAGATTGATATCTATGCTGGTCACCCCGGCTCTATGGAGTATGAGTTCCTCTTCATCACCAAGGGTGGTGGCTCGGCTAATAAGACCTTCCTCTACCAGCAGACCAAGGCTCTGCTGAACGAGAAGTCGCTTGTCGCCTTCTTCAAGGAGCATTTGAAGGATCTGGGTACTTCGGCTTGTCCTCCCTATCATCTGGCAGTCTGCATCGGTGGTACTTCTGCCGAGATGTGCCTTTCAACTGTAAAGAAGGCCTCTGCCGGCTATCTTGACCATCTGCCCACATCGGGTAATGAAGGTGGTCGTTGCTTCCGCGATTTGGAGTGGGAGGAGAAGATTACCAAGATGTGTCAGGAGATGGGTATGGGTGCCCAGTTCGGTGGTAAATACTATGTTCACGATGTCCGCGTGATACGAGCTCCGCGTCACGCCGCAAGCTGCCCCGTAGCAATCGGTGTGAGCTGCTCGGCGGACCGCAATATCAAGGCGAAGATTACCCCCGAGGGTATCTTTGTCGAGAAGCTGGAGAAGAATCCTGCACGCTTCCTTCCCGCCGAGGCTCCCGCTATGAGCCCTGCCGTAGATATCGACCTGGATGAGGGTATGGATAAGGTACGCGAGATTTTGACCAAGTATCCTATCAAGACCCGTCTGAACTTGAAGGGTACATTGATTGTAGCCCGCGATATTGCCCACGCACGCATCAAGCAGATGCTGGATGAGGGTAAGCCTATGCCGGAGTACTTCAAGAAGCACCCTGTGTATTATGCAGGCCCTGCAAAGACTCCCGAGGGTATGGCCTCTGGCTCATTCGGCCCTACAACGGCCGGTCGTATGGACCCCTATGTAGATCTGTTCCAGAAGGCGGGCGGCTCAATGGTGATGGTGGCGAAGGGTAACCGTTCACAGACCGTAACCGATGCCTGCAAGGCTAATGGCGGCTTCTATCTTGGCTCTATCGGTGGCCCGGCTGCTGTGCTGGCAAAGAACTCTATCAAGAGTGTTGAGGTTGTTGATTTCCCCGAACTCGGTATGGAGGCTGTGCGTAAGATTTATGTCGAGAACTTCCCCGCATTTATCATCGTGGATGACAAGGGTAACGACTTCTTCGCACCTTTTGCTCACTAATTTTGACCGATATCGACATTTTGCACCTCCTCAAATGGGGTGCAAAATGTCGTTTTACAACCATCCATAAAGGATTGACCGTTGCGGATAAAATAAATTGAGGTCCGCTTGCGTTTTATTAGGTAATCTGTGGCTGTGTCGCAGATGTTTAGCAAAACGAATATGACAAAGATTAAAGGATTTTTATTGCGAACACTCTTTACGTTGGCTCTGCTATGCTCGGTTGTGGTAGCTCGTGCCGATGGCAATATCACGTTCGAGGTTAATACCCCGCTGATTGTCTCTGCTGGTGAGATGTTCCGTGTGGAGTTTATTCTTGAGAATGGCCGACCCGAGAAGGAGTCTTTTGCGGCTCCCGACTTTGCAGGCTTGGAGGTCTTGGCAGGCCCTACGGTATCGACAGGTTCTTCGTTCCAGATGATTAATGGCGTTAGCTCCAGCACTACGACCTACACAATCACCTATGTCGTAATGGCACAGCAGGCCGGTAACGTGACTATCGGCTCGGCGAGTGCGGTTGTCGATGGTAAGACCTACCACACGAAAGCAACCCCTATCGAGATTGTGGCACAGAACAGTAATCGTCAGGAGGAGGCTGCCGTAGAGCAGGGCAATGCCGTGCAGAATCAGGTGGCACGCGATGATATATTGCTGCGACTCAATCTCTCGCGTTCTACGGTATATCAGGGCGAGCCTGTGCGTGCGTCGCTTACACTCTATTCGAGAGCCCGCATAGCAGGTTTTGAGGATGTCAAGTTGCCATCATTCAACGGCTTCTGGTCGCAGGAACTCTCTGCGGATGATTATATGCCACAGCGAGAGACTGTCGGAGGCAAGGTCTACGACTCTCGCATTATCAAGGAGTATCTGTTGTATCCGCAGCAGTCGGGAGTGCTTACTATCGAGCCTACCGAGATGACCGCCATTGCACAGGTGATAATGCAAAATTCCCGCAATTTTGACCCCTTCTTTGGCGGCGGTACAGAGGTGTATAACGTTCCTCGCAAGCTATCGACAGGTGCGGTTAAACTTACGGTAAAGCCTCTGCCGGCGGGAGCTCCCGCATCATTTACGGGTGCTGTGGGTGCCTTTTCGCTTACGGCTGTTGAGCCCTCTGCGGAGTTGAAGGTGAACTCTGCTGCGACCTATACAGTCAAGATTTCGGGTACGGGAAACCTCTCTTTTGTCGAGGCTCCAAAGTTGGAGTTGCCCTCGTCGTTTGAGCTCTATAATGTGCGTTCTACGGAGTCTATACGCAGCTCGGCGGCAGGTACATCGGGCTATCGCCAGTTTGAATATCCGTTTATCGCCCGTGCCGAGGGCGAGTATGATATCCCCGCTGTTAAGTTTTCGTATTTCAGCCCCGAGAAGGGTGAGTATGTAACGCTTATGGCCAATGCTCTGCATCTTAATGTGCAGCCAGACGGCTCGTCATCGGTTGCCACGACCGCAGTGCAGGTGTTGCCGGGTGCATCGAAGGAGGGTGTGCGTCAGCTGGGTAGCGATATCCGTTTTATAAAACTGTCGGAGCCTGCTCTGCGTTCCTCTGCCGTACCTCTTATGTTGAGCAACACATATTTCGTGCTGTTGCTTCTGATTGTTCTGCTGTTTGTCGTTGCATATTTTGCTTTGCAGCGTCGCATTCGCAACAATCGTAATGTCGTTCTGGTCAGAAATCGCCGTGCCAACAAGGTTGCCGTTCAGCGTTTCCGCGTAGCCGAGAAGTATATGAAGGAGGGTAATCGTCATGCCTTCTTTGATGAGATGCTGCGTGCCTTGTGGGGTTATATGAGTGATAAACTCAATATTCCGGTGTCAAATCTCACGAAGGAGAATATACGTTACGAGTTGCAGCGTCGTGGCGTTGCAGAGAGTGAGGCACAGCATTTCACCGACATCATCACGCGTTGTGACGAGGCCCAGTATTCGCCTGCCGAGTCGGTGCAGATGGAGCAGGTCTATGCTGATGGCGTGGGCGTTATTTCACATATAGAGTCTGTAATTAAACGATAATGGATATGAAACGATATATCATATTGCTGACGATGCTCCTTTCTGCCTCTTTTGCGTGGGCACAAGGTGATGAGGTGACCGCTGTTGAAGGTGTGGCAGCTGTTGAGGATGTGGCAGCCGTTGAGGCGACAGAGCCTACGCAGACGGCTCTCTCACTGGATGCTTTGTGGGGCAGGGCAAACGACTATTATGCTGCAGGCGAGTACGATGTTGCTCTGGCCGATTATGAGGCTATACTCAATCAGGGCAAATACTCGGCGGCACTCTATTACAATCTGGCCAATACATACTTCAAGCTGGATCAGCTGGGCAAGGCAATACTCTACTACAACCGAGCTTTGCGACTGTCGCCCACCGACGAGGATATACGCCACAATCTGGAGTATGCCGAGCAGATGACCAAGGACAGCATCGAGGAGATTCCCGAATTTGTCCTTACGACGTGGATGAAGGCCATCAGAGGCGTGTGCAGTGCTACGGCGTGGACCATTATCTCGCTTGTTATGCTCGTGTTGGCACTCTCAATGGCGTTGGTCTATCTGCTTGCTCATCGTTTGTCGCTGCGTAAGACAGGATTTTATGTGATGGTGACGGCGGGTCTGCTGTTCATAGTTACAACACTCTTTGCGTTGAGTGAGAGAAAAATGGTTGTCGATAGTCGCGAGGCTATAGTTATGAATTCGGCGGTATCAATCAAGAGCTCTCCCGATAGGGCGGCTGTTGAACTCTTTGTTCTGCACGAGGGAACGAAGGTCTATATCGGCAGCGAGATGGCCGGCTGGGCCGAGGTGCGTATTGCCGATGGTCGCAAGGGCTGGATTGAATCAAACCGTATAGAGAAGATTTAAGGCGAGTTAAGAGGGCTGCACTAAACGATTTTTTACGATGTCAAAACTTTTACAGGAGGCGGTTGCCGAGTTTGCCAAATTACCCGGTGTGGGACGACGCACGGCGTTGCGTCTTGCTATGCATCTGTTGAAGATGGACGAGGCTTCGGTGGAGCAGATGACATCGAGCATTGCCCGCTTCCGTAAAGATATACGCTACTGCGAGTCGTGTAACAACCTCTCTGATGATGCTGTTTGCCCGATATGCAGCAATCCCGAACGCGACCACTCCACGATATGTGTGGTGGAGCAGGTGGGTGACCTGATGTCGATAGAGAATACACATCAGTATCGAGGCTTGTATCATGTTCTGGGCGGTGTTATCTCGCCTATGCAGGGTATCGGCCCTTCGGATTTGAAGATAGATATGCTGGTCGAGAAGGTTGCGTCGGGCTCTGTGCGTGAGGTTATTCTGGCCATATCTACTTCGGTTGAGGGTGAGACAACTCTCTTCTACATTATGAACCGCTTGAAGCAATACCCCGAGGTGAAGGTTACCACCATAGCACGCGGCATCGGCTTTGGCGATGAGTTGGAGTATGTCGATGAGCTTACAATCACCCACGCACTGATGAATCGCCGCGAGGTGGAGTAACTTATCGCAGGATATTTCTTTTTATTTGATTATTATACTATTTTTGCGACGCAAAAAGCGAAATTTATGGCGTTAATAGACGAAATTACCAGACGAAGAACATTTGCTGTCATAGCACACCCCGATGCCGGTAAGACCACTCTTACCGAGAAGTTGCTTCTTTTCGGAGGTGCAATTCACGTGGCGGGAGCCGTTAAGAGCAATAAGATTAAGAAGGGTGCGACATCCGACTTTATGGAGATTGAACGTCAGCGAGGTATCTCGGTGGCGACATCTGTTATGGGTTTCAATTACAAGGATGTGAAGATAAATATCCTTGATACTCCGGGCCACGAGGACTTTGCCGAGGATACCTACCGCACATTGACAGCTGTCGATTCGGTTATCATCGTTATCGATGGTGCAAAGGGTGTTGAGGCACAGACCTTGAAGCTGATGAATGTCTGCCGTATGCGTTCTACGCCCGTTATCGTCTTTGTAAATAAGATGGACCGCCCCTGCAAGGACCCGTTCGACCTGCTTGACGAGATTGAGAAGGAGTTGCAGATTCGTGTCCGCCCGCTGGCTTTCCCTATATCAAGCGGTGACACATTCAAGGGCGTCTATAACATCTATGAGAAGAATCTCTCGCTGTTCACCTCCGATGAACGTCAGACGGCTGATGCCTCTACGGTTGATTTCAGCGATATCTCGTCGCCGGAGCTTGACGACTACATCACGCCCTCGTACGCCAAGCAGCTGCGTGAGGATTTGGAGATTGTTGAGGGTATATACGACGACTTTGACCGTCAGGCATACCTCGACGGTAAGCTTGCTCCCGTATTCTTTGGCTCGGCTGTGAATAACTTCGGTGTGAGAGAGTTGCTGGAGTGCTTTATCCGTATAGCACCCTCGCCACGCCCCTCGACAACCGAGAGTCGCCAGATTGAGCCTTCGGAGGCGAAGATGACAGGCTTTATCTTTAAGATTCACGCCAATATGGACCCCAATCACCGCGACCGTATAGCCTTTATGAAGATATGTTCGGGTACGTTTGAACGCAATAAGAACTATCTGCATGTGCGTAGCGGCAAACAGCTGAAATTCTCCTCTCCCACAGCCTTTATGGCGGAGAAGAAGTCGGTTATCGACTTCGCCTACCCGGGTGATATTGTCGGTCTGCACGATACGGGAACATTCAAGATTGGCGACACCTTCACCGAGGGCGAGAAGTTGAAATTTACGGGTATCCCGTCGTTCTCGCCAGAGTTGTTCCGCTATATCGAAAATGCCGACCCGATGAAGTTCAAGCAGTTGGCAAAGGGCGTGGATCAATTGATGGATGAGGGTGTGGCACAGCTCTTCACCTCGTCACTCAACGGTCGTAAGATTATCGGTACTGTGGGACAGTTGCAGTTTGAGGTTATCCAGTATCGTTTGGAGCACGAGTATGGAGCCAAGTGCCGTTGGGAGCCTATCTCAATATACAAGGCGTGCTGGATAGAGAGTGATAATCAGGAGCAGCTTGCCGACTTCAAGCGTCGCAAGCACTCCAATATGGCTGTCGATAAGCATGGTCGCGATGTGTTCCTTGCCGACACAAGTTACGCCCTTGCTCTCGCACAGGAGAATTTTAAGGATATTAGATTCCACTTTACTTCCGAGTTCTAAAAATTCCTCTAACAAGGCTCTTTTGGCGTCTGGCTTGCTGTCAAAATCCTCACATACGTTGAGTATGCTGCGGATTCGCCAGCATCGGCCAGCCTCAAAATAACTCTTGTTATAGAAATTTTATGCGAGTAAGGCTCTTTTGGCGTCTGGCTCGCTGCCAAATTTCTCACATACGTTGGGTATGCTGCGGATTTGCCAGCATCGGCCGTCCTCGAAATTGCCCTAATTATCGCAATTTAAGAGCAAGTTGTTTTTGTGGTTGTATTTTGTGTAAACAGGTCTATTTTGCTGTAAAATAGCACTTTTTGCCTTAAAAATTTGGAAATTTCGTGGGGGGGGTAAATTTGTGAGGCGAATTCAACTTGCAAATGCAATCGAATTCTAATTTGTTAATATTGAATTAAATTTCTCATTTGGTGTGAGATAACCAAGCCTCTTTCTGGGTCTGTTGTTCAACTTGTTCTCAACCCAGGAA
>SUZG01000030.1 GCA_015060015.1 Rikenellaceae bacterium | reverse complement strand
TCTCGGTGTCGCGTACGCAGCCGATACCTGTGCCTATGGTGCGAAGCAAGCTGACCACCATCCGAGGAGAGTTCCTCACATCGCAGGCATCCGGAGGTGTCGGTATCAACCCTGGCTTCGATGGTCCCGACTTCATCTACGACGCTGATGCGTATTAAACTTTGAATTCGTTGTACATAGGATATAAATGTTAAGGTTTAATTAGTGGATTGCCCCGAGCAGATATGCTTGGGGTGATTTTTTTTGTGTGGCGGAGTGTACAAGTTTGATATGGATATATTATCTTTGTCTAAAACATTAGATGCTGTTATGCAACACTTTGACAATGACTATATGGAGGGTATGCACCCTCTGATATTGGAGCGATTGGCAGCAACCAATATGCTCAAGACTACGGGTTACGGATGTGATGATATATGTGAGTCGGCTCGTAGCCGCATTCGTGAGGCGTGTGATGCACCCGATGCAGCGGTGCACTTCCTGGTGGGTGGCACACAGACCAACGCTACCGTTATACGTGCTATGCTACGTCCTTATGAGGGCGTTATAGCTGCCGATACGGGACATATATCGCTCCACGAGGCGGGAGCTATTGAGGCAGGAGGACATAAGGTGCTCACCATACCCCACTCGGAGGGCAAGCTCTCTGCGGAGGCTGTCGACGCCTATATTGAGGCTTTTAGGCGTGATGAGGCGTGGGAACATATGGTGCAACCAGGTATGGTCTATGTGTCGTTCCCTACCGAATATGGTACGATATACTCTTTGTCCGAGTTGGAGGCTTTGTCGGCTGTATGTCGCAAGTGGAGTATTCCTCTCTTTGTTGATGGAGCACGTTTAGGCTATGGACTGATGGCTGAGGGTGCGGATGTTACGCTGAGGGATTTGGCTCGCCTGTGCGATGTGTTTTATATCGGTGGCACGAAGGTGGGGGCGATGTTTGGTGAGGCTGTTGTTGTGCCCCGAGCGGAGTCAATACCTCACTTCTTTACCACTATAAAGCAGAGTGGTGCGTTGTTGGCTAAGGGACGTATGCTCGGTATTCAGTTTGATGTATTGTTCAACGATGGTCTGTATCTGCGTATTGCACGCCACGCGGTGGAACAGGCTATCCGTATGCGTGAGGCTATGGTGGCAAAGGGTTATGAAGTGTTTATTCCGACACCTACCAATCAGCTCTTCTTCGCTCTAACCGCTGAGCAGCTGGAGCGGCTGAGCAGTGTAACAACCTTCAGCGAGTGGGAGCACCTTGCGGATGGCAGAACGGTCATTCGCCTCGCTACAAGCTGGGCTACACGCGAGGAGGATATTGATGCTTTGATAGCAGAGTTGTAGTAGATACCTATATATAATAATAGCCGAGAACACGATGCTCTCGGCTATTATTGTATCTACGCATTACTTATTGCAACTCCAATGTAGCTTTGGCTGATGAAGAGCCGCTTGAGAGCAGGTTGCCTACGATGTTTGTCTTGTAGTTCTGCTGTACGGGCACTGCACTGTAATTAAACGACTTCACATTGCTGCTCCCATCCTTGCAATCCATTGTGATGTCGATAGTGGTCTTATCCTTGCCAACCAGCAGATAGTTTACTGCGAGGATGTCGTATGTCTTGCCATCGAGTGTTATTGTGCCATCAGGCTTTGTGGCATAGTTCAATGTCAGAGGTGCTTTAGTACCCATTACAACACCATCTCGAAGGTTGAAGGCTGAGTATACATCTTTAACAGTAACCTTTGACTCTGCGACTGTGAAGCCTGCTGTTGAGTAGTCCGCTGTCGCGATGTTAACCTGTGCAAAAGGACGCTTCAGCTTGATATCCTGACTGACAGGACCCGATACCAATCCAACCTTGTGGTAGCAGAAGAATGCATCGTATGACTCCTTGTTTGCGTATAGAGTGCCTGCCGTGTATGCCATTGTAGCCTCGTCCCAATCTACATCGTATGGTGCTGCTGCGTTCTTTGCCCAGAAGAGAACGTCGTATGACATACCGTTAACAAATGGGATAACCACTTGTGCTTTTAAGTTGGTCATTGTTGCAGGAGTCTCCGACTTGAAGAGCCGTTGCTTGGTGTTCTGGTCATAAACTGCCCAATATAGGTCTGTAGCCTGCTCGCCCTTGCCAAACTCGGCACGAGTGATATACTCAATTGTTGAGATGGTGAATGTAATCTCAGACGTCTGCTCCACAGGCTCGACCACATCATTATCCTTTGTACACGCTGTTGCCAACATAGCCACTGCTGCAACTGCCATCAAAAGGAACTTCTTCATAATGTTGATATTCTAAAGTGTTATTTTCATCAATATAGGTTTCGGTGTGCGTATAGACACATACGTACACTTATCTGCAAAGTTATGCAAAGCGAGCGAGAATTCCAAATTTTAATCCCTTTTTCACTCTATTTGCTACGTTTACCCCTAAAAGGGGTATTTATCACCCAATAAATTATCTTTCAAAAACTACTCCAGAATTAATTATTTTTTACTACATCAGCAGGGTTTTCGGTTGCGGCCTTCCACGAGCGGAGGGTTACAAGGCCGACCGTTACGACGAGGACAACGAAAAGGGCAGCAATATAAAGCCACCAAGGCTGTGCAATGCGGTTGGCGAACGACTCCAACCAGCGTGAGGTGATATACCACGCCACAGGTGCTGCCACCACAAAGCAGCCTCCGACAATCCACACATAACGCAGGTTCAGCATCTCGACAATCTGGCGTGTCGTTGCTCCATAGACCTTTCTTACAGCAATCTCCGAGCGGCGGTGCTGCGTCTCGAACATCACAATACCAAAGACTCCCATCAGTGCGATAACAATAGCCAGCACGGCGAACAAGCCAATCAGTACCATATCCTTCTTGGTCTGTTGATAGAGACTCTCAACCCACTCCTCCAGGAAGTATAGTTCGGCTTCATCGGCAGCGGGAGCAAGTTCCTTTGAGAGTTTCTTTACATAGTCGGCAAACGCTTTAACATCGGCCCCAGCACGCAGGCGGATGTAGAAATGACTCATTCGGCTATCGGCTTCGGCACAGTAAAAGGCGTAATACTCATCTTCCTGTGCAAGCGATGTAAGGCGAATATCTTTGATGATACCAACATAGGGGTACTGATTACCCTCTTTATATCCAAGCGGAATGCCCACATCGCGGTGCATTCGGCTCATCATCACAATCTCATTGCGTTCGGCTGACGAAGGGGTAAAACCGTTGCCATCGACTACATCAAAACCAAAGAAGTCGAGGAAATTCCAACGCACGGGATTGGCACGCACAACATACTCTTTACCCTCGTACTCGCGTCCCCACATCTGGTTGCAATGGAACAGATTTACTGCCGAGACAGTTACATCCACCGCATCGGGGTGTTGCTGCAATCGCTCCACAACCGTCTCAGAACGTGTACCCAAATCCCACGAAGCGAAGGTTACGATATTTTCGCGATCGAAGCCCAAATCGTATTTAATCATATAGCGATACTGCAAGAAGAAGACAGCGGTTACAATGATGAGAATCATAGCCACAGTAAACTGAGCTCCAACCATCACTGAACGCAGACGACGACCAGTAGCCGATTGTGCAAAGCCACCCTTAACACCCAACGAAGCATTAAAACGGGTGATGTAGAATGCTGGATAGAGAGCAGCAATAACAGCGAGCAATACCATCAGCACAACCACCATAATAATCACGGGGATATTATCCGATAGGGCGAGCGAGCAAATCGAGTAGTTTATAATAAAACTATCCTGAATAACCACCATCAGATAGAGCGTCAGAGCCATTGAGATAAGCACCAATCCGATAGCCTCAAAGAGGAAGTTCCAACGCAGTGTACCCTGACTTGCTCCAAACACCTTGCAGATATTTACTGCACGCATACGCACAGGCACAAGGGCGAAGAAGAAGTTGATAAAGTTAATAAATGCAATCAGCACGATGATAAATGCAATACTGCCGAGGATGATAGGTGTTGATCTCTTGCCTGTACGGAAGTTGCCAGAGTCGTAGAAGTTGCCATCATAATATATTTTGTCAAGACTCACGAGGCGAGTGTCCAGCACCTGTGCACCGCTTTCCAACTCCTCCTTGACCATCGCAATCTCCTCGGGATCCGCTGCCTCCTCTGCTTCGGCCATCCACTCCTGCACCATTCCGAGGAACCAGTCGGCATAACCTTTCTTGAAGATTTCGATGTAGGTGTCGAGGTTGGCACCCTCACGCATACGCACAAAATTCGAGTAGTTCCAATTGTTATTACCCTCAGTATAGACACCTTCGTCTTTCTGCATAATACCCCAATGGCTGAACATACAGTTTTTGGGCATATCCTCGTAGATGGCTACGATGGTCTGCTGAACGGTTGGCTTGCCGTCATCGTTGTATTTTCCACCTTCAAAGTAGATTACATCGCCCACACCAACGCCCAATTTTTCGGACTTCGAGCGAGCCATTGCCACCGTATTAGGCTCTTTGAGTTGTGAGAAATCGCCTGCTAAGCACTCAAAACCGAAGAATGTTGGCACATTGGCCGTTCCTTGATATACATATTCATTGAACGGTTCCATAGTGTACTCATTGCGTTTGATCCAGATGCGGCTAATGCGTGGGTAAGGCATAGTTGAGGCGACCTCCTCGGCATCGGGGAACTGCTCGGCAGCGGTATAGGCCAAGTTACCGGGTGAATTGGTACTCCATTTGACTTCGCCATCGTTACCTCCACCGAAGTCGGGCGAGATAAGATAGGTGCGGTCGGCATTGGGGAATGAGTGGTTGTAGGTGATGGTAAACCACACCTGCGAAGCGATGATGTAGAATGCCACAAAGGCGAGGGTCAAACCGAGCACATTAAGCAGCGATGCGACCTTGTAACGACGTAATGTCATCAAGAAATTCTTAAAAGCAATCTTCATACTTTTTCGATTTTATGCGGCACCTTCCTCCTCTCCTTGTCCGTCGCGAATGAGAAATAGGCTACTATGTCCCATCCACGCCGAACTGCGGTCGAGAAGAAATCTGCTCGCCTAAAATCAAAAAAGGCTTCGGGCGGGCAGACCGCGTTGAGTTAATAATTCTTTTTATTTGTTTTTGTAGTGGCTTGGGAGGCGGTCAAACCTACCCAAGCCTGGGATGCTTATGATTGGGTTTTATAGTGAGTTTAAGGAATTTAGGGAGAGTAGGGAATTTAGTGATTTACTTATCCTTAAACTCGCTAAACTCCTTAAATTCACTATTTTAATTACAAGCGGCTCTTTACATCGGTCACAATCTTACCGTCGAACAGACAGATGGTACGGCTTGCATACGAGGCATCGTGCTGCGAGTGGGTAACCATAATGATGGTTGTACCCTCCTGGTGGAGCTCTTTGAGCAGGGTCATCACCTCCTGACCATTCTTCGAGTCGAGGTTACCCGTAGGCTCATCGGCAAGGATCAGTTTGGGGTTCGACACAAGGGCACGGGCGATAGCCACACGCTGCTGCTGACCACCCGAGAGCTGCTGAGGGAAGTGGCCCGCACGGTGCGAGATGTTCATACGGTCGAGCATCTTCTTTACTCTCTCCTTACGTTCCGAGGGCTTCACGCCCATATAGATAAGCGGCAACTCGACATTCTCGGCCACCGACAACTCGTCGATAAGGTTGAACGACTGGAATACGAAGCCGATATTGCCCTTACGGAAGGCGGTGCGTTCCTTCTCTTTCAGACCGCCCACCTCTTGGTCGAGCAAACGGTATGAGCCGCCCGTAGGATTATCCAAGAGGCCCAAGATGTTGAGGAGCGTAGATTTACCGCAACCCGAAGGTCCCATAATGGCAACAAACTCGCCCTCCTTAACCTCAAACGATACACCGTTCAGAGCAACAGTCTCGATCTCCTCGGTGAAAAAACTCTTCTGTAAATTTTCTACTTTTAACATAGCTGTAATTATTTTATTTAGTTTGTAAATTGTTTTTCTGTTTTGTAGGGAGTTTAGGGAATTTAAGGAGTTTAGTGAGATTAGGGATTTTCGTTAAGTTCCCTAAATTCTCTAATTTCCCTAATCTCTCTATCTTGTTATCGATTCGGTTGGATTCTCCGTTGCAGCCTTTGCCGAGCGTAGGGTTACTGTTACGACCGTGATAGCGAGGATAACCCCCACCGCCAAGGCATATACCCACCACGACATTGGTGTGCGATAGACATACTGCTGCATCCATTGGTCGATGATGTAGTAGCTTACGGGTATTGCCACAGCCGAGCACGCAGCAACAATGTAGAGGTACTTGCGGTTGAACATCTGCAAAATGCTACCCACCGATG